>DATJJN010000116.1:0-56296 GCA_035492135.1 Paraburkholderia sp. | reverse complement strand
TCTCGCCCTGACGGGGGTGGCGCGCGCCGGCCGCAGTCGGACGCCTTACTGGCCGAGCGACTTGTTCGCCTCGGCGGCCGCCTGGTTCAGCGCGTCAGCCGGCTTCGCCTTGCCGAGGTAGATCGCCTGCATCCCGTTCGTCACGGCCTTCGCGGTGTCTTCCCAGCCGGTCACCGTCGGCGCGAAGTGCGCGGTCGGCAACAGCGCGATGAACGCCTTCGTGTCCGGATCGTTGAACACCGGGTCGGCCGCCTCGGCCTTCGTCGTCGGCAGGAAGCCCTCGGTGCTCGTGAACTGGACGCGCGGCTCCTTCGTGAACAGGTAGTCGAGGAATTTCCACGCGGTCTTCTTCGACTTCGAGTTCTTGAACATCATGATCGAGTCGGTCACCGCGTACGTCGCGGCGTTCGTGCCGACCGGCACCGGATCGATGCCGTACTTCAGGTTCGGCGCTTCCTTCTTGATCTGCTTCGCGAGGAACGGCGCGGAAATCACCATCGCGACGCGGCCCTGCTTGAACAGGTTCTGCACGTCCTCGCGGCTGTAGCCGGTGACGCCCGGCTGCGTCAGACCCTCGTCGATCATCGTCTTGTACAGCGTCGCGGCCTTGATGCCGGCCGGCGAGTTGAACGCGGCCTTGTGGTCCTTGCCGATCACGTCGCCGCCGTTCGTCCACAGCGCATAGTAATAGTAGACGTCGGTTTCGATTTCCTTGCCTTGCAGGCCGAAGCCGGCGACACCCTTTGCCTTCAGCTTCTTCGACGCGTCGATCACGTCATTCCACGACTTCGGGCCGTTCGGATAGCCGACCGACGCGAGCATATCCTTGTTGTAGTACAGCGCGCGCGCGGATGCAGCGATCGGGAGTCCGTAAGTCTTGCCGCCGATCTGGCTCGGCGCGAGGAACGGTCCGATGAAACGGGCCTTGAAGTTTGCATCCATGTAGCCGTCCAGCGGCTCGGCGATGTCGTCCTTCACGAAATCGAGCAGCCAGCGCGTGCCGACGATCGCGAGGTCGGCGTTCGCGCCGCCGGAGATGTCCGTCTGCAGCTTCTGCTGCAGCGTGTCCCAGTTGACGTCCTCGATCTTCACCGTCGTGCCGGGATTGGCCGCCTCGAACTGCTTCGCCATCTTTTCGAAGTAGGGTGCGGTCGCATCGCTGTAGTGCGCGACGGTCACGCGGATCGTGTCCGCGTGCGCCGCCATCGCGATGCCTGCGAACGCGAGTGCGGCGGCGAGTTTGCCTGCCGCACTGAATGCACGTGCCTGGAACGCCATTGTTGTCTCTCCTGGTGGTTGGTCCGCCGCCGTCGCCCCGGCTGCCGGGTTGGGGTTGTTTGAAAAAATCCTACATGACGAAAAAAACCTTGTCACCTGGGAATCCCGATATTGTTTTTGTTTGCGGGTTTTGCCTAACATGCGATAAAACTGGGGGTATTTCATGCATCGCCGCCACTGGCGCACCGGATGTCACCGGTACGCGCGGCGCAGCGGCCCCGGTACCGATGTTGGAAA
Source organism: Paraburkholderia sp. (assembly GCA_035492135.1). Classification (GTDB taxonomy): domain Bacteria; phylum Pseudomonadota; class Gammaproteobacteria; order Burkholderiales; family Burkholderiaceae; genus Paraburkholderia. The sequence goes on along the minus strand of DATJJN010000116.1, from coordinate 54,781 downwards.
TTTACAGCGCGCCGACGGGAAAATCGCGGCGCGCTTCTTGAGCGCGAGGGAACGGACATGGGCCGGGTAGTGCTGGTGACGGGCGCGTGCGGCGGGATCGGCGGCGCGCTTTGCAAGCGGTTCGCCGACGCGGGCGACACCGTGCTCGCGCTCGACCGGGACGCGGCGGGCGTCGACGCGCTCGCGGCGCAACTCGGCCGCGCGCGCGTCGAACCGCTCGTCGCGGACGTCAGCGACGCGGCGGCCGTGCACGACGCCGTCGCGCGCGCGGTGGCGGCACGCGGCCCGGTGGACGTGGCGGTCGCGAACGCGGGCGGCGCGCTCGGCACGACGCTCGCGCATACCGACGCGGCCGCGTGGCGGCGCGACGTCGAGCTGAATCTGAACGGCACGTACTACACGGTCGAGGCCGTGCGCGCGTCGATGATCGAGCGAAAACGCGGCGTGCTGGTGCTGATCGGTTCGGTGAACGGACTGACGATGCTCGGACATCCGGCGTACAGCGCCGCGAAGGCGGGGCTTGTCAGCTATACGAAAGCGCTCGCGGTCGAACTGGGGCAGTACGGCATCCGCGCGAACATCGTGTGCCCGGGCACCGTGAAGACGCCCGCGTGGCAGGCGCGTGTCGCGCGTCAGCCGGATATCTTCGAGCAGCTGAAGAAGTGGTATCCGCTCGGCGACGTCGCGACGCCCGACGACATCGCCGACGCGGTGCAGTTTCTCGCGTCGCCGATGGCGCGCGTGATCACCGGCGTCGCGTTGCCGGTGGACGCCGGGCTGATGGCGGGCAACCGGCTGATGGCGAACGAACTCACGCTCGACACGCTGTAAAACGCGGGCGCGAACTGTAGGATGCAGGCAACTGAAGCCGCGACGCGGCTAACGAGGACAGCATGGCAGCGGTACAACTGAACGGCATTTTCAAGCGCTATGGCGACACCCAGGTCGTGCACGGCGTCGACCTCGACATCGAGGACGGCGAGTTCGTCGTGCTCGTTGGCCCGTCGGGCTGCGGCAAGACCACGTTGATGCGGATGATCGCCGGTCTCGAAGAGATCAGCGGCGGCGACCTGACGATCGGCGGCACGCTCGCGAACGCATTGCCGCCGCAGCAGCGCAACGTGTCGATGGTGTTCCAGAGCTACGCGCTCTATCCGCACCTGTCGGTGTACGACAACATCGCGTTCGGCCCGCGCATCCGCAAGGAAAGCCGCGAGCGGTTCCGGCCGCGCATCGAGGCGGCCGCGAAGATGCTGAACCTGTCGAGCTATCTCGACCGGCTGCCGCGCGCGCTGTCCGGTGGCCAGCGGCAGCGGGTGGCGATGGGGCGCGCGGTCGTGCGCGAACCGGCGCTGTTCCTGTTCGACGAGCCGCTGTCCAACCTCGACGCGAAACTGCGCGTGCAGATGCGCACCGAAATCAAGGCGCTGCATCAGCGGCTGCGCAACACGGTTGTCTACGTGACGCACGACCAGATCGAAGCGATGACGATGGCCGATCGCATCGTCGTGATGAACGCGGGCCGCATCGAGCAGATCGGCAAGCCGCTCGAACTGTACGACCGGCCGGGCAATCTGTTCGTCGCGAGCTTCCTCGGTTCGCCGTCGATGAACTTCGCCGCGGGCGAAGTGATCGCCGACGCGCGCGGTCTCGCGCTCGTGCTGCCGGACAGCACGCGCATTCCGCTGCCCGAAGGCGCCGCGCCCGCCGGCGCGCGCGTGACGCTCGGCATCCGGCCGGAGCACATCGTCGTGTCGGGCGACGTGCCGTTCGCGGTCGACGTGATCGAGCCGACGGGCGCAGAAACGCATCTGTATGGCAAGATCGGCGGCGAATCGTGGTGCGTGACCACCCGCGAGCGGCCGGCGATCGAGCCGGGTCAGCGGATGACGCTCGGCCTGCCGGCCGCATGCCTGCATCTGTTCGATACCGACAGCGGCAAGCGGCTCGAATGAGCGCGTTCGTGCATTCGCAGCAACGATGCATGCCACAGGAAACAACGGGAAAACCAGCTTGCCGGTTGCCAATCTGATCCATCACATCCGCAACGTCGCCGAGTCGCTGCGGCCCGCCGAGCGCAAGGTCGCCGAGATGGTGCTCGGCGACGTCGACTTCGCGATGCGTGCGAGCATCACCGAGCTGGCGCTGCGCGCCGACGTGTCCGAACCGTCGGTCACGCGGTTTTGCCGCGCGGTCGGCGCGCACGGACTGCGCGACTTCAAGATGCAGCTCGCGCAGAGCGCGGCGGGCGGCGTGCCCTATGCGTTCGCGGAAATCGCGAGCGACGACCGCATCGACACGCTGCTCGACAAGGTCGCGGACGCCGCCGTGCAGGCGATCTCGCATGCGCGCGCGTCGCTCGATCCGGCGGTCGTCGAGGCGGCGATCGCCGCGATCGGCAGCGCGCGGCGCGTGGTGTTCTTCGGCGTCGGCGCGGGCTCGGGGCTCGTCGCGCAGGATGCGGCGCTCAGGATGCTGCGCCTCGACATTGCGGCGAGCGCATTCGTCGACGCGCATCTTCAGCGGCTTTACGCGGGGATGATGGAGCCGGGCGACGTCGCGTTCGCCGTGTCGCAATCGGGACGCAGCGTCGAAGTGAACGAAAGCATCCAGATCGCGAAAGAGCGCGGCGCGACGACGATCGCGCTGACGAACGCGGGCTCGCGGCTCGCGTGGGTCGTCGACATTCCGCTGCTGTGGCGCGTGCCGGCGCAGGCCGATGCGAACGCGCCGGGTGTCGCGCGGCTCGTGCATCTGACGGTGATCGACGCGCTCGCGAGCGGCATCGCGCAGCGACTCGCGCCGAACGCGCTGAAAAAGATGCGCGACGCCGAAGAACGCAGCGGCGAAGAGCGCGAAGAACGTGCGCCGGGCGACGCCTAGCGTCGCGGCGTGAGCTTCACCGGCATCGTGTCCGGCACCATCGTGAACTGCGACACCTCGTGAATGTTCGCGATGTCCGTGGCGAGTTCGATCGTGAATTCGTTCATCAGCATCGACAGCACGAGCCGCATCTCGACCGTCGCGAGATGCCGGCCCGGACACACGCGCGGTCCCGCGCCGAACTGCAGGTACGCGCGCACGTTGTGCGCCTCGCTGTCGTCGCGGTCGTGACGACGCATCCACCGCGTCGGATCGTAAAGGTGCGGGTTCGCGAAGTTCGCTGCATCGAGCATCGCGGGCCGCGCGACGAAGAACATCCGCGTGCCCTTCGGCAGCGCGACGTCGCCGACGCACTCGTCTTCGAGCGGCTCGAACGAATGCACGGCCGCGACGGGCCGCAAGCGCGTCGCCTCGATGCAGATCGCCTCGAACCAGTCGAGGTCTTTCAGCGTGCCGTAGTCCGGACAAACCGGCGCCGTGCCGAGCACGCGGCGCGCCTCGTCGCCGAGATGCTGCTGCAACGACCCGTCGGCGGCGAGGTACGGCAGCGTCCACGCGATCGAATCGGCGGTCGTGTCTTCGCCCGCGAGCAGCAGCGTCAGCACGTTCGCGGCCATCTGGTCGTCGCTGATCGGCGCGCCATTCTGGCCTTCGTGCGGCTGTTGCTGCTGCTGGGCCAGCATCGCTTCGAGCAGATTGCGCGGCGTGTCCGACGGCTCGTCGCGCATGCGCTCGCGGGCGCGCTGCATCATCGCGCGCACGTAGCGGTGCACTTCCTTCAGCGACTCGTCGAGCCGGCGGTCGTGCGGCAGCTTCACGTAGCGCCAGTACGGAAAGAGCGCGTTGATGCGGCCCATCACCGCCGGCAGGATCCGTTCGAGATGCTCCTGGATCGCGCCGTGCTCCTGCTCCAGCGTGCGCGGATCTTCGCCGAATGCGAGCGCGCTCGTCACGTCCACCGTGTAGCGTTTCAGGTCGTCGGTCATCTCGACCGTTGCGCCGCGTTCGGCCGCGCGCAGCCAGCGGCGGCGCAGGCGTTCGGTGATTTCGGCGAGCGTCGGATAAAACGCCTTGATGTTCGGGATCGACAGCGCCTGCATCACGAGCCGGCGTTGCGGCTCCCACGCGAGGCCCTCGGCCGAGAAGAGCCCGTTGCAGCCCATTTCGTCGAGCACCGTCTCGATCGGCTGATAGCGCCGGAAGCGGTGCGGGCGCTCGCGCATGATCGACTGGATCAGTTCGGTGTCCGTCCAGATCGTGATCGGCACCGGACCGATCTGGAAACGGTAGGGCGTGCCGAGTTCGGCGGCCCAGCGTTCGAGGATCAAATGCAGACGCGGCGGCGACAATTGCAGCAGGTTGCCTAGCAGCGGCAGGCCGGTGGGACAGGGCAGGTCGGCGATCTGGCGGACGGTGGACATGGCGGTCGAAGCTTGTTCGGGTTGAGGTGTTCGGGCTCGGCGCGAGGCGCGATGATCGCACGGGTTGCCGGTCGACCGACGGCTCGGTGGGCCATGTGCGCTGCGGCGTTCCTTGTGCGCGCATACGATAGCGCATACGGTTCCCGTTTATCCGAAGCACCAATCCATCAAGCGAGCGACTATGGCAATCGATCAAGCGGTGGTGTCATCCTTCACGCCGACGGGCAAGGTACGCGCGTCGATCAATCTCGGCAATCCGATTCTCGCGAACCAGGACCCGGTGACGGGCGAGCCGGTCGGCGTATCGATCGATCTCGCGCGCGCGTTCGCGAAGCAGTTGAACGTCGAACTCGAACTCGTCGTGTTCGACGCGGCGGGCAAATCGGTGCAGGCGCTCGCCGACGAGCAGGCGGACTTCGGCTTCTTCGCGATCGATCCGCTGCGCGGCGAGAAGATCGCGTTCACCGCGCCGTATGTGCTGATCGAGGGCTACTACCTCGTGCGCGAAGATTCGCCGATCCGCTGGAACGCGGCGGTCGATCATGCGCAGCACCGCGTCGTGGTCGGCAAGGGCAGCGCGTACGACCTCTTTCTGACGCGCGAACTGAAGCACGCGCAGATCGTGCGAGCGCCCACGTCGCCGACGGTCGTGCAGACGTTCGTCGAACAGCACGCGGACGTGGCGGCCGGCGTGAAGCAGCAACTCGAAGCGGACGCGAAAACGGTGAACGGGCTGCGTTTGCTGGACGAGCGCTTCATGGTGATCCAGCAGGCGATGGGGGTGCCGAAGAGCCGGGGCGAAGCCGCCGCCGACGCGTTGCGCGCGTTCGTCGAACAGATGAAGGCTACGGGGTTCGTGGCCGATGCGCTGGCGCGTCATCGGATCGTCGGCGCGTCGGTTGCGCCGGCGGCGAGCTGAGCGGCGCTTTCGGATTTCAGCGCAGCAACGTACCGCAGAGCGCGAGCCCGGTCGCGCAGGTCCCGACGCACCGACGAACCGCGCGGGGTTCGGCTTCGCCATCGACGGCCACGCAAGCGAGAGCGACGACGAGCAGACAGCGACACGCTGTGGCCGCGACGATCAGCAGGACGGTCGTCGCGGACGGCGATCGCGCGCCGAAATACAGAAACAGCAGTGCGAGAAACGGCGCGTATTCGGCGGTGTTGGCGTGCGCGCGGACCAGTTTGTGCAGCCGGTTCGTCGGGTCCGCGTCGCGGGCCGACGTGGTGCGCTCACGAAAGCGCATCACCGAAACCGATAGTCCGAGACCGAACAGCAGCAGGCCCAGAATGGCCACGCAACGAGCCCGACGGGGTTCATTGCATGGTCCTCTTTGGCGCGGAGTCGCCGACGCTGGTCAGCCGGCAAGCCGCTCAATGCGCGGATCGCTCGCGCATTGGGCTGGGGTCAACCGGATAGTAGACAGTGAAGGGGTGAGCGAGATCACTCGCCGCGCAGCGTTCTCCCTGATTGCGCCGCTGTTCGGCCGGGCAAACATAATTCAGCAATCACTTCAATAGGTCGCCGTCGACATGCGGCCGAAACGGTCGGTTCCACTGACCAGGCGCCAGGGACTACGCATATTCAGCGAATCGGTAGTTAGAACGGACCCGTTTGGACAGTACGCTTGCGTCCGATAATTACGGGGCCAATACGAATGAAGATGTCGCGCAGGAAAGTTGCCTGGTTGCTGGTAGCGCTCGTCGTGCTCACTGGGATTGGCGTCCAGGCGATCTGGCGACCGTTCGGCGGCAAGGCCTCACTGAAAAACCACGGGGTGGCTATCGACATAGAACGTCCCGACGTAGTGATCGACAGCAGTGCACTGTCCCGACTGCCGCGGGACATGCTGGGCGTGCCGCTGTTGCGCACGCTGCTTACCGCGGACTTTGTCGACTATTACGAGTCGAATAGCACCCGCCTCTCTGCGGACGGCGCGCTGCGGCGTCTCGCGTTCGAGCATCAACTGGACTGGCGCGAAGAGGTATTGCGGCGCGTTTTCGACGAGCCTTCGCGCGTGCAGATGTGGCGTTCGCCGGACGGACGTCCTCGCTATTGGATCCTGTCGATGCGTCGCAATGGCCTCGTGAAATTGATGCAGGGAATCGGCAACGTTGCGGCGGCGGACACGCAGCTAACCGAGGTAGCGAAGCTGCTGGGAGGCGTGCCGGTCTATGCGCTGAAGCTCGCGGTCGGGCGCACTGTTCTGTTCGCGGCGAAGGGCGATCGTCTCGTTGTGCTGTCCGAGCCCGGGTTGCTGCTGAATGAGGATGGTGAACCACTGCGCGCACGGGCCGACGAGCTCGCGAAAATGCTCGAAGACGGCCACGACGCTGCTCACAAAGCGGATCCCTCCGAAAACGAAGAGCCCTTACGCGACGGGCATCGGGTGGTCATATCGGTGGACTATCTGTCGTTCGGCTATCGCGCGTTCTTCGGCGGCATCGTTGCGCTGCGCTTCGAATTCTCTCCCACGGCGTCCGATGCGGCGGGTGCGAGCGGCTGGCGAACGGCCGCATTGATTGATCCGGGCCGGCTGCCCGATCGCTGGGACAGTGCGGACCTGTGGCGCGCGATGCCCGCGAACGCCGCAGCGTGTACGAGCCTGCCAGTGAACTGGAGCGATGCGTCGACTCTGCTCGGCAAGATCGGCGAAACGGACCCGAGCGCGGCCGCGACCGCCGGCCGGACGTTTGCCGGCCCGGCGATGGTCTGCTGGTACGCCAAATCGACACTGATGGCGCCCGTATTCGTCGCACGCGTTGCACGCGGGGTGGACCGTCCAGACGATGCACAGGTGAGGGCGGCGCTCGGCAAGCTGTTCGAACAGTCGATCGGCGCGAAGGAAGCCAAGGCAGACGCGGACGCGGCAAACGGCTATCCTCGTTTGCCGGTGTCGACCCGTGAAGTCCGTGCTGGGACGATCTGGCAGCGTCCGGTCAGCGCGCGCTCGGGCACGGCCGATAGTGCAGGGACGCCGTTCGCTGCGCAACTTTCCACGCCTCGATATTTTCCAGTCACGCTCGCATTAGCGCACGGCTATGCGGTGTTCTCGCCCGATGAACGTCTGGTCGACGACACGCTCGCGGTACTCGACAAACGCTATCCGGCGCTGGCTGACACGCTCGATCCGGCACGCACCGCGCGTACCATCGCCGTCTTCACACCGCAAACCGTTGCGGCGCTGATCGAACGTGAAGCAGGGCGCTCGTTGCCGTCCGACGAGGAGGCGATTTTCCGGAATGCGGCGCGCACCCACTTGCTGCCGAAGCTTCACGCGTTCGCGAAATATCCGCCGGTCTCGCTGAGTCTGCCGGCGTCGCTGCCGCTCTCCCCGGCTTGGGTACCGGTCGACTGGCACTTTGAGCGACCGAGCTCGAATGCAGCGGATGCGCTGCGCGGCGCCGAATCTCCGTTCGCCGAAACGGCGGCGCCGCTCGTGGCGTCATCGGCAATGGGGCCGCGGTGAAACTGCGATCGTCGTTGGCGCGCCGCTTCACGGGCATTGGCATGCCTGATAGCGAGCCGCGCGTCGAGTCGCGAGGCGGCATCCGAATCGTTGCGAGGCCGGTTGTGACGCGCCGCAGGTTCGTCATGTCGGTCGTGGTGATAAGTACGCTCATGACCGGCGCAGATGCCTGGGCGCTGCCGGCGAATTTCCCGGTGACCGTGCCGGATTCGCTGTCGACGCGGCAATCGGCGGTGTTTCGCGAGTGGTTCGTCCGCATCGTCGATCAGCAACTGCGAAGCGGCCCCACGCCGCGCTGGACGCAACGCGATTGCGCGGGCCTCGTGCGTTTCGCAGCCGCCGAAGCGTTCAAGATTCACGACGCTCGCTGGCTGCGTGCCAACGGAATGAACGACAAAACCAGCACGAGCCGTCTGCCGCCCGAGCTCGAGCTGAACGCCGCACAACGAACGCTGGCCAGTCGGTGGACCCGGGTCGATGGCAGCGCCGGTCCTTACGCGTCAGCCATCGCGCTCGTCCAGCACAACAGCCGCTTTGTGTCGAGGGACATCAATCTGGCGTTGCCGGGCGATCTGCTTTTCTTCGACCAGGGGGACGACCAGCATCTGATGATCTGGCTCGACCGCTACATCGCTTATCACACAGGAACCGTCACGCAATCCGACAATGGTCTGCGCGCGGTCGCCGTTATGGACCTGATGCAATGGAAAGATTCTCGCTGGCAGCCACTCGATGGCAATCCGAATTTCGTCGGCGTATTTCGTTTCGTATTCCTGACGCCATGAAGAACCGGCGCATCGCTCGTGCACTGATTGCGGTGATCTTTGCGGGCGTATCGACGTTGACGGCGGTGCACGCGCAGGAATCCAGTCAGGATGCGCAGGCTATACAGCGGGACATCGACAGCAATCCCACGTTGAGAGCGGCTGCACCCAGCCAGTACGACAGCCGTGCGGCGACTGGACAGCCGTTCTTCCTGCTATCCGATGCGAGCTACGGCAGCAACGAAATCGCGCAGGTTCGCCTCGAAGCGCAGGGCCGCCATTACGACGAACGTTTGCGCGGCTACGGCGGTGCAGATATCGTCGTTTATCGGGTACCTGATCCACTCGCATTCCTTAAAGCGCAGAAGAACCTGCATCGCCTGAATGTCGCGCCGAACTATCGTGGCGAAGGGCTCGCGAACACGCTTTCCTGGCTTTGGGATCGCTGGGTGACGGACGCGCGCCGCGCATGGCAGCGAGTACTGTCCTTCGTGACGCGCCGCAAGGTTGTCGATGCGCATCCGGAGTTCAGCCTCGGCACGCAGCCGCAAAAGCCTGCCCAATTCGAGCCGTCGTCCCGCTTTGCGCCGTTGCGAGGCTATGAGGTCATTGCCCGTTTCCGTTACCCGATTTGGGAGGCCAAAAATATCGAGCCGCCGGCCGGTACGCATCTGTCAGGCAGCAGCAGCAACTTCATTGATGCGACGCCGGGCAACGTCATGATTCCGGTCGGGCGTCAGCAACCTGGGCTATATCTCGTCGAGGCCATCATCGGCGATTACCGCGCGCACACGCTGCTGTTCGTGTCGGATACCGTGGCGGTCGCGAAGTCTGCATCGGGTAGCCTGCTCGTCTGGGCAGCACGCCGCGACAGCGGCAAGCCGGTTACTGCTGCACAGGTGATGTGGACAGACGGCGTCGGTGTGCTGCAGAGCGGCGCGACCGGGGCCGATGGTGCCCTCGCCCTGTCGCATGTGTCGCCGGAACGCAGTTACGTGATTGGCCGCGATCCGGAGGGCGGCGTCTTCGTCTCGGAGAATTTCTATTACGACAGCGAGATCTACAACACGAAGATTTATGCGGTCACGGATCGTCCGATGTATCGGGCGGGCGACACGGTTCACGTGAAATTTCTCGGCAGGACGTTTCGCAGCGCGAACGAGTCCGTTGCTGCAGCGCCCGCCGATCTCAAGCTCGAGGTGCTCGATCCGAACGGCGCACCGATCGCAACGCGCACCGTGCGGTTCAGGTCGGACTCGGGCGGGGACGCCGATTTTGCGTTGCCATCCGCCGCGCCGGGAGGCGGTTACACGATACGGTTCGACTACCGGGGGGACAGCTATGGCTCTGCTTTCCGCGTAGCCGAATATGTGAAGCCACATTTCGACGTCAATCTCGTCATGGACAAGCGCGACTATGCGACCGGCGAACCGCCAAAAGGCCGTATCGAATTGCGCTATCCGAATGGCAAGCCGGTTCGCAACGGCCGCGTGTCGGTGACGCTGCGCGCGCAGCGTGTTGCGATCGCCGACGGGGAACTGCATTATGCCGGCCTCTTTCCGGTCGAACTCGACCAGCAGGAACTGGAGACCAACAACGACGGCGTCGCGGCATTGACACTGCCAGCCGCGGTCGATCCGAGCCGGTACGTGCTCACCCTGCTTGCCCAGGATGGCGCCGCATATCGTGTGCGCGTCACGCGCGAATTGCTGATCGCACGAGGCGCGACACCATATCGGTTGAGTGCGCCGAAGACGTTCTCGCAGCCAGGCGAGCGTGTGGATTTCACGTTGCAGTCGGGCGGACCCCTCGATGCGACCTCCCATCAGCCAACCAGGTGGGAATGGGTACGACTCGAATCGCAGACGCGAGAGCAAGGTGCTGTAGGCAACAACGGAAAGGGCAGTCAAGGGTTGGCCTTCCCGATATCGTTCGCACAAGCGGGCTCGTACATGGTGTCCGTGAAGGACGAGGCCGGCAATCTGCTGGCCGCCACAAGCCACTGGGTGGCCGGCGACGGCCTGAAGGCGCTGCCGGGCAGCATCGAAATCGTGTTCGACCGCGAGCGCTACCGCATTGGAGACACTGCGGAGGCATTGATCACGTTCGCGCAGCCAACGGACGATGCGTTGCTGACACTGGAGCGGGACCGGGTCGAACGGCGCGCGCTGCTGTCACGCGGCGCGGACTGGTTGAGCTTGCAGCAGGTCGCGCCTACGCAGTGGAAGGCGCGCATCAAGGTGGAACCCGACTTCGCACCGAACATGACGTTTTCGGCGCTGTACGTGAAGGATGGCCAGTACGTGTTCCAGAATGCGGGCATCGTCGTGACGAAGCCGTCGATTGATCTCGACGTGAAAAGCGACAAGCCCGTCTATGGCCCGGGCGAGACGGTGACGCTCGACATCACGAGCGCGCTCGCGGGAAAGCCGCTGGCGACGCGCCTGACGGTTAGTGTCGTGGACGAGATGGTCTACGTGCTGCAACCCGAGATCGCACCGGGCATCGTCGACTTCTTCTATCACCCGCGTCGCAATAACGTGCGCACGACGTCGAGTCTGTCCTTCATCACGTATGACCTGGCGCTGGCCGCCGAACGTGGCACACCTGCCGGCACACAGGCCAATCGCTACAACCAGCGTGGCGTGAAGGTGCTGGAGCGTCCGCGTCGCGACGACGTCGACACGGCCGCGTGGCAGCCGGATCTGCGCACCGATGCATCTGGCCGTGCCAAAATGACCTTCCGGATGCCGGACTCTCTCGCGCGTTGGCGCGTCACCGTGCGCGCTGTCGCTGATGACGGCAGCGTCGGCCAGCGCACCGCGTATGTTCGATCCGACAAAGCGCTTTATCTGAAATGGAGCGGGCCGACGCACTTTCGGAGCGCGGACCAGCCGGCGATCGACATGCTCGCGTTCAATCAGGGGACGGCCAATGTCGATGCCCAGTGGACGGTGAACGGCGGTGGATTCGCCATCAGCCGCAACGTCACGCTCAAGCCTGGGGCAAATTATCTATCGCTGCCCGGCGGGGCGCTCGCGACTGGCGTCGTCGATGCGAGCGTGAGCGTGAACGGCAGGTCGGTGGATCGGCTGCAAACGCCGATCGGCCTCGAGGCATCGACCTGGCTCGAGCAACGTGAACTGTCGGTTGCGCTGAACGGCAGTTCGAATGTGCTGACGCTTCCAGTTGACGCGCAGGATGTCCGCGTACGCCTTCTCGGGAGCAGCGCGAGTCAGTTTGCGCGTGTGGCTGACGATTTGATCAGTTATCCATATGGATGCGCGGAGCAGACATCGAGCCGGCTGATCCCGCTCGCCCTTTCCTACGATGCGCTGACGCGCGTCAGCGACACGAGGGTACCGCGAGAGCTCGAGGACCGATTGCGCAGCCAGCGTCAACGGCTCGCGATGCTCGCGGGCGTCAACGGGGTGTTCGGCTGGTGGGGCGACTGGACCGGCGGTAGTGCGCTGATCACGGCTTACGCTTACTACGCGGACTGGCTGGCAAGCCGCACGCTGGGCATTTCACTGCCCGAGAGCAACTGGCAGCGCGCGTTGGATGTCTATCGCGATGTGGGGGCAAAGGAGCCGCTGTTGCATCGGGCGGTTGCATTGTGGTTGCTGCAGCAGATTGGCCTGCCGGTTGCGACACCGGTGTCGGGTGTAGCAAGGGAGCTTGCGAACGAGCGAACCGCTCAGAAACAGGCTGCGCGGCGCGCCACAGCACGCATGAGCGACAGTGTGGTTTTCGTCCATCCTGATTCCCCGCAAGGCATTCAGATGGCGATTCTGCTGACCGCGTACACGGCGAAATTGACAAATGCAGCGTTGCCGCCGAATTTCGCGAGCCTCGCTGAAAGCGCCCGAGCTTCACTGGCGAATGATTCGACGCCGGTCACGGACGCGCTGCTTGCCATGACGGGCGCACGAACCGCTGCGACCGATCCGGCTGCAGTGCTCTCGCGGGTCAGCGCTTCGTATCCGACGATGGACCGCGCGCTCACGCTCGTTTGGCTGCGCAGATCACTCGGCGGTGAGACTGCCACTGCGCTGCCGGCATTACAGGGCACCGGCTGGACGCGCACGACCACCTCCACCGGCGTGGCAACATGGACGTGGACCGGTTCAGCGTTGCCGGCTTCACTCGATGTCGGTGCAGCAAGCGCCGATGTGACCGCGCTGGTGTCGTACCGAAGCCGGGAAGTGCAGCCGGGCCGGTTGCCTGTGGCGATCGAACGACGTCTGTACCGTCTCGATGCGAAGAAGTCAGCCGAAGACGACGCAAGCGGCCGTGTATCGTTCGTCGCTCGCCTCGTGAAGTCAGGCGACGCGATTGACGCCAATTCGCTATACGTCGACGAGGTGTCGCTGGCTCCGCAGAATGGGGCGGTTACGCGCTACGGTCTGCTCGACATACCGTTGCCGCCAGGAGGTTCGGTGGAGGCGACCAGTTGGGGGCTCAATGTCGACGGTTTGCCGGTGCCGACGGAAGGCGGCAGCGGACCTCAGCCGTTCGCGCGTGCGGCAACCTGGGAAATGGGCGAGCTTTCCTATCATCAGCCGGTACCGCTGCTGGATCGGCCAGTGACACTTCGTCAACTGGTTCGCTTCGCGTTACCCGGCACATTTGCGATGCCGCCCGCGCGTTTCTTCCGGATGTATCAGCCGGACGACAAGGCGTACGAAGGGGGACGCAGTGACCGGTCCGTGATGCTGCGTATCCAGTGACGATGGCCGGAACGATGCGTGAACCACATGACAGGAGCGCCGCGGCGCGGCCCAGCGCCGCGCGGGCGACGCGAACGCAAAGCGGGAGCCTATGGGGACGCTTCGGCACGACCGTCGCGGCACTCGTCTCGATCGTCGCGTCTGCTGCCTGCCTGTCAATCGATGCGCGGGGCGCCGTTCCGACGACAAAGGCGGAGGCCCTCCCGACAACAGCGGCCGCGTTCAATTTCGCATGGATACGAAGCGGCGACGCGCGACTGTGGCAACTCGGGGCGACGGGCGGCGACGGGCAGCGCTCTCACGGCGAGCCACTGCCGGCGTCGCTCGAGACGCCGCTCGGTAGTGTGTGGAAATTGTTTGTCTACGGTTACCTGGTCGACAGAGGAATTTCCGCGCCCGACTACGCGTGCACTGGCGGGGATGCCGACGAAGTCTATTGCTGCATAACCGGTGGGCGCGTCGATCGCGACCGGGCGCTCGTCCAGTCTTGCGGACTGTTTTTCGATCCCAGACGGCTGCATCTGAACGCGGCGGACTGGACGCGATACTGGAGCGCAGCCAACGCGCCGGCATGGCTGCGCGATCTGCGCGCGCTCACGCCCGAGCAGCGGGTGCGCATCGCGGATCTCCTTGCCGCGCTGCAGGCGATGCCGCCGCGCGCGCGGGACGAAGCGGCGAACACGCTCGTCTCTGTGATTACGAGCGGTCGCGGGCAGGGGACAGTCCCGCTGTACGGGAGCCTGCTACGCGTAAAGACATGGACGATGTCCGACCCGGCGCGGCCACGCGCGCATATCGGTGGCGCTGCTGGCTGGCTCGCCGACGGCACGCCGGTCTGGATCGGCGGGCGCGGCAGCAGCGTGGAGGTCCTTTCAGCGATGGCTCCGCGCATCGCTCCGCTGCTCGCGCGAATCAACGTGCCCGATGACTCTGCCTGCGTCGTCGTCGACTTCTTCACCCGCTACCCGATTCGCGAGGTACTTGGTGCAGGTCCAGCCGGACGACCGGCGCGGCCCGGACCGCTTCGCGGTGCGTTCCGCATCCGGTTCGAAAACGGCAATTCGCTCGACGTCCGCGGCCGGGGGGAGCTGACGGTGAATATCGACGCTGGGCGACCACGAATCTTCGGCCGTATGGGCCTCAACGAATACGTCGCGCGGGTCGTCGAGCGTGAGGGCGACACGTCGCAACCGCAAGCCGCGCGGGCGTTGGCCATCGCGGCGCGCAGCTACCTCGTGCAGCACGCAGAGCGCGCAGGTCGCTGTCTGCGCATCGATGACAGCAGCGCGACGCAGCGCGTTCTCGCGCATGAGCCGCAGCAGGCCGCGCGCGATGCAGCGAATTTCACCGATGGCCTCGTGCTTGGCGGGGTGTCGGTTCAATACCACCGTGACGAGGCTGCGCCCGGACAAATGGCCTGGCTGGCTGCGAAGGCAGCGGCTGGGCGCGGCATGACGTTCGACGCGATCCTCGCGCGTACGTGGCCGCAGGCGACATTGACGTCGTACCGCAGTTCGCTATCGAGCGACTGTGTGCCGGTGGCCGGCGCAGACGGCTGGCTCAGGCGCCAGTCAGCGAAATGGGCGCGGCGACTCGACGGCGAGGCCGGTTATGAAATGCCCGACCCTCCTGCGATATGTGCGGTTACTGCCGGACGACCGTATGCGGATTCCCAACGCAACCGCATATACATTTACGGCCTGAAAACCGACGACGACCGTATCGCGCTCGCGCACGAGTATTTGCATCTCGCCTTTGCAGGCCATCCGCGCGGTCAGGACGAGCGTTTCGTCGAAACGGCCGCGCGCGCTCTGATACTGACCGGGAACTGATGACAATGAAGGTTCGAACCGACAGCGACAAGCCTTCGGGTACCGCTTTTTTGGCGGACGTCGGGCGCACGCGGCCAGTGCTGCTATCGCGGACGATTGCAGCGACGCTCGTCGCTGTGTCCGTCGCGTTGCCGCGTGCCGTGCTCGCGGCGGGCGACGATGGTGGCGTGCTGGCTCGCCTCACGTCGGCGTTCAACGGCTGGCGGCACAGCGGGCTGACGAACGAAGGAGAACGCTATGTGGCGGCGTACCCGCGTCCGCCCATAGACCGCGGCGCACAGCGCTTTCGTACGTTGATCGAAGGGCAGTTGCGGCGCGTCGATCCGCACGCACGACAGCCGCCGACGCTCGTCGTGAACGGCAATCCGACGCCGCTCTACACCGACGATGCTGGCACCTTCGCGCGACCCTGGGCATTCGGTGCAGGATCGAACAGCATCGAAATCGTTTCGGCCGACGGCAGCACGCGTCAGCGGGCGCAGTTTTACGAGGCGGACAAGAACAAACCACAGGCGAAGCTGCGCGCCATCGTGACCTGGGACGATCCGAAGGCGCAGGTCGATTTGCATGTCGTGACGCCGGACGGCTTGCACGCGTTCTTTGCGCACCCGACGCTCGAAGACGGCAGTGGCTTCGACGTCGATTCCGTCGACGGCGCCGGTCCCGGCATTTTCTCGTCGGCGGCGCCAAAACGCGGAACGTGGCTGTTCTTCCTGAACTACTGGGGCAACTTCGATGCGACTGGTTACAACTTCGATTCCGCCGCGCACGAGCGGGACGTGATTACTGCGCGCCTCACGCTGCTGTTCAACGAGAACACCGCGAGCGAGCGGCGCGAAACGATCGACGTGCCGTTGCGCAAGATCGGCGATCTCGTGCTCGTGAAAAGCGCGCGGCTCTGACTTCAGGACACGAAAAGGAGCGCGAAATGAGCATGCTGTTTACGCGATTGCTGGTCGCGGCTTTGGCATTCGATTGCGCTAAAGCGGCGCAGGCCGCCGACATCGAATTTTCCGCCCCGTTGAATGGATGGCGCCGCACATCCGGCGATTCGGCGCGCTATACGCAGGACGTTCAATATCCGGCCGTTCGCGTCTCCACACCGGAAGGGCAGTCCGTCAACGCGGTGATCGCGGGACAGATTCGTCGCGCGCCGAAGGCAGAATACGGCCCATCGGACGCGACGCTCGTGGTGAACGGTACGCCGATGCCGCAGCGGATTGACGATGACGGCCATTTTTCACGGTCGTATGCCTTTGGAGCCGGGACTAACGGCGTGGAAGTGCGTACCGGCGACGGCAGCCGCAAGCGCGTGCAGTTCTACGATGCGTACGCGGGCAAGACGGCGGTCCGATTGCGGGTCGTTCTGTCATGGGACACGGACGGCACCGACCTCGACCTGCATGTCGTGTCGCCCGACGGCGAACATACGTACTACGGGCACCGCGTCGCCCGCAATGGCGGGGCGCTGGACGTGGATGTGACTACCGGTTACGGACCGGAAATCTATTCGAGCGCCGCGCCGCCGCGCGGCACATGGCTCGTCTACGTGAACTACTACGGCAGCGGTCTAGCCGATCAGCACATGACTGTTGCGCAGGTGTCGACGATTTTCGACGAGGGCACGCCGAACGAAATGAGCGAAACGGTGCAGGTGCCGATGCGCAAGGCCGGAGAACTGACGCTTGTGAAGCGTTTTGTCGTGCGCTGACACACGCGTTGGACAGCCCAGGATCTTGGGCAATTCGCTCGCAACGCCGCGTCAGTCGACCTATTGCGCGACCGGCGCCGCCGCGGCGCCCGCCGCCGGCGCCGTCACGACTGACACGTTGTTCACGCGCCCGCTCACGGCGACAGGCGCGGCCACCGCCGCCGGCGCAATCGCACTCTGCACCGCCGCGTTCGCCACCTGTTGACCGGTCGGCGCGACGAGCAGCGGCGGCTCGCCGATACCGGGCAGCGTGGCGGCCATCTCGTCGGCCGCGGCGGACTTTGCCGGCTGGACCGACGCGGCGGTTTCGATCGCCCCGGGCGAGGGGCTGTTACCACCGCCGGCACCCGGCACGGCCACATGCGTGTCATTCGCAGCCGAAGGCGCCGCCACCTTCGCGCTCATCGCAGCCGCAGCCGCAGCCCCGATCACCGGCGCCACCGACCGGCTCGCGAGCGCCACGGCCGGCGCAAGCGGCGTCACCACGGCGACGGGCGCCGGCGCGGAGACCGGCGGCGGCAGCGGCGTCACTTCGATCGACCCGTGCGGTACCGGCTCGCTGCGCGCCGACGTACGCAGATAACGGTCCACCAGCTCGAAGAACTTGCTGTAGAACGCGCTCGACTGGATCGTCTCGCTCGACGTCTTCACCATCGCGTCGCTGTTCGTGCGGATCGGCACCGACAGCGACCCGAAAATCGACAAGCCGACGCTCGCCGACGTATCGCTCTTCTTCAACGCATAGCCGTCCTGCACCGCATTCACGTAGATGACGCTCGTATTCGACGCGTCGCCCGCCGTACAGACGACGTGCACCTCGACGACGATGTGCGAATCCGGCGCCGGCTGAAAGTTCTTCGTCGCGTCGACGCTATCGGAGCGCACCGTCGTCGTCAGGTAGCCCTGGCTCAACAGGCCGCGTCGCGCGGCTTCGCACGCGTCGGTGGCGGGAAAGTCGAAGTTGCGCGAGAACGGGCTGGCCGTGCTGCTGAACAACTGGTCGTCCTGGAACTTCGGCTTCGCCGACGAGCAGGCGCCCAGCGCCGCGACGAGCGGCACCAGCAAAACAGGAACTAGCTTCTTAAAGAGGGACATGTCGAAACGAACCCTGCGACAGACATCGGACGGCATGCATTGTAGTTCGGTTCCGTTCGTGACGAATTAACGTGCCGGCCGCGCTCGCCGTCGCCGGCATCCGCCGCCTCAGAACTCGACCAGCGCAAAGTCCTGCTTGCCGACGTCGCACAGCGGGCAGCGCCAGTCGTCGGGCACGTCGGCCCAGCGCGTGCCAGGCGCGAGACCGTCGTCGGGCGCGCCGGCCGCTTCGTCGTACACCCAGCCGCAGATCACGCAGACCCATTGCTTGAATTCCGCGGATTCGCTCGCGATCGGCGCGGCGGCGGCATCGCCGCGCGGGGCCGTCGACGGCGGGGCCAGGTCGTTCGCGTCGTCGAGCGCGACGACGAGCGGCGCAGCGGTGCCGCCCGCGTGCGCGCCGAGCCGCGTCTGAAGCGTGTGCAGCAGCGCGGCGGCTTCTTCTGCGTTGAGGTCGATCCAGTACGGGTCGCCGGCGCCGTCGTTCAGCCGCTCGGGAGAGAACTGGATTTCGAGGGCTACCCCTTTCCGGTACATGCGCCAGTCGCTCAGACGAACAGCTTGAGCAGCGCCGACGCGGCGAGTCCGCCGAAAGCGATCAGCCCGAGCAACTGGAGCAGGGTCAACGATTTACGCGGCGCGCGCGCGGGGGTTTGATTCGAAGAAGTCATGTTGCAATGAGGACGCGAAGAACGAAAAGCGAATAAAGCGAAAAGCGGTCGATAAATCGGGCGGTATCGGCCGCAACGACGCGGACCCGGAGTGTCGCACGATTTCGTCCGTCACTGCAGCAGACGAGGCAATCGCCCGCACGTCGCGAACGAAGGCGGGCGGTCTACTTGCTGTCGGACGGCAGCGTGCCGGCGGCGATCAGCCAGCGGCGTTCCGCATACGAAACGAGCCATCCGACCGGCAGCGCGCACGCCATGCCGATCAGCACCTGCGTGAAGCGCACGAGCGCGATGTCCCACGCGGGACCCTGCGCGGGCACGAGCAGCACGATGGTCGTCGTGATGCCGCCGAGCCGCGCGGCGCTGCCGACCTTCAGCAGCCAGCAGGCGACCATCACCACCGCGACCGCGGCGAGATACACGCCGGCGTCGGCCGGGCCGAGCGTCGCCGCCGCAAAGCCGCAAACGCCGCCCGCCGCCGCGCCGATCACCTGGTCGCGCGACTGGGCGACCATGTCCGTGTAGTTGGGCTGCACGACCGCGATCGCGGTGATCGCGGCCCAGAACGCCTGTTCCGTGTGCAGCGCGCGGCCGATGCCGTAAGCGAGCCCCGCGCCGCCGACCGCGCGCGCCGCCATCAGCAGGCCCTGTGCGAAGCGGCTTTTCAGCGGCAGCCGTCCGACCGCATGGCGCACGGACTCCTGCAGTGCGGACAGATAGGCGATCAGGTTGTCTTGAGGCTCGTTCATGGGTCACGCGCAGTCGGGGAAGGAGCGGCGAATTCGGAGCAAGCAAGCGTCGTTCGCGGCGCGGGTTTGCCGCCGCCGCTGCCGTGGCTGCCGGCGCTGCCGCGCGCAAAGCGAAAGAGGCGGGACGCGCCGTGCGTCCCGCCTCCGACGCGTCGCGTGCGCGGCGCGGCGTGCGTCTACTGCCGGTCGACCGACAGTCGGCCAGGCCCGGCAACCGCCAGCGCGACCAGGCCGCCCGCGATGCTCACGTTCTTGTAGAAGTTGATCATGTTCTCCATCTGGTCGGCGCCGGTCATCGTCCAGAAGTGATGCGCGATCAGCGCCGTGCCGATCGTGTACAGCGCGAGCAGCACCGCGAGCGGACGCGTAAAGAAGCCGGCCACGATCAGCAGGCCGACGAAGAACTCCATCACGATCGCGATGATCGCCGACAGCGTCGGCACCGGCGCGCCGACCGACGCCATAAAGCCGACGGTGCCGCCGAATGCGGTGATCTTGCTCCAGCCGAACAGCACGAACAGCGCGGCGAGCAACACGCGCGCGACGAGGAGGGCGACGTCGTTGCCGCGACCGAACAGGTTGTATCTCATTGTTTTCTCCGAACGAATGGGTGGGTTTGGTCTGATTTTTGTCGATGCCCGGGCGGCCCGTTGCGGGCCCGGGCGGTCAGCGGCGAGCGCATCGCGCCGCCGCCCTTTGCGCGTCGGCGGATGAGACCGCCGACGCCGGTTACGCCCACATCTCCGACACGTCGTTGTTGCGCAGATCGAAAACCAGCACTTCTGCGTCGTTGCCGTCGGTGAACGTGAGCAACTGCTCGTCGCGGATGCGCGCGCCATCGCCTTCCGTCATCGCGACGCCGTTCACCGTCACGCTGCCGCGCGCAACGTGCACGTACGCGTAGCGTTCGGCGCCGAGTTCCAGTGCCGCGCGCTCCGCGCCGTCGAAGCGGCCAGCGTACACCCGGGCGTCCTGGCGCAGCAGCAAAGAGTCCTCGGCGCCGTCCGGCGACAGGATGAGACGCAGCTTGCCGCGCTTCTCGTCGTCCGAAATGTGCTTTTGCTGATAGCGCGGCTCGGCGCCCTTCTGCGACGGCACGATCCAGATCTGCAGAAAGTGCACGAGCTCGTTCGCCGAATGGTTGAACTCGCTGTGCGCGACACCGGTGCCGGCGCTCATCAACTGGACGTCGCCGGGGACGATCACCGAGCCGGTGCCCATCGAGTCCTTGTGCTCCAGCGCGCCTTCCAGCACGTACGAAAAAATCTCCATGTCGCGGTGCGGATGCTTGCCGAAGCCGCGCGCCGGTTGCACGCGGTCGTCGTTGATCACGAGCAGGTCGGAAAAGCCGAGCTGCTGCGGATCGTAGTAATTCGCGAACGAAAACGTGTGACGCGAACTGAGCCAGCCGTGTTCGGCGCGACCGCGTTGGGATGCCTGCCTGACTTCCACCATGTTGACCTCCGTTGATCGTTGTGAATCGATGGAGAGGAGTTTAGGTCAATCCAGAAGGATATAATGACGCAGATACCGGATTCAGTGTCTCACTGGAGTGGACAATCGAATGCAACTCGACGACATGCGGATTTTCGTGGCGGCGGTCGACGCGGGCAATTTCACCGCGGCGGCGAACCGGCTGCGGCTGTCGAAGCAGTTCGTCAGCCGGCGCGTGGCCGCGCTCGAAGCGAGCCTCGGCGTGCGCCTGCTGGTGCGCAACACGCGCAAGCTCGCGGTCACCGACCTCGGCCACGCGTTCTACGAGCGCGCAGAGCGCATCCTCGCCGACGTCGCGGAAGCGGAGCAGGCGATGTCCGCGCGCCGCACGGAGCCGCGCGGGCTCCTGAAAGTGAGCGCGCCGATGTCGTTCGGAATGTCACATCTGTCGCCGCTCGTCGCCGAGTTTCTGCGCGCGCATCCGGACGTGCGCTTCGACATGGACCTGTCGGACCGTGTCGTCGACGTGGTCGGCGAGGGCTTCGACATGGCGCTGCGAATCGGCCGCCTGGCGGATTCGACGCTGATCGCGCAAAAACTCGCCGACGTGCAGATGATCGCGTGCTGCAGCCCCGGCTATCGGCGCCGCCGGCGCGAGCCCGCGTCGCCGGCGGAACTGGAGCGTCATGCGTGCCTGCCGTACGGACACGAGGGCCGGGCCGCGTGGACGTTCGTCGTCGACGGCGCGAACGCGACGTTCGACGTGCACGGCCCGCTGCGCGCGAACAACGGCGAAGTGATCCGCGACGCGGCCATCGCCGGGCTCGGCATCGCATTGCTGCCGGACTTCATCGTCGGCGACGCGCTGGCGGCGGGGCAACTGGTCGAAGTGCTGGCCAAATGGCGGCCGCCGCCGAGCGCGGTGCACGTCGTCTATCCGCAGCACCGCGAGGGATCGGTGACGATCCGGGCGTTCGCGCAGTTTCTGCGCACGCGGCTTGCGACCCGTGAAGCGAACGCGCATCCGGCGAGCCGTTGATGCAGAGGGTTGCATCGCGATAGCCGCGGCCCCATCTGCAACGAATCGGGCGCGCGCATTGCGGCATCCGGCAGGATCGGCACGGACCGGTTGCACCAGCAACGGGCGCGCTCGCATCGAGCGCACTTTCGCCGTGCGCTACGGGATGTCGCACTTTCGTTGTATGCTCGACGCCCCGAGGTTTCCGGGGCATTGGGGCGCGATAGCGCCAGCCAATGCGCTCAATAAGAGCAACCAATTTTTCAAATGAACGTGATTCCCGTAACCTTCGTTCATCCCATTTCAACCCAGTGAAGAGGAAACACCGCATGTCTCTGATCAACACGCAAGTCAAGCCGTTCAAAGCCGCCGCATTCAAGAATGGCAAGTTCATCGACGTCACCGACGCAGACCTGAAGGGCAAGTGGTCGGTGTTCGTGTTCTACCCGGCTGACTTCACGTTCGTGTGCCCGACCGAACTGGAAGACCTGGCGGACAACTACGCCGCGTTCCAGAAGCTGGGCGTCGAAATCTACTCGGTCTCGACCGACACGCATTTCGCGCACAAGGCATGGCACGACACGTCGGACGCGATCAAGAAGGTGCAGTACACGATGATCGGCGACCCGACCGGCGCGATCACCCGCAACTTCGACGTGATGATCGAAGAAGAAGGTCTCGCACTGCGCGGCACGTTCCTGATCAACCCGGAAGGCGAGATCAAGCTTTGCGAAATCCACGACAACGGCATCGGCCGTGACGCGTCGGAACTGCTGCGCAAGGTGAAGGCGGCGCAATACGTCGCGTCGCACCCGGGTGAAGTGTGCCCGGCGAAGTGGCAAGAAGGCGCTGAAACGCTGAAGCCGTCGCTCGACCTGGTCGGCAAGATCTAAGCACGCTGGTTGCTGAAAGTGCCGGGCCTGCTCATCGCGGGCGGGGTCCGGCGAGGCGAATCCCCGATTCGCCTTCCGGCGAAATTGATTAGCAATGTTGATCGATTTCGCGAGCCTCTCTCCTGTTACTGACAAGTCGGAAATCAATCATGCTTGACGCCAATCTCAAGACGCAACTGAAAAGCTACATGGAACGGATCACGCAGCCGATCGAGATCGTCGCGTTCCTGGATGACGGCGCGAAGTCGCAGGAGCTGCGTGGGCTGCTGAAGGACATCGAAGAATCGTCGGCGCAGATTTCATACGTCGAAAGCCGTGGCGCCGAAGCCGGCGACGCGCGCGTTCCGTCGTTCGAGCTGCGTCGTGTGAATAGCGACATCGGCGTGACCTTCGCGGGCATCCCGATGGGCCACGAGTTCACGTCGCTCGTGCTCGCGCTGCTGCAGGTCGGCGGCTATGCGGCAAAGATCGAAGCGGATGTGGCCGAACAGATCCGCAATCTCGACGGCGACTACGTGTTCGAAACGTATATGTCGCTGTCGTGCCAGAACTGCCCGGACGTCGTGCAGGCGTTGAACGCGATGTCGGTGATCAATCCGCGCATTCGTCACGTCGCGATCGACGGCGCGCTGTTCCAGGACGAAGTCGACGCACGCAAGATCATGGCCGTGCCAACGGTGTATGTGAACGGCGAAGTGTTCGGCCAGGGCCGGATGGGCGTCGAAGAAATCCTGCAGAAGCTCGACACCGGCGCGAGCTCGCGCGCGGCCGAAAAGCTCAACGCGAAAGACACGTTCGACGTGCTGATCGTCGGCGGCGGCCCGGCGGGCGCGGCGGCGGCCATCTACGCGGCGCGCAAGGGCATCAGCACGGGCGTGCTGGCCGAGCGCTTCGGCGGCCAGGTGAACGACACGCTGGCGATCGAGAACTACATCTCGGTGAAGGAAACGGAAGGGCCGAAGTTCGTGTCGGCGCTCGAAGACCACGTGCGTGCGTACGACGTGGACATCATGAACACGCAGCGCGCGGCGAAGCTCGTGCCGGGCAAGGTCATCGAAGTGCAAACCGAAAGCGGCGCGACGCTGCGCGCCCGCAGCGTGATTCTGGCGACCGGTGCGCGCTGGCGTAACGTCAACGTGCCGGGCGAGCAGGAGTACCGCAACAAGGGCGTCGCGTACTGCCCGCACTGCGACGGTCCGCTGTTCAAGGGCAAGCGCGTCGCGGTGATCGGCGGCGGCAATTCCGGCGTCGAGGCGGCGATCGACCTCGCGGGCATCGTGAAACACGTGACGCTGCTCGAATTCGGCGCCGAGCTGCGCGCGGACGAAGTGCTGCAACGCAAGCTGCGCAGCCTGCCGAACGTCACGGTGCACACTCAGGCGCAGACGACCGAGATCATCGGCGACGGCCAGAAAGTGACGGGCATGACGTACCTCGAACGCAACACGGGCGAGCGTCGTCACGTCGAACTCGAAGGCGTGTTCGTGCAGATCGGCCTCGTGCCGAATACCGAATGGCTGAAGGGCACGGTGGCGCTGTCGAAGCACGGCGAGATCGAAGTCGATGCGAAGGGCCAGACGTCGGTGCCGGGTGTATTCGCCGCGGGCGACGCGACCACGGTGCCGTTCAAGCAGATCGTGATCGCGGTGGGCGAAGGCGCGAAGGCATCGCTCGGCGCGTTCGAGCATCTGATCCGCTCGTCGGCCGAGGTCGAGGAAGACGCCAAGGTGACGGCGTCCGAGACGGTCGCGTAATTCGCGGGCGCGTATCGCGTAGAAACGCCGACCATCGAGGTCGGCGTTTTTTTTTACCGCGTCGCGGCGTTAAAGGTCACTTCACGGTGAACCTGTAGTGTCCCTGCGTGCGGTGTCCGTCCTCGGCCACGGCGACCCACGCTACCGTGTAGTCGCCCGGCTTCAGCGGGTTCACCGACACGGACATGTGCTTCGCGTTCGACGCATCCACCACGGCCTTGCCGCTCGTGACCGCGTTGCCCTGCGCATCGGTGACGGCGATCGAACTGAATGCGGGTTCGAGCGCGTTGTCGAAGTCGATTGCGACGTTTTTCGGCGATGTCGCGACGTTCGAGCCGGCACCCGGCGTCTGGTGCGTCGGATAAGCGTGCGCGAGCGCAAGCTGCGACGCGGCGAAGACAATCGCGGCAACGGCGCCGCGTGCAGTGTTGTGCAGTTTCATCAAAAGCATCCTTGCGAGGTTAGAACAGCGGCTTGCCGAGCGAATTCGGGAACATGTCGTCGAAGTACAGATGCGCCTGCAACAGCACGCCGGTATGCATGCCGGTCGCGCGATTGATCGGGATTTGCGCTTCGACGCCGAATTGCCCGTAACGGTTAAGCCACATCACGCCGGGGTTGATCGTCCCCGTCGTTTGTCCGGCACACGCGCCGGCCGTGCAGGTACTCATCGGAAATTCGACGACCGGCACGAGATTGCTGAACGGCTGACCCAGCCCGAGATCCTTCACCTGCTGTTGCAGGTACGGGATGCTGTACTGGAGCGTGAAGCCCCAGCCGAGCGAGTTCGGCCCCTGATCCGAAGACGCGGTCGTCAGGTTCGGGCCGATCGTGCCCGTGATCGCGAACGGACGCAGGTAGCCGAGCGACGCCGGCAGATCGCCGAAGCCCTTGCCGAAATAGACCGTCGGCGCGAACGTCGAGACGACACGCGCGACGAGCGGCCGCCTCGCGCGTCGCGCAAGGCGGCATCGTCATCGATGGATAGCGGAGGGAATCAGCAGAAAGCGGGAGGGGCGCGGGGCTGTGCGCTCGCGTAGGTGCGAACGGCGCGCGCTTCGACGGGCGTCGCCCGCACGGATACGCGGATGACCCGCTGCGCGACGAAGAGCGGCGCGGTGCCGCCCGTCACCGCCGGCACGTGAGCGAGCAGGCCGCAGTACGCGCACGCTTGCCAGTGCGACGTCGCCGGATGGTTGTCGTCGTCGCCGTCGTCGTGCGACGCCGCGTTCGCGGGGTGCGCCGTGCAGTAAGTCGCGAGTCCGTCGCTCAGTTGCCGCTGCGACGCCAGCACCTGGGAAACCGTCGGCGCGAGCGCGGTCATCAGGATCGCCAGCAATCCGAGCAGGCTGCCGAGCTTCTGGATGCGGACGCGGAACATGGCGCGAACGGCGTGAACGGGTGAGATTGGAAAGCGCGAATTATGGCATGGGGCGGGGCATTATCCTGAAAAAGGTGGTTTGCGGGGAGAGGGCTTGCGTGCGCCAGCTAGTCGATTAGACGGCCAGCCGTTTCGGCTCTTCGAATTCCGGGACGACATCCGGATCGCGCCGATCCTTTCCTTTGATCGATGCCAGCAGGGATGCAACGACGATCAACCCGCCGCCGATCCACGCAACCGCGGACACCCTTTCCCCAAGCCATACGCTCGCGAACAACGCGCCGAAGACGGGCTCGCTGCCCATCAGCAGCGCGACGCGTGTCGGCGTGCTGCGGCTGACCGCGTAGTTCTGCACGAAGAACGCGAACAACGTGCAGCCCGCAACCAGATAAACGACGATCATCCAGAAGCGCTCATACCCGGCGAATGCAGGCAGGGGCTGCCATTGCGATCTCGCGACGGTCAGCGCGAGCACGGCGCAACCGAACGACACCACGCCGGATTGCACCGCCGTCATCGCCAGCGGAGAAACGGCGTTGACCTGCATGGCCCGCTTCGTCGCGCACACGTTGATCGCGCGTAACAGCGCGGCGAGCACCACCAGCGCGTCACCGGGCGTGAACTCGAATCGGCCGCCCCCGAGCAGAAAGGCGCCCACCAGGGAAAGTCCAGCCGCCGCCCATTCGACGCCGCGCGGCGCGCGTTTGAGCCAGGCCCATTCGACGAGCGGCGTCATCACCACGCACAGGCTGATCAGAAACGCCGCATTCGACGCGCTCGTGATCCGCACGCCGAACGTTTCCGCCAGAAAGATCCCGAGCAGTACGCACCCGGCGCCGACGATCCTGATGCACTGGGAACGCGACAACCGACGCATCGACCACAGGGAGGGCGACAGCAGCACGAACGTGATGCCGAAGCGCAACGCGAGAAGACCCAACACCGGATAGACGAGCAATGCACTTTTCACCACCGCATAGCTCGTTCCCCAGATGAAGGCCACAACCATAAGCAACAAATCGGCCGAGATGCTGGACGGCAAGCGCATGACGGACCTCCCGTAACGAAAGGCCTCATTGTCCGATGATGCATGGGAAGCGATAATCCGGTCGGCAAGAACATATTTTGTGCAGTGAGCGCACAAATAGACCCGAAACCCGCGTTAGATCAGCCCTGAGGCGTCCATGACACCGACCGAACTTCTCCCGTTGCTGCCGGATCTCGCGACCTTCACGCAGGTGGTCGAGGCCGGCAACTTCTCGTCGGCAGCCCGCCCGCTCGGCACCACGCCGTCGACGATCAGCCGGCAAGTGCAGCGGCTCGAACGGGCTTTGGGCACGCGATTGTTCGAACGCTCGACCCGACGCATCCGGCTGACGGAGTCCGGCATGCAGGTCTATCGCCACTGCCGCGACATGATGGACGCGGCGTCCGGAGCCGTCGATGCGGCCAGCCAGTCGACGGCGCAGCCGCGCGGCCGGGTCAGCATCAGCGCGCCGATTTCGCTCGCGAAAAGCCTGATTCACCCGAAGATGCCGGATTTCCTGCGTACCTACCGGGAAGTGGAGGTACAGGTCGTATTCGACGACCGGGATATCGATCCGATACGCGATCACGTCGATCTCGTCGTGCGGCCCACGCCGACGCCGCCGCAAGGCCTCGTCGCAAGACGGCTCGGCACGGTGCGATGGATGCCGTGCGCGTCGCCGGGCTATCTGCGTGCACGAGGCACGCCCGTCGTTCCGGACGATCTTGCGCAGCATGACTGTCTGTATCTCGGCGATACGCCGGACGACAACCGGTGGACTTTCCGGCAGGGCAACCACGCGCAGACCATTGAAGTGAGAGGCCGCTATATCGCGAACGATGTGAGTGCGCGGCGCGAGGCCGCGCTGGACGATTGGGGCGTGGCGAACCTGCCGGAGTTCGCGGTAGCGGACGATCTGCGTGCCGGCAGGCTGGTGCAGGTCCTGCCCGAATGGCTGTTCGAGCCGCGCGCGTACAGCGGGCCGGTGTGGCTGCTGTATCCGCCGAACCGGCTTCTGCCGCCGAAAGTGCGGGTGCTGATCGACTGGCTGGTGGAGCAATCGGATTCGTGATCTGGCCGAGCCCGCGTGCCTTGCATCCTGTCTTGTGCGTATGCGCACGTTGCAGCACATAGGGAGACTAAATAACGTGCGTCCCGGCACCCCATCGACGTGCACGCCGGCGCGCGAGCGCCCGTTTTCGAAGCGGCGATGCCCCCGCATGGAGCGCCGGACCGCGTACATCATCCCCGCAGCGGTGCATGCCTGGCATTCCCAGGAGATAGCGCAGATTTACTGAAGTTTCGTTCGATGATGTCGATAACAGATTTAACGTTTCCACAATTTTTCCGGCACCCGTGTGCCAACGTCCAGCGCCTGGAGGAGCAAGCGTGAATGCACCAGTTGAAGTGTCCATCCAGCAATCCGGACGAGGCGGGATGTCTGAACTGATGCAGTCGGTCCGCAGAATCTCAGGAGACAAGATCGCGGACATCGATCTCATCAACCGCGAGGCAACCTACCTCGCGATCAACGCGCTGATCGAGGCGGCCCGCGCCGGCGAAGCCGGCCGCGGCTTCGCGGTCGTCGCAAAGCAGGTGAAGGATGTGTCGGGCCGCATCAGTGCGCTGACCGGCGAACTCGGCAAGGAACTGGCCGCCATCAGCCAACGGATGGTCACCGAGTTCGAGCGGCAAAGGGGACAGCGGCTGGCCGACCTTGCGCTCAACATGATCGACGTGATCGATCGAAACCTCTACGAGCGTTCGTGCGACGTCCGGTGGTGGGCAACCGACGCGGCGGTTGTCGACTGCACCGTGGCGCCTTCGGCGGAAAGCGCCGGTTACGCGGCACAGCGCCTCGCCGTGATTCTCGCAAGCTACACCGTCTACCTCGACATCTGGGTGCTCGACACGGCCGGGAACATCCTCGCGAACGGCCGCTCCGACACCTATCAGGTTGCCGGCTCGTCCGATGCCGCCAATGCCGGCTGGTTTCGCGCGGCGATGGTCACGCGCTCCGGGGACGAGTACGTGGCCGCGGACGTCGCCGTCTCCGGGCAGCTTGCCGGCGCGGAAGTCGCCACCTATGCGACGGCGATTCGCGAAGCCGGGCGCTCCGACGGACGCGTGGTGGGCGTGCTCGCCGTGTTCTTCGACTGGGCCCGGCAGGCGGGCACGGTGGTCCGGAACGTGCGGCTCACCGACGAGGAACGAAGCCGCACGCGGTGCATGATCGTCGACGCAAGCGGGCGCGTGCTGGCCGATTCGTCCGGCGACAACCGCAAGGACGGCCGCTTTGCGCTTCCGCACGATCGACATCCGACCGGAACGTTCAAGAGCACGGACGGCGCGCTCGTGGGCTATGCATTGACGCCCGGCTACGAGAGCTATGAGGGAATGGGCTGGTACGGCGTGATCGAGCAACGCGCCGCCGCCGGACACGACCGTTGAACAAGTCGACGTACGTCGCCGCGGATGGTTTGATCCAGTGAAGCCTGCTCGGATAAGCGGCTATGGCGAATGCCTCAGCCGGAGTTTCCATCTTCGGCGCCTGATGGAGCAGTCGTCGCATGTTCGCGCAAGCGATACGCAAACAGAGCCAGGCATCGTGCCGATGCGCTCGTGGTTGCCCGTCAATTCGACGATGAAGTCCAGAAAAGCTCTCGTCTTTGCCCGGTATCGAGCAGCTTTCGCGCAATCAGGGTAGAGGCCCGGGGGCCGTGAGGTACGCGCGGAAGTTGTCGACAGGCAGACGTGGGAAGCGCTGTTCCGCTCGCAGGGCATGAAGCATCCTCTGCCTCGCATGCGCATGCTGGACGGCTTCTTCCTCCGGTCGATACAGTCAGGGCGGCGCCGGCGAGTCATCAGTCGAACTTGACCAGGTCCTTGAAGATCAGGTGACCCCAGCTTTTTCCGCGCCCGTGCACCAGCAGTCCGCCTTCCGAAAGCCCGCCAAGTTTGATCGGCGAGAATCCGAGATTTTCCGCAAGCGCGCCAATCTCCGCTGCGGCGCCGTCATCGTCGCTCGCGAGGAACACGACTCTTCTGCCGCCGTTGACGGCCGGATCCTGGCCAAGGGCGGCCGCGGGCAAGTGATTGAAGCCCTTGACCAGCCTGCTGCCAGTGAAGGCCCGCGCGACGACCCTGGCAGAAGGTAGTTCCCCCAGTTCCTCAGGCGGCACGCCGTAGGCATTGGTCACATCGACGATAGTCTTCCCCTGCCAGGTGGGCAGCGCCTTCGCGACATCCCGGTGCGACCCGTAAGGGACCGCCAGAAACACGACGTCCGCGTTGACCGCTTCCGCCAGTCTTGTCGGAATGATCGTGGGTCCGATCGCGGCCGCAGCGGATGCAAGGCTTTGCGGGTCGCGCGTGGTGGCAACGGATACTTCGATGCCGCTTCGGGCAAACGCCTTGGCCAGAGCCTGGCCGATCTTGCCGAAGCCGATGATTGCGTAGCTCATATATTCCCCTTCGGTTGACCACGCCCGACGGGCTCCGAATCTCGAACGGAGCGACCCGGCCGGGCGTGGCGCATCAGATTTGCGCGAGGCCGCCGTCGACGGCGACCTCGCTGGCGGTCATGAAGCTGCTGTCCTGCGACGCGAGAAAGGCGGCCACCGCGCCGATCTCTGCCGGCTCGGCCATGCGCCTGAGCGGATTGAGCGACGCGAAGACCTTCATGCCTTCCTCGCCTAGCGCTTCCACCGCGAGTTCGGTCGCCGTCGGCCCGGGCGACAGCACGTTCACCCGGATGCCGGTGCCCTTCAGGTCCTCCGCCCAGGTCCGCGCGAGATTGCGCACTGCCGCCTTGCTCGCGCTATAGGCGCTGAATGCAGGCGCGCCTGTGGTGCCGGCGCTCGATCCGGTCAGGATGATCGATGCGCCCTCGCCCATCAGCGGCAATGCCTTCTGGACCGTGAAGATCGCCCCCTTTACGTTGGTGTCGAAGATCTCGTCGATGTGCTCGGCGGTGATCTTGCCGAGCGGAAGCTGGCTTCCCGCCCCGGCATTGGCGAACACGATGTCGAGGGTTCCGCGTTCGGACTTCACCGCCGCGTAGAGCCGGTCGAGGTCGGCCGGATCCGACACCGAGCCCTTCACCGCGCGGGCATGGGGCCCAAGATCGGCCACTGCGGCGTCGAGCGCTTCCTGCCGGCGGCCGAAGATGAAGACGAACGCGCCTTCCTCGATGAAGCGCTTTGCCGCGGCGCGGCCGATGCCGGTAGCGCCACCGGTGATCACGGCGGTCTTTCCATTCAGTCTGTTCATGTCATGCATCCTTCGAAACAAAAGCGACAATGCCGATTCTGCAGCGCTTGATTCATGAAGCCAATTGACTAAATATCTATAAGTTCCATCAACTTTTTGGATAGGTATGCTCGACAACGTCACCATCAATCAGCTTCGGGCCTTCGTCGCCGTGTGCGACCAAGGAAGCTTTTCCGGGGCCGCGCGGGAGCTGAGGCGGGCGCAGTCGGCGATCAGTCACGCGATCAGCGCGCTCGAGAATGCGTTCGATGTGGTGCTGTTCGAGCGCAACACGCGCAAGGCGACGCTGACGGCCGCGGGTCGCAGCCTCCTGCCCGATGCTCGCGGCGTGATCTCGCGCACCGAGGAAATGAAGATGCGCGCGGTGTCGATCGCGGAAGCCGGGGTCCCGCAGGTCTCGATTGCCGTGGATACCTATTTCCCGCGCGCGCACCTGATCGAATGCCTGCGCACCCTGCAGGCGGACTTTCCGACGGTCGCAATCAATCTGCGCATGACGACCATGCAGGGCGGCGAGCGTCTGGTTGTCGAAGGCACGTGCGCATTGGCGGTGACGATCACGGACGTGCCGGAACTGAGCCCAGGCACCATCGAAAGGCTGCACTTATGCGAAGCGCAGATGGTGACCGTCTGTGCGCCATCGCATCCGCTGGCCGCCGTCGCGGCGCCGATTGCGCGCGAGGAATTTGGCCGGCACATCCAGCTCGTCGTAACCGACAACCAGCCCGATGCGGAGAAGACCCAACAGGGGGTCGCCAGTGAGCGCCAGTGGCGGGTGAACGACCTCGGCGCGAAGCACGATCTGCTCAGGGGAAGCTTGTGCTGGGGGCACATGCCGCATCACATGGTGGCGGAAGACCTCGCGAACGGAACCCTGGTCGAACTTCAACGGCGCGCATGGCACATGCGCCCGCTCACGTTCATGGTCTCGCAGCGGCGCGGTTACTCGTTTTCCCAATGCGAGACGCGGCTGGTCGAACTCCTCGGCCATCCTCGGAGACTGCCAAAGGAGGCCAGCCGGCGCTCCGTCTCGCGCAAAGGTAATAGAAGCACGAAGCCCCGCCGCGCTTGAGCCGTAGTCGGTACGGCCTGCTGCTCGCACGCCTGCGCGGGTTATTGCGCGCTGTGAGTGTTATGTTATAACATTCGCAGCCAGCCGCCCCAGCCAGACCGGCATGTCCTCGCAGGACAGGGGTATCCCAACCACAAGAAAAAACCAGAACGAAACCCATGAATCGCTCGCTGCTATCGCAGGCCAGCATGTTTTTGTTCGCCTGCACCCTCGGTGCCCGCGCGTTCGCAGCCAGCGACGCCTCCGTGCTTGGCGGCACGGTGGTCGACGCTCAGGGACACGCCATCACCGCCCGGATTTCGCTTCAGGACGCCAACGGCCACGTTGTCGCCCAAACGACAGCCGGCCCCGACGGTCGCTTCCAGCTCGACCACGTCGCGCCCGGGACCTATGCGGCGACCATTGAGGCGCAGGGCTATGGCGCCGTCACGCGCGTGGCGACGATGGCCCAAGGGCAGATGCCCGACCCGCTTGCCGTCGTGATGCGCAAGGACAGCACGCTCGACGTGACCGTCAATGCGCAGCGTCTCGACCGCGCGCGCAACGGCCTGCTGCCGGAAGTCGGCGCGAGCGTCTACCGGATCACGCAGGCCGACATCGACGCTTCGCCGCAAGGCGCGAACACGCCGCTGAACCAGGTGCTGCTGCAGGCGCCCGGCGTCGTCAACGATTCGTACGGCCAGTTGCACGTTCGCGGCGACCACGCCGACCTGCAATATCGACTCAACGGCATCATCATTCCGGAGCCGATCAGCGGTTTCGGCCAGTCGCTCGACGCGCGCATCGTCGACCAGCTAAACCTCGTGACCGGCGCGTTGCCGGCCCAGTACGGCGATCGCACGGCCGGCATCGTCGACATTCGCACCAAAACGGGCGACACCGGCGACGGCGGCACCATCGACGTCTACGGCGGCAGCCATCAGACCATTCAGACCAGCGCCGACGTATTCGGCTCGAGCGGCCCGTTCAGCTATTACTTCTCGGGGTCGCTCGGCGAGAACAATCTCGGCATCGAGGCGCCCACTTCGGACGGCAGTCCCCTGCACGACCACACGCGCCAGGGTAACGGCTTCGGTTATATGTCGTACCTGCTCAACCCGCTCACGCGCGTGAGCGTCATGTTCGGCACCGCGAGCAACCAGTTCGAAATCCCGAATACGCCGGGGCTCACCCCCGTCTACACGGTGAACGGCCAGTCGAGCTTCAACTCGGCGGACCTGAACGAAACGCAGTCGGAATTGAACAACTTTGCGGTCGTGGCGCTGCAGGGGACCAACGGCGGTGCGCTCGACTACCAGGTGGCGTTCTTCACGCGCTACACGCGCACGCAGTTCAATCCCGACCCGGTCGGCGACCTCGTCTTCAACGGCGTGGCCTCGGAGGACTTCCACAGCAACCAGGCGAACGGCGTGCAGTCCGACTTCACCTGGCGCCTGAACGACAGCCACACCGTGCGCGCGGGCTTCATGGTCGAGCAGGAGCATGCCGTGTTCGACGACAGCGTCTCCGTGCTCCCCGTCGACGCGAACGGCAACCAGACTTCCGACCAGCCGTTCACCATTCAGGACGCGAACAGCCAGACAGGCTATCTCTACAGCCTCTACGTCCAGGACGAGTGGAAGTTCGCGCCGAAGCTGACGCTGAACTACGGGCTGCGCTACGACCGCATGGACGAATACGTGCAGGCCGGACAACTGAGTCCGCGCATCGGCCTCGTGTACCAGCCGACGAACGCAACGACGCTGCATGCGGGCTACGCACGCTATTTCACGCCGCCGGCCTTCGAGCTCGTCTCGGATGCCACGATCAGCAAGTTCAATGGCACGACCAACCAGAGCCCGACTTCGCAGAACGATCCGGTGCAGCCCGAACGCGCCGATTACTTCGACATCGGCATCACGCAGCGCCTGACGCCCGCGCTCACCGTCGGGCTCGACGCGTACTACAAGCGCGCGACGGACCTGCTCGACGAAGGGCAGTTCGGTTCGGCGCTCATCTACACGCCGTTCAACTACCAGCATGGCCGCGTCTATGGCGTGGAATTCACGTCGAGCTACCACCAGGACAACGTGAGCGCCTACGTGAACGTCGCGTTCAGCCGCGCGCAGGGCACGAACGTCGTATCGGCGCAGTTCAACTTCGACCCTGCGGAGCTGGCCTACATCGCAAACCACTGGGTCTCGCTCGACCACGATCAGCGCATCACGGCGTCGTTCGGCGGCAGCTACACCCTGGGCATGACGACGTTCACGGCGGACGCGATCGTGGGCAGCGGGCTGCGCAGCGGCTTCGCGAACACCGACAGCCTGCCGTGGTACGCGCAGATCAATCTGGGCGTCATCCAGCACTTCAACGAGCCTTACGCGGGCAAGTTCGATGCACGGCTCGTGCTCGTCAACGCGTTCGATCGCGACTACGAGCTTCGCGACGGTTCCGGCATCGGGGTGGGCGCGCCGCAGTACGGACCGCAGCGCGCGATCTATGCCGGGCTCACCAAGCACTTCTGATCATTAACGCGCAAAGGATTCCATCATGAACGACTGGAGCGGTGTCGCAGAGGCGTTCAGGCTCGGCGGCTGGGTCGTCTACCCGTTGAGTCTGCTCGCCATTGCTGCTCTCACCATCACCTTCGACCGGGCGTACGTCTGGTGGCGCTACGCGGGCGCTCCGCGCGACGGCGACGCGAGCACGCTGCCCGGCAGACATGTCCTGCGGCGGCTCGATGCGCAACTGGGCGACGGCAATCTGCCCATGTGGCGCATCGAAGCGCAGATCGACGCGGCCGCATCGCAGATCGAACGCGACATGAGCCGCGGCCTGTGGCTGCTCGAGACCATCGTGACGGCGGCGCCGTTGCTCGGCCTGCTCGGCACGATCGTCGGCATGATGCATTCGTTCCGGCTCATTGGCGGCGACGGCATCGTCAATCCGTCGGGCGTGTCGGGCGGCGTTGCGCAGGCGCTGGTTGCAACGGCGATCGGGCTGGTGATCGCGCTCGTCGCCCTCTTTGCGTTCAATTTTTTTTCGCGGCGCGTGGAGCGGCTGATGGACGAACTGGAGACGTTCGCGAATGAGCGTCTGGGCGACCTGCGGCTGGCGCGCGAAGAGGGCGGGGCAAGGTCATGAAGCTGCGTCGCTCGCGAACGTCGCGGCGCGGCCGCATCGAGATCATCCCGATGATCGACGTGATGTTTTTTCTGCTGGCGACGTTCATGCTGACTTCGCTGTCGATGCAGCGGCTCGACGCGGTGCACATCGACCTGCCGAGGGGCGAGGCGCAGTCCGTCCCGCTCGACCGGCCGCTGACCCTGTCCGTGAATCGCGCGAACCAGATCTTCGTGAACCAGCAGCCGGTGCGGCTGGACGAAGTCGCCCGCGCCGTGGCGAAGGGGATTCGACGCGACGGAAATATTGTCGTCGCCGCCGATGATGGCGCATCGCATGGCGTCGTGGTTCAGGCCATGCTCGAAGCACGCAAGGCCGGGGCCGAGCATTTTCTCGTCGCCGTGCATCGTGAGTAGCGCGTCAGTGTCACGAACCGCCCATCGCGACCGGGGCTCGCGACGGTATGTCATCGCGACGATACTGGCCGCCGCCACGTGGGCGCTGTTTCTTGCGCGTACGCAGTGGCTCGGCGGCGCGAAGCAGGACACAACGCGGCGAGAGCCGATCGACATGCGTGTGATCGTGCTGCCACCGGTGCCTCCGCTGTCGCCGGTAGAGCCGCACACGAGCGAGACCGCACAGGTTCCGGTTCGACGCGAGGCGGCGCGGCCCCCGATCCATCGCGAGCCGCGATTGCCTCGCCCCACGCAACGGTCGAGCATGGCACCGGCACGCATCGCGCCCGCCGACGCCCCGGCGCCGCAGCCTGTCGCGCAGCGCGATACGCCGTCACCGTCCGTGCAGGCTCACAGTGATGCTCCGGCACCGGCTAGCGCCTCACAGCGGACCGGAGGCGAGGCCCGCGCCCCTTCCGGCCCAGTGAGCAAGGACGCACGACTGCTGTCCCAACCGCTGCCGCAACTGCCCGATGACCTTCGCGAGGAAGGCTATCAGGCGGTCGCCGTGGCGCGTTTCGCGATCCATGCGGACGGTACGGTCGACGTGGATCTGCTCAAGCCGACACCGAACCCGCGTCTGAACCAGATCCTGCTCGCGACGCTGCGGCAATGGCGCTTCTTTCCGGCAATGGAGGACGGTCGTCCGGTGGAAAGCCATCGGGACGTGCGAGTCCATTTCGACGTGAATTGATCGTTGATGCGGCGTGCGACGGCCGCCCCTCGCATCACGCGATCTTCGCAAGCGGCGAATGCGCGATGCCCGCGCTGTTCGACATCGATTCGCGCACGCAGCGCGCGAACTCCAGTGCCGCCGGCTGAACCGTCGTCGGCAATCGCAGGCAGATGGCGAACGCCGGCAGCGCGGGCAAGCCGGCCGCATGAGGGGCGAGCGTTTCCAGGTCTGCCGGCACGGTCGACACGAGCCACGTCGTGATCGCGAGTCCGGCTCGCACCGTCGCGGCGGTCGCTTCGATGTTGCCGCTTTCGAAAACGGTGCGCCACGCAATGCCTTCGTCGGCGAGCGCGCCGAGCACCACCGGACGGAACGCGCAGCGTTCGTCCACCATCGAAAGCGGCAACGGCCGCTTCTGCCACGCGTCGCTATCGCGGCCCTTCACCCACACCAGCGGCTCGATTCGAACCACTTCGCCTTGCGCTTCGCTCGCGACGCATTCGACCAGCGACACGTCAACGCGTCCGCTTTTCACGGCTTCATCGAGTTCCGCCGATGCCGCGCACGTCAGCGAAATCTCCACCTGCGGATGCGCTTCGGCGAACGCTTTCATCGCCGGCGCAAGCGGCGTGATGAGATCGTAGGGCACGCCGACGCGCAGACTGCCGCGCAGCGCGTCGCTCGTCATCTCGGCCCAGATTTCGTCGTTCACGCTCAACAGCTGGCGCGCCTTGACGAGAAACGGTTCGCCTTCGCGCGAGAGTTCCAGCCTGCGCGTCTTGCGCACGAACAGCAGGCAGTCCAGCAGATCTTCGAGACGCTTCACCTGCTGGCTGACGGCGCCTTGCGTCATGTGCAGCTGATTCGCGGCGATCGTCATGCTGCCGCTGTCGGCGACGGTCACGAAGGTGCGGATCAGATCGAGGTCGAGGTTGCGCTTCATCGATGCATTATGCGGCGTAATGGATGGCATCAATCTTATTGCCTTTTCTTATGTGACGGCAATCCGTAGAGTGCAACGTACGATTCCTCGGGCCTATGTATAGATGACTTCGATCCTGCCGCTTCTCCTCTTTGTCGCCGTCGCGACCGTCACGCCTGGCGGCGCCACCATGCTCGCTACCGCGTCGGGCGGGCGCTTCGGCTTTGCTCGTTCGATTCCGCTGATGCTCGGCATCGCGATCGCCCTCGCTTCGCTCGCCGCCATCGCCGCGCTGGGGCTCGGCAGGCTGCTGCTCGCGATGCCCGCGTTGCAGACGACCGTCAAGGCCGTCGGCTCCGCGTATCTGCTGTGGCTCGCATGGCGCATCGCGCGAAGCGGTCCGCCGACCGCCGGCAACGGTCCCGCGCGACCCATCACGCTCGTGAATGGTTTCCTGCTGCTATGGCTCAATCCGAAAAGCTGGGCGATGACGGTGGGCGCCGCCGCCTCCTTCGCTTTGCTCGCGAGCAGCCCGAGCCGGCTCGCCCTGCTGCTCGGCACGGCGTTTGGTTTCGCAGCCTGCGTTTCGCTCGCGCTGTGGTGCGCGCTCGGCATGCTGCTGGGACGGCTTCTCCGCACGCCGCGTCATTGGCGCATCGTCAATCTGGCGATGGGTGTGTTGCTCGCCGCCTCCATCATCCCGACCTGGCGGTGATCGTACAGCCAAAAAAAGACGGCCCAAAGGGCCGCCGGCAAGCGTGGGACTGGTGGTAGCAAAGCGCCCGGCGCGCATCTGCGCGCCGAACCTCTACCGCGCCCGTCGCGTGCGTTCGCTCCCCGGCAGCGCATGCCCGCGCAGCGAACAGCCTTTCGTCTCGATCACGAAGTACAGCGCGAGCGCGCCGACCACGCAGGCGGCCATCATGTAGTACGCCGGAACAAGCGGACTGCCGGTCTTGCCGATGAGCCAGTCGTTGATGATCGGCGCGGTGCCGCCGAAGATCGACGTCGACACGTTGTACGCGATCGCCATGCCGGCATAGCGCACGTGAGTCGGAAACATCGCCGGAAACATCGCGGAGATGCTCGCGAGCTGCGGCACATACAACAGACCGAGCACCGCGAAGCCGATCAGCGCGCCCGTCGTGCCGTGCGTCATCAGCGTGAACATCGGCACCGCGGCGACAAAGAGGCCGACGAGCGAAATCCACCACATCGTCTTGCGGCCGAACCGGTCGGACAGCGCGCCGGCGAGCGGCAGGAACGCCATCATCGCGAGCATGCCGACGAGCGGAATCACGAGCGACATGTTCTCGCTCGCGCCGAGTTCCTTGTGCATGAACGTCGGCATGTACGCGAGCAGCACGTAGTTGACGACGTTCAGCGCGACCACCAGACCGCCGAGCAGCAGCAGCGGCTTGCTGTAGTGAACGAACAGCGTCTTGAGCGAAATCGCGGGCGGGCGGTCGTGCGCGGCCTGTTCTTCGAGTTCGCGGAACACGGGCGTTTCTTCGAGACGCGAGCGCAGATAGCAGCCGACGAGACCGAGCGGCGCCGCGACGACGAACGGCAGGCGCCAACCCCACGCGTGCATCGCGTGGTCGCCGAGCAGCAGCGAAAAGCCGAGCATCAGCAGCGCGCCGAGCGAAAAACCGGCGAGCGTCGCGAATTCGAGGAAGCTGCCGCAGAACCCGCGGCGTTCGTCCGGTGCGTACTCGGCGATGAACGTCGCCGCGCCGCCGTATTCGCCGCCGGTCGAAAAGCCTTGCACCATCCGCAGCACGATCAGCGCGGCGGGCGCGAGCCAGCCGACGCTCGCGTAAGTCGGCACCACGCCGACGAGCAGCGTCGCGACCGACATCATCAGCACGGTCAGCGCGAGCACGCGCTTGCGGCCGAGCCGGTCGCCGAGCGGTCCCCAGAACAGGCCGCCGAGCGGGCGGATCAGAAACGAGATCGCGAACGTGCCGAGCGCGAACAGCGTCGCGCTGGCGGCGTTGCCCGGAAACAGCGCGGCCGAGATGTACGTGAGGCCGTACGCATAGATGCCGTAGTCGAACCATTCCGTCGCGTTGCCGAGCGCGGCGGCGGCGACTGCCCGTTTCAGCAGGTTCGACGTGGCGACATCGCGCTCGTGGAGTCGCTCGTGGATTCGGCGAGCGCCGTCTTCGCGCGGCACGGAGGCGGCGGGCGGGGATTGCCAGGTTTGCGCGTAACGCATGGTGCTCCTTGATCGGGCGTGCGGTCCGTCGGGCCGCTTAGTGATCTAAGGTAGCTGCGCCAAAACTGTTCCTCGATGTAATAGGACGATCTTCAGGTCGGGGTTTTCCCGCGTATCCGGGCGCGGCGCCGCGAGCCTGGGAAAGGGGGCCAAAAGGCTCTCGCGCCCCGACGGCAGGCGCATACGAACAAAAAGGGCGGCACCCGAAAGGGAGCCGCCCTCTGCCGTCTGCCGTCTACCAGCCGCACGGCATGAACCGCGCGCAGCGATTCAACTCTGCTTCGCCGCGATCTCCTTCTTCCAGTTCGCGATGATGCGGCTCGCGAGCGCGTTGTAATTGCCGTCGAAGTGGTGATCGCCGCTCGTGCGCACCACGTCGATGCCGGTGTTCGCGAGTGCCGGGCACAACGTGTCGGTCTCGGTCGCGCCGTACACGCACTGCACGATCGACGGCGGCACCTTCGCGACTTCCGGCTTGACCGGCAGCGCCTTGTCGCTCGCCGGCATGCCGAGCCAGCC
Source organism: Paraburkholderia sp. (assembly GCA_035492135.1). Taxonomy (GTDB): domain Bacteria; phylum Pseudomonadota; class Gammaproteobacteria; order Burkholderiales; family Burkholderiaceae; genus Paraburkholderia. The sequence continues at coordinate 14,706 of DATJJN010000116.1, read as the reverse complement.
GGTCACGCGGATCTGGAAGTCCGCGTCGGGCGCGAAGCCGAGCAGCGACATGTACGACACCTTCGCGCGCAGCGCCTCGGGCAGGCGGTTGTACGCGAACGGCATCACGTCCGCGCCGAACGAATAGCCGATCAGCGCAATGTGCTTCGCATGCCAGCGCGCGCCGTAGGCCTGCAGCACGCGCGCGAGGTCGCGACTCGTCTGCGCGGGCGTCTTTTCGTTCCAGAAGTAGCGCAGCGAATCCCAGCCGATCACCGCGACGCCGTCCTTTTGCAGCGCCTCGGCGATCGTCTTGTCGAGATCGCGCCAGCCGCCGTCGCCGGAAATCACGACGGCCAGCATGTCGGTCGGATGCGCGGCCGGCAGCTCGACGAGCGGCAGGTCGGACACGTCGCCGGCCGGCTCCGCCTCGGCCTCGATTGGCACGCGCAGATGCGGTGCGGTCAGCGCGACGAGCTTTTCGGTCGTCGTGAGGTTCGCGGCGAACGCGCGCGGCGCGGCGGCCGACGCGCCGGAGCCAGCGCTCGCGCCGGTCACGCCCTGTTCGAAGAAGCCGGGCAGGCCGGTGCCGCGGCTTAGCGTCGGATCGGCAGCGCACGGCTTGAAACGCGGATCGAGCTTCGCGGACGGATCGAGCGACACCGCCCCCGCGACCGTATTCGCCGGCGCCTGCGCGAGCAGCCGCGCGGCGATCAGGCCGCCTTCGCCGGTGCCGATGGCGATCGGCGCGAAATACTGGCTCGACTCCTGCTGGCGTTCGAGCTGATGGCTGACCGCCTCGGCGTCGCCGTACAGGTTGTGGCACGCGAGTTCGGTCTTGTCGGCGGCGAGATTCGCCGCGTAATGCGCGGTATCGACGCCGACGACCATCGCGCCATGCTGCGCGAGCGCGTCGGCGGTGGCCTGGTCCGACGGGCTCCAGTGCGGACCGGCCGAGTACAGCACTGCGAAGCCGCGCATCGGGCCGGCGGGTCTGGTCACCGCGACCTTGCCGTAGCGTCCGCCCGGCAACGTGACGGGGGTGTTCCGCGAAGCAGAAGCCGATGCAGATGCAACCGCGGCGGACACGGGCGCGGCAACCGCCGCCGTGTCGAATACGCATGCGACGAGCGCTGCCGTGGCAGCCCACGACAGCACGAAAGAACGAAGGATCATGAACGCCAGCCTCCAGCCAGCAATGAAAGATCGGCGAGGGTGATGAACACGCTGATCGAACCGGAGGCGGCCAGATAACGCGGTTCCCAGCGCGGCGCAAACTTGTTCTTGAAGCCGCGCAGCCCCCGGAAGTTGTAGAAACGGCCGCCGAAGCGCCAGACGAGGCCGGCGATGCGATGCCACGGCGATGCGAGCGGGGTCGGCTGCATGCCCGAGAGCGGCGCGATGCCGAGGCTCAGCGACTGGAATCCGGCCGCCTTCAGATGCAGCGCGAGCTGCGTGAACAGGTACTCCATCGCATACGGCGACGCGTCCGGCCGATGGCGCATCACGCCGACCGTCGCTTCGGTATGCAGGTCGGTCGTCATGAACGTGACGAACGCGAGCGGCACGTCGTGCTGGCGCACGAGCAGCACCGACTGCGCGGCGAGATAGGTGTCGTCGAACGCGGCGACCGAAAAGCTCTTCTCGCGCGCGTCGCGGCTTTCGAGCCACGCATCGGAGATCTCGCGCAGGACCGGCAGGTTCGCGGCGATCTGTTGCGGCGCGATCACTTCGGTCGTGAAGCCGTCGCGCTCGCCGCGCTTGAGCGCATAGCGCAGATGCGACCGGTGCGACCCCTTCAGATCGAACTCCGGCAGCGCGATGTGCGCTTCCTCGCCGAGCTTCATCAGCGTGAGGCCGGCGTCGAGATAGAGCGGCAGCGCGTCGGCGCGCACCTGGTAGAACGCGGCGCGGCCGCCGTGCGCGTGCGCGAGCGCCACGAATTCGCGGACGAGCGGCGCCCACTCGCTGCGCGGACCGACCGGATCGTGCAGCGCGGCCCACGTGCGGCCATGCTTCGCGTACATCAGGAACGCGTTGCGCGACGCGGAGAACAGGAAGCTCTTGTCGCCCATCAGTGCGAGGCCGGCGTCGGCGCGCTCCTGCGCGCGCACGATGCGCGCCGCTTCCTCGATGTCCTTCGTCGCGGGCTTCACGAAGCGGCCCGCGGCCGGACGCAGCAACTGCCAGCACGCGATGGCGGCGGCGAACAGGCCCGCGCCGAGCGTCGCGCGCAGCGCACGCGGCGCGCGGCCGTCGAACGCGAACTGCCACCACAGATGCTGCGAATACTGGACGTCGCGGAACGCGAACAGCAGCACCCACACCGCGAGCGCGATCACGCAGCCGACCGACACGAGCCAGGCCGGCGTGAACGGCTCGGCGAACAGCGACGAATGACGGTTGAAGCGGCTGCGCGTGGACAGCAGCAGCACGATCAGCAGCGCGAGCACGCCGGCCTCGACGAACGCGAGGCCCTTCGCGAACGACAGCGCGAGGTTCAGCACCGCGAGGATCAGCGCGAACCACCAGGCGGCGTCGAGGCGGCGCAGCAGTCCGCGGGCGACGAACAGGAGCAGCACGCCGAACAGGCTGCCGAGCATCTGCGAGCTTTCGAGCACCCACAGCGGCAGGAACGTCTGCAACAGCGCGATGCGGCGCGCGAACGCGGGCGTCGCGCCGGAAATCACGAGCATGCTGCCGGTGACGAACGTGACGATCGCGAGAAAGAGCGGCGCGAGCTGCGACACGCCGTTCGCGCCGCGCCTCGCGATCGCCGCGCCGAGCGGCGTCTTCAGCGCGCGGCCTTCGAAGGCCGCGAGCAGCGCCGCCGACAGCGCGAGCGGCGCGCCGAAGTAGATCGCGCGATACGCGAGCAGCGCGGCGAGGATCTGCGGCGTCGGCACGCTGCCGCCGAGCGCGAACACCATCGCCGCCTCGAACACGCCGATGCCGCCCGGCGTGTGGCCGATCAGCCCGAGCAGCATCGCGGCCGAATAAATAGTCAGGAAATCGATGAAACCGAGCTGCGCGTGCGGCATCACGGCCCACAGCGCGAGGCCCGCGCCCGCGACATCGACGACGGCGAGCAGCAGCTGCGCGACGACGTCGCGGCGCGCGGGCACGCGAAAGCGCATCCAGTGCCGCGCGCCGAACTGGACTTCGCGCGTGTTGGCCGGGCAGACGGCGATCAGCGCCGCGCCGAGCACGAGCACCGCGCCGCCGATCCAGCGCAGCGCGACGGGCGGCAGGCGCAGCAGGCCGGCCAGCGTGTCGGCCGCGCCGACCATGCCGAGCGCGGTCATCAACGCGAGTGCGATCGCGAGCGTCGCGCCGGTGAACACGGTCATGCGTCCGACCTGCACGGGCGTCACGCCCGCGCCGCCGTACACGCGGCAGCGCACGGCGCCGCCGGTGAGCGCGCCGAAGCCCGTCACGTTGCCGAGCGCGGAGCCGGCCGTCGCGCCGACGAACAGCGCGGCCCGCGACACGCGGATGCCAAGATCGCGCAGGCCGACCGCGTCGCGTGCGATCAGCGCGAGATAGCTGATCCCGGTGGCGGCGAGCGCGCCGATCCACTGCTCGGGCGACAGGCGCAGCAGCTGGTGGATCACCGAGTGATAGTCGACCGTCTCGGAAAGGTGCTGGAGCACCACGAGCAGCAGCGCGCAGATGCCGACGGCGATCGCAGGCGCGACGAGCCGGCGCAGACGCAGGGCGTCTGCCCGGCGCCGCAGCGCAGCGGCGAGGAGCGCCGCGCGGGAGGATAAACGATCAGACATATGGACGTGGCGGACTTCTTCGATGCCGTGGCAGCGCCGAAGGGCGTCCCCCGCAACGACATCGGTGGTTATTCGTCGTTCTTCGGCCGGCCGCGTCGGCAGCAAGGCAGGCAAACGTAATGATTTGGTAAAGCTCAAACGTTCGGAGGACGCCGACGGTTGACCGGCGTCAGAAACCGGGACAGTGAACCGCACCGCATTCTGAACGGGAGATCGGCAGCAGCTGGCGAAACATGAGGGGATTTTGTCGTTAAGGGCCAGATCGACGTCGAATTTGACTGCGTTCGAGCGGTATTAATGGAGATTAAATTAGGGAATCAGTGAATGGCTGCAACAACGGATAAATAACGTTTGTCGTTTGGAAACATGATGTTAGAAATCATCCGTCACGCTTATAATGGGCTGTTAACAAATAGCGACGCCACCGCACGATTATTTTCTTTCGTCATGGGGGAAGGATTAATCTGGCGCTCGATCAGCTTTTTTTCGGCGCCAGGAGAATCAGATGAAAACCGAGGTGAAAAGAGCGGTCCTGACTTCTTTCTCGCTTGCAGCGCTCGGGGCGGCGGCAACCCCCGCCGATGCGCAGAGCAGCGTGACGCTTTACGGCACGATCGACACGTCGATCACCTACATCCACCATGCGGCCGGCAGCGACAACCTCTGGTCGCTCGGCAACACCGCCCACGGCAACCTTTCCGGCACGAGATGGGGCCTGAAAGGGGCGGAAGACCTGGGCGGCGGCCTCAGAGCGATCTTCCAGCTGGAAAACGGCTTCGACCCGTCGACGGGCAGGCTCGGTCAGGGCGGCCGGCTGTTCGGCCGGCAGGCGTATGTCGGGCTCGATTCGAAGGAGTTCGGCGCGCTGACGCTCGGTCGCCAATACGACCCGCTGATCGATCTCGTGCAGGGCATCACGGCCGACAATTACTTCGGGTCCGCGTTCGCGACGCCGGGCGACGTCGACAACTACGACAACAGCTTCCGCGTCGACAACGCAGTCAAATACGCGACGCCGGTCTGGAGCGGCCTGCAGGCCGAGGCGATGTACGCGTTCGGCGGCGTGGCCGGCTCGACCGGCGCCAAGCAGTCGTGGGGCGCGGCCATCGCGTACACGAACGGCCCGATCGCGCTCGCCGGCGGCTACTTCCACGCGGACAACAGTCCCGCGAGCGCCGGCGTGCGGACCGACGGCTGGGCCAGCACGTCGGACGGCACATTCGACGGGCCGATCAACGCCGGCTATGCGAGCGCCAGCTCGCTGTCGATCGCGCGCCTCGCCGGACAATACGTGTTCGGCGCGCTGACGTTCGGCCTCGGCTACAGCAACGCGCGCTACGCGCCGGACGGCAGCTCGGTCTTCTTCAACACGCAGAAGTACAACACCGGCCAGGGCTTCCTGAACTACCAGGCCACGCCGGCCTTGCTGCTCGGCGTCGGCTACAGCTACACGCACGCGAACGGCGACACGACGGCGACCTATCACCAGGTGTCGATCGGCGCGGACTATTCGCTGTCGAAGCGCACGGACCTGTACATGACGGCGGCCTGGCAGCACGCGAGCGGCGAAACCGGCGACGGCTCGGGCGGCGCGATGTCCGCGCAGGCGTCGATCGGTTCGTACGGCTACGCCGGCACGGGCTCGCAGACGATGGTGAACCTCGGCATCCGGCACAAGTTCTGACGGATCGATCGATCCTTCGGCCATCGACGCCGGGCGCGCCGCTCACGCGGTGCGCCCGGCGTTGTCGTTTTATGGCCCCGCGGCCGCCGTCAGCGCGCGCGACGGAGCGCGAACACGGCAGGCCATCCGGCGAACCATTCGATCCACGCGAGCGCGACGGTGCGGCGGCGGCTCCACGCGCTGGTCAGCGTGATCTCGGCGGGACGGTCCGCCTCGCTGCTGAGCCAGATCCGCTCGCCGCGCGCGAGGCCGATCGCTTCGCCGGGTCCGAGCCAGTAGTCGTACGGCGAGCGGGCCCGCGTGAGCCAGATGCGCTCGCGGCAGACGCGCAGCGTCGAGTCGGACGCGATCTTCCACGTGACGGTTTTGCGCGGATCGACGGTGAAGCGGATCGACAGCGTCGGCGTCGCGCCGTCGTGGCGCGGCGAGCCGATCGGCAGGCCGATGGGCGCGGCGCTCGATGACGCACCGGTAGCGGTGAAGGCGGGGGCGGACTCTTGCGCGGACGCGCGCGAGCCGGTTTGCTGTGAGGCTTCGTCCATGTTGTTCTCCGTCGATTGGAAACCGACGTCGACGGAGCAGGTTCACGAAACACCCACAACAAAAAGCCCCATCGATGCCGGTGGGGCTTGGTGTTGGCGTGACTACGACGACTGACTGCTAATACGCACACGTCCCCAGTGGCTTGCCCGCGCGGGCATGCACTGGGGGATTAATCGCGATCGCGAAAAGGAGGGACGTGCGCATGAAGCCAGTGTGTGTTGAAATCGAGGTTTGTGTCAACAAGGGACGGAACTTTTTCGAAGTTTGCCCCTCGGCACACCCGCTGTTGCGTTGAAGAGACAGCGACTGATATATCACATACGAAATATTGATTTTTGTCGCGACGCAGCATATCATTGAGTCATTCGATCACTTAATGATGCGGAGCTTCAAATGGATTTTGTTTCTCTGGCAGTTTTCAGTGTGGCAGTGGTGGGGTTAGGGGCGGCCGCGACCGTGATGCTCGCGAAGTGGCTGCCGAAGTCGGCGCTCGAACGCGCAGCCGAGCATGGCCGCTTCGTCGGTCTCGGCTCGGCGAAGCCGGTCACCCAGGCGGAATTCCGTCCCAAGGTCCGCAAAGAGGCAATGAATGTCGTCAGAACTTCGAACTGAAGTCGTGTCTGTCCCGGGCGCCGGCTCGCAAACGCCGGCGCTCACGCTGTCCCTTCAGCCGATCAACGCGAGCGCGAGCCTGCGTGATCAGGCGTATGCAATGCTGCGTCAGGCGATTGCCGACGCGGACATCTATCAGTCGCGCGAAGAAATCCGTCTCGACGAGCGCGTGCTGAGCGAGACGCTCGGCGTGTCGCGCACGCCGGTGCGCGAGGCGATGACGCTGCTCGAACAGGAAGGCTTTCTGCGGATGGTGCCGCGGCGCGGTATCTATATCGTCCGCAAGAGCAAGCGCGAGATTGTCGAGATGATCCAGATGTGGGCCGCGCTCGAAAGCATGGCCGCGCGTCTCGCGACGCTGCACGCAACCGACGAGGAAATCGCGAAGCTGCGCCGAATGTTCGACCAGTTCCGCGACGACACGCCCGCTGAGCACATCGCCGAGTATTCGGATGCGAACATCGCGTTTCATCAGGCTATCGTCGAGTTGTCGAAGTCGCAGCTGATCCTCGATACGATCAAGAACATCTTTATCCACGTGCGTGCCATCCGGCGCATGACGATTTCGCAGAGCGACCGCGCGTCGCGTTCGATCGTCGACCATCTGCGCATCATCGAGGCGCTCGAAAAGCGCGACACCGAGCTTGCCGAAAAGCTCGTGCGCCAGCACTCGCTCGACCTCGCCGCGCACGTCGAAGCGCATTGCGATTTTCTCGACTGACCTGACCGGTCCTGACCGGCCGGGCCACGTCCGCTGCCACTCGGGGAGCCATCGAGGCTCCCCGTTTTCCTTTCTTCGCACACGGCATCTGGCATATCAACGCTCGGTGTTTTCCCTTGTGTGCGCTGCGAAAAACTCCCGCCGAACCCGTCTAACGCCTTACGCCACGGCGCTTTGAGCCGTTTTGCACTGCATCCGGATGAGGGCAAATTCCCGCTTGCCTCTCCTTGATATATCACATACCGTATTGTCATCAACGCGACACCTGGACCGGCGAGCCCCGCCGGCACCCCAGCGGTCCGCACGATGCCCCGCAACTCGCCCGTCCACGACCAACAACGGAGACTTTGAACATGGGCAAGGCACTCGATGGCGTGCGCATTCTCGACTTCACGCACGTTCAGTCGGGCCCGACCTGCACGCAGCTGCTGGCATGGTTCGGTGCTGACGTAATCAAGATCGAGCGCGCGGGCGCGGGCGACATCACGCGCGAACAGCTGCGCGACATCCCGGATGCGGACAGCCTCTACTTCACGATGCTGAACAGCAACAAGCGTTCGGTCACGATCGACACGAAGAATCCGGACGGCAAGCGCGTGCTCGAACGGCTGATCCGCGAATGCGACGTGCTGGTCGAGAATTTCGCGCCGGGCGCGCTCGACCGGATGGGCTTCACGTGGGAGCACATCCACACGCTGAACCCGCGGATGATCGTCGCGTCGGTCAAGGGGTTCGGTCCGGGGCCGTACCAGGACTGCAAGGTGTACGAGAACGTCGCGCAGTGCGTGGGCGGCGCCGCGTCGACGACCGGCTTTCACGACGGCCCGCCCGTCGTCTCCGGCGCGCAGATCGGCGACAGCGGCACCGGGCTGCATCTCGCGCTCGGCATCGTCACCGCGTTGTATCAGCGCGTGCACACCGGGCGCGGGCAGAAGGTGCTCGCCGCGATGCAGGACGGCGTGCTGAACCTGTGCCGCGTGAAGCTGCGCGACCAGCAGCGGCTCGATCGCACCGGCGTGATGAAGGAATACCCGCAGTTCCCGAACGAGGAATTCGGCGACGCGGTGCCGCGCGCCGGCAACGCGTCGGGCGGGGGCCAGCCGGGGTGGATCCTGAAGTGCAAGGGCTGGGAGACCGATCCGAACGCTTATATCTACTTCATCGCGCAGGCGCCGGTGTGGGATCGCATCTGCAAGCTGATCGGCCGCGAGGAGTGGATCGACGATCCGCACTATGCGACCGCGAATGCGCGGCTCCCGCATCTGAAGGAGATCTTCGGCGAGATCGAGCACTGGACGATGCAGCGCACGAAGTTCGACGCGATGGCCGTGCTCAACCGCTACGACATTCCGTGCGGCCCGATTCTCTCGATGAAGGAGATCGCATCCGACGAGTCGCTGCGCGCGAGCGGCACGATCGTCGAGGTCGAGCATCCGGTGCGCGGCAAGTATCTGACGGTCGGCAATCCGATCCGGCTGTCCGACAGCCCGACCGACGTGAAGCGCTCGCCGCTGCTCGGCGAGCACACCGACGAAGTGATGGCCGAATTCGGCTATTCGCCTGACGAGATCCGCATGCTGCGGGCAGCAGGCGCGATCTGAACGCGCGCTGATCCGGGGCGTCGCGATGAAACGCGCGCGCCCCGGGCGGCGGCTTTTGCGAACCATGACAACGAGGGATCGCACGCATGGCGGCTGCGATTCCGATGGAGCGAAGCATGCAAACCTGGATGCGCCTGATGTCGAGCGACGGCCGGATCGTTTTCGGCCGCGTGGAAAACGGCTACCTGCACGCGTACGAACGTCTTGACGACCCCGCGCCGACCGGCGAGGTGTTGTCGCTGCGCACGCTGACGCCGCTTGCGCCGTGTGCGCCCGGCAAGGTCGTCGCGTTGTGGAACAACTTTTATGCGCTCGCGGCGAAGCTCGACAAGCCGGTGCCTTCGCACCCGCTTTTTCTGCTGAAGCCGGCCGGCTCGGTGATCGGCTCGGAGCAGCCGATTCGCCGTCCCGCGCATTACGACGGAAAGATCGCGTTCGAAGGCGAACTCGGCATCGTGATCGGCCGGCGCTGCAGCAACGCGAGCGTTAAGGAGGCCGATGAATCGATCTTCGGCTTCACGATCGTCAACGACGTGACCGCGGCCGGATTGCTGAACGAGAATCCGCACTTCCCGCAATGGTGCCGTTCGAAAGGTTTCGATACGTTTTGCAGTATCGGCCCGGCGATCGTATCCGGCTTCGACTGGAAGCGCGCGCGCGTGGTGACGACGCTCGACGGCGTCGAACGGCAGAACTATCCGCTCGACGACATGGTGTTCACGCCCGCCGAGCAGGTGAGCCTGATTTCGCGGGACCTGACGCTCGAACCGGGCGACGTGATCGCGTGCGGCACGTCGCTCGGCGTCGGCTCGATCCCGGACGGCTCGACCGTCGAAGTGACGATCGACGGGATCGGCACGCTGACGAACCGGCTCGGCGCCGCGTCGCCGGGCGTGGCGAAAGCGCCGGCGACGGTCGAGGGCACGGCCTGATACGCACGCGACGACAACACGGATAACACGAGGCGACGCGAGGAGGAGAGATGCTGGAGCGACTGGCGGGCGACATCGGCGGGCTCGGTGCGGGATGGCTGTTCGCGTGGATGCTCGGTGCGCTCGCGCGGCTGGCCGCGAGCGGGGCGGCGCGCGCGCGAGGTCACGCGCTGCCGCGCTGCGGCCGTCGCGCGGCGACGCGGCCCGCGCGTTCCGCTCGCGGCGGCAGGTCGATCGCGCTTGCGCTCCTGACGGCGCTGATGGTGGCGTCGATCGCGGCAGGCACGCTGGAGAGCGTCCAAGTCGTGCTCGCGACGTTCGCGGGCGCCGTGTGCGGCTCGTGGTTCGCGAGCCGCTTGCGCCGGCCCGTTGCGCCCCGATTCGTCGCGGCAGCCGGTTGCGCGCTGGGCGCCGCGGCCGTTGCCGGCGGCTTCGCCGCGCATCTGCTCGTGCCTCGCGAAGACATCGTCGAACGCGGTGCGCTCTATCTCGCCGCGTCGCTGGGCGCGTGGATGCTGGCGGCGTCGGCGAGCGCATGGTTCGTCGAGCGCGCGCGCGATGACGGCAGCCGCGTGCACCGCCGTCTTTCGTCGCCGCCCATGCTCCCCGCGCAATCCGCGTTCGGCGATCCGCTCGCCTATGGACTCGCCGTGACGCTGTGCGTCGCGCTCGCCGGCGGTTTCATGGCCGCGGACACGTCCGCCGGGTTCAAGCTGGCCGCGCTCGTCGCGTCGTGCGCGCTCGCGTCGGCGCTCGGCGTGCGCATGATGCTGGGCGCGCGCGTCGCGGCGGCCGGACTTCGCGCAGTCGTCGCGCGAGCGGACGCGGACCCGTTCGGCCGCATCGGTCTCGTTGGGATCCCTGATGAATGGCTGGTTGCCGCGTGCGGCGGAGAAACCTTCGACGCCACGTGTCTGCCCGGATTCGGCGCGGCGGGCGGCGGCGTCGCACGCGAGGATTCGCGCGACGGCGCGGCGTTCGCCGCGTTGCGCCGCCGCGACCGAGGTCGGTATGGCAGTGCCAGGCGTTCCGGTGGTCGACGCGCGCATTGAAGCCCGCACGCATCGATTAATGCGATCTATCCGCTAACGTTAAAGGATCATGGCGTATCCATATACGCCTACTTATGGAAGCTCGATTCGGTCACGCGCGTGATGTTTTCGATGAGCTGGGCGCCTTCCTCCATCAGGAAGCGCTTGAATGCGAGCGCGACCGGCGGCAGGCGCTTGTTCTTGCGATGCACGACGTACCAGTTGAGCATCACCGGAAAGCCCTCGACGTCGAGCACGGTCAGGTGGCCGACCTGCAGTTCGAGGCCGACCGTGTGCGCGGACAAAAACGCGATGCCCATCCCCGCGATGACCGCCTGCTTGATCGTCTCGGTGCTCTTGATCTCCATCGCGATCTTCAGGTTCGTCAGGCGTCCCGCGAAGCCTTCTTCCATCGAATTCCACGTGTCCGAGCCGCGTTCGCGCACGATGAACGCCTCGTTCGCGAGCGCGCTCAGCTTGATGTTGCGCTTGTGCGCGAGCGGGTGCGTGGGCGCCGCGACGATCACGTACGGATGCGGCGCGAACGGCTCGTTGATCGCGTCGGTCGAGTGCGGCGGACGGACCATCACCGCGAGATCGGTCTGGTTCGTCGCGAGTTGATGCAGCAGTTCCTCGCGGTTGTGCACGGAAAGATTCAGCGCGACGCCCGCGTAGCGGCGCGTGAATTCCGCGAGCAGACGCGGAAAGAAGTAATCGCCCGCGCTGATCACCGCGACGTTCAGCTTGCCGCCGGACACGCCCTTCAACTGGCTCATCGCTTCGTCGGCTTCATGGAACTGCTGGATGATCGCGCGGCTGTAATGAAGCATTTCGGTGCCGGCGGGCGTCAGGTAAATCTTCTTGCCGAGTTGTTCGAAGAGCGGCAGTCCCGCGTGGTCTTCGAGCTGGCGGACCTGGGTGGACACCGCAGGCTGCGTGAGATGCAGTTCTTCCGCCGCCCGGGAAAAGCTCAGGTGCCGCGCCACGGTCTCGAAGACCTTCAGCTGGCGCAGCGTCGCGTTTCTCATCGTCATGGCCGATCCATAAAGGAACGTGAATCCTGATAATAACAAACTTTAATTATTCCTAATTCAGCAATCGCCCTAGCATGGGCTGAAAGGAGTCGGAATGCGCCGTTTTATTCGGGTTAACGCCTGGAAACAAGCCGAAAACAAGAGCGAAAAGCACTCGGCGAACGCAGCAGCAGAGGCGGTCAGCAGGCGAAATCCCAGTAATTGGAATTAATGCTTTATCGGAATTTGCAATGGGTATTTCCGATAACGCACATGAATAAGAAAAGCGAAAGCAAAAGGGTGGGGACAACGCCATAAACAGAAGGCTATGCAGACCGGCAATGATGCTGGCTGCTGTGAATGGATAGTGGAGACATGTGACATGAATGCAATCAGTCAGAGGAGCGACGGCGGCCCGTTCTGGACGGCTCGCTGGTGGCAACTGGTCATCGGCATGGTATGCATGGCGCTGGTGGCCAACCTGCAATACGCGTGGACGCTGTTCGTTGCGCCGATGAGCGCCCGACATCACTGGGCGCAGGCGGAAATCCAGCTGGCGTTCTCCATCTTCATCCTGACCGAGACGTGGCTCGTGCCGCTCGAAGGCTGGCTCGTCGACCGGTTCGGTCCGCGGCCGGTCGTGGCGGTCGGCGCGATCTGCGCGGGCCTGTCGTGGGTGATGAACGCCTACGTGACGACGCTGCCGATGCTGTACGTGTCGGCGGCGATTGCGGGTATCGGCGCGGCCGGCGTGTACGGCACCTGCGTCGGCAACGCGCTCAAATGGTTTCCGGACCGGCGCGGTCTCGCGGCCGGTCTGACCGCGGCCGGCTTCGGCGCGGGCGCGGCCGTCACGGTCATTCCGATCGCGAACATGATCGCGCGCTCCGGCTACGAGCACGCGTTCTTCGTGTTCGGCATCATCCAGGGCGTGTCGATTTTCGTGCTCGCATTCCTGCTGATCAAGCCGTCGCCGCGCATGAAGGTCGCGCCGGGCCGCCGCCTGATGACGCGTGTCGACTACACGCCGGGACAGATGGTGAAGCAGCCGGTGTTCTGGGTCATGTACGTCGCGTTCGTCGCGGTGGCGGCGGGCGGCCTGATGGCGACCGCGCAACTCGGCCCGATCGCGAAGGACTGGGGCCTCGCGCGCATTCCGATGAGCGTGTTCGGCCTGACGACGCTGCCGCTGCTGACGCTGACGCTGTCGATCGACAACATCTGCAACGGCTTCACGCGTCCGCTGTGCGGTTTCGTGTCCGACAAGATCGGCCGCGAAAACGCGATGATGATCATCTTCGTCGGCGAGGGTCTCGCGCTGCTCGGGATGATGTACTTCGGCACGAACCCGTATCTGTTCATGCTGTTCGCCGCGCTGATCTTCCTCTTCTGGGGCGAGATCTTCTCGATCTTCCCGGCCATCTGCGCCGACACGTTCGGCAGCAAGTACGCCGCGTCGAACGCGGGCACGCTGTACACCGCGAAGGGCACGGCGTCGCTGCTGGTGCCGGTGGCGTCGGTGCTGTCGGCAACGGGCGGCTGGAACGCGGTGTTCGTCGCCGCGGCGGTGATCACGATTGCGGCCGGCATCTCTGCGAAGCTGATTCTCGCGCCGATGCGCCATCGTCTGATCGAATCGGCCGACGAGCCGTCGGTGCCGACGGCGACGTTGAGCGCATCGTCGCGTCTGTCGCAGACCGGCGAATGACGCGCTAGCCCCAAAGCGGAGCCGACGTATGACGATGAACGTGTCGCTCCAGCAACTGAAGGTGTTCGTTGCGGTCGCGAGGGCGCGCAGCTTCACGCGCGCCGCTCGCGAATTCGGCCTCACGCAGTCGGCCGTGAGCCGCTGCGTGCGCGAACTCGAAGAGGCGGTCGACCTGAAGCTGTTCGACCGCACGACGCGCCAGGTCGAGCTGACGCTCGCGGGCAGCGGTTTCGAGCGACGCATCGGCCGGCTCCTCGACGAGATCGATCAGGTGCTGCACGAAGGACGCGACGCACACCACGCGCATACCGGCGTGGTGGTGATCGCGAGCAATCCCGTGCTGTCGTCGGGCTGGGTGCCCGCTGCGCTCGCGCGTTGCTCGGCCGCGTATCCGTCGATGACGCTGCAGTTGCAGGATCTTCCGCAGGCGGCCGTGCTGCAGGCCGTCGAACAAGGTGAAGCGGACTTCGGCATCGTGACGGAGACGGTGCCGTTCGCGTGCGGCAACCTCGACGTGCAGCCGCTCGCGGCCGCGCCGCTGGCCGCGATATTGCCCGCGCAGCACCCGCTCGCGCAGCGCGGCGTGCTCGGCTGGGCGGATCTCGCGGACGTGCCGCTCGTCACGTTGAATCGCGATGCGGGCAGCCGCCACGCGGTGATGCGCGCGCTCGCGACGCATCGATCCGAAGGCCGCCCGCTTCAGGAACTCGCGCACGTGGAGGGCGTATTGCGGATGGCCGGGCTCGGGCTCGGCGTCGGCATTCTGCCGGTGTCGGCAGACGACGCGCGACAGACGTGGTCACACTGGCCGACGCCTTCGCCGCCGCTCGTCGCGCGCGTGCTGCAGCCGGAAGTGCGCGTGACGACGATGCTCGTGCGGCGTCGTTCGCGTTCGCTGCGGCCGTGCGCGGAGTTGGCATGGACGCAGTTCGTGGCGGACGGTTCGCGCGGAGTCGCTTCGTCGAGTGCGTTGTCGGTGGTTTCGATCGCCGACGCGCGCGTTGACGGGAGCGAAGTTCGCACGTTGCGCGGCGAGGTCTATGCGCAGCAGTCTGTCGGGCGCTGACGAAAACCGCGACTGTAGCGGCGATGGCGCTGCC
>DATJJN010000115.1:0-2930 GCA_035492135.1 Paraburkholderia sp. | reverse complement strand
GTCACCGGGCCTGGGTTGAGCAGCAGCATCGGTGTTCCTTTCCTTGCTTTGGGTCTTGCTTTGGGTTCAGACCGCGCCGATGTGGCGCATCAGGCGCGACTTCACATCGGGCGGCGTGATGGTCGGGCGCGGCAGGCCATCCGGCGTGCCGCGGCGGATCGTCAAACGCACGAAGCGCGGGCCGTCGAGCGGCGGCGCGGCGAACAGCTCGTCGATCACGGCCGGGTCGTCGCTCTCCGCCGCCGACGCGTAACCGCACGCAGCGGCCACGCCCGCGAACGACACCTGCGACGACACCGTCGCCTGGCCGCCCGTGGAATCGTGCGCGCCGTTGTCGAGCAGCACGTGCGTGAGGTTCGGCGGGCCGTACGCGCCGAGCGTCGCGAACACGCCCATGCGCATCAGCGCGGCGCCGTCGCCATCGAGCGCGACAACCCGCAGATCGGGACGCGCGAGCGCAAGACCCAGCGCGAACGGCGTCACGCAGCCCATCGAGCCGACCATGTACAGCTGGTTCGCGCGATCGTCGATCGCGTAGAGTTCGCGGCCGCAGAAACCGGTCGACGCGAGCACCACCGTCGAATCGAGCGGCGTATGCGCGATCACCTTTTGCAATGCGTCGTGGCGGGTCGTCAATTCATTCGCCGCAACGCCGCGGAACTGCACGCGCGGCGCAACGTGCGCGCGTTGCGCGGGGGCGCCGCCGTCCTTCAACTCATACGGCGCGACGCTGCCCTTTTGCATCACCAGCGCGTAGGGCCGGCCGGTCGCGTCCATATGCGCGGTCGCGCGATCGAGCGCCGGACCGATGGCGTCAGCCTCGGTCGGGAAGGTCTCCCACGGAATTTCCATCGTGTCGAGCATCGCCGGCGTGATCGGCCCCATCAGCGCGTGCTGCGGTTCGTCCGCGACGCCCGGCTGGCCGCGCCAGGTGACGATCAGCAGTTGCGGCAGACGGAAGGTCCACGTGAGCGACGTCAACGGACTCACCGCGTTGCCGAGTCCGGAGTTCTGCATCATCGTGATGCCGCGCCGGCCGTTCTTCGCGCCGAGCGTGACGCCGGCGATCAGCGCGACCGCGTCGCCCTCGTTGGCCGCCGATACGTAGTGCAGCGATTCGTCCTGCAGCACGTAGTTGATGAATGGCGTCAGATATGAGCACGGCACGCCCGCGTACCAGTCGAAACCGCGCTCGCGCGCCGCCTCGACGAATTGCGCGGCTTCGATCATCGCGCGCCTCCGGTTGCCGCGTTGTGCTTCGCCGCGCTTGCCGCCACGCTTGCCACATCACCGGTCGCGCTCGCGAACGGCGCCTGAGCATGCGCGAAATCGCCCGCGCGGCGGAAGTCGTCGAGGTCATTGACGCCGCGCCAGTGGCCGTGCACGTATTGCACCTCGATCGACTCACCCGCTTCGATCAGCGCATTGAGCAGCGCGGGCATGTCGAGCGACGCGAAATCTCTGCGTGCCTGCAATTCGCGCATCACCGCCTGCAAGCGTTCGCGGCCTTCGCCGCGCACGTTCAACAGCCCCATCCAGCGACCATGCGGCGCCTGCGCGGCAAGCGTCGCCGACGACGCATCCTGCCCGCTCGCGACATGGCGCAGCAGGACCTTGCTGCCGAACAGACCCCGATCGTCGGCTGCCGAGCACCACGCAAAATCGCGCACGCTGACGTTTTCCGCGTCGGTCAGCGACGAATCGACGACCACGCTGAACGCGGCCTCGCTTTCGACCAGATCGCGCAGGATGTAGCTGCGGAACAGCAGATCGCCGTACGAGATCACGGTGTCGCCGGCGAGTTTGTCGACCGCGCATGCGAGCGATGCAAGCTCGCCAGTGTGCGCATGCTGTTCGTTGACGACGAGGCGAATCCCCGCCGTATCGATCGCATCGGCGCGATAGCCGCCGACCACGGTGATGTCGTTGACGCCCTGCTTCTTGAACGCATCGACGAGCCAGCGCAGCAGCGGCTTGCCGGCGATCGGCAGCATCACCTTCGGGCGGTCTTCAGTGACCGCTTCGAGCCCCTTGCCGCGGCTCGCGGCAAGCACGACCGCCGAGCCGGCCGCGCGGCCGCTCGACAGATAACGATCTTCCGCTTCCGAGTATTCGTCGGCGTCCTGCAGACGGAATATCTCGTTGACCGCGGCAATGCTGTCTTCGACGTTGACGAGCGTTTCACTGGAATGGATTTCCTTCGCGACGGCCTGCATCGCGGAGGTCGCCGCGCGGATCAGATGGTTCGCCCAGATCACGGTGCTGATGCCCGCTTCGCGAAACACCTCGGTCGGCGTGCTGTAGTACTTGGTCGGCACGATCACGAGCGGCGCGCGGCCGGCCCACTCACGTGCGAATTCGAGAATTTCGTCGGGACGCGACAGCTTGCTGTGGATCAGGATCGCGTCGGCGCCGGCCCGGCGGTACGCTTCCGCGCGGCGCAGTGCTTCCTCCATGCCCCAGCCGGCGATCAGCGCCTCGACGCGCGCGACGATCGAGAAATGCTCGTCGGTCTGCGAGTCCTTGCCGGCCTTGATCTTGCCGCAGAATTCGTCGATATCGGCGAGCGGTTGCGCCTCGCCATTGATGAAGCTGTTGGTCTTCGGAAATTGTTTGTCTTCGATACACACGCCGGCGATGCCGCGCTGTTCGAGCTTGCGCACCAGACGGCGGACGTTGTTGAAGTTGCCGTAGCCAGTATCGCCGTCGAGCAGGATCGGCAGATCGCTCGCGTCGGCCATGAATTCGAGTGTGTCGACGACCTGGGTCCAGCTCGCTTCGTTATTGTCGCGCACGCCGAATTGCGCGGAAATCGCAAGGCCCGAGCCCCAGATTGCTTTAAAGCCGGCTTCACGCACGATTCGCGCGGACATGCCGTTATGGGCTTCCATCATGAATTCGAGTTCGTTACTGACGAGCATCTGGCGCAG
>DATJJN010000114.1:0-4021 GCA_035492135.1 Paraburkholderia sp. | reverse complement strand
ACGACGCGCTCGTCGCGGCGGCGGGCAACGTCAAGCTGTACGAGACGTATCGAAGACTGGTGAGCGAACTGAGCCTGTTTCGGCGAGCTGCGCTGGTGGTGCAGGCCGATGCGATGGAGCGCTCGCTCGCCGAGCATCGCGCGATTCTGACCGCGCTCGCGTCGCGCGATGCCGAGCAGGCCGCACAGTTGATGCGTGCGCATGTGCAGGGCGGGTTGCAGCGCGCGCATGCGGCATGCGACGCGGCGGGCGATGCGGCGCACGAGCAGCTCCTCCCGGCAACCGCGCGCGCGGCCGGCTCGCGCGAGCGATGACGGCGCGGCGATGAAGCCGAGGCAAGCGCATCGGCAGCCTCGCCCGTGAACAGACCGCAAGGCGATGAGGCCTTGGCAATGACAACCCCTGCAATGGAAAACCACGCGATGACACACCCGGAGCAACGCACGATCGAAGTCAACGGCCGGAGCTATCGGCGGCCTTCGCAACCGACGGTCGTCGTCTGCGTCGACGGCTGCGAGTTTGCGTACCTGGAAGCGGCGGTCGCGGCCGGCGTCGCGCCGTTCATCGGTTCGATGCTCGAGGGCGGCGCGGCGTTTCGCGGCGACTGCGTGATCCCGTCGTTCACGAACCCGAACAACCTGTCGATCGTGACCGGCGTGCTGCCGTCGGTGCACGGCATCTGCGGCAACTACTTCTGGGACACCGACGCGAACAACGGCGCCGGAGCGGCGGTGATGATGAACGACCCCGCCTACCTGCGCGCGCCCACGCTGCTCGCGGCCGCCGCCGACGCGGGCGCCGCGGTCGCCGTCGTCACCGCAAAGGACAAACTGCGCGGGCTGCTCGGCTGGCAGTTGAAGGGCATCTGCTTTTCGGCGGAAAAAGCCGACAAGGTGACGCGCGAGGAAAACGGCATCGACGACGTGCTCGATCTGGTCGGTCTGCCGTTGCCGGACGTGTATAGCGCGGGGTTGTCGGAATTCGTGTTCGCGGCCGGCGTGCGGCTCGCGCAGACGCGTAAGCTCGACCTCATGTATCTGTCGACGACTGACTATATCCAGCACAAGTGGGCGCCCGGCACCGAAGGCGCAAACGCGTTCTACGCGATGATGGACGGCTATCTCGCGAAGCTCGACGCGCTTCGCTGGGTAATCGGCCTGACCGCCGACCACGGCATGAACGCGAAGCACGATCCGCAAACCGGCGAGCCGAATGTGATCTATCTGCAGGACTTGCTCGACGACTGGCTCGGCGCGTCGACGACGCGTGTGATTCTGCCGATCACCGATCCGTACGTCGTGCATCATGGCGCGCTGGGTTCGTTCGCGACCGTCTATCTGCCGCGCGCGCTCGATGCTGCGTCGGTGATTGCGCGGATCGGTCGTCTGCCGGGAATCGAAGTCGTGCTCGACCGCCACGCCGCGTGTGCGCGCTTCGGGCTGCCTGAGGATCGCATCGGCGATCTGGTCGTGATCGGCACGAAGCATGTGGTGCTCGGCACGCGGCGAGACGAGCACGACCTGTCCGGGCTCACCGTGCCGCTGCGCTCGCATGGCGGGATTTCCGAGCAGGAAGTGCCGCTGATGTTTAACCGGCGTGTTCAGCCATCGGCTACCGGCAGCGAAGACAAGCGGTTACGCAACTTCGATATCTTCGACGTCGTGCTCAATCGCGTGTCGCCATCATGAACACGGTGCTGCGGGACCATCCGGCGTTCCGCGTCGAAGCGCTGCGGCTGCGCGGCGAGCGCGCGACGCGCGCCCGCACGCTCGATGTGTTCGATCCCTATACCGGCATGCGCGTCGGCACGGTGCCGCACGCCAGCATCGACGATGTGCGCGCCGCGTTCGACTACGCGCTCGCGTATCGGCCGACGCTGTCGCGCTACGAGCGTTCGCAGATTCTCGAGCGCGCGGCGGTGCTGCTGCGCGAGCGCATCGAACAGGCGTCGGACCTGATCTCGCTGGAGTCAGGTCTGTCGAAGCAGGATTCGCGCTACGAGATCGGCCGCGTCGCCGACGTGCTGAAGTTCGCCTCGATCGAGGCCTTGCGCGACGATGGGCAGAGTTTTTCCTGCGATCTCACCCCGCATGGCAAGCAGCGCCGGGTGTTTTCGCAGCGTGAGCCGCTGGCGGGCGTGATCGTGGCGATCACGCCGTTCAACCATCCGATGAACCAGGTCGCGCACAAGATTGCGCCAGCGATCGCGACGAATAATCGGGTGCTGCTCAAGCCGTCGGAGAAGGTGCCTTTGTCGGCGTTCTATCTGGCGGACATTCTTTATGAAGCGGGTTTGCCGGCGCCCATGCTGCAGGTGCTGACCGGCGATCCGCGCGAAATCGCCGACGAACTGATCACGCATCCTCTGGCCGAACTCGTGACGTTCACGGGCGGCGTGGCGATCGGCAAATATATCGCCTCGAAGGCGGCCTACCGGCGCGTCGTACTGGAGCTGGGCGGCAACGATCCGCTGATCGTGCTCGAAGACGCTGATCTCGAGCGTGCCGCGACGCTCGCTGTGCAGGGCTCGTATAAGAACTCCGGGCAGCGGTGCACGGCGGTCAAGCGGATGCTGGTGCAAAAGAGCATCGCGGCGGACTTCACCGATCTGGTCGTAGAGAAGACGCGCGCATGGACCTATGGCGACCCGTTCGACGCAGGCAATCAGATGGGCACCGTGATCGACGTCGCCGCCGCGCAGCTGTTCGAAGCGCGTGTGAACGAAGCGGTGGCGGCCGGTGCGCGCTTGCGGATCGGCAACCAGCGCGACGGCGCGCTTTATTCGCCGACCGTGCTGGACGGCGTCGATCCGTCGATGGCACTGGTGCGCGAGGAAACATTCGGGCCGGTGTCGCCGATCATCACGTTCGATACGCTCGACGACGCTATTCGTATCAGCAACGGCACGCCGTTCGGCTTGTCGTCCGGGGTGTGCACGAACCGGCAGGACGCGATTACGCGCTTCATCAATGAATTGCGTGTGGGAACAGTCAACGTGTGGGAAGTGCCGGGTTATCGGATCGAGTTGACGCCGTTCGGTGGCATCAAGGATTCCGGGCTCGGCTATAAGGAAGGCGTTCAGGAAGCGATGAAGAGCTTCACCAATCTGAAGACCTTTTCATTACCGTGGGAGTAAGAGCGTGGCATTGAGTCTGAACGACATCCGCTCGTTGTTCGAGCAATACGGCAAGCTCGCCTATAGCGGCGAGCCGGTGACGCAGCTTGAACATGCGCTGCAAAGCGGCGCGTTGGCGGAAGAGGGGGGCGCTGACGATGAGCTCGTTGCCGCGGCGTTTTTGCACGACCTCGGTCATCTGCTGAATTTACAAGGCGAAACGCCGACGCAGCGGGGCATCGACGATCTGCATCAGTATTTCGCGCTGCCGTTCTTACGGCCGGTGTTGTCGGATGCGGTGTTGGAACCGATCCGTCTGCACGTCGACGCCAAGCGCTGCCTCTGCGCAATCGACGACGCTTACTTCGGCCAGCTTTCCGCCGATTCGGTGCGCAGCCTGGAACTGCAAGGCGGGATCTTCAGTAAAGAAGAGGCCGACGCGTTCCTGCGGAAGCCCTATGCGCAAGATGCCTTGCGTCTGCGCAAATGGGACGATCGCGCCAAGGAAGAGAACCGCGCGACGCCGGACCTGGATCATTATCTGGGTGTTGTCGAACGTGCGATGCAGAAGCGCGCGACCGCCTGAACGAGGTGATTTTCGACTGATCCTGAGGTGGGCTTGGCAGGCCACTTGTTGTGCCGATCATTCTTCTTTATTGCGCCAGTTCCGGCGCAATTCATGCGTATCAAAATAACGCTTGCAAGGCGGTGCCCGGCTCGCTAGAATCTCGCTCTTTCGTGCTCCGGACGCCGGGGCACGGGGAAGCGGGAGAGCCAGTCGTGGCAAGGGTTTGAGCGACGTGAGCGGGTTGAGAAAGTGATAAAAACCTGTTGACGATGTAGCGAAAGTTCTTCATAATCTCGTTTCTCTGCTGCTGATGCAGCGACGCAGAACGAAGCGGTGCC
>DATJJN010000113.1:0-66369 GCA_035492135.1 Paraburkholderia sp. | reverse complement strand
AAAGATCCACAGCTATGTCGGCAACTGGGGCTGGTCGATCGTGCTGCTGACGCTGTTGATCAAGGCCGTGTTCTTCCCGCTGTCGGCGGCCAGCTACAAGTCGATGGCGCGCATGAAGACCATCACGCCGCGGATGCAGGCACTGCGCGAACGCTTCAAGGGCGATCCGCAGAAGATGAACCAGGCGCTGATGGAGCTGTACAAGACCGAGAAGGTGAATCCGTTCGGCGGCTGTCTGCCGGTGGTGATCCAGATTCCGGTGTTCATCTCGCTCTACTGGGTGCTGCTGTCGTCGGTCGAAATGCGCGGCGCGCCGTGGATTCTGTGGATTCACGATCTGTCGCAGCAGGATCCTTGGTTCATCCTGCCGGTGCTGATGGCCGTGTCGATGTTCGTGCAGACGAAGCTGAACCCGACGCCGCCCGACCCCGTGCAGGCGAAGATGATGATGTTCATGCCGCTCGCGTTCTCGGCGATGTTCTTCTTCTTCCCGGCCGGCCTCGTGCTGTATTACGTCGTGAACAACGTGCTGTCGATCGCGCAGCAGTACTACATCACGCGGATGATGGGGCAGAAGAAAAAGGCCAAGGCCTGACGGTTCGGCGGCCTGCTCCCGCAAGCCTTGAAAGTCAAAAAAACCGCCCGGGTGCGAACCGGGCGGTTTTTTTATTTGCGGCGCAACGGCGATGGCGACGACGTCGCGCCGGATCAGTCGCTGTCCGCGTCGCCGTAGAACTGCGCGATCAGTTCCTGAACGAGGTAGCGATGATGCGGCGTCAGCGCGTCGATCTTCGACGCGAGTTCCAGTGCTTCCTGCGACGGCGGATACCTGTCGTCGCGCAGGAGCGGCTTCGGCACCGCCGACGACGCGCCGACAGGCGGCGGTCCGTAATGCAACCAATGCTTGTCGACCTTGAACCATTCGGCGAGCGTGGCGAGTTTGTCGTCGGTCGGGATGGTCCGGCCGCTCAGCCACTTGTGCGCGGTCTGCGGCGACACCGGCTGGTCGCCGTGATGACGCAGATTGAAGTGCAGCGCGAGATCCGTGCCGCCGCGCAGCTTTTCCGGCGCACGCTTCATCGCGAACTTCAGGCGTTCGGAAAAGGCGATTTTTTCTTCAACGGTTGGCATGGCGCGATTGTGCAACCCCGCTTCCCGTAGATAGACAACTGTCCAGGCAACTTATCGCCCGATCGAGAAATAATTCTCCTGTTACCGATCATTCCCCGATACCCCTCGTCAGAGCGGTGACTGGCGGAATGCAATGTTGTGCAACAGCTTTTCTGCGCGGTCGTGTCGCAGTCTGCGCGGCGGCACCTGCGACCTCTTATCCAGATCAGGATATTCTGACAGAGTTCGTTGAATCGCCGACGCAGGGCGCGCCGGCCCCGGCGTCCGAAGAGTGCCAGGAGGGCGCGCGATACAATGCCGGGCGCCTCGCACGCTTCGTCGGCCGTCGGTCCGCGCGTCGCGCAAGCTTCGTTTCGCCATCTATCGTCGGCCTCGCCGTCACTACTCGCCCCGCCTTCGCCATGCTCGCCAACGACTCCGATCCGATCGTCGCCATCGCCACCGCTCCCGGACGCGGCGGGATCGGCGTAGTCCGCGTGTCGTTCGGGCGCGCCGGGTCGACCGGCGCGCAAACGCTGATGCAGGCGCTGACGGGCCAGGTGCTCGCGCCGCGTCACGCGAGCTACGTGCCGTTCGTCGATGCAGACGGCAACGTGCTCGATCGCGGCATCGCGCTGTACTTTCCGGCGCCGCACTCGTACACCGGCGAACACGTCGTCGAGCTGCAAGGGCACGGCGGCCCGATCGTGCTGCAACTCGTGCTTACGCGCTGCGTCGACGCGGGACGCCCGTTCGGCCTGCGTCTCGCCGAGCCGGGCGAATTCACGCGACGCGCGTTCCTGAACGACAAGCTCGATCTCGCGCAGGCCGAAGCGGTCGCGGACCTGATCGAAGCCAGCACCGAGGCCGCCGCGCGCTCGGCCGGCCGCTCGCTCGACGGCGCGTTTTCGCGCGACATCCACGCGATCGTCGACGACGTCGTCACGCTGCGGATGCTCGTCGAAGCGACGCTCGACTTCCCGGAAGAAGAGATCGACTTTCTCGAAGCGGCCGACGCGCGCGGGAAGCTCGCCGCGATCCGTTCGCGGCTCGACCACGTGCTCGCGGACGCGCGCCAGGGCGCGTTGCTGCGCGAGGGGCTGTCGGTCGTGCTGGCGGGGCAGCCGAACGTCGGCAAGTCGTCGCTGCTGAACGCGCTCGCGGGCGCTGAACTGGCGATTGTGACGCCGGTCGCGGGCACGACGCGGGACAAGATTTCGCAGACGATCCAGATCGAAGGCATCCCGCTGCACGTGATCGACACGGCCGGCCTGCGCGAGACCGAAGACGAAGTCGAGAAGATCGGCATCGAGCGGACGTGGAACGAGATCGGCCGCGCGGACGTCGTGCTGCATCTGCTCGATGCGCGCGGCGGCGTCACCGACGAAGACCGCGCGATTGCCGCGCGCTTCCCGGCTAACGTGCCGGTGGTTCGCGTATACAACAAGACGGATCTGGCGGGACAGCCGGCGTCCGTTTCCAGGGACGGCAGCGCGGATGGCGCGGTGGATTGCGACGTGCATCTGTCGGCGAAACACGGTGACGGGATCGCGCTGCTGCGCGCGGAGCTGCTGCGGATCGCAGGCTGGCAGGCGGATGCGCAGAGCGTCTATCTGGCGCGCGAACGCCATCTGATCGCGCTGCGCGCGGCGCGCGAGCATCTCGCGCAGGCGGCGGCGCATGCGGACCAGAATGCGCAGGCGCTCGATCTGTTCGCGGAGGAGTTGCGGCTCGCGCAGGAGGAGCTCAATTCGATCACCGGGGAGTTCACTTCCGATGATTTGCTGGGGGTGATTTTTAGCCGGTTTTGTATCGGGAAATAGGCGCAGGCTGCGGCGGCAGACTTCGACAGACGCAGCCCCACCGCCCCCTCTTGAAAATCCCCGCACCACCCCTGCATCTCCGAACCTCGCTTACCGGAGAGTTCAGATCGTGGGCAGCCGACCTTCCTTCATCGACGATCTCGCGCGCAACGCATCCGCGGACCCGTCGGGCGCCGCTCCGCTCGCAGCGGACGACGACGCCGCCTTGCTCGATGCGTATTCCCGCACGGTGATCGGCGCGCTCGAACGCGTGCAGCAGTCCGTGGCCTTCATCGCGGTCGATCGCAGCCCGCCGGGCGACGCCGCGCAGCGCGGCGCGCGCGGCGGCACCGGTTCCGGCTTCCTGTTCACGCCCGACGGCTATCTGCTGACGAACAGCCACGTCGTCCACGGCGCGAGCGCGCTGCGCGTAACGCTCGCCGACGGCTCCACCTACGACGCGAGCATCGTCGGCGACGATCCGAGCACGGACCTCGCGGTCGTGCGAATCGGCTCGACCGAGCCGCTGCCGCACGCGCAGCTCGGCGAATCGTCGAAGCTGCGCGTCGGGCAGATCGCGATCGCCGTCGGCAATCCGCTCGGGCTCGCGCAGACGGTGACGACCGGCGTCGTCTCCGCGCTCGGCCGGTCGCTGCGCTCGACGTCCGGGCGGATGATCTACGACGTGATCCAGACGGACGCGGCGCTCAATCCCGGCAATTCGGGCGGTCCGCTCGTCAATTCGGCCGGACAGGTCATCGGCGTGAACACGGCGATCATTCCGGGCGCGCAGGCCATCTGTTTCGCGACCGCGATCGACACCGCGAAGTGGGTGATCATGCAGCTGTTCGCGCACGGCCGCGTGCGGCGCGCGCATATCGGCGTGGCCGGCACGACGGTGCCGATCGCGCGCAAGGTGCAGCGCTATTTCGACCTGCCGACGAAGACGGGCGTGCGCGTGATGGAAGTGGTCGGCGGCAGTCCGGCCGGCCTCGGCGGATTGCGCGTCGACGATACGATCGTCGCGATCGACGACATTCCGGTGGACGGCGTCGATACGCTGCAGCGGGTGTTCGACGGATCGCGGATCGGCCGCGACGTCGCGGTGACGGTGCTGCGCCTCACGCAGAAACTGACCCTGCGGGTCACGCCGGTCGAACTGACCGGCTGAAACCGGCGCCGGCCGACACGGGCCGTTCGGCACAAAAAAGCCGACGGCGCGTTATGTCCGTCGGCCTCGCGGCTAAGCCGTCGTGACCGCGCGGACTACCGCACGCGCGTCACGATCCGCGGCTCGCCACCGGGGCTGCCGCCCGGGTCTACCAACCATAAGGCCGCGCATACCCATACGGTTGCGGCTGCGCCGGCGCGCACGGCACATAGCCCTGCTGATACGGGCTGTAGCAATAGCCGGCCGGCTGCTGCGCATACACCGGCGCGGGCGCGGCGTAGACCGGCGGCGCCTGATAAGCCACGGCCGGCCCGCTGTTCAATGCGCCGGCCACGACCGCGCCGAGCAGCGCTCCGCCGACGAGCGCACCCACCACCGCGCCACCGTCGCCACGACCGTGAGCGCTCGCCTGGCCGGCAGCGGTAAGACATCCGGCCATCACCAAAACGGCCACCATCTTTCGCATGTTGTTCTCCGTGACGAAAATGTCCGACGACATGCGGCCGATTGTGGTCCGGAATCGCAGAAATAGATGCTGCAAGTGGTAACGACGGATTACACGCCGTAAGTCAGCGCGCGGCAGGACGGTGCTCGTCCGCAGCGTGCGCCGGCGGCGACCGGTCGTCGCGCTCGCCGCCCGCCGGGCAAAGCAGGGTCAGCGCGAGGGACACGCCCATCAGCGCGAACAGGGCCACGAAGTACGTCATCCAGGAGAACTCGAAGTCCACGAGTCGCTCCTCTTGTCGTGCGTTCGCGTGCGTCGGCGCTTCAGTGGTGCAGGAGGCTGCGCAGCGGATGCCGCCAGTCGATGTGATGGTGATCTTCCGCCTGCGCGCGTTGCCTGTGCTCGGCGATGATTTCGTCGGAGAACAGGAAAACCACTAAAACGAGAGGAATCACCAGAAACGCGCCCAGTATTACGTGCTCGATCACGATAACCTCCTGGTTGTCAAGCGCTGCTCACGTATTGTAGTCCCCGCGCGACAGTTTGCACCGTGGGCGAATACTTACTAACCGGAGTGGGTACGCCATGCATGAGCCGATGCGCCGTTGACCTCGCATCGAGCGTGCCCGCGGCGAGACGAAGACGGCCGACCGCCTTCCCGACGCGCGGAAAACGCCGCGCCAGGCCAGCCCGTATTATCGGAAAGCGGCCGGACCCGCCCGCGATCCGTACGCTTTGAGTGAAGAAGGGGAATTTGCGATGACCGTCGAACACGACACGCGCGTCACGCTGCGTCCGCTCGAACGCCATGACCTGAAGTTCGTCCACGAGCTGAACAACGACGCGAAGATCATGCGTTACTGGTTCGAGGAGCCGTATGAAACGTTCACCGAGCTGTCGCAGCTTTATGACCGCCACGTGCACGACCTGCGCGAACGCCGCTTCGTCGCGATCGACCATGCAAGCCAGATCGTCGGGCTCGTCGAGCTGATCGAACTCGACTACATCCACCGTCGGGGCGAGTTTCAGATCATCATCGCGCCGCACGCGCAAGGGCACGGCTACGCGACCAGCGCGACGCAGCTTGCGATCGACTACGCGTTTTCGGTGCTCAATCTGCGCAAGCTGTATCTGATCGTCGACCGGTCGAATGTCGCGGCGATCCACGTCTACGAAAAGTGCGGTTTCCGGCATGAAGCCGAGCTGATCGAGGAGTTTTTCAGCAACGGCGCGTACCACAACGCATTGCGGATGTGCGTGTTCCAGCACGACTTCATCAAACGCCGCGAGCCGCAGCCGCCGGCGGCGTGACCGGCGACGTCAGGCCGTCGTCTGCTTCCACGCGGCGGCGAAGAGTCCCGCGCCGATCAGGAGCGACCCACCCGTGCGGTTGACCGCGCGCTGCACGCGCGCATTGCGCACGGCCTTGCGCGCCGCCGCCGCGAGCATCGCGTACGCGAACGCGTTCAATGCGGCGAGCAGCACGAACGTCGTCTCGAACACGACGATCTGCGGCAGTGCGCGCGCGTGCGGATCGATGAACTGCGGCACGAACGCGACGAAAAAGATGATGCTCTTCGGGTTCAGCGCGGTCACCGCGTACGCATGCGCGACGATGCGGCCGGTGCGGGTTTCGGCGATATCCGGCGTGTCCGGCGCTGCAACGGGCGCGCGCCACAGCTTGACGCCGAGATAGATCAGATACGCCGCGCCGACCCACTTGAGCACGCCAAAGAGCGCTGCCGACGCGGCGAGTATCACGCCGAGCCCGAGCATCGACGCGGTCATCGCGGTGAGATCGCCGAGCGCGACGCCGACGGTCGTGGCGAGCGCATAGCGGCGCCCGTGGCCGAGCGCGTACGACACGACGAGCAGCACGGTGGGTCCGGGAATGGCGAGCAGAATCGCCGACGCGATCGCGAACGGCAGCCAGTGAGCGACAGTCATGGGTATCTCGCAGCAAGAAACGGAGTCGACGGACTCCCGATTTATCCATGAACGCGCTGAGCACGCAAGCCGTATCGGTTCGCGGCGCCGGGTGGTCGCTGATTGCCTGGCATCTTTCTTTTTATGGGATCGCGTCGTTAATCGGATATTCGCCCCCGCCGATGCGATCGACTTTATGTGCGCCGCAGTAACCGGCAAAAACGCGCAATTCGCCAGCGTTAAAATCGACTGGCTTTCGCGCGGCGATTTTCTTCTTCGCTCGCGGCTCAAGACTCGCGCGTGATATCGCATTGCTTCAATAAGCGCCGGGTTCGCTGCCAGTCGCATCCCGGCTCGCCGCCCGACCGCTGCCGCAAGCGGTCGCTGCTGCAATCGCACACATGTCGTCCTTGCGGCCTATAGCGCTTCTCCTAAATTAATAAAAGCGGGCAGGCGGTAGAAGTTAAATACATAGCTAACCTGGCATTTACCCGCAGGAGGCATATCCATGAAAATCCTCTCCGGCATCGCGCTTGCGGTGGCTGGTTTCGTCTGCGCAGGCGCTTCTCAAGCGCAGGACGCCACGCTGAAGCCGCAACAAACCGTGCAGTTGAAACCGGGCTCGTACGGGTGCCTGTCGAAAGACAAGCTCGACGCGGTCAGCCTGCATGAAAAGGCCGGCGAGCAGCAGCAGATGCAGGAATACTTCGCCGGCTACGAGTGCCTGTCGACGCCGTCCGACCAGTCGTTCCGCGTGGTGCAGGTAGTCGGCCACGACGTCGAATTCGTGAACGCCGCGAATACCGACGAGCAAGGGCTCTGGACCTCCGATCGCTTCATCAAGCCGTAGCGCCGACGGCGATCCGTACTTTCGGCGGCATCGAAGCGCGGGCTTCGGGCCTGAAGCC
Source organism: Paraburkholderia sp. (assembly GCA_035492135.1). Classification (GTDB taxonomy): domain Bacteria; phylum Pseudomonadota; class Gammaproteobacteria; order Burkholderiales; family Burkholderiaceae; genus Paraburkholderia. The sequence goes on along the minus strand of DATJJN010000113.1, from coordinate 59,007 downwards.
GGCGGCCGGCGCACGGTCGCGCCGGCTTGCGCCTGCTCGCGCCGGATTCCTGGCAGTCCCGATCAGATCCCGCTGATCGCCACCCGATTCGCCACCCCATCGCCACCGAGATCGCCGCCTCGCCGCCCGCGCATCTTCCGGCACATCGGTTGCGGCGAAGTCCGTTATCATTTGCGGCTTTGCTGCGCGGATACGGACGAGATGGCTCTCAAATCGACGATTTACAAGGGTGAACTGCAGATTGCGGACATGGACCGGCACTATTACGCGGACCATGCGCTGACGATCGCGCGTCATCCGTCTGAAACCGACGACCGGATGATGGTCCGCATCGCCGCGTTCGCGCTGTTCGCCAGCGAGCGGCTCGAGTTCTGCAAGGGTCTGTCGGATACCGACGAACCCGATCTGTGGTCGAAGGATCTCACTGGCGCGATCGAAACTTGGATCGAAGTCGGCCAGCCCGACGAGCGGCGCATCGCGAAGGCGAGCGGCCGTGCGAACGAAGTGATCGTGATCGCATACGGCGGCCGCGCATCGGACATCTGGTGGCAGGGCGTGAAGAGCAAGGTCGAACGGCTGCGCAACGTGACGGTGTGGTCGCTCGGCGAGAACGTCGCCGCCGCGCTCGGCGCGCTCGCGGAGCGCACGATGCGTCTGCAATGCACGGTGCAGGACGGCGCCGCATGGATCGGCAATGCGAGCACCGAGCCGGTCGCGGTCGAATGGACGGTGCTGAAGGCGCCGGCACGGGTCTAAGACGGACCGGCTGACCGGGGCCGCCTGCGCCATCCGCTTTGCGGCGGCCCTTTCAGCTCGATCATGTTGCCCTCGGGATCGAACAGATACAGCGACGGTCCGTAGCCGTCGGCGCCGTAGCGCAGCGCTTCTTCACCGAGGGTCGCGCCGTGCCGGGCGAGGTGCGCGCGCAGCGCGGCCGCATCGAACGGCTCGATGCGCAGGCACAGATGGTCCATGTTGCGGCCCGCGCGATCCGCATCGCCGGTGGCGCCCTTCACCGCCAGCAGATCGATCAGCGAACGTCCGGCCCTCAATTGCACGAGCCCGATGTCGCGCAGCTCGCGTTCCACCCGACAGCCGAGCGCGTCGCAATAGAACCGCACCATCGCCGGCAGATCGACGGCCCGGATCACAACGTGATCGATTTCGCGGATCTGAAACGACATTCGACCCTCCGTCGGGCAAGCGCCGAATACGGCAACAGCAGACAGTCCAGGCGACGCAGGAACGCGGAAAATGGCGGAAGGCGTCGCCGGACAACACAAAACCGCTGGACGAAAAAAAGCCCGCTGTTTGGAGCGGGCTTAATCCATATCAGGAGGAGACATGGAGGAGACAGGAACCACTATACACAGCGCGCCTGGGCGACGCAACACTTTTTTAAGGGAAAACCCGCAATTGTGTCGTTTGACCACAACCGGCCGCCGGGCCGGCCTCGGACGGAAGATTCCCGAATGAGACCGCAAGATCCGGCGCGTGCGGCAGCGGCGACGCGGCTACAGTGGACCTCATGTTCGCCGCTTCACGGAGTGTCCTCATGACGGCCGCCTCGCTTGCCCAGTCCGCAACCTTGCTCACTCCAGCCGCCGATCCGGCCGGCTGGCCCGACGACGACGCCCGCTGGCGCGCGGTCGCGGCGCACGACGCGCACGCCGACGGCGCGTTCTTCTACGGCGTGCGCACGACCGGCGTGTTCTGCCGGCCGTCGTGCGCGTCGCGGCAGCCGCGCCGGGAGAACGTCGAATTCTTCGCGAGCGCCGACGACGCGCGCGCGGCCGGCTACCGCGAATGCAAGCGCTGCCGCCCGGGCGGCCTGCCGCGCGAACTGGACGTCGTCCAGCGCGCGTGCGCCGCACTCGACGCCGATCCGCAACAGCGGCTCACGCTCGCGCAGCTCGGCGACGCGGTCCACATGAGCCCGTTCCACCTGCAGCGCCTGTTCAAGCGCGTGCTCGGCGTGTCGCCGCGCCAGTACCAGGCCGCGCGGCGCGGCGCGGCGCTGCGCGATGCGCTCGAACAAGGCGCCGCCGTCACGCGCGCGAGCATCGATGCCGGCTTCGGCTCGCCGTCGCGGCTCTATCACAGCGCGCCCGGGGAACTGGGGATGGCGCCCTCCGCGTACCGGCGTCGCGGCGAAGGCCTCGCGATCCGCTACGCGAGCGCGCCGACACCGCTCGGCGTCGCGCTCGTCGCGGCGACCGACAAGGGCATCTGCCGGATCGCGTTCGGCGACGACGCTGCGTCGCTCGTCGCGAACCTGCGCGCGGACTTCGCCAACGCCGCGCGGATCGACGAGGACGCCGCGTCGGTCGCGCCGTTCCTCGCGCAGATCGACGCGTATTTGAGCGGCGGACGCGAGCGCTTCGACCTGCCGCTCGACATCGCGGCGACCGCATTCCAGCAGCGCGTGTGGGATGCGTTGCAGCGGATTCCGTACGGAGAAACGCGCAGCTACACGCAGATTGCGCAGACGCTCGGCGTGCCGCGCGCGGTGCGCGCGGTCGCGAGCGCGTGTGCGTCGAACCCGGTCGCGCTCGCGATTCCGTGCCACCGTGTCGTGCAGAAGGGCGGCTCGCTCGCCGGCTATCGATGGGGCATTGCGCGCAAGGCAGCGCTGCTGGACGCGGAGGCGAACGGGTTCGCGCCGGCTGACCGCCTCGTTGCGCGCGCATCGGATTCTGCGCACGAGTCGCCGGGCGGCGACGATCGCAAACCTCCGCACGGCGACGACGCACGCGAACCGTCCCCGGCGAAGAGCGGTGCCGGTGCACACACCCGTCCGGCGGCGGCCAGACAACGCAAGGATCGCAGACAAGACGACGCTTCGGCGTCACCGAAACCGCATTCGCGGGAGAGAGCCGCTTGAGCACCGTCGAACCCGACCGCGACCTCGCCGTCGCTTCCGTCGAACTACCGTTTCGGGCTCCGTACGACTGGCCGCGCGTGCTGCGCTTTTTCGCGGGACGCACGACGCCCGGCGTCGAAGTGGTCGAAGACGGCTCGTATCGCCGCGCGATCGAATGGGCCGGCGCGAGCGGCACGCTTGGCGTCGCGCGTCATCCGCGTCGGCGCTGCCTCGTCGCGACGATCGAGGGGCCCGTCAGCGTCCACGCATCCGCGCTCGCGGAGCGCATCTCGCGAATGTTCGACGTGCGCGCCGATCCGGCCGCGATCGGCGCGCACCTCGGCGCGGACGCGTGGCTCGCGCCGCTCGTCGCCGCGGCGCCGGGGCTGCGCGTGCCCGGCGCATGGTCCGCGTTCGAACTGGTCGTGCGCGCGATCGTCGGACAGCAGGTCAGCGTGAAGGCCGCGACGACAATACTCGGCCGGCTCGTCGAGCGCGTCGGCCAACGTATCGACGGCCATCCGCACGCGCGCACCGCGTGGCGCTTTCCGACGCCGGCAGCGCTCGCGTCGGCGAATCTCGCCGGCATCGGGATGCCCGGCAAACGCGTCGCCGCGCTGCAGGGGTTCGCGCAGGCGGTCGCGAGCGGCGCGCTGATCATCGAGGCCGACACGGCCGCGCCCGACTTCGACGCGCTGCGTGCGGCGCTGCTCGCGCTGCCCGGCATCGGCCCGTGGACCGTCGAGTACGTCGCGATGCGCGCGTGGCGCGACGCGAACGCGTGGCCCGCCACCGACCTCGTGCTGATGCAGACAATCGCCGCGCGCGACCCCGCGCTGATTCGCGCGACGCAGCAGCGCGCACGCACCGACGCGTGGCGTCCGTGGCGCGCGTACGCGGCGATGCATCTGTGGAACGAAATCGCCGATCGTGCCGGCGCCGCGCGCGGCGGCTGAAGGTTGAAAACGGCGCGTCGCCCGGACGAGCACGCACTACGCGGCGCCGCGCCGCGGCACACGAATCGGCGCGAATTCGCACGCGAATCGGCCCAGTCTGCACACGAAACGACGCGAAACAGCCCGACGCGACGCCCGAATCCACACACGAAACGACGCGAAACAGCCCACGACACGACGCGCGAATCCGCGCACGAAACGACGCGAAACAGCTCACGACACGACGCGCGAATCCGCGCACGAAACGACGCGAAACAGCCCACGACACGACGGACGAATCCGCGCGCGACTCCACGTCCAACCGCACGCCGCCAGCACCCGGCCGACGCGTGATCCACGCGCCAGGCGGCCTCAAGCAGGTCTCGTGGCGAGATGTTAAAGTGCCCGCTACCGCAAACATCCCGCCGGCCGCCGCGTGCTTCTGCCAGGCGGCCAGTTTCGTCCGACCAGCTTGAATGCCACACACGACCTCACACCGCACGAACGACGTTCTCCAGCAGCGCCTTTCCGTGCTGAGCGCCGGGCCGCAACGTGACGCGCTATTGCGCGGTCTGCGCGGGATCGAAAAGGAAAGCCTGCGCGTCACGCGCGACGGCCACCTCGCGCTGAGCCCGCATCCGGATGCGCTCGGCTCCGCGCTCACGCATCCGTCGCTGACGACCGATTACTCCGAGGCACTGCTCGAAATCATCACGTCGGCCGAGCACGACGCCGCGCTCACGCTCGAGCGCCTCGACGAACTGCATCGCTTCGTGTACGCGGTGCTGGACCGCCAGCAGGAAATCCTGTGGAACCAGTCGATGCCCGGCCTGCTGCCCGACACCGACGACGGCATTCCGATCGCGCGTTACGGCACGTCGAACATCGCGCGTCTGAAGTACGTGTATCGCGTCGGTCTCGCGCTGCGCTACGGGCGCACGATGCAGTGCATCGCCGGGATTCACTACAACTATTCGCTTAACGAAGAGGTGTGGCGCGCGCTGCACGCCGACCAGCAGTCGACCGCGACGCTGACCGACTACCAGTCCGACCGCTATCTCGCGCTGATCCGCAACTTCCGCCGCACGAACTGGCTGCTGATGTATCTGTTCGGCGCGTCGCCGGCGCTCGACGCGCGCTTCCTGCGCGGCCGCTCGCACACGCTCGAATCGTTCGACGCCGACACGCTGTATCTGCCGTACGCGACGAGCCTGCGGATGAGCGATCTCGGCTATTCGAACACGACCGGCCAGTCCGCATTGCGCGCCGACTACGACACGCTGCCGGGCTACCTCGATGCGCTCGCCGATGCGGTGAGCCAGCCGTATCCGCCGTACGAGGCGATCGGCACGCATCGCGACGGCGAGTGGGTGCAGATCAACACGAACGTGCTGCAGATCGAAAACGAGTTCTACTCGACGATCCGCCCGAAGCGCGTCACGCATCCCGGCGAGCGTCCGCTGCATGCGCTCGCGGCGCGCGGCGTGCAGTACGTCGAAGTGCGCTGCATGGACATCGATCCGTTCGAGCCGATCGGCATCTCGCTTTCGACCGCGCGTTTTCTCGACGCGTACCTGCTCGCGTGCGCGCTCGACGACAGTCCGCTGCTGCCCGCGCCGGCGTATGCGGAGGCGAACGAGAATTTCTCGGTCGTGACGAAGCAAGGCCGCCGTCCCGGCCTCGAACTGAAACGCGATGGTCGCAGCGTGCCGATGCGCGACTGGGCCGACGAATTGTTCGCGAAGATCGACCGCACGGCCGCGGTGCTCGACGCGTTGAGCGGCGGCGACGCTCACGCGCGCTCGGTGGCGATGCAGCGCGAGAAGCTCGCGGACGCGGCGCTCACGCCGTCCGCACGCGTGCTGCAGACGATGCGCGACGCCGGTCAGAGCTTTTTGCAGTTCGGGCTCGCGCAGAGCGAGCGGCATGCGGCGCACTTCCTGTCGCGCCCGCTCGATGCGGCCACGACCCGGCACTACGAAGCGCTCGCTCGCGAATCGCTCGAAGAGCAGACGAAGCTCGAACACGACGAAGTCGGCTCGTTCGATGCGTTCGTCGCCGCGTATCGCGCGTACACGCTGAACCGTTTCAGCGTGTGAGGCGGCGCCTGCCGCGGCGTCGCGGCGGGCATCGAAATTGCCGCAACGGAACCTTCGGCGCACGGTCCAACCTGTCGAACCAACAAGATGACGGCGAGCGAAGCGCGCGTGCGACGCTCGCGCCGTCCACGTGGAGCCCCTCGCCATGAAACGAATCCTGCCCACCTTTACGCTGACTGCGCTCTGCCTGCTCGCGGCGGGATGTGCGACGCGCGGCCAGGTCAATCCCGACGTGATGCAGATCGCGACCGCACCGCTCACGTGCTCGAACTCCGGCGAATGTGCGACCTGGTGGCAGCGCGCAGAGCAATGGGTGCGCGCGCATTCGACCTACGAAGTGGAGACGGCCACCGACACGCTGATCCAGACGTCCGGCCCCGGCGGCGGCAAGCGCGCGCTCGCGTACCAGATCACGAAGACGCCGAACAGCGACGGCACGTCGACGATCGGCTTCGCCGCGCACTGCGACAGCTCGCTCGGCTGCAAGCCCGATCCGTGGGCTGCGGGCGCGGCGTTCAAGCAGTTCGTGCGGACCGGCGTCGACAATTCGCCGCCCTCGCACCCCGAGGACGTCGTCGCGCCGGGCAGCCCGCACTGATGCGCGCGTGAGCGCGGCGCGCGTCAGTGTCCCATCGACGGGCCCGCGCCTTTGCGCGGCTTCGTGATCCACACGAGCACCGCCAGCACCGCGAACGCCACCGCCGAGATCCGGAAGAAGTCGTTCGTCGCCATCATCGTCGCCTGCTGGGTGACGATCTCGTTCAGTTGCGCGGTCAGCGCATGCGCTTCCACGCCGAGACTCGACAGCGCGTCCTGGTACGCGGACGTCGCCGCCGACGCCTGCGTGACCGACTCCGCGAGTATCGCGTGATGACGGATAGCGTCGTCTTCCCAGAACGTCGTGCTGATCGCCGTGCCGATCGCGCCCGACAGCGTGCGCAGGAAGTTCGACAGCCCGGAAGCGCTCGCGAGCCGTTCGTCAGGAATGCTCGACAACGTGATCGTCGTCATCGGCACGAAGAAGCACGCGACGCCGATCCCCTGCACGAGACGCGGCAGGATCACGTGATCGAACGGCACGTCGAGCGTGAACGTCGAGTTCCAGAACGACACCACCGCGAACACGACGAACGCGAAGCTCGCGACCATCCGCAGGTTCAGCCGGTGCATGTTGCGGCCGATGATCGGCGACAGCACCAGCGCGAGCAGCCCGACCGGCGCCGTCGCGAGGCCGGCGCTGCCCGGCGTGTAGCCCATCACGGTCTGCAGCCACAGCGGAAAGATCACGACCGAGCCGAAAAACGCCATGAACCCGAACGACACGATCAGCGCGCCGAGCGCGAAATTGCGGTCCTTGAACAGCGTGAGATCGACGACCGGGTCCTTGTCGGTGGCTTCCCACACGAGCAGGAACGCGAGCGACACCGCGGCGATGATCGCGAGCGTCACGATGAAACTCGAATTGAACCAGTCGCGGTCCTTGCCGAGGTCGAGCACCATCTGCAGGCACGACACGCCGGCGACGAGCAGCGCGAGGCCGATCGCGTCGATGCGCTGCTTCGATGTCTTCGTCTCGCGGCCGCGCAGCAGCATCATCGCGCAGCCGCCGGAGAAGAGGCCGATCGGCACGTTGATGTAGAAGATCCACGGCCACGTGTAGTTGTCGGTGATCCAGCCGCCCATCACCGGGCCGAAGATCGGCGCGACGATCACCGTCATCGCCCATAGCCCGAGCGCAAGGCCGCGTTTTTGCGGCGGATACGAGCGCATCAGGATCGTCTGCGACAGCGGCACCATCGGGCCGGACACGAGACCCTGCACGAGCCGGAACGCGATCAGCGTTTCGAAGTTCGCGGCGAACCCGCACGCAGCCGACGCGAGCGTGAACAGCAGCACCGACATGGTGAAAAGCCGCACTTCGCCGACGCGGCGCGCGAGCCAGCCGGTCAGCGGCACGGCGATCGCCGACGCGACCGAATAGGACGAGATCACCCACGTGCCTTCGCTCGTCGCGACGCCGAGGCTGCCGGAGATCGTCGGCACCGCGACGTTCGCAATCGACGTGTCGAGCACTTCCATGAAGGTGCCGAGCGCCAGCCCGACGGTCAGCCACGCGAGGGTGGCGCCCGAGAGCGGCGGGGGAACGGCGACGACGGGCTCTGCAACCGCTGTGTCCATTGGATTGCTCCTCGCTTTTCCGAATCTTGTTGTCGCGACAGTGAATGGCGTATGACGAGCCGGGCACGGTCTCGTGCACCGGCATCTTCTGCCCAGACAGATAAATCTTTGCGGGCCGACCGGGTTTGCTGCTGCTGCCGCTGCGGCCGCTGTGACCGGGTTTGCTGCTGCTGCTGCTGCTGCTGCGGCGGCGGCCGCTGTGACCGGGTTTGCTGCTGCGGCGGCGGCCGCCGCCGTTACGGCTGTCGCTCTCCCGGCGTCGGCGGTGTTTCGTCCTGGCCGCCGCAGTCCGCGGCGTCGCAGACCGCCTGCGTCTGCGGATCGTTCGCGATGAAACGCTGCAGCAGCCGCACGAGCGTCGCGACATCGTCCGGCGAGAAACCTTGCAGCTGGTCGCGCAGCACCGCGTCGATCAGCGCCGGCAGCTCGCGCGCGGCGTGCTGCCCGGCGGGCGTCAGCGCCAGTTCGACCACGCGGCGGTCCGCGCTGCTGCGCCGGCGCTCGACGAAACCCTTCTTTTCGAGCCGGTCGAGCATGCGCGTCATCGAGCCGGTGTCGTACGACAGCGCACGCGACATCTCGAACGGCGTGCGTGCGCGTCCGAACCACAGCAAGAGGATCACGCCGATCTGCGACGACGTGAGCCCGAGCGGCTCAACCGCACGGTCCATCCGCGTCGCGAGGACGTTGCGCGCGGTCGACAGGAAGTACCCGAGCCCCGAACCCACCCCGATTTCGCCGGTTTCCGGCGCACTTTCGCTCATCCGTTCCCCTCGACTGATCGCTGTTTGATGCGACAAAACAACGCGCACCGATGATCGTGCGCAAAGTATCTTGAAAAACGATTGCATAGTCAATATTATGACAAGCAATCATTTTCGTTTTTCCATAGCCCAGACCAACGACACGCCGCGCACACGATGCTGTACCTGATCAACGCCCTCGGCGGCCTCGGCCGCTCCGTCACCGATTCGGCCCGCCACGCGCTCACCGGCGCGGACGGCGTCGCGCGCTGGCGCAAGCTCGCGCTGTACGGGGCGATGTTCGCGTTGCCGGGGGGCTCGATCCTCGTGCTGCTGCTCGCGCTGGCCGAGCGCCGTCGCGCGCTGCGCGCGTCCGCGAGCGCGGGTCGCGCTTCTTCTGTCGTCGCGCAGCCGTGCGCCGGCGGTCAGCCCGCGTGCCGCGCGGCATCCGCCGAGCCGCGCTTTTCGCTGCGCCGGCCGGCGCCGTGCGCGTCGCGCGGTAACGACGCGTAATCGTCGTCCCGCGCCCGGTAACACACCGGACGCCCCCACCGCATTAACCTTCCGGATTCCGCGTGGCGCACGACGCCTGCGCTACCATTGCCGGATCTGATGAATCCCGCATTGTCGCGCCCGCGTCACGCGCATCGACAGGAATCCCTTGCATGCTCCGCCGTTTTGCCCGTTCGCCGAAGTCTTCGACCTGGCGCGTTCCCGCGCTCGCCGCCGCGCTCGCTTTCCAGCTGGCCGGTTGCGCCGTCGGGCCTGACTACCAGCGTCCGGCAACGGCCGTCCCCGCGTCGTTCAAGGAGGCGCCCGAGGGCTGGAAGGTCGCGCAGCCGTCCGACACGACCGATCGCGGCGACTGGTGGACCGTCTACGACGACCCGCAGCTGAACGCGCTGATCGATCAGCTGAACCAGCACAATCAGAGCGTCGCCGAATTCGCGGCCGCGTACCGGCAGGCGCGTGCGCTCGTCGGCGAGGCGCGGGCGGCGTATTTCCCGGTGATCAGCGCGTCGGCCGATGCGAGCCGCTCGCGCACGCCCACTCGCTCAAGCGGCACGAGCTCGAATTTCGGCAGCGCCAATTCGATCAGCAACAGTTTCAACGCGGGGCTCGACGCGACGTGGGAGCCGGATCTGTGGGGCAAGGTGAGCCGCACCGTCAGTGCGCAGGAAGCGGGGCAGCAGGGCGCGGCGGCGGATCTCGCGAACGCGCGGCTGTCCGCGCAGGCGACGCTCGCGCAGACGTACTTCTCGCTGCGCTCGCTCGACGCCCAGCAAAAGCTGCTCGACGACACCGTGGCCGCCTACCAGCAAGTGCTGCAGCTCACGCAGAACCAGTACGCGGCAGGCGTCGCGGGCCGCGCCGACGTGATTCAGGCGCAGACGCAGCTGCAATCCGCGCAGGCGTCGGCGATCGACAACGGCGTCGCGCGCGCGCAGGACGAGCATGCGATCGCGGTGCTGGTCGGCCAGCCGGCGTCGACGTTCTCGATTGCCCCTGCGCCGCTCGACGCGACGCCGCCGACCGTGCCGCTGTCGCTGCCGTCCGCGCTGCTGGAGCGCCGGCCGGACATCGCGTCGGCCGAGCGCAAGGCTGCCGCCGCGAACGAGCAGATCGGCATCGCAATTTCCGCTTACTTTCCGTCGCTGACGTTGTCGGCGAGCGGCGGCTTCGAAAGCTCGGTGCTGTCGCAGCTGCTGTCGATGCCGTCGCGTTTCTGGACCGTCGGCCCGTCGCTCGCGGCCACGCTGTTCGACGGCGGGCTGCGTCACGCGCAGACGCAAGCCGCGCGCGCCGCGTACGACCAGCAGGTCGCGACCTACCGGCAAACGGTGCTCGCCGCGTTCCAGGACGTCGAGGACAATCTCGCGTCGCAGCGCATCCTCGCAAACGAGATCGTCGTGCAGCAGCAGGCCGTGCAGTCCGCGCTGCAGGCGCAGCAGATCGTGCTGAACGAGTACAAGGTCGGCACGACCGACTTCCAGAACGTGCTGTCCGCGCAGACGACCGCGTTCACCGCGCAACAGCGGCTCGCGAGTATCGCCGGGCAGCGGATGGTGTCGTCAGTCGGGCTCGTGAAGGCGCTCGGCGGCGGCTGGAACGTCGCGCAGATGGACCGCGAGACCGGTGATGTGCTGGCGCCGGCTGCGGTGCCGGCATCGGACGCGCACGGACGGAAGGGCGCGGGTGCTGCGGCGACGGCCGCGCCTGTCGCGACGGCGACGGCGACGGCAAGCGCCGGCGCAACGGCGGCTCGGTAACGCGGGGGTTGTGTTCGGTGCGATGGCGGTGCGCTTCACCGCTGCGATTAACACCCACCCTTCACCGCGAAAACGTCAGCGCCACCGTCCCCGGCCCGCTCGGCCGACCGAGCAGGTTCAACAACCCCGCGAGGTTGTCGCGCTGCTCCGGCGTCGCGCCCGCCGTTCCCTGAAACGACGACGACATGCGCGACAGCGTCCCCTGACCGTTCAGCAGCAGCGGCCCCTTCAGCGTCGTCAGCTCGATCGTCGACGATGCGCCCTGCGCCTGCAGCACGGCCCGATACGACCCGAGCGGCTTGACGAGCGACGCACGCGAACTCACGTCCGTCAGCGTCACGCTGAGCCGCCCATACGCGTTCTGGCCGATCACGCGCCACGGGCTCCACGTCAGTTGCACCGCGCCGTCGAGCGCGAGCGTGTTGAACGGCGCGCCGAGCCCCGTCAACAGCGACGCCGGCACGCCGATCGACCCGGCCGACACGGTCGCGCCGCCCCGCGTCGCCTCGACCGTCACCGGGTCGCGCATCGATTCCGTCTGACGCATCTGCATCCGCACGCGCCCCGTCCAAAGCGGCCAGAACGCGGTCTGCCATTCGATGCGCCCGGGCAGCAGCGTCGCGCCGCCCGTGTCCTGCCCGGCCGCCAGCATCAACGACGCCGAACCGCGCCACAGCGACCCTTCGGGCTCGATCAGATTCACGTGGCCGTGCGTCGCGTTCGCGAAGAGCGGCGTGATCCACGCGGCCGGCAAACGCGCGAGCACCACCGCGCCGCTCGCCAGCACCCCGGCCACGAGCCACGGCAGCGCGGCGCGCACGCGCCGCATCCAGTACGTCATGCAAGAGTCTCCATCCGCGCGGCGGGTCAGTGTTGCTGTATCGTCGCCGGCTGCAGCGAGGCGGTGAGATCGACCTGGCCGTCGGCCTTCAGCCCGGTGACGTGCGCCTCGACGACCTGCACCTTGAACTGGCGTCGCACGTCGTTGAGCCAGCCGGCCCAGTCGGCGAACGACGCATTCTTCAGCTGCACCTGCACCGACGTGCCGATCATCTGCACCTGCGCGCCCGTCAGGCCGTGCTCGGTCAGCGACGACGCGATCGCGTTCTTCAGCGCGGCGCCCCCCGGCGCGACGCTCGCGGCCGAGCCGGACAGCGTGCGCGCCTCGTCCGCCTCGGCGGTCATCTGCGCGAGCTGACGCTGCAGCGCCGGCAGACTGTCACGCAATTGCGCGCGGCCGTCCGACGACGGCGCCCACAACACCGACCAGCCGATCGCAATCGCGAGCACCGCGCCGCCCCACGTGAGCAGCTGCTTTTCGCGTTCGGTGCGGCCGTCCCAAAAGCCCGCCCACATTTCGCCCAAAGCCGTCGACTTCACGATGCGCTCCTGATCGTCCATTTACCGGTGTTCGGATCGGCGCTGCCCTGCAGGCCGTTGCGCGCGAGGCGCTTCGCGAGGTCGTCGTCGACGGTCGCGTCCGGCTTGAACGTGACTTCGAGTTGCCGGTTACGGTAGTCGAGCGACGCGATCGCGTTCGCGGGCACGGGGCCGAGCGAGCGCGCGAGGCCGTCGGCGAGCGGCAGGAAATCTTCCGGCGACGGCTCGCCGGCCGCGACGCGCAACTGCTGAAGCTGGCGCGCCATCTGGCCGGGCGGGTCGAGCACGACGGTCGTCTTCGGAAACGCGTTCAGCAGCAATTCGGTCATCTGCGCGTTGATCGCGTCGCGCTGGCGCGCCATCAGCAGCCATTCGACGTTCGAGCCGATCACCACGACCGCGAGCGACGCCGCGACGAGCCCGATCGGCACGCGCAGCCGGCGCAGCGTCGCGCGGTCGAGCCGCCACGGCTGCACGACGAATTCGAACTGGCACAGGTCGAAGCGGCACGCGAGCGCATTGCGCGCGAGCGTTTCGAACGGCAGCGGCTCGGCGCCGGGCAGTGCCGCGGCGACGTCGGCAGCGACGTTGGCCGCGCTGCCGCGCGTGGTCGGCTCGCCGGGGATGGCGGACAGCGTGTAGCGCGTCACCGGCGCGTCGCCCGCGAGCGCGGCGACGGTCGCCGCGACGCCTTCGGCCGGCACCGCGAGCCCCTCGGCCGACGCGCCGCGCACGATCGCCAGCTCCAGCAACGCGAGCGCACTCGTCGCCGCGGCCGACTCCGGCTGGATCGCTTCGCTGCCGAGCAACGCGGGCGCGGTCTGCATCGCCGTGCCGAACACGCAGACGACGACGGGCGCGATCACCGGCGCAACGACGGCTGCAACCCCCGGCGCGGCCGCGTCGGCCGCCGGCGCCTCGGCTTGCTTCGCGGCATCGGCGGCGGCATCGACGGCGTGCGCGAGCGCTTCGACAGACGCCGGCACCGCCGCCGCCACCGGCCGCGGCAGACAGCGCGTCACCGGCACCGCGCGCAGGCTGCGATGCCCGGCCGCGGTGAACCCCTCGACGAGAAACCGGAACCACCCGCGATCGATCACGGCGACCACGTGCCTGCCATCGGCGAGCGGCTTCGCATCGATCGCGAAGTGGCACGTCTGCGGGTCCTGGATCAGATGATCCTCGACGACGTTCGGCAGCGCCTGGCGCAGCCGCGGGCCCTTCAGCGGCGGCACCGTCGCGGGAATCATCAGCAGGTCGCGCGCCGCGATCAGCAGCACGGTCGACGTGGCGCGCGGCAGCAGTCCGAGCGCCGAGCGCCCGGCGCGCTGCGTGCGCCCGGTCTTGTCGATCAGCAGGAACGGCAGTTCGGGCAACTGCCATTCCTGCGAGTGGACCGCCGGGTCGCGCGGCGGCATCAGGACGATCAGCGTACTCAAACGCACCTCTTCGCGATGGGGGAGTCGTTCATCATCATTGGTCGGTCACGCGCACGATGCGCGTCGTGTGGGTCAGCGGATCGCGCCAGACGAGCGAGGTCCGATCCACTTCCGAGCGCTCGTGCGTCACGCGCTCGTGAACCAGAAAATAGCTGGTCGTCACGTCGAATAGCGACGGGTCGATGGTCGTCTGCGACGGCAGCCCGGCGGCCACCAGCGCGAGCTGCACGTCGCCGACGTTGCGGAAAAACACGTTCTGCCGGCGCGACACGAGCGCCTGCGCATTCGACAGATTCATTCCCGGCACCGACGCCGCGATTACCTCGGCGCTCGCGGTGTTCATGTTGATCGGCGTGACCGTGGGCAGCATGGTCACAAACGGGCGCAGGCGCGCGACCACGTCCGGCGTGAAGCCCGGCACGTCGAGCAGCGAGTCGACCGACGTCATGATGAGCGGCGCGCTCGCGGCGTTGCTGCTGTCGTCGTCGGACAGGCCGGGGTTGTCGGTGTACGTCGTGCCGCCACCCGCGACGCCGCCGATCAGCGGCGCCTGCGTGTTCGCGCCGGCCAGATTCGGCGTCTGAAAGCGCGTCGCCGAGTACGCGAGCGATGCGCGCAGATGGATGGCCGCGTTCTTCGCGAGCTGGCCGTCGAGGCCGAGCATCGACAGGAGCCGCGCGAACGCCTCGACTTGCGTCACGTTCAGCTGCAGCGCGCCCGGCGCGGCGCTGTTCACGAGATTGCGAAGGTTAAAGCGCGCCTCGGCGTCCTCGATCGAGCCGGAGATCCACGTGTTGGTGCCCTGCCCGGCGTCGCCACTGTCGCCGATCTGGCCGAGGAAGTCGGACAGACGCGTCTTCGCGACCGGCGTCGCCCACACGCCGCCGAGATACGTGATGCCGGCCGTCGTGTCGGCCTCCGAGCGCAGCACGAGGCGGGTCCAGTCGAGCGCGCCGCGCGCGACCCACTGCGCCTGCGCGATCAGCCGCTGGTTCTCGATGCGGCGCACCTGCACCTGCTGCCGCCACAGCATCCCGGAGACGAGAATCGCCGACAGCGCGACCACCAGCAGCGCGCTGATGATCGCGGCGCCGCGCTGCGATTGCGCCGGCGCTTGCGTTCGCCGTACCGTTTTCGCGGCACGCGCGCCGCGCGGCGAGCGGGGAAAAGGAAAAGGACGCACGCGCATCGTCATTGCCCCACGAGGAACACGCGTGTGATCGGCCGCTGCAGCGACTGCGCGCCGACGCTCACTTCGAGCCCCGTCACCGAGCGCTGCAGCGGGCCGTTGCCGACCTGCGGCGTCTTCAGCGCGTTCAGGTTGTCCTGCACCTCGCCGCGAACGTCGCCCATGTTCGACGTCCAGCCGACGGCCGGCACGAAGAAGCGCGCGCTGATGCGGCCGACGCCGCCCATCATCGACACCCGGCTCCAGCCGTCCTCGCCGCCCGCGAGCGCGCTGCGCAGCTCGCCGCGATTCGCGAGCGGCGACGACGCATAGCGGATCACCTGGCCGTCCGACACGCGGTAGCGGACCACCTGCAGACGCGGCGCCGCGCCGGGCGTCCGCGCGAACATGCGGACCACCTGCAGCACGCCGCCGTCGAGCGAGATCGACGGCGTGCCGGCCTCGTCGTCGTCGACCGCGAGCCGCGCGTCGATGCGCATCTGGTCGAACATCTGCGCGAACACGCGCTCGTCGGCCATCGAGCGCGAGATCGTCTCGCGCGCGCGCATGATCTGGTCGAGCCCGCGCCACGACAGGATCGCGACCACCGCGAGGATCGCGATCGCGACCATCAGTTCGATCAGCGTGAAGCCGCGCGCGGCGCGCGGCTGGCGGCGCCGCGAGCGTGCGGAAAAACAGTCACAGCGAGCGGTTCGATTCATTGCCGATCACCGTGACGAGTTGAGCAAGCGCGCCGCTGCGGCCGGGCGTCGTCACCGACACCTCGACGCGGCGGAACGCCGGGTTCGGGGTCGCGCTCACGCGCTCGACGCACAGCAGCGCCAGGTTGCCCTGCGAGCAGTCGAACTGCTGCTCGCCGACGTCGGGCCACGTGTGCGCGAGCCGGACTTGCGCGAGCGCGTTGTCCGCGCTCCAGCCGGCGAGCAGCCGGCGATGCAGGTCGGCCTCGCTCGTCGCGAGATTGCCGACCGCGCGCAGCGACGCGGCGAGCGCAATCGCGATGATCGTCAGCGCGACCAGCACTTCGATCATCGTGAAGCCGCGCATGCGGCGGGCGCGGCGGCGGGGTGCTCCGCGAGAGAGGGGCGCGCGCATGTCAACGCACCTCGAACCGGCCGTTGCCGGTGCCGACGATCGTCGCGCGCCCGACCGCCGAGTACAGCGTGACGACGACCGGCACGTCGACCGCCTCGACGCCGAACACGACGCGCGACGGCTGCGTGTCGGTGCCCGCGCCCGGATACGAAATCGCGACGCCCGTCACGCCGCCCTGCCACTGGCGCGGGCCGAGCAGATCGTCGCGCAGCATGCGCCAGCCGTCGCCGCTGCGCACGTCGAACTGAAAGCCGCCGTCGGTCGGCTGCCATGCGATCGGCCGCGAGCGCACCTGCGCCTCGTCGCCGGCCGACTCGAACAGCAGCGCGAGCCGCTGCGCCTCCTCGTTCAGGTCGGTGCGCGGATTGCGCGACAGCGTCAGCGACGCGAGCGACACGAGCAGTCCCGCGATCAGCAGCACGACGAGCATTTCGAGCAGCGTGAAGCCCGCCGCGCGGCGGGCTCGCGCGCGGCGTCGTACTTCGATCGGTGGACTACGGAGCGGGTCGCGCATGGTGCAGGAGTGGGGGACGGCGGCGCGTCGGGCGCGGGGGCGTGAGACGCGGTTCGGTACTTGTCGCTTGCTACTTGTCGCTTGCTACTTGTCGCTTGTTAATTGCCGATTACGCGCCGGATCTGCACCGGCGCGCAACCCGCGCGATTACTGCCACGAGCCGACGTCCGAGTCGTTCCCCTCGCCGCCGGGCTTGCCGTCGGCGCCGTAGCTGAACACGTCGATCTCGCCGTGCACGCCCGGGTTCAGGTACTGGTACGGATTGCCCCACGGGTCGTTCGGCAGACGCTCGAGATAACCGCCCTCCTTCCAGTCGTTCGGCACCGGATCGGTGGACGGCTTCGTCACGAGCGCCTGCAGTCCCTGGTCCTGCGTCGGGTAGCGGCCATTGTCGAGGCGATACAGCTTCATCGCCTGCATGATCGTGCCGATGTCCTGCTTCGCGGCGACACGGCGCGCCTCGTCAGGACGGCTCATGATCTTCGGGACGATCAGCGCGGCGAGAATGCCGAGAATCGCGATCACGACCATCACTTCGATCAGCGTAAACCCGCGCTGCCGGCGCTTCTTCGCACGGTCGTCCGCCGCCGGGTTCACGGCATCGCGTAGGGCCAACATTTGCATGACTTCAGTACCTCCTCGCAATAAAACAGTTCGGCGGGCTCGTGCCCGCCGTCTCAAAGCCCGCGGCAAGCGTACCGCCCGCCCGGCGCATCGCGCCAGAGGCCGCTCATTCTAAGCTGCGCCGATGACCGCTCGGGGACGGTCGCAAATTTCACATTACTCCGTAAAATGAGCTTCCATGAACCCGACCCAGCTCCGCCTGCTCTCCATCGCCGCGTTCGCGGTGTTCTGCGCCACCGCCGCCTGGTGGGGCATCGAACTCGCCGCGCATCGGCCGTCGACGGTCGATGCCGCCGCCGCGCACGTGCCGCTGTCGGTCGACGAGGCCGGCACGCTGTTCGGCGGCAAGCCCGCGCAGAAGAGCGCTGAGAACATCCAGCTCTCCGGCATCCTCGCGCTCGCACAGGGCGCGGCCGCGATCGTCAGCGTCGACGGCGGGCCGCCGAAGGCCGTGTCGCTCGGCGGACCGGTCGGCGAAAACGGCAAGCTCGCCGAAGTCCGTCCGCGCTCCATCGTGATCGATCGCCACGGCGCGCATTCCGAAATCTTCCTGCCCGCCGCCGGCGCCGGGCCGACGATTTACGTCCGCTAAACCGCTTCTCCCGAACGGCCCGCGCTACTGCTACTGCACGAGGTTGTTCAGCTCGATGATCGGCATCATCACCGCCAGCACGATCACGAGCACCACGCCGCCCATCGCCAGAATCAGCAACGGCTCCAGAAGGCTCGTCAGGAACATCGTGCGGCGCTCCAGTTCGCGCGCTTCGCCTTCGGCCGCGCGGTCGAGCATCGTCGTCACGTCGCCGGTCGCCTCGCCCGAGCGGATCAGGTGCACGAGCACCGGCGGAAACGTCCGCGTATTGCCGAGCGCGCGCGACAGCGACGTGCCTTCGCGCACGCGCACGATCGCATCGTCGACGTTCTCGCGCATCGCGCGGTTCGACAGCGTCTCGCCGGCCGCCTGCAGCGCGCGCAGGATCGGCACGCCCGCCGCGGTCAGAATGCCGAGCGTGCTCGCGAAGCGCACCGTGTTGTAGCCGCGCACGAGCTTGCCCGCGAGCGGCGCGGTGAGGAGCCACTTGTCGAACGCCATCCGCGGGCCCGGCTGACGCAGCGTCGCGCGCACGATCCACGCGATCGCCGCAATCGCGAGCAGGATCGCCCACCAGCCTTTGCGCACGAAACTCGACAGCGCCATCATCATCACGGTCAAGAACGGCAACTGCTGCTTCGACGTCGCGAACACGTTGACGACCTGCGGCACCACATAGCTGAGCAGGAACGTGACGATGCCGAACGCGATCAGCGTGACGATCGCCGGGTACGTGAACGCGAGCACGATCTTCTGCTTGAGCGCGTTGCGCTGCTCGATGTAGTCGGCGAGGCGCGACAGCACGATGCCGAGCTTGCCGGTGTGCTCGCCCGCCGCGACGAGCGCGCGGTAGATGTCCGGAAAGTCGCGCGGATGCTGCGTGAGCGCATTCGCGAGCGAATGGCCGCCGAGCACTTCCGCGCGGATCGCCGCCATCAGTTCGCGGATGTAGTCGCGCTCCGCCTGCTCGGTCAGCACCGCGAGCGCCTCGCCGAGCGGCAGCCCCGCGACGAGCAGACTCGCGAGCTGCCGCGTGAGGATCGCCTGCTCGCGCTGCGACAGCCTGCGCCCGAGCGCGAGCCGCTGCTGGCGCGCGCCGCGCGTGCGGGTGCCGGCCGGCTCGACGACGAGCGGCGTCAGCCCCTGCGTGCGCAGTTGCGTACGGGCGCTGCGTGCGCTGTCGGCATCGAGCACGCCCTTTTGCGCCTTGCCTGCCGCGTCGATCGCTTCGAAACGAAATGCCGGCATCGGTGATTACGCTCCGCCTGTCACGCGCAACACTTCTTCGAGCGACGTGCGGCCGGCGTCGAGCCAGCGCTCGCCGTCCTCGCGCAGCGTGCGCATGCCCTGCGCGCGGCCGGCCGCGAAAATCTCCGCGTCGGCCGCGTTGCGGTGTATCAGCGCGCGGATCGGCTCGTCGACGGTCAACAACTCGTACACGCCGCGCCGGCCCGCGTAGCCCGACTGTCCGCAGCGATCGCAGCCGACCGGATGCCAGCGATGCCGGCCGTCGTCCTCGACGCGCTCTTCCTTGCAATGCGGACACAACTGGCGCACGAGCCGCTGCGCGAGCACGCCGAGCAGCGACGACGCGAGCAGATACGGCTCGACGCCCATGTCGGTGAGACGCGTGACCGCGGAAGCCGCGTCGTTCGTATGCAGCGTCGCGAGCACGAGGTGGCCCGTCAGCGACGCCTGCACCGCGATCTGCGCGGTTTCGAGGTCGCGGATTTCGCCGATCATGATGATGTCCGGGTCCTGACGCAGGATCGAGCGCAGCGCGCGCGCGAACGTCATCCCGATGCGCTCGTTCACCTGCGTCTGGCCGATGCCGGACAGGTCGTATTCGATCGGGTCCTCGACGGTCATGATGTTCGTCGTCGCGGTTTCGAGGCGCGACATCGACGCGTACAGCGTCGTCGTCTTGCCCGAGCCGGTCGGGCCCGTCACGAGCACGATGCCGTGCGGCTTGGCGATCAGCTCGTCGAACCTCGCGAGCGTGTCGGACGCCATGCCGAGCGCTTCGAGGTTCAGGCGCTGCGCGTCCTTTTCGAGCAGACGCAGCACCGCGCGCTCGCCGTGACCGGTCGGCAGCGTCGACACGCGCACGTCGACCGGCCGGCCGCCGACGCGCAGCGTGATGCGCCCGTCCTGCGGCAGCCGTTTCTCGGCGATGTCGAGCTGCGCCATGATCTTGATCCGCGAGATCAGCGCGCCGTGCAGCGCCTTTTTCGGCCGCACGACGTCGCGCAGCGTGCCGTCGACGCGAAAGCGCACGACCGACGCGTTCTCGAACGGCTCGATGTGGATGTCCGATGCCCCTTCGCGCGCGGCCTGCGTGAGCAGCGCGTTGATCATCCGGATGATCGGCGCGTCGTCTTCGGACTCCAGCAGATCCTCGACTTCGGGAATGTCCTGCATCAGCCGCGACAGATCGACCTCGCCTTCCACCTCGCCGACCACCTGCGCCGCGCTGCCGTCCTGGCGCGCGTACGCATGGTTGATCGCCTGCGCGAGTTCGTCGGCGGAAACGCGCACGAGCGACAGCGCGCCGAAATTGCGCGCGATCTCCGCGAGCGACGCGCCGGTCGTGCGCTCGCTCACCCAGACTTCGAGGCCGTCCGGCCGCTGATGCGCGACGAGCACCTGGCCGCTTCGCGCAAAGCCGTACGGCACGAGACGGGCGGCGATCGGCGACGGCGCCTCGCGCGCCGCGCCCGGATGTTCCGGCGCGACGGCGGATGCACTTGCCGGACGCGGCGTGCTCACGGCTTCACTCCCTGCTGGTCGGGCGCGACGGGTTGCGCGGGCAGCGTGGACGTGCCCGACGGGTTGTACGATCCGCGCGGCACCGGCACGCCCGACGGCTGCGGCTGCGTTTGAGCCGGCGTGCCCGATTCGAGGGGCTGCGTCTGCGGGGTGCCGTTGGGCACGCCATAAGACGCCGCGCCGCTCGCGGCGGGGGCCGAACCTGCGGGCGCGCCGTTCGCGGCAGGCGCCACGCCGACCGCCTGTTGACGCCGCATCTGGTCGAGATTGAACAGGTTCAGCGCCGATCCGCCCTGGCTCGGGCCGAGCGGCATCGGCGGCACGACCGGGTCGTCGCGGTCCTTCATCAGGTTGTTGTCCGAGCGGAACGCGCCCGTCACGCCCTGAATGTAGTCGTAGCGATTCGAACTGACGGCGAGCGCCGTATCGCGGTCGGTGATGATCACCGGACGCAGGAACACCATCAGATTGGTCTTCTGGCGGATCTTGTTTTCGGAGCGGAACAGCTGGCCGAGCCACGGGATGTCGCCGAGCAGCGGCACCTTGCTGTTCGCGACCTGGTAGTTGTCCTGCATCAGGCCGCCGAGCACGATGATCTCGCCGTTGTCGGCGAGCACGGTCGACTGGATCGAGCGCTTCGTGAATTCGGGGCCGGCCGGGTTGGTCGTCGCGTTGGTCGTGCCGTTCACGATCGCCGAGTCTTCGGTGTAGAGCGTCAGCTTCAGCAGGCCGCCGTCGGTGATCTGCGGCTTGATGTGCAGCGTCAGGCCCACGTCGACGCGGTCGTACGTGTTGAACGCGGTGCTCGTCGTGCTGCTCGTCAGGTTCGAATACGAGCCGGTCTGGATCGGCACGTTCGTGCCGACGACGATCTTCGCTTCCTGGTTGTCGAGCGTGATCAGGTTAGGCGTGGACAGCACGTTCGCGTCGGTCGTCTGCGACAGCGCCTGCAACAGGCCGGACAGCCCCTGCACGCCGAAAATGTTGCGCACCCAGCCGACGTTCAAGCCCTGCTGCAGGCCCGCGCCCGCGAGCGCGCCCGCGAGTCCGCCGGCCTGCCCCGCCGACGTCAGGTTGATGATGCTGTTCCCGCTGCCGGTGGCGAGATTGGTGCCGGCCAGCAGATCGCCGTTCGCGATCTGCCATTGAATGCCGAGATTGCCGGTGTTCTGCGAGTTCAGCTCGACGAGCAGCGCCTCGATGTAGACCTGCGCGCGCCGCACGTCGAGCTGGTCGACGACCGAGCGCAGGTTGCGATACACGGCGTCCGGCGCGGTGATGATCAGCGAGTTGGTGGCCGGGTCGGCCTGGATCATCCCGCCGGCCGGATTCGAGTCTTCGCTGTCGCTCTTCTCGCCGAGGAACGGCGCGCTGTTGCCGCCGCCGCCGCTGCTGCCGTAGGCGCCGCCGCCCGAGCTGCTGCCGAGCGACGACGAGCCCATCGAGCCGCCCGGCAACGGCGGCGTGCCGGCCGAGCCGGTCGACGAACTGCTGCCGGCGCCGTCGCTGAACGAATTGGCCTTGCCCGCGCCCGACGAGGACGACGACGTGTCGTTGCCCTTGCCCATCATCCCGCGCAGCGTCTTCGCGAGCTGCACCGCATCCGCGTTGCGCAGCTTGATCACGTGCATGTTGCCCGGCTCGGCCGTCGGCAGGTCGAGCTGCAGCGCGAGCTGCTTCGCAGCCGCGAGCCGCTGCGCGTTCGACGCGCGCAGCATCAGCGAGTTGGTGCGCGAATCCGCCATCACCGTCACCTTCAGCGTCGGGTCCGATCCGCCGATCGCACCCGGATCGAGCATCTTCGACAGCGTCGGCGCCACGTCGAGCGCATTCGCGTTCTTCAGCGGCACGACCTGCACCTGCTGGCCCGCGACCGTGTCGACGCCGGCGATGATCGACGCGATGCGGCGCACGTTGTCGGCGTAGTCGGTCACGACGAGCGTGTTGTTCGCCGGATACGCGGCGATCGTGTTGTTCGGCGAGATCAGCGGACGCAGCACCGGCAACAGATTGTTCGCCGACTCGTTTCTCAGCGTGAACACCTGCGTGATCACCTGGTCGCCGCGCGCGGCGGGCGTGTCGCCGACATAGGTCGGCACGCCCTGCAGCTTCGCGTCGGCTTCCGGCACGACCTTCAGCACGCCATGATCCTGCACGAGCGCGAAGCCCTGCATCCGCAGCGCGGATTGCAGCGTCTTCAACGCCTGGTCCTCCGGGACGGGATTCTCCGACACCAGGTTCAGTTGGCCCTTCACGCGCGGGTCGACGATGATCGTCTTGCCGGTCGCCGCGCCGATCGCCTTCGCGACCTGATCGATGTCGGCGTTCACGAAATTGAGCGTCACCTGCGCATAGGCCATCTGTGCCGAAAGCAGCCCACCCACCAGCAGCGCCGCGGCCACGCGGCGCAAAGCCATACGATTTCTTCTCATGGATCTCTTATCGAAGCCGGCGCCTGACGTTACCGGAACCGAATGCCCGGTGGAGTCCTGCATGCCGTCGCTACGGCCCGTCGCCGGCCGTTCCGGAACGCGGGCTCCCGCCTGTGCCGCGCCCCACCGGTGTGAAAATTGAAACGTTAGCAGCTTTTCATGTCGGATTTGTCACAAACGCGATGGCAGCCGAAATCGTCCGCGATTACCGTTCGCTTTCGCGCGAAAAACCGCTGCCCGCGTTGTGCGCGAGCGCACCCTGCATCGTCAAGTCTGGTTTGAGCTGTCACGGACTGCCGGTATGATACGGTCGGTTCGACGTGCCGGTGACGCGCAGCGGGAAAGGGTTTTCCCGACCTGACACCGGCGCCGGCCGCGGCCGCAGTCTCGCGCGGTCGCCCTTTGCAGTGGTTTTCGACCTTCGTTCCCGGGTGAAATCGATGATGCGGATGAAACACTTCCGTGCCGTTGCATTGACCTTTGCCGCGCTCGGCGCGGCGGGCGCGGCCATTCCGGCGCACGCGGACTGCTTCGACGAGGCCGCGCGTTATCAGAAGGTCAACCCGCTGATCCTGCGCGCGATCGCCTGGCAGGAGTCGCACAACCATCCGGACGCAGTGCACAGGAATGCGAACGGCTCGACCGACTACGGCGTCATGCAGATCAACTCGATTCATCTGCCCACGTTGTCGCAGTACGGCATTTCGACCGCCACGCTGATGGAGCCGTGCAAGAACGTGTACATCGCCGCCTGGCATCTGCGCCAGAAGATGAACAAGTACGGCAACACGTGGGCGGCGATCGGCGCCTACCATTCGGAAACGCCGACGCTGCGCGACCAGTACGCGCAGCAGATCGCCGACATCCTGCGCAAATGGAACCTGATGCCTTGACGGCATCGCGAGCGTTGCGTCGTCAGCCGCGGCCGACGCCGGCCGCGCGCATGATGCACAATGCGGATTCGGGCCGCGCTTCGCGACGAAGCGCGCCGTTTCTTCCGCCTTTTTCGTGTGCACACTGCAATGACCCCGCCGCCGCTTCCCGTCACCGTGCTCGCCGGTTTTCTCGGCGCGGGCAAGACCACGCTGCTCAACCACATTCTCGCGAACCGCGCCGGGCTGCGCGTCGCGGTGATCGTCAACGACCTCGCTTCGGTGAACATCGACGCGGCGCTCGTGCGTGATGCGTCCGCGCTGTCGCACGTCGAGGAGCGGCTCGTCGAGATGTCGAACGGCTGCATCTGCTGCACGCTGCGCGACGACCTGCTGACCGAAATCCGCCGCCTCGCCGACGAAGGCCGCTTCGACGCGATCCTGATCGAGTCGACCGGCATCGCGGAGCCGATGCCGGTCGCCGAGACGTTCACGTTCGTCGACGACGACGGCGTGACGCTCGCCGACGTCGCGCGGCTCGACACGATCGTGACCGTTGTCGACGCGTTCAATTTCCTGCGCGACTACGCGAGCGACGACGCGCTCGCCGAGCGCGGGCTCGCCGCGACCGACGAGGACGATCGCACGCTCGTCGAACTGCTGATCGAGCAGGTCGAGTTCTGCGACGTGATCGTCGTCAACAAGGCGGATCTCGTCAGCGACGCCGAACTCGCGAAGCTGCAGCACATTTTGGCGCGCATCAATCCGCGCGCGGTGCAGATCGTGAGCCGCTTCGGCGTGGTGCCGCTCGGCGAGGTGCTGAACACCGGCCGCTTCGACTTCGACGAGGCCGCCGCGGCGCCGGGCTGGCTCGCGTCGCTGAACGAGCACGACCACGCGCATCGCGGCGAAGCCGACGAGTACGGGATCGGCAACTTCGTGTATCGCGCGCGGCGGCCGTTTCATCCGGAGCGTCTGTGGGCGCTGCTGCACGAGGAATGGAAAGGCGTGCTTCGCAGCAAGGGGTTTTTCTGGCTCGCGACGCGCAACGACGTCGCCGGCACGCTGTCGCAGGCGGGCGGCGCATGCCGGCATGGTCCGGCCGGGATCTGGTGGGCGGCGCAACCACGCGATACGTGGCCGCAAGACGAAGCGCTCGCGAAGGAAATCGCCGACGAATGGTACGGCGACCCGAGCGACATGCGCATCGGCGATCGTCGTCAGGAGCTGGTGATGATCGGCATCGATCTCGACCGCGCGAAATGGCAGGCGAAACTCGACGCATGCCTGCTGACCGACGAAGAGTTCGCGGCCGGCCCCGACGCGTGGCGACAGTACCCGGACCCGTTCCCGTCCTGGGATGTCGAAGGCGAGCACGGCGAAGGCGAAATCGTGCATCGCAACGACGACTGAGTGCGAGCGCCGCGGGCCGCGCGGGCCGCGACGCGACAATCGTTCGTAGCCCGGAACAAAACGGAAAACGCCCGCCACGGCAAAGGTAACGGGCAAATGCAACGAGCGAAAAAAAACCCGCCGACGGCGGGTTTTTGCTGATGCAACGAAGCGCTTAGCGCTTGTTGACGGCGTCCTTGAACGCCTTGCCTGCCGTGAACTTCACGGTCTTGGCCGCCGGAATCTTGATGGTTTCACCCGTCTTCGGGTTACGGCCCGTACGCGCCGCGCGCTTGCCCGAACCAAAGCTGCCGAAGCCGATCAGTTGCACCGCGTCCCCTTTGGACACGGACTTCTTGATAACGTCGAGGAGCGTGTCCAGCGTTTCGCCGGTTTGCGCCTTGCTGGCGCCCGTCTGTCCTGCGACGGCGTCGATCAGTTCCTGTTTATTCATTTAGAGGTCCCTTTCTGGTTTAGGTTGACACGAACAGCGCGAACGCGCCGATTATACGTGCGCGTGCCGCGCCGTCGAGCAGCGCCGGATCCGGAACACCCCGGAGATTCACGTCGCGGCGCCCACCCTGCTACGCCGCCGCGACGGCCGTGCTGCCGCTACCCTGGGCGGCGCTTGCTATGATAGCGCAGCGCAAACCCAATAAGGACAAGGGTTTCGAAGATTTACAGCGTGTTTCGGCTGCCGGGCCGACACGCGTCGCGCAACACCCTGAACGCCGCCGCGCGGCCTTTGCGCAATTGACGTTTGTTCACGCAATCGCGTTGGTTTTTGCCAACGTCGATCGGCCGCAAAGCCGCTAGTGGCGGGCGTTTCAGGCAGCCGGTTCACGCCCCCATCGCCCCTTCGCGCCGTCATGACCACCACGCTGATCCCCGCCAAACTCGCGTTTCACGACGACGGCACGCCGTTTTCGCCGCTCTACGGCGACGTGTATCACAGCGCATCGGGTGCGCTCGCACAGGCCGAACAGGTGTTCTTGCACGGCAACGAACTGCCCGAACGCTGGCGTCGTCTGCGGGTTTTCACGGTGATGGAAACGGGCTTCGGCATCGGCGTGAACTTCCTCGCGACGTGGTTTGCGTGGCGCGAAGATCCGGCGCGCTGCGAACGTCTGCACTTCGTGTCGATCGAAAAACACCCGTTTTTGCGCGACGATCTGCGCGCGGCGCTCGATGCGGTGACCACCGGCACGCGTCTGGCGACGCTCGCGCATGCGCTCGTCGACGCGTGGCCGTCGCTCGTGCCCGGCACGCATCGCATCGAATTCGACGGCGGCCGCGTCACGCTGACGCTCGCGTTCGGCGACGCCGTCGACGTGTTGCCGAAGCTGTGGCTGCGCGCCGATGCGTTCTATCTGGACGGCTTTGCGCCGTCGAAGAATCCGGCGTTGTGGTCGCCCGCGTTGTTCAAGGCGCTCGCGCGCGTCGCCGGAGATCACGCAACGTTCGCGACGTGGAGCAGCGCCGGCGACGTGAAGCGCGCGCTCGAACAAAGCGGCTTCGAGTACCGGAAGGTCGACGGCTTTGGCACGAAACGCGCGATGCTGGTCGGCCGTTTCGCGCCGCGTTGGCGCGTGCGCCGTTACGAGCCGCCGCTGCCGCTCGCGGTGGACGATCGCCACGCGCTCGTGATCGGCGCGGGGCTCGCCGGCTGCGCGATGGTCGAGCGGCTCGCGGCGCGCGGCTGGCGCACGACGTTGATCGAGCGTCATCCGCGGCCCGCGAGCGACGCGTCCGGCAATCCGGCCGGCGTCTTTCACCCGCTGATTTCACGCGACGACAGCAGCGCCGCCCGCATCACGCGCGCCGCGTTCCTGTACGCGCTGCGCAACTGGGCGGCGCTCGAAGCGCGCGGTCATCCGCCGGCGCGCGGACACGGCGGCCTGCTGCATCTCGCCACCGACGACGAGACGCGCGCGGTCGCCGCCGCGCTCGATTCGTTCTGCTACCCGCGCGACTACGTGGTGCCCGTCACGCGCGAACAGGCAACGCAAATCGCGGGCGTCGACGTCGCGCACGGCGGGTGGTTCTATCCGCACGGCGGGTGGATCGAACCGGCGTCGTTGTGCGACGCGCTGTGCGCGGCGGCCGGCGACGCACTCGATGCGCGGTTCGGTCAGCGCTTCGAACGGCTCGAGCGGCATGGCGACGCCTGGGTGGCACTCGACGCATCCGGTCGCGAGATCGCGCGCGCGCCGGTCGTCGTCTTTGCGAACGCACACGATGCCGCGCGCGCGTCCGCGCTCGACTTCGCACCGACTCGCAGCGTGCGCGGACAACTGACGCTCGTCGGCAACAGTCCGCTTGGCGATCTGCGCGTGCCGGTGATCGGCGACGGCTATGCGGTGCCGCGCGAGCACGACGTGACGCTCGTCGGCGCAACCTACGAAGTCGACGACGCCGACGATGCACTGCGCGACGCCGGCCATCGCGAAAACATCGAGCGCGTCGCGCAGATACTGCCCGCGCTTCGTTCGGCGTCGCCGCTCACCGGCCGCGTCGCGTTTCGCTGCGTGACGAGCGACCGGTTGCCGATGCTCGGCGCGCTCGCCGACGAACACGCGGCACGGCGCGCCGCCGAGCGGCTCGCCGGCGCGTGGCCGCTCGACCTGCCGCGCACGCCGGGGCTTTACGGTGCGTTTGCGTATGGCTCGCGCGGTCTCGTGTGGTCCGCGCTGGGCGCGGAGCTGGTCGCCGCGCAGATCGAAGGCGAGCCGTGGCCGCTCGAGCGCGAGCTCGCCGATCACGTCGATCCCGCCCGCTTCCTGCAACGGGCGCTGCGTCAACGTCAGGTGTGAACGGTGCGACCGGGTTATCCACGCCGACCTGTGAATAACCTGAGGATGGCCGGGTGAAACGCGTGTGGAATCGATGTGGACGTAAACGGGGTAACTCGAAGCGTCGCGATGCGCATCGAAAAGTTGCCAGCGGAACCCAACCTGCCCCGCACATGCTATGCGACCGGTTGTGCGTCCGGTAAACGGCTGATCCGTTTTGGTAAACCGGACTTATCCACAGAAATCGACACGCTTTGTTAACTCTTACTACGTATACATACGGTAAACCGTAAACCCGAGGCTGGCGCTATCGCCATCGACGAAGGCCGGGTCGCAAACCACGCGACGTTCGTCGCCGTCGGGTACGACGCACGCGTCGTGCCTCGTCCGCGAAAACCGTCGATAGACGGTCATTTTTTCCGCACCGACGCGTTGAAACCGGACGCATTTGCCGCTTTGGCGCCCACGTTCGGTACACCCCGACGACGTCAAAAATCCTGTGGCACAATCGCTGCTCTTTCCGCGTGACGGCCGCGACAGACGGTCCACGCTTCCAAGGAACGGTTGTCGCTCGCCCCGGATCTGAGTCCACGAGTGCGCGGCGTCCGTTCATCAACCGCGGGGTTCGCGTCTCAAACGCGAGACGTGCCCGCACCGGTCGTTCGCTGCCATGCGAACCACCTGCGCAGTTGTTTCCCGTCGTTGTCGTGTGCGTCTGGATGTCCGGACGGTGCGGCACCCGTCCGTCGAATCGGCTCTGGTGCCGGGGTCTGGTGCTCTTGCCGGTTTTACCGGTCGCGGCCCGTCTGTCGCCGCGAACCATCCGATGTTGCAGCGCCGGCGCGACGGGACCATCGATGCAAAAAAGGAGAAGCCACCACGATGAAGTCGGCGTTTTCGTTCTTTCCCTCCTGGCCATTGCATCCGGACGGAATTTTCTGGGTGGGCCTCGCGCTGCTCGCCGCCGGTTTGTGCGGCGAGCTGTGCTACCGCGCGTGGCGGCTGCCGCGCATTTCCGGCTACGCGGTGATCGGCCTGATCGCCGGCGCGGCGGGTTTCGGCGTGATCAGCGGCGAGATCGCCGAGGCCGCGCGGCCGCTGCTCGACGTCGCGCTCGGCCTGTTGCTGTTCGAACTCGGCAGCCGGCTGGATTTGCGCTGGATTCGCCGCAATCCGTGGCTGATCCTGTCGAGCCTCGCCGAGGCGACGCTCACGTTCGTGCTCGCGCTCGCCGTGCTGCTGTTCCTGAAGGTGTCGGTGATGGTCGCGCTCGTCGTGTCGTCGATCGCGATGGCGACGTCGCCGTCGATGGTGATCCAGCTGAAGACCGAGCTGAAGGCCGAAGGCCAGGTCACGCAGCGTCTGTTGACGCTCACCGCGCTGAACAGCATGTATGCCGTTGTCGTCGTGAAGCTCGTGTCCGGCTGGCTGCACCAGGAGGTCTACGGCAACGTGTTCGCGACGATCCTGCAGCCGCTCTATCTGCTGATCGGCTCGCTCGTGCTCGCCTATGTGCTCGCGCGCGCGTGCGTGCTGTTCTACCGGCGCCTCAGTCCGCAGGACGAGCATTCGTTCGTCGCGCTCTTCGGCCTCGTGCTGCTCGCGATCGCGATCGCGCATCTGCTGAAGCTGTCAACGATCCTGAGCCTGCTCGCGGCCGGCATCATCGTGAAGAATCTCGAAGCGCGGCCGCAGCTGTGGCCGCAGCACTTCGGCACGGCCGGGTGGCTGCTCACGGTGGTGCTGTTCGTGCTGACGATGACCGTGTTCGAATGGCGCGACGTCTTGACGGGCGGCGTCGCGGCGGCGGGTCTGATCGTTGCGCGGCTCGTTGCAAAGCTCGTCGGCGTGCTCGCGTTCGCGAAGCCGAGCGGCCTGCACTGGAAGCAGGGCATCGCGCTCGGCCTCGCGCTGTCGCCGATGTCGGCGCTCGCGCTCGTGCTCGTCAACGATACCTACGACCTTTACCCGAACTTCGATCCGCAACTGAGCGCGATCGTGATGTGTTCGATTGTCGTGCTGCAGCTCGTCGGGCCGTGGCTTGTTTACCGGTCGCTCGCGCTTGTCGGCGAGCGGCGCGAAGGATAAGGGGACGCCATGTCACTCGAACCGTTTGTCGATTCCAGACCGTTCACGTTCGGCGTCGAACTCGAAATGCAGATCGTGAACACGCACGACTACGATCTGACGAAAGCCGCCAGCGACCTGATGCGGCTCGTGAAGAACGAGGAGATTCCCGGCAACATCACGCCGGAAATCACCGAGAGCATGATCGAGCTGTCGACCGGCATCTGCACGACGCACGAGCAGGCGGTCGCCGACCTGCGCAAGATTCGCGACACGCTCGTGTCGGCCGCCGACCGGCTGAACGTCGGGCTGTGCGGCGGCGGCACGCACGCGTTCCAGCAGTGGAGCGACCGGCGCATCATGGACGCGCCGCGCTTTCAGTATCTGTCGGACCTGTACGGCTATCTCGCGAAGCAGTTCACGGTGTTCGGGCAGCACGTGCACATCGGCTGTCCGGATGCGGACAGCGCGCTGTATCTGCTGCATTCGCTGTCGCGCTTCATCCCGCATTTCATTGCGTTGTCCGCGTCGTCGCCGTATGTGCAGGGCGTCGACACCGGCTTTCACTCGGCGCGCCTGAACTCGGTGTTCGCGTTCCCGCTGTCGGGCCGCGCGCCGTTCGTGCTCACGTGGGACGGCTTCAAGGAGTATTTCTCGAAGATGGTCCACACCGGGGTCGTCAACAGCATGAAAGACTTCTACTGGGACATCCGGCCGAAACCGGGCTTCGGCACGATCGAAGTCCGCGTGATGGACACGCCGTTTTCGGTCGAGCGCGCGGCGGCGATCGCGTGCTACATCCAGACGCTCGCGCGCCATCTGCTGCTCGATCGACCGGTCAGGCCGCTCGAGGACGACTATCTCGTCTACACGTTCAACCGGTTTCAGGCGTGCCGCTTCGGGCTTGCCGGAGTCTGCGTGAATCCGCAGACGAACGAGCGGCGCACGATTTCCGAAGACATTCTCGAAACGCTCGAGCAGATCGCGCCGCACGGCGACGCGCTCGGGTCGACGCGCGCGCTGACCGAGATAGGCACGCTCGCGCGCGGCCAGACCAACGATGCGGCCTGGCTGCGCGGCGTTGTCGCCGACGAGCGGTCGTTGCATGAGGCAGTGCGACAGCAGTGTCTGCGATGGCGCGCATGACGGAATTGTCATATTCGACGCTAATCGTGCCGTGCGCGAATGAGGTCGCGATGACGTAGCGAACGAATAATCGTCGGCCGGTAGTAATGGAAGGCGGCTTTTGGCCGCCTTTTTTATTTTTTGTTACGGCGACGATGTGCGACCGGAAACTAAAGGTTTGATGTTTACGTATACATACGTGGTAGTAGTTAACAAGCATCCGCTCGCGCTGTGGGTAACAAGCTTTTTGTCCGTAAACTCAAAGGACTGCGCAAAAGATAACCGTCGTGCGCCCCATGGGAGAACGTCCGCGAACCGCGGATAACCGGGATGCGCGACGCGAGCCGAATGCCGGTTATCAAGATTCGACGCACACACTGTTAATGTGCTTATCAACGGGTTATCCACAAAGAAGACTGGATAAGTTAGCTGTGCGATTCGCCACTCTCGCATAGAATGTCGGTCTGTCGCGTCCGGTGGCGTGTTCGTTCCGGCTGAACGACCACTGCGACAGAAAGCCGGTAGTGATGCGAGGTTTTTGTTCCCGGTATAAACCGGGGCATGCAACGCAAAAAAGCTTCAATTGAAAGGGCGATCCGATGACCGGATCGCATGGGATACAGGGCGTCGGCCTGACCGGGGGCCGACGACGCAGCGCAAGCTGCCAATAACCAGCGAATGACTATGAGCGAAGGCGTATACGGAGAGCAGGCAGCCGGTCGGGTGACCCATAGCCTGCTGCGGCTGAGCACGGCGATGCGAAGCCAGGCGTGGGACTGGGCAGAAGGGGCCGGGCTGACGCCGACCCAGGGCGAAATCCTCGTGCTGCTGATGCAGCGTAAAGGGCCGATGCGCCTCGGCGAAATTGCGCGCGAAACCGCGCTGACCGCGGCAACCACCAGCGATGCGGTCAGCACGCTGGAAAGCAAGGGGCTCGTCGAAAAGCGTCGTGCGCTCGACGACGGCCGCGCGCTCGCGGTGCGTCTGACCACGCGCGGCCGCACGGCGGCCAAACGTGCGGCGCAATGGCCGGACTTCCTGTCGAAGGCAGTCGGCACGCTGCGCGGCGACGAGCAATCGGCGTTCTATCGCACGCTGCTGAAGACCGTGTATCTGCTCGAAGCGCAGGACAGCATGCCGGCTCACCGGATGTGCCTCACGTGCGCGCATTTCGACCCGAGCAAGAACCCGAAGAAAACGCCGCATCGCTGCGAACTGCTCAACATCGCGTTGGCCGATACCGACGTGCGACTCGACTGCTCGGTGTACGAGCGGGGCGACGCCACCGAGCAAAAGAAGAACTGGAAGCTCTTCACTCAGCAGGGCTGATGCGCCGACCGCGCGGCCGCCGCGGCGTGGCGTTTGCCGCCGCCGGCCCCGGTTCCGACGAATGGCGCGCCGCACGTCGGCGCGTTTTTTTTGCAGCGTGCGCGCCGCGTTGTGCCGACTCGGGGATCTGCCGATGAATCGCGAAGTCCTGGCCATCCGCCACGTCCATTTCGAGGACCTGGGCAGCTTCGAGAGGGTGCTCGGCGAACGCGGCCGGCCGGTGCGCTATCTGAACGTCGGGTTCGCGCGGATCCACGCGCCCGATCCGGTGGCGCCGTCGCTGCTGGTGGTGCTCGGCGGTCCGATCAACGCATGCGACGACGCGCATTATCCGACGCTCACGCCGCTTGCCGAGATGATCGAAAAACGCATCGCGGCCGGACTGCCGACGCTCGGCATCTGCCTCGGCGCACAGCTGATCGCGCGCGTACTCGGTGCGCGCGTCTATCCGGCCGCGCAGCGCGAAATCGGCTGGATGCCGCTCACGCTGACACCCGCTGGTTTTGCATCGCCGTTGCGCCATCTCGACGGCGCGCGCACGTCGATGCTGCACTGGCACGGCGACACGTTCGATCTGCCGCACGGCGCGACGCGTCTCGCGTCGACGGCCGTCTGCGAGAATCAGGCGTTTTCGTTTGCCGAACACGTGCTCGGTCTGCAGTGTCATCCCGAGATTCGCGCCGAGCGATTCGAGCCCTGGTTGATCGGCCACGCGGCCGAGCTCGCGTCGGCCGCTGTCGACGTAAATGCGCTGCGCGCCGACACCGCCCGACTCGCGCCCGCACTCGAAGCCGCGGCGACCCGCGCATTCGGCGACTGGCTCGACAGCATCGACGCCCGAAAGCCCTGAAAAAAGGCGCTGAAAGAATCACCGAGCCTGGGCGCGCGGCGCGCGAAGTGCGTCGGCAGCCAAAAAACCCGCGTGCTATTCTCGGACGCTTCGGTTTTTCTCCGTAAAGGATTTCTTCGATGAGCAAGCTCTTCACACCGCTCACGTTGCGTGGGCTGACGCTGCCCAATCGCATCTTCGTGTCGCCGATGTGCCAGTACTCCGCGCAACGCGGCGAAGCAACCGACTGGCACATGATCCATCTCGGCCATCTGGCGCTGTCCGGCGCCGGGATGCTGTGCATCGAGGCGACCGCCGTCGAGCCGGACGGCCGCATCACGCCGGCCGATCTCGGCTTGTGGGACGACACGACCGAGAACGCGCTGAAGCCGGTGCTCGAAGCGATCCGCCGTTATTCGCCGATTCGCGTGGCGAT
Organism: Paraburkholderia sp.; assembly: GCA_035492135.1. Lineage (GTDB taxonomy): Bacteria > Pseudomonadota > Gammaproteobacteria > Burkholderiales > Burkholderiaceae > Paraburkholderia. The sequence continues at coordinate 25,043 of DATJJN010000113.1, read as the reverse complement.
GCAGATCGCGCACGCGGGACGCAAGGCGTCGAGCCACGTGCCGTGGGAAGGCGGCCAGCTGATTCCGGTCGCGGAAGGCGGCTGGCAGACGCACGCGCCGTCCGCGCTGCCGCACAAGGAAGGCGAGGCACTGCCGCTCGCGCTGGATTCGGCCGGACTGAACCGGATCCGCGAAGCGTTCGCCGCGACCACGCGACGGGCTGCGCGCCTCGGCATCGACGCGGTCGAAGTGCATGCGGCGCATGGCTATCTGCTGCATCAGTTCCTGTCGCCGCTCGCGAACCAGCGCACCGACGACTACGGCGGCTCGCTCGAAAACCGGATGCGTTTTCCGCTCGAAATCTTCGAGATCGTGCGCGCCGCGTTTCCCGACGACCGTCCGGTGGGCGTGCGCGTGTCGGCGACCGACTGGGTCGAAGGCGGCTGGACGCCGGAGGAGACGGTCGTGTTCGCGAACGAGCTGAAGCGTCGCGGCGTGGACTGGATCGATACGTCGTCGGGCGGCGTGTCGCCGTTGCAGAAGATCCCGCTCGAGCCGGGATATCAGGTGCCGTTCGCGCAGAAGGTGAAGCGCGAGACCGGCGCGACGACGATCGCGGTGGGCCTCATCACCGATCCGCAGCACGCGAACCAGATCCTCGAAGACGGCGACGCCGACATGATCGCGATGGCGCGCGCGATGCTGTACGACCCGCGCTGGCCGTGGCATGCGGCGGCTCAGCTGGGCGCAACGGTTAGCGCGCCGCCGCAGTACTGGCGCTCGCAGCCGCGCGACCAGAAGGCGTTGTTCGGCGACACGACGATGGGCCAGCGCTGATAAGCGCGGGTTGAACGAAGCGGCCGCGACCGTGTAGGATGCCGGGTGTGACGCGGCCGGCGTCACACGAACGCGGCGCCTTTCGGGGCGCCGTGTTTTTGCCGGAAGCGAAGAGCCGGCAATCAGCCGTCGAACGGCGAAGCAGGGATCACACGGAGAAACTCGCACGACGCGTGATCCGCCGTCGCGAAGCGTTCTCCCCAGGTACGACACAAGGATGCATCAATGAGTGTACGCAAGATCGTCGTGCGCCAGTCGGGCGTGCACGGCAAGGGCGTGTTCGCGGCTCTGCCGATTGCGGCCGGCGCGCGTCTGATCGAATACAAGGGCGAACGCATTTCGTGGAAGGAAGCGCTGCGGCGCCATCCGCACAATCCGGACGAACCGAATCACACGTTCTATTTCGCGCTCGACAGCGGCGACGTGATCGACGGCAAGGTGAACGGCAACAGCGCGCGCTGGATCAATCACTCGTGCTCGCCGAACTGCGAAGCCGAAGAGATCGACGGGCACGTGTACATCCACGCGCTGCGCGACATCGACGAAGGCGAGGAGCTGTTTTACGACTACGGTCTCGTGATCGACGCGAAGCAGACGTCGAAGCTCAAACGCGAATACGAGTGCCGGTGCGGCGCCCGCAAGTGTCGCGGCACGATGCTCGCGCCGGCCGAAAAGGAAAAAGAAAAGAAGAACGGCAAGGGCGGAAAGTCGAAAGCGAATAAAGCCGACGGCAAAGGCCGCAAGAAAAAGCACTGATCGATCGCACGCATACCGCTATGACAAGGGCCGCATTCGCGGCCCTTGTTTCGTCCGGCACGCGTGGCGACGAACGACGCGTCTTGTCACGTCGCGAACGCGCTGTGTTTTACGTATCGACCGGCGCGTTGCGCGGCATTCTCTTCGCCGGCTCGGCGGCCTTCGGGGGAGGCGTGACCGGCGCCTTCGATCGAGCCGCGAGCGGCAGCCGCACGATGAAGCGGGCGCCGCCTTCGGGCGCGTCCTCGTAATGCACGCTGCCGTGATGCAGCGCCATGATGTCGTGCACGATCGCGAGCCCGAGTCCGGCGCCGCCGTCGACACCGTTGTTGTTCTGTCCGTCGCCGCGGAAAAAGCGCTTGAACAGGTCTGCCTGCTGCACGGCCGGCACGCCGCCGCCGTTGTCTTCGACGACGATTTCCGCCATCGGCGCGTAATCGATGTAGACCTGCGATACCGTCACCGTGATGCGCCCGCCGTCGATGCGCGCGAGCGGCAGATACTTGAGCGCGTTGTCGAGCAGGTTCGCGATGACCTCGTGCAGCAGCACCGGATTGCCGCGGACCGTCAGCGGCCGGTCGTTCTCCGGCGCGTCGAGGCGCTGAAAACCGAGATCGACATGGCTCGCGAGCGCGCGCGGCACCCACTCGGCGCCGGTTTCGAACGCGAGCGTGGCGATGTCGATATTCGTGAAGCGGGCTGCCTGTTCACCCGGCTCCGCGCGCGCGAGCGACAGCAACTGATTCGACAGGCGCACCGCGCGATCCGCCGCCGCGCGCAGTTCGTGCACCGCGGTCGCGACCTGCTGCGGATCGCGCGCGATCGCTGCCTGTTCCGCATGCAGTTTCACGGCGGTCAGCGGCGTGCGCAGTTGATGCGCGGCGTCGGCGATGAACTTGCGCTGCGCGTCGAGCGCCGTCTTCAGACGGTCGAGGAGCGCGTTCAACGCACCCGTCAGCGGACGAATCTCGACCGGCACATAGGTCTCGTCGACCGGTTCGAGCGACGTGTGCGTCTGCCGGTTCAACGAGTCGGCGAGATCGGTGAGCGGGCCGAGCTGCTGATTGACGACGCGCCATACGATCGCCCATCCGGCGAGCAGCAGCAGCAACAGCGGCATCATGATCGCGACGAGAAACTCGGCCGCGATGCGAAAGCGATGATGCACCGGCTGACCCACCTCGACGACGATCGGATTGCCGGCCGGTTGCGGCACGCGCACCTGCGCGACGCGCACGGCAACGCCGGCGTGCTGCGTTTCGAACACGTACGCGAAGTGCATCCGGCGCACGTTCGTGCCTTGCAGCGGCAGCGTGCGATCGCCGGCCATTTCCGACTCGCCGTTGCTGATCCGGTAGACAAGATGCTCGACGGGGTCGGAGAACATCGCCTGCGCGAGCGGCGGCACGGTGATCGGCGCGTTGGGGCCGGCGATCTGGATCTGCTTGGAGATGGCTGTCGCGAGATCGGCGAGCGATCGATCGACCACGTGCTGCGTGTATTGCCACGCCAGCCAGTACGCGATCAGGCCGCTCATCAGCGCGAGCAGCGAAAGCGGGGCGGCCAGCCGACGCAGCAGCGTGCGGCGCAGACTGTTAGCGGCCGGGTAGGGCATGGTCGGGTGTCAGCGAAGAATGAGCCAGCGAACGAGCGCCGCCGCTCGTGGGCGGCGCATCGCTGTGGTGCATTGTACGCGCGTGCCTGCAGTGAGGTTCGCGAGGTTCACGCTCACCCGAGGCCATGACGGCGGAGCCGAACCCCGGGCTCAGGCGGCCTGGCGGATTTCCTGCAGCAGATAACCGAAGCCGCGCACCGTGACGATCTCGACACGGCAGCTCTCGAGCTTCTTGCGAACGCGGTGCACGTAGACTTCGATCGCGGTGTCGCCGAGATCGCCGCCGAAGTGCGTCAGGTGATCCTGCAGTTGCGCCTTGCTGACCACGCGGCCGTGGCGCAGCAGCAGCATTTCGAGCACGGCGAATTCACGCGGTGACAGTTCGAGCGGCTTGTCGTCGTTGAAGATGCGGCGGTCGACGCCCGACAGACGCACGCCGCCGAGCGACACCTCCGGACGCGGCACGTCGCCGTGCGGCCCGCTGCGGCGCATCACGGCGCGAATGCGCGCCTCGAGTTCGGCCGGCTCGAACGGCTTCAGCATGTAGTCGTCGGCGCCCGAATTGAGGCCCTGCACGCGGTCGTTCAACTCGTCGCGCGCGGTGAGCACGATCACCGGCGTGTGCCGGTTGCTCTGGCGGAATCGCGACAGCAGCGTCATGCCGTCGATGCCCGGCAAGCCGAGATCGAGAATCACGAGTTCATGACGGTTCTGCGCGAGCGCCTGCTCGGCGAAGATGCCGTCGTGGACCATGTCGACCGTAAAGCCGGCTTGTTCGAGGCTGGACTGGATGCCGCGTGCGATAGGGCGGTCATCTTCGATCAGAAGGAGTCGCATGGAATTCGCTCAAGTACAATGGGTTTAGCGTTTCTGGCACCTGGAGCATCGCGAATGCGCGCGTCGATTTTCGCGGCGCGGCACACCGATGCGTGCCATTGCGCCGTTTGGACGACCGCCTCTTTCCATGTCCGATATATCGATCACCGAACTCGAAGCCGCGATCAACTTCTGGCGCAACCGTTCGCCGTCGACAGGCGACGAACTCGCGTTATGCAAGGAGGCGAGTGCGCTCTCCAAGCCGTATGCGCTGCTGATTGTACAGCGTCGACTCGCGCTGTCGCCGCAAGCGTTGGACCCAAATGCACGTAATGCCTGGGAGTCTTACGTGTTCCTTAACAACGCCATTAAGAACTGAAGGTTTCGGCAGACGCTCCCCTGCATTCTGCTTTCATTGCAGGCGTTTTTGCCATGTTCCGCGCGGGCGGCGGATACGTGGCGCGCTGTGGAATAATCGTGCGTCTCGCTTTTTCCCGCCTCCGCGCACTCCTTCATGCTCGAACTGGATCACTTCGACCTCGCGCTTCTCGACGTTCTGCAACGTTTCGGCCGCGCGACGCATCAGCAACTCGGCGAGCAGGTGCCGCTGTCGCCTTCGCAGATCGGGCGGCGTCTGCAGCGGCTCGAAGCGTCCGGTGTGATCGACGGCTATCGCGTCGTGCTGCGGCCCGAAAAGCTCGGCTTGAGCGTGATGGCGTTCACCAGCCTGAAGCTGAAGCATCACGGCGATTCGGTGATCGATCAGTTCCAGCAGGAAATCGATGCGTTGCCCGAGGTGCTCGAATGCCACGCGGTCGTCGGCGACGCGGACTACATGTTGCGAATCGTTGCACCCGATCTCAACGCGCTGTCGACGTTCGTGATGAAGCGGCTGATGCGCGTGCCCGGCGTCGACAGCGTGCGCTCGAACATCGTGCTGACCACGTTCAAGCGCAATGGGCCGCTGCCGCTCGGGCATCTGACGTCGGGTGCGCAAACGTCGTCGTGACGGGTTTCGTCACCTCGGCTCACGCGCCGCGCGCGTTCAGTAGATCCACATAAGCGGCCGCGATCCGCTTCGCCGGCTTCGTCGTCTTCGGGGCCGGGATGTGTCGCTTCATCAGCGCCGCTCATATCGCCCATTGCGTCTCGATCGCTTTTAAAGCGGCCGCGATCACCGGTTCGTCCTTGCGTGCGGCGAGCGTGATGAACGTGAGCTGCGTCGGCACCGTCACGCCTTCGACGATCGTCAGCGCGTGCGCGTGCGCTTCGGCGATCGCGGTGGCGTCGCGCGCGAGCGTGAGGCCGACGCCGGACTTCACGAGGTCGAGCATCGACGGCTCCTGATCCACTTCCGCGACCTTGATCGGCCTCGCGTTTGCCGCGTCGAACAGGCGTGACAGCAGCCGGTTGTGCGCGGACGCGGGCGGCGTCCAGATCCACGGCAGTGCGGCAAGCGATTTCCAGTCGCGCGCGCCCTTCACCCGATCCTTCCAGCCGGCCGGCGCCAGCACACGGTACTGGAAGTGCGTGAGCGTGAGCGCATGGAACGCGGCGCCGTCGCGCGTGCCGTCGAGCGCCGGATCGCCGATGTAGTAACCGACGTCGAGTTCGCGCGAGCGGATCTCGTCGAGCACCCAGCCCGACATGCCGTGGCGCAGCGCGGTTTCGATCTGCGGCCACGTTTCCACCAGTTGCCGCAAGAAGCCGCCGAGCCGCAAAAACTCGGGGTCGAGGATCGTGCCGATGCGCAGGCGCCCGCGGACTTCGTGGCGCAGCGTCGCCGCCGCGCGCTGCACGTCGGACGCCGCCGCGAGCGCGCGCTCCGCGTGCGGCAGCAGCGCCTGGCCGTCGCGCGTCAGCACGAGCCCGTGCGAGCTGCGCGTGAACAGCGTGACGCCGAGCGCTTCCTGCAGATGCTTGATCTGCAGGCTCACCGCCGGTTGCGTCAGATGCAGCTGCACCGCGGCGCGCGTGAGGTTTCCTTCGTGCGCGACGGTGACGAACGCGCGGAGCAAGGTCAGGTCCATCCGTTGATATTAACTCGCCTTATATCCCAGTTCAGCATTACTCATTGGATCGCGCCGGACGTTGGCGATTACGCTAGCTCGTACGAGGGACAACGCCATTCCGCACACAACGAGGGATCACATGGGCGAGACACATCACAGCGAAGCGGGCGTGCGCACGCTCGCGCATTTCATCAACGGCAAGCCGCTCGACGGCGTCAGCGACCGCTACGGGGACGTGTTCAACCCGACGCTCGGCCGCGTCGCCGCGCGCGTGCCGCTCGCGAACGTCACCGAAGTCGACGCGGCCGTGGCGGCCGCGAACGCCGCGTTCCCCGCGTGGAGCGAGACGCCGCCGATCAAGCGCGCGCGCATCCTGTTCCGCTTCAAGGACCTGCTCGATCAGCATCACGACGAACTCGCCGAACTGATCACGCGCGAACACGGCAAGGTGTTTTCCGACGCGAAAGGCGAAGTGATGCGCGGCATCGAAGTGGTCGAATTCGCGTGCGGTGTTCCGAGCCTGCTGAAGACCGACTTCACCGACCAGATCGGCGGCGGCATTGACAACTGGAATCTGCGGCAGCCGCTCGGCGTTGTCGCGGGCATCACGCCGTTCAACTTCCCGATGATGGTGCCGTGCTGGATGTTCCCGGTCGCGATCGCGTGCGGCAACACCTTCGTGCTTAAGCCGTCGGAGCGCGATCCGTCCGCGTCGCTGCTGATCGCGCAACTGCTGAAGGAAGCGGGGTTGCCCGACGGCGTGTTCAACGTCGTGCACGGCGACAAGATCGCCGTCGATGCGCTGCTCGCGCATCCGGACGTGAGCGCGCTGTCGTTCGTCGGCTCGACGCCGATCGCCGAATACATCTACACGGAAGGCACGAAGCACGGCAAGCGCGTGCAGGCGCTTGGGGGTGCGAAGAATCATCTGGTCGTGATGCCCGATGCGGACCTGGACCAGGCCGTCGACGCGCTGATCGGCGCCGCGTACGGATCGGCGGGCGAACGCTGCATGGCGATCTCGGTGGCGGTCGCGGTCGGCCATATCGCCGACGAGCTGATCGAGCGCCTGACACCGCGCGTGAAGGCGCTCAACATCGGCAACGGAATGGATCACGCGTCCGAAATGGGGCCGCTCGTGACCGCCGCGCATCGTGCGAAGGTCGAGGGCTACATCGACGCGGGCGTGGCGGCCGGCGCGAAGCTCGTCGTCGACGGCCGCTCGCATCGCGTCGAAGGACACGAAGACGGCTTCTTTATCGGCGGCACGCTGTTCGATCACGTGAAGACCGACATGACGATCTACAAGGAAGAGATCTTCGGGCCGGTGCTGTCGGTCGTGCGCGTGCCCGATTTCGCGAGCGCCGTCGAGCTGATCAACGCGCACGAGTTTGCCAACGGCGTGTCGTGCTTCACGTCGGACGGCGGCATCGCGCGCGCGTTCTCGCGGCAGATCCAGGTCGGCATGGTCGGCATCAACGTGCCGATTCCGGTGCCGATGGCGTGGCATTCGTTCGGCGGATGGAAGCGCTCGCTGTTCGGCGATCATCACGCGTACGGCGAAGAGGGCGTGCGCTTCTACACGCGCTACAAGAGCATCATGCAACGCTGGCCGGACAGCATCGCGAAGGGCGCGGAATTCACGATGCCGGTCGCGAAATGACAGTGAAAAAATAAACGCGAAGCGGCGCGCCGCTTCGCGACACACCAGGCAAGAATGGATTGGGAGACGACATCATGCCTGCAACGCAAGCGCACGATGGCCCGAATGCGTCCGCGCGACGCGTCGAAGGCGAGTTCGACTATGTGATCGTCGGGGCGGGCACCGCGGGCTGCGTGCTCGCGAACCGGCTCACCGAAGACCCCGATGTGTCCGTGCTGCTGCTCGAAGCCGGCGGCAAGGACGACTATCACTGGATCCACGTGCCGGTCGGCTATCTGTACTGCATCGGCAACGCGCGCACCGACTGGCTGTATAAGACCGTCGCCGAGGCGGGGCTCAACGGCCGTTCGCTGTCGTATCCGCGCGGACGCGTGCTCGGCGGCTCGTCGTCGATCAACGGGATGATCTACATGCGCGGGCAGCGCGAGGACTACGACGAGTGGGCGCGCGCGACCGGCGACGCGTCGTGGGCGTGGGACGCGGTGTTGCCGGTGTTTCGCCGCAGCGAGGATTTCCACGGCGGCGCCAGCGAGTGGCACGGCGCGGGCGGCGAATGGCGCGTCGAAAAGCAGCGCCTGAAGTGGAAGATCCTCGAAGCGTTCGCGCAGGCCGCGCAACAGCAAGGCATCGCGCGCACCGATGACTTCAATCGCGGCGACAACAGCGGCGTCGGCTACTTCGACGTGAACCAGAAGCGCGGCGTGCGCTGGAACGCATCGAAGGCATTCCTGCGCGCCGCGATGAAGCGGCCGAATCTCACGGTGATCACCGGCGCGCATACGCAGCGCGTGATCTTCGAGGGGCGGCGCTGCGTGGGCGTCGAGTATCGCGGCGACGTCGATTATGTGGCGCGCGCGCGTTGCGAAGTCGTCCTCAGCGCCGGCGCGGTGAATTCGCCGCAACTGCTCGAACTTTCCGGCATCGGCGACGCAGCGCGGCTGCAGCGGCTCGGCATCGATGTCGTGAACGAGCTGCACGGCGTCGGCGAGAATCTGCAGGACCATCTGCAACTGCGGATGGCCTATCGCGTGAACGGCGTGCGCACGCTGAACACGGCGGCCGCGTACTGGTGGGGCAAGCTGATGATCGGCATCGAATACGCGCTGTTCCAGAGCGGGCCGATGTCGATGGCGCCGTCGCAGCTCGGCGCGTTTGCGAAATCCGATCCCGACGATCCGGCACTCACGCGGCCCGACCTCGAGTATCACGTGCAGCCGCTGTCGCTCGACCGCTTCGGCGAACCCCTGCACCGTTTCAACGCGTTCACCGCGTCGGTCTGCAATCTGCGGCCGAGCTCGCGCGGCAGCGTGCATGCGGCGTCGCCGGACCCGGCCGCGCCGCCGACGATCGCGCCGAACTATCTGTCGACCGACCGCGACCGGCACGTCGCCGCGAATGCGCTGCGGCTCACGCGCCGTATCGCCGCGTCGCCGGCGCTCGCGCGTTACGCGCCGCACGAGATCCTGCCCGGACTCGCGTTCCAGACCGAAGAAGAATTGCAGGAAGCGGCGGGCAACGTCGGCACGACGATCTTTCATCCGGTCGGCACGTGCAGGATGGGCCGCGCGGACGACGACGGCGCGGTCGTCGACAGCCGTCTGCGCGTGCGGGGAATCGACGGCTTGCGCGTCGTCGATGCGTCGGTGATGCCGAACATCACATCGGGCAACACGAATTCGCCGACGCTGATGATCGCCGAGCGCGCCGCGCAGATGATGCGCGACGACCGCCGCGCCGGCGCGCCCGCGCAAACCGTGCGCGAGCTTGCCGGAACGAAGCGGGCCGATCTGCCGCTATCGGTGTCCTGACGCAGTGCCCCGACGCACGATATTTGCTGCACATGCGATATGTGCGGCAGCACACCTTGCATCGCGTGCGAGCACCGCGCATCACGCGCCGCTGGGGTTCGATAGCAGTACTTGCCGCTAAGTGCAAATCCCAATGATTGCGCTGCATCATTGGGGTGACAATGGCGCGAGACTGGGTGGCGCGCATTGTGCATGGGTCGATCTCGTGATCGCCATCCGCGGGCGGTAAACGACTAACGGACGTCGAGCGGTGCTACGCACGGATGCGCTGTCGTCGCCTGTCCTCGTGTGTCAACCGGTGCGAGCGGTCGAGATGTCACTCGCTTACTTCGCGTGGAAAGGGACATGATTCTCGGCGACACGATTCTGGAAACGCGCGGTCTCACGCGGCAGTTCAAGGGCTTTACCGCCGTCAACGGCGTGAATCTGCGCGTCGCGCGCGGCTCGATCCATGCGCTGATCGGGCCGAACGGCGCGGGCAAGACCACCTGCTTCAATCTGCTCACGAAGTTCCTCGAGCCGAGCGCCGGGCACATCCTGTTCAACGGCGTGGACATCACGCGCGAGCGTCCCGCGCAGATCGCGCGGCGCGGCATCATTCGGTCGTTCCAGATCTCGGCGGTGTTTCCGCATCTCACCGCGCTGCAGAACGTGCGGATCGGCTTGCAGCGAACGCTTGGCACTACGTTTCACTTCTGGAAGAGCGAGCGCACGCTGCGCGAACTCGACGACCGCGCGATGGATCTGCTCACGCAGGTCGGCCTGAACGATTTCGCCGACGTGCCGACCGTCGAACTCGCCTACGGCCGCAAGCGCGCGCTCGAAATCGCGACGACGCTTGCGATGGAGCCCGAACTGATGCTGCTCGACGAGCCGACGCAAGGAATGGGTCACGAAGATGTCGATCGCGTGACGGCGTTGATCAAGAAGGTGTCGAGCGGCCGCACGATTCTGATGGTCGAACACAACATGAACGTGATTGCCGGCATCTCCGACACGATTACCGTGCTTCAACGCGGCGAGGTGCTGGCCGAAGGCACCTATGCGGAAGTGTCGAAGAACCCACAGGTGATGGAAGCGTATATGGGCAGCGCCGATGCCGCGCTCGCGGGAGCGCACGGATGAGCACGGTGAGCGCACAGGAACAGATCACGGAGACGGACGCCGCGCAACGAGCGAGCGCGCTCGCGATCGAAGGTTTGCAGGCGTGGTACGGCGAATCGCACATCCTGCACGGCGTCGATCTCAGCGTGCAGCGCGGTGAGGTCGTCACGCTGCTCGGCCGCAATGGCGCTGGCCGCACGACCACGCTGCGCGCGATCATGGGCCTGACGGGCCGGCGCACCGGCTCGATTCGCATCGGCGGCCACGAGACGATCGACCTGCCGACGTACAAGATCGCGCACTACGGCGTCGGCTATTGCCCGGAAGAGCGCGGCATTTTCGCGAGCCTGTCGTGCGAGGAGAACCTGCTGCTGCCGCCGCCGGTTTCGGCCGGCGCGAAGGGCAGTGCGGGGATGTCGCTCGACGAGATCTATTCGATGTTTCCGAATCTCGCGGAGCGGCGTCACAGCCAGGGCACGCGGCTCTCCGGCGGCGAGCAGCAGATGCTCGCGGTCGCGCGCATCCTGCGCACCGGCGCGAATCTGCTGCTGCTCGACGAAATCTCCGAGGGCCTCGCGCCCGTCATCGTGCAGGCGCTCGCGCGGATGATCGTCACGCTGAAGGCGCGCGGCTACACGATCGTGATGGTCGAACAGAATTTTCGCTTCGCCGCGCCGCTCGCCGACCGCTTCTACGTGATGGAGCATGGGCGCATCGTCGAGCATTTCGGCACCGCCGAACTAGAAGCAAAGATGCCGGTGCTGCACGACCTGCTGGGCGTCTAGCCATGAATTCGCGCAACGCGCTCCGCGGCCGCCAAAAGGCCGCGGGCGGCGCGCTGCGATTGCCTCGCCTCTGATAACGATACGACCACGAAGGAGACTGCAATGAAAAAAACGACATTCGCACGGCTGACGGCGCTCGCCGTCGCTGCCGCGTGCGCGGGGTTCGGCGCGACGACGGCCAGCGCAGCCGACGATGCCGTGAAGATCGGCTTCATCACCGACATGTCGGGCCTCTATGCGGACATCGACGGGCCGGGCGGCCTCGAAGCGGTCCGCATGGCGATCGCGGACTTCGGCGGCAAGGTGAACGGCAAGCCGATCCAGCTCCTGTATGCGGACCATCAGAACAAGGCGGACATTGCGGCGTCGCGTGCGCGCGAATGGTTCGATCGCGACGGCGTCGACTTCGTGCTCGGCGGCACGAATTCCGCGACTGCGCTGTCGACGAACCAGGTGGCCGGCGAGAAGCACAAGATCTACATCAACGTCGGCGCGGGCGCCGACACGATGACGAACGAACAGTGCACGCCGTACACGATCCACTATGCGTACGACACGGTTGCGCTCGCGAAAGGGACCGGTTCCGCCGTGACGAAGCAGGGCGGCAAGACCTGGTACTTCCTGACCGCCGACTACGCGTTCGGCAAGACGCTCGAAAAGGCGACGTCGGATGTCGTGAAGGAGAACGGCGGGCAGGTGCTGGGCGAGGTGCGGCACCCGCTGTCGGCGTCGGACTTCTCGTCGTTCCTGTTGCAGGCGCAGGGCTCGAAGGCGCAGGTGCTCGGCCTCGCGAACGCGGGCGGCGACACGATCAACTCGATCAAGGCCGCGAACGAGTTCGGCGTTCAGAAGACGATGAAGATCGCCGCGCTGCTGATGTTCATCGACGACGTGCATAGCCTCGGCCTCGCGACGACGCAGGGCCTCGTGCTGACCGACAGCTGGTACTGGAACCAGAGCCCCGAGGCCCGCAAGTGGGCCGAGCGGTACTTCGCGAAGACGAAGAAGATGCCGTCGAGCCTGCAGGCCGCCGACTACTCGGCGACGACGGATTACCTGAAGGCGGTGCAGGCGGTCGGCACGACCGACCCCGACAAGGTGATGGCGCAACTGAAGAAGCAGAAGATCGACGACTTCTATGCGAAGGGCTACGTGCGCGCGGACGGCAGCATGATCCACGACATGTACCTGATGCAGGTGAAGACGCCGGCCGAGTCGAAGGAGCCGTGGGACTACTACAAGGTGCTCGCGACGATTCCGGGCGACCAGGCGTTCACGACGAAGAAGGAATCGCGCTGCGCGCTGTGGAAGTAACGACGTAAACAGCAGGGGACAAACGGGCTCGCGCCGCCGCCAGTGCTGAAAGGCATGCGGCGGCGCGGGCAGCCGGTTCGGTCACGACGGAGGTGACGGTTTCACATGAATATCTTTGGCATACCGTTGCCGGCGATGCTGAGCCAGCTGCTGCTGGGACTCGTGAACGGCTCGTTCTACGCGATCCTGAGTCTCGGCCTGGCGGTGATCTTCGGCATGCTGAACGTGATCAATTTCGCGCACGGCGCGTTGTTCATGCTCGGCGCGATGCTCACGTGGATGGGCCTCGCATACTTCCATCTGCCGTACTGGGCGATGCTGGTCGTCGCGCCGCTCGTCGTCGGTCTCTTCGGGATCCTGATCGAACGCACGATGCTGCGCTGGCTGTACCGGCTCGATCACCTGTACGGGCTTTTGCTCACGTTCGGGCTCACGCTCGTGATCGAAGGCGTGTTCCGCTCGATCTACGGCGCGTCCGGACAGCCGTACGACGTGCCCGACCTGCTCGCCGGCGCAACCAATCTCGGCTTCATGTATTTGCCGAACTATCGCGCGTGGGTGGTCGTCGCGTCGCTCGCGGTGTGCTTCGCCGTGTGGTTCGTGATCGAGAAGACGCGCCTCGGCGCGTATCTGCGCGCGGGCACCGAGAACCCGAAACTCGTCGAGGCGTTCGGCGTGAACGTGCCGCTGATGATCACGCTGACCTACGGCTTCGGCGTCGCGCTCGCCGCGTTCGCCGGCGTGCTCGCCGCGCCGGTGATCCAGGTGTCGCCGCTGATGGGCCAGTCGATGATCATCACCGTGTTCGCAGTCGTCGTGATCGGCGGGATGGGCTCGATCATGGGCTCGATCCTGACCGGTCTGCTGCTCGGCGTGATCGAGGGCTTCACGCGCGTGTTCTGGCCGGAGGCGTCCGCCACCGTCGTGTTCGTGATCATGGCGATCGTGCTGCTGGTTCGTCCGGCAGGTCTTTTCGGCAAGGAACGGTGATGCAAAGAAAAGCGCTCTACGCAGTATTGCTGATCGGCCTGATACTCGCGCCGCTCGTCGGCGTGTATCCGCTCTTCGTGATGAAAGTGCTGTGCTTAGCCCTGTTCGCGGCCGCGTTCAACCTGTTGATCGGCTACACGGGTCTGTTGTCGTTCGGCCATGCGATGTTTCTCGCGACCGCCGGCTATGCGGCCGGCTACGCGATCCAGACGATGAACTTCACGCCCGAACTCGGCGTGCTCGCCGGCACCGCCGTCGCGACGCTGCTCGGTCTCGTCGTCGGCATCTTCGCGATCCGTCGCCAGGGCATCTACTTCGCGATGGTCACGCTCGCGCTCGCGCAGATGGTGTACTTCGTGTATCTCGAAGCGCCGTTCACGCACGGCGAGGACGGCATGCAAGGCGTGCCGCGCGGGCATCTGTTCGGGCTGCTGTCGTTGTCGTCGGACACGGTGCTGTACTACGTCGTGCTGGTCGTGATGGTGCTCGCATTCGCGCTGATCGTGCGGATCGTGCATTCGCCGTTCGGGCAGGTGCTCGTCGCGATCAAGGAGAACGAGCCGCGCGCGGTGTCCCTCGGCTACGATACCGACCGCTTCAAGCTGCTCGCGTTCGTGCTGTCGGCGGGGCTCGCGGGGCTCGCCGGATCGCTGAAGGTGCTCGTGCTCGGCTTCGAGACGCTCGGCGACGGCTACTGGACGATGTCGGGCCTCGTCGTGCTGATGACGCTCGTCGGCGGCATGGGCACGTTGTTCGGCCCGCTGCTCGGCGCGGCGTTGATCGTCGCGCTCGAAGACCGGATGGGCGACATCGGCACCGCGCTCGCGTCGGCGACCGGCGTGCAATGGTTCCGCTCGCTCGGCGAATCGACGACGATCGTGATCGGCCTGATCTTCATCGCGTGTGTGCTCGCGTTCCGCCGTGGCATCGTCGGCGAACTCGTCGCGCGCGTGAGGCCGTTGCGGGCGTGAGCGGCGCGCGATTGAACGCGCGTGGCAAGCAGGACTGCGACGAATGACGAGTGCGCGACATGCCCGAAAATCGGGTGTCGATCAGCCCCAAATCGGTGCCGCACTGCACCACTAGGGTAAATGCTAGTTGTTGCATTTCCTTGCCATCGTTAATCTTGCATCCAGTTCTGATGCACCGAATTTGCAGGTGGAGAACGAGGAGACAACTGAGGCACAAAGTGCCCGGACAGAGAGCGCTGTTGGATGAAAGTCCAACAGCGCTTTTTATTTTTGGTCGGCGGTTTTTCGATTGGCTCTAAAAAGGCTTTAACAAAAGGAGTGGGGATGCAGTTGGCTTTGCGCTGGATAGCGACGGCATGCGTCGCAACGGGGATGTTCGCGGCAACCGCGGGCGTGGCGGTCGCGGACGTGAAAATCGGCGTGACGGTGTCGGCCACCGGGCCGGCCGCATCGCTCGGCATTCCCGAGAAAAACACGATCGCGCTGTTGCCGAAGACGATTGCCGGCCAGCGCATCGACTACATCGTGCTCGACGACGCCACCGACTCGACGCAGGCCGTCAAGAACGCGCGCAAGCTCACGAGCGAGGATCACGTCGACGCGCTGATCGGCTCGACAGTCGTGCCGAATTCGCTCGCGATGATCGACGTCGCAGCCGAAACGGGCACGCCGATGATCTCCCTTGCGGCGGCCGCGTCGATCGTCGAGCCGATGGACGCGAAGCGCGCATGGGTGTTCAAGACCCCGCAGAACGACCTGCTGATGGCCGGCGCCATCGCGCAGCACATGGCCGCGCACGGCGTGAAGACCGTGGCGTTCATCGGCTTCTCCGATGCCTATGGCGAAAGCTGGTTCAAGGAATTCAGCAAGGCAGCGGATCAGCACAAGATCACGATCGTCGCGAACGAACGTTTCGCACGCAACGACACGTCGGTGACGGGGCAGGTGTTGAAGATGCTGTCGCAGCATCCGGATGCGGTGCTGATCGCCGGCGCGGGCACGCCTGCCGCGCTGCCGCAGAAGGCGTTGAAGGAGCGCGGCTACGCGGGCAAGTACTACCAGACGCATGGCGTCGCGAACAACGACTTCCTGCGCGTGTGCGGCAAGGACTGCGAAGGCACGTATCTGCCGGCGGGTCCGTTGCTCGTCGCCGATCAACTGCCGGACGCGAATCCGGTGAAGAAGGCCGCGCTCGCCTACAAGCACGCGTATGAAGCCGCTTACGGTGCGGGCACGGTCTCGACGTTCGGCGGCCATGCGTGGGACGCGAGCCTGTTGCTGCAGCATGCGATCCCGGTCGCGCTGAAAGCGGGGCAGCCGGGCACGAAGGCGTTCCGCGACGCGCTGCGCGCGGCGCTGGAAAGCTCGCGCGATATCGCCGGCTCGCACGGGATCTTCAATCTGAGCCCGACCGATCACGCGGGCCTCGACGAGCGGGCGCGCGTGATGGTGCAGATCGTCGGGGGGCAGTGGAAGCTGGCAGGCGACTGACGCGACACACCGTACGCGGGCGACGACGCATGAAGACAGGAGGGCACGGGCAGGCGCCGTGCCCTTTTTGTCGTCCGCGACGCTGAAAAAATGGAGAAAACCATGCGCCACAGGCAGACATGTGCTCACTACGCGTACAGGGCCGCGTATGAAAAGGCGGATGGCGTCGGCTCGGTGTCGACGTTCGGCGGCCACGCGTGGGACGCGGGCCACCTGCTCGCGCAGGCGATTCCGGTCGCATTGAAGAAGGCGCAGCCGGGCACCGAAGCGTTCCGCGACGCGCTGCAAAGCCTGAAGGAGTTGCTGCTCGCGCACGGCATCATGAACGCGAGGGCCACCGATCACAACGGCTTCGACGACCGTGCGCGCGTGATCGTGCAGATCGTCGATAGCAAGTGGAAGCCGCAACGCGGCTGATTCGCGGGCCTGCCGCGTGATCAAGACGCGGTGCGGGCCTCGGCGTCATTCTGATCGCGGACAATACGCGGCGCGCGTTCAGGCTTCCGAAGGCGGCCGCGGTCCGTGATCTTTTTTTCGACGTTTTACAACGAGGGTGTATGGATTTATCAATCGCCGCGATCCTCGCGCAGGACGGCATCACCACGGGCGCGATCTACGCGCTGCTCGCGCTCGCGCTGGTGCTGGTGTTTTCCGTGACGCGCGTGATCTTCATTCCGCAGGGCGAGTTCGTTTCATACGGCGCGCTGACGCTCGCCGCGTTGCAGGCGCAGAAGTTTCCGGCGACCTGCTGGTTGCTGATCGCACTCGGCGCCGCGTGTTTCGTCGTCGATGTCGTGGCGCTCGTGCGGCACGCGGAACGTCGGCGGCACGCTGCGCGCTCGCTCGTCACGCTCGCCGGCAAGTACCTGCTGTTCCCGATCGCGCTCGTCGCGCTGACGACCGAAGTCGCGAGCCAGCCGCTGCCGATGCTCGTGCAAATCGCGCTGACGCTCGCGATCGTCGTGCCGATGGGGCCGTTCGTGTACCGGCTCGCGTACGCGCCGATCGCCGAGGCGCCGACGCTGCTGCTGCTGATCGTCGCAGTCGCCGTGCACTTCGCGATGGTCGGCCTCGGGCTCGTGATGTTCGGCGCCGAAGGCTCGCGAACGAACGCGTTCACCGACGCGACGTTCGACGTCGGCGGCCTGTCGATCTCCGGACAGAGCCTGTGGGTGACCGGCACGGCGGCGATACTGATCGTCGCGCTGTACGTGTATTTCGATCGCACGATCTCCGGCAAGGCGCTGCGCGCGACGTCGGTGAACCGGCTTGGCGCCCGGCTCGTCGGCATCGGCACCGCGCAGGCCGGGCGGCTCGCGTTCACGCTGGCCGCGGGGCTCGGCGTGCTGTGCGGCATCCTCGTCGCGCCGCTCACGACGATCTACTACGACTCCGGTTTCCTGATCGGGCTGAAGGGGTTCGTCGGTGCGATCATCGGCGGGCTCGTCAGCTATCCGCTCGCGGCGGCGGGTTCGCTGCTGGTCGGGCTGCTGGAATCGTATTCGTCGTTCTGGGCGAGCGCGTACAAGGAAGTGATCGTGTTCACGCTGATCATCCCGGTGCTGTTGTGGCGGAGCCTGTCGACGCCGCACGCCGAAGAGGAAGAAGAGTGACGCGATGAAGCTTATTTTGCGTAACCGCTTCTTCTGCCTGTTCCTCGTGGTGATGTTCGCGCTGCCGGTGTTGCCGCGACCGCTGCACGTGCCCGAGTACTGGATCACGCTGCTGAACTATATCGGCCTCTATTCGATCGTCGCGATCGGGCTCGTGTTGCTGACCGGCATCGGCGGCATGACGAGTTTCGGGCAGGCGGCGTTCGTCGGCATCGGCGCGTATGCGACCGCGTATCTGAGCACGCAGTTCGGTGTGTCGCCGTGGCTCGGGCTGATCGCCGGCATCGTCATCACCGCGCTGGTCGCGCTCGTGCTCGGGCTCGTGACGATGCGTCTGTCCGGCCACTTCCTGCCGCTCGGCACGATCGCGTGGGGGCTCGCGCTGTTCTACCTGTTCGGGAACCTCGACTGGCTCGGCAAGTACGACGGGATCAATGGCATTCCGGTGCTGAACCTGCTCGGCATCGACCTGGAGTCCGGGCGGCATATCTATTACCTGATCTGGGTGGTCGTGTTGCTTTCGGTGACGTCTGTTCAGAATCTGCTTAATAGTCGCATCGGGCGCGCGATCCGCGCGCTGCGCGGCGGCGGGCAGATGGCCGAGGCGATGGGCGTGAACACCGCGTGGATGCGCGTCGTGATCTTCGTGTACGCGGCGGTGCTCGCATCGGTGTCCGGCTTCCTGTACGCGCACCTTCAGCGGGCGGTGAACCCGACGCCGTTCGGGCTCGATCACGGGATCGAGTATCTGTTCATGGCGGTGGTCGGCGGTGTCGCGCACGTGTGGGGCGCGGTGCTCGGCGCTGCGATCCTGACGATTCTGCAAGACTGGCTGCAGACGCTGTTGCCGCAGCTGCTCGGCGAGAGCGGCAACTTCGAGATCATCGTGTTCGGCGTGCTGATGGTGCTGCTCCTGCAGCATGCGCGGCGCGGCGTCTGGCCGTTCGTCGCGCGGTTCTTTCCGCGCGGTCCGCAGGCGCACGTGCCCGACCACGCAGAGCCGCTGCCGCAGCGCAGCAGACCGGCGGCCGGCGAGTTGCTGCTGACGGTCGACAACGCGCGCAAGGAGTTCGGCGGACTGGTCGCGGTGAACGACGTGAGCTTCGAGGTGAGGGCGGCCCAGATCGTGGGGCTGATCGGGCCGAACGGAGCTGGCAAATCGACGACGTTCAATCTCGTGACCGGCGTGTTGCAGCCGACGCGCGGCAAGATCACGTTCCGCGGCGAGCGCATCGACGGGCTCAATTCACGTGAAATCGTTCGGCGCGGCATCGGTCGCACGTTCCAGCATGTGAAGCTGCTGCCGGGTATGACGGTGCTCGAAAACGTCGCGATCGGCGCTCATATGCGCGGCCGGACGGGCGTGCTGCGCAGCATTGCGAAGCTGAACGCGGCCGAGGAAGGACGGCTGATGAGCGAGGCCGCGAAGCAGATTCGCCGCGTCGGGCTGGAGCGGCACCTGTACGACGATGCGGGGAGTCTCGCACTCGGCCAGCAACGAATCCTGGAGATCGCCCGCGCACTGTGCTGCGACCCGACACTGTTGCTGCTGGACGAGCCGGCCGCCGGTCTGCGTTATCAGGAGAAGCAGCAACTGGCCGCGCTGCTGCGCAAGCTGAAGGAAGAGGGAATGAGCGTGCTGCTCGTCGAACACGACATGGATTTCGTGATGAACCTGACGGACCGTCTGGTCGTGATGGAGTTCGGCACGCGGATCGCAGAAGGATTGCCCGAGGAGGTGCAGCAAGATCCTGCGGTGCTGGAGGCTTATCTGGGCGGGGTGGAATGATGACGGTGCTGGAGGTGTCCGGGCTGGTGGTGCGTTACGGCAAGATCGAGGCGCTGCGTCAGGTGGGGATCAAGGTCGGCGCGGGGCAGATCGTGTCCGTGATCGGACCGAACGGCGCCGGCAAGTCGACGCTGCTGAACGCGATCATGGGCGCGCTGCCGTCGACGGGACACGCGAGCGGCCGCATCGCGTATCTCGACGACGACGTCAGTCAGTTGCCGATCGAGCAACGCGTCGCGCGCGGCATGTGCCTCGTGCCTGAAAAGCGCGAGTTGTTTGCATCGATGACGGTCGAGGACAACCTGGTGCTGGGCGCATACCGGCGCAAACGGGCCGGCGAGCGCAATTTTCTCGACCAGCTGGAACCCGTGTTCGAGTTGTTTCCACGGCTCAAAGAGCGCCGCGCGCAGATGGCCGGCACGCTGTCGGGCGGCGAGCGGCAGATGCTGGCGGTCGGCCGTGCGCTGATGGGCAAGCCGGATCTGCTGATGCTCGATGAACCGAGCCTTGGCCTCGCGCCGCTGATCGTGAAGGAAATCTTCCACATCATCAGCGCGCTGCGGGAGACGGGCGTTGCAACGCTGCTGATCGAGCAGAACGCGCGAGCCGCGTTGCAGGTTTCCGATTATGCCTACGTGCTGGAAACGGGCGATCTGGCACTGGAGGGTGCGGCGCACGACTTGGCGGAGAATCCGCGCGTGATCGAAACCTACCTCGGGCTGGCAAAAAAGACGGCCTGACGGCGGTGCGCGATTCGTCAGTCGATGGCGAAGAGAATCGAAGCGGCGTGTTTCACGTGAAACACGCCATTTTTTCTTCGCGGACACCGTAATCGGAATAGGGCGCGAACGGTTCGAAACGCGAACCCGGCTATAATTCGCGCATACCATTTTTCTGAGAAACGCTCACGCGGCCTTTGCGCCTCGCGTGAGCGCTCCGCCATGCTTTATCCCACTGAGTTTGACGTTATTGTCGTCGGCGGCGGTCACGCCGGGACCGAGGCCGCGCTTGCCGCTGCCCGCATGGGCGTGAAAACGCTGCTGCTCACGCACAACATCGAAACCCTCGGCCAAATGAGCTGCAATCCGTCGATTGGCGGCATTGGCAAGGGCCATCTGGTGAAGGAAGTTGACGCGCTGGGCGGCGCGATGGCCGCCGCTACCGACGAGGGCGGCATCCAGTTCCGCATCCTGAATTCGTCGAAAGGACCGGCCGTGCGCGCGACGCGCGCGCAGGCCGACCGTCTGCTGTACAAGCAGGCAATCCGGCGCCGACTCGAAAACCAGCCGAACCTGTGGTTGTTTCAGCAGGCGGTGGAAGACTTGATCGTCGAAGGCGACCGCGTGGTCGGTGCGGTCACGCAGGTCGGGATTCGTTTTCGTAGCCGCGCCGTTGTACTGACGGCGGGGACGTTCCTCGACGGCAAGATTCACGTCGGGCTCAACAACTACACGGGCGGCCGCGCCGGCGACCCGGCTGCGGTGACGCTGTCCGCGCGTCTGAAGGAGCTGAAGCTGCCGCAGGGTCGGCTGAAGACCGGCACGCCGCCGCGCATTGACGGCCGCACGATCGACTTTTCGCAGCTCGAAGAGCAACCGGGCGACCTCGATCCGGTGCCGGTTTTTTCGTTCCTCGGCCGCGCAGACCAGCATCCGCGCCAGATTCCGTGCTGGGTCACGCACACGAATGCGCAGACGCACGACATCATCCGCGGCGGCCTGGACCGCTCGCCGATGTACACGGGCGTGATCGAAGGGGTGGGGCCGCGCTACTGCCCGTCGATCGAGGACAAGATTCACCGCTTCGCGTCGAAGGAGTCGCATCAGATCTTCCTCGAGCCGGAAGGGCTGACGACGAACGAGTTTTACCCGAACGGGATCTCGACGAGCCTGCCGTTCGACGTGCAACTGAATCTCGTGCGCTCGATGCGCGGACTCGAAAACGCCCACATCCTGCGGCCCGGCTATGCGATCGAGTACGACTATTTCGATCCGCGCGGGCTCAAGTCGTCGCTCGAGACGAAGGTGATCGCTGGTCTGTTCTTCGCCGGTCAGATCAATGGGACAACGGGTTACGAGGAAGCGGCCGCGCAAGGGCTGCTTGCTGGGATCAATGCGGGTCTGTACGTGCAGGATAAGGACGCATGGTGTCCGCGTCGGGATCAGGCGTACTTGGGCGTTCTCGTCGACGATCTGGTGACGCGCGGCGTGTCCGAGCCGTACCGGATGTTCACAAGCCGCGCCGAGTATCGTCTGAGCCTTCGCGAAGACAACGCCGACATGCGGCTGACCGAAATAGGGCGTGAGCTGGGCGTCGTCGATGACGTCCGCTGGGATGCGTTCAGCCGCAAACGCGATGCTGTTTCACGTGAAACAGAGCGGCTTCGCAGCACGTGGGTCAATCCGAAGACGCTGCCCGCCGAAGAAGCGACCGCACTGCTCGGCAAGCCGATCGACCGCGAATACAACCTGGCCGATCTGCTGCGCCGCCCGGGGGTCAGCTACGACGGCGTATGCGGTCTGCGCGAAGGGGCGTGCGGTCCGGAGACACCGCTGGTCGAAGGCGACGACGTGCTCCTCGCGCAAGTGAAGGAGCAGATCGAGATCGGCATCAAGTATCAGGGCTACATCGACCGCCAGGCCGACGAGATCGAGCGGAACGAAGCGCACGAAAGCACGCGGCTGCCCGAAGGCATCGACTACGCGGAAGTGCGCGGCTTGTCGTTCGAGGCGCGTCAGAAGCTGAACCAGTTCCGTCCCGAGACGATTGGCCAGGCGTCCCGTATCTCGGGGATCACGCCGGCGGCGATCTCGTTGCTGATGGTTCATCTGAAGCGCGGGCTCGGCCGGCGCCGCCAAGGTTCAGCGGAAGCGGGCGCCGAACCGCGTCCGGCCGCGCAATGACCGTCCGTGGGCGCCAGGCCGGCGCAACGGATCGCGCCGCGCTGTCGGCGCTGCTGATAGAAGGCACGCGTGACCTCGGTCTCGAACTGACCGAAGGGCAGCACCAACAGCTGCTCGACTACGTCGCGCTGCTCGCGAAGTGGAACGCCGTCTACAACCTGACGGCGATCCGCGATCCGCGCCAGATGCTGATCCAGCACATCCTCGATTCGCTGTCGATCGTGCCGCACTTGCCCGCGCGCGATGCCGCGTCGGTGCTCGACGTCGGTTCCGGCGGCGGTCTTCCCGGCATCGTGCTCGCGATCGTGCGGCCGCAATGGCAGGTCACGCTCAACGACATCGTCCACAAGAAGACTGCGTTCCAGGCGCAGGCGAAGGCCGAACTGCGTCTGTCGAACCTGTCGGTCGTCACCGGACGGGTGGAGTCGCTGCGTCCGGGCGTCGAAGTACCGGCAAAATTCGACATCATCGTTTCGAGGGCATTCGCGGAGCTGGCCGATTTCGTTACACTGGCTCGTCATCTCGTGGCGGACGGTGGTGCGATCTGGGCGATGAAGGGCGTACAACCGGTCGACGAAGTCGCCGCATTGCCCGACGGCTCCCGTGCGGTTCAGGTCATCCGGCTGAACGTGCCGATGCTCGACGCCGAGCGGCATTTGATCGAGGTCCGGGTCGCGCCGGACGCGTGATCGCCGCGCGGCGCCGGACGGGACGGCTGAAGAAATAGCCGATCGGCCGGCTGACGGCGCGCCGCGATACCGCGCACCATAACGAAAGCAAACTTTCAGGGCAGTAAAAGGGACACCCAAACGATGGCAAAAATCTTCTGCGTTGCGAACCAGAAGGGCGGCGTCGGCAAGACGACGACAACGGTCAATCTCGCCGCGAGCCTCGCATCGCAGGGACAGCGTGTCCTTCTCATCGACCTCGACCCGCAGGGCAACGCGACGATGGGCAGCGGCATCGACAAGGCCGCGTGCGAGAACACCGTCTACGAAGTGCTGTGCGATGGCGTGGCCGTGGCTGACGCCCGCGTCAAATCCGAAGCGGTTTCCTACGACGTGCTGCCGGCGAACCGCGAACTGGCGGGCGCCGAGATCGAGCTGGTCGGCGTCGAAAACCGCGAGCGTCAATTGAAGGAAGCGCTGCAGCACGTCACCGAAGACTACGACTTCGTGCTGATCGACTGCCCGCCGGCGCTGTCGCTGCTGACGCTGAACGGCCTGTGCGCCGCGCACGGTGTCGTGATCCCGATGCAATGCGAGTATTTCGCACTCGAAGGTCTGTCGGACCTCGTCAATACGATCAAGCAGGTTCACGCGAACATGAATCGCGACCTGAAGGTGATCGGCCTCCTGCGCGTGATGTTCGATCCGCGCATCACCTTGCAGCAACAGGTCTCCGACCAGCTGAAAGAGCACTTCGGCGACAAGGTGTTCGACGCGGTGATTCCGCGCAACGTGCGCCTTGCCGAGGCGCCGAGCTATGGGTTGCCGGGCGTGGTGTTCGATCGCGCGTCGCGCGGTGCGCAAGCCTACGTGCAGTTCGGCGCGGAAATGATCGAACGGGTGCGCGCGCTATGAGCACACAACGCCAATCGTCGAAATCGGACCGAGGAAACACGATGAACGCAGTAGCAAGAAAGAAAGGGCTGGGCAGGGGGCTGGAGGCGCTGCTTGGCGGAAGTGCGGACATCACCGAAGCGGTCAAGATCGATAGCGCGCCGCATACGCTGCCGCTGACGCGCATGCAGGCGGGCAAGTACCAGCCGCGTACGCGAATGGACGAGGGCGCGCTGCAGGAGCTGGCGGCGAGCATCCGCGCGCAGGGCCTGATGCAACCGATTCTGGTGCGGCCGATCGGCGGCGATAAATTCGAGATCATCGCCGGCGAGCGCCGCTATCGCGCCGCGCACATCGCGGGCCTCGCAGAAGTGCCGGTGCTCGTGCGCGATGTGCCCGACCAGGCCGCCGCGGCGATGGCGCTGATCGAGAACATCCAGCGCGAAGACCTGAACCCGCTGGAAGAGGCGCAGGGTATTCAGCGTCTGCTCGACGAATTCAAGTTCACGCATGAACAGGCGGCTGAATCGGTCGGCCGTTCGCGCAGCGCGGTATCGAACCTGCTGCGTCTGCTGAATCTCGCGGCGCCCGTGCAGACGATGCTGCTCGCCGGTGATCTCGATATGGGTCACGCACGCGCGCTGCTCGCGGTCGATTCGGCGACGCAGAT
Source organism: Paraburkholderia sp. (assembly GCA_035492135.1). Lineage (GTDB taxonomy): Bacteria > Pseudomonadota > Gammaproteobacteria > Burkholderiales > Burkholderiaceae > Paraburkholderia. The sequence goes on along the minus strand of DATJJN010000113.1, from coordinate 364 downwards.
CACGCTCGCCAATCAGGTGGTCAACAAGGGCATGTCGGTACGCGAGACTGAAAAGCTCGTAACCGCGACCAACAAGGCGACACCCGCGCCGAAGAAAGTGCGCGTCGATCACGACGGCGGCCGCGACACGCGGCGCCTCGAAGAAGAGCTGTCGGACCTGCTCGCCGCGACTGTGAAGATCAAGCTCGGCCGCCGCGGGCGCGGCCAGGTGACGGTCGACTTCGGGGATCTCGACGCGCTCGAGGGCATTCTCGTGCGTCTGCGCGGCACCAACGCTACCGTTTAAGCGCGTTTGACTGTGCCGTCAGCGGAACGCGCTTCGACGCCCGCGCACCACGTGCTGCGGGCCATCTGGCTATTCGTC
>DATJJN010000112.1:0-88287 GCA_035492135.1 Paraburkholderia sp. | reverse complement strand
GATGCCAGCCAGAGCAACTCGTGTTCGTACACGGATCTGAAAGGCGTCGCGTTCAGCGTTGGCATTTTCCCGCTCGCTTCTTTCGATGCTGCCTTCGCCATCTACGCCCCCGTGGTTAGAACGCAAAAAAGCCCGCAACTGTGTGCGGGCTCGATTCCGAAATTTCTAATTTCGTTCCGAATTTTGCCATATGCAATCTTCGGTAGCGGCTAAACGCTTGATATTATTGAATTCTTTGGGGTGGCTGATGGGACTCGAACCCACGACAACAGGAATCACAATCCTGGACTCTACCAACTGAGCTACAGCCACCACTGCATTACTACTGCTTCGTTTCGACCCGCCGTTAAATGCTGCGTCGATCGAGAAGCGAGATTATACAAACACTGTATAGGTTTGCCTAGTCCTTTATGCAAGGATCTCGGCGGGTGCGCGCAGATACTCGCGTGCCTCGTCGAAAATCGCAAGATCGCGAGCCGCCAGTTTGCGGCTGTCCGACAGCACGCGACGCCAGCCGCGCGCGCCCGCGACGCCCCGGTACAGACCCAGCGCATGACGCGTGATCGCACCGAGGTACGTGCCGCGCTTCAGTTCCTCGCGACAGTATTCGATCAGCTTCGCTTCGACTTGCTCGCGCGTCGGCGCCGGGTCGGTCGAGCCGTAAAAGCGCGCATCGACGTCGGCCAGCACGTACGGGTTGTGATACGCCTCGCGGCCGAGCATCACGCCATCGACGTGCCGCAGATGCATCTCCACTTCGTCGAGCGTCTTGATGCCGCCGTTGATGATGATTTCGAGCGACGGAAAGTCCTGCTTGAGACGGTACGCGTAGTCGTATTTCAGCGGCGGAATTTCGCGGTTTTCCTTCGGGCTCAGTCCTTTCAGGATCGCATTGCGCGCGTGCACGATGAACACGTCGCAGCCCGCGTCGGCCACCGTGCCGACGAAGTCGCGCACGTACACATAGTCCTCGACCGCATCGACACCGATTCGATGCTTGACGGTCACCGGCACCGACACCGCGTCGCGCATCGCCTTCACGCAATCGGCGACGAGTTGCGGCTCGTTCATCAGACACGCGCCGAACGCACCGCGCTGCACGCGCTCCGACGGACAACCGCAGTTCAGGTTGATCTCGTCGTAGCCCCATTGCTCGCCGAGCTTCGCCGCGCGCGCGAGATCTTCCGGTTCGCTGCCGCCGAGCTGCAGCGCAACGGGCGCTTCCGCCGGCGAGAACGCGAGATGACGCGGCACGTCGCCATGCAGCAGCGCGCCGGTCGTGACCATCTCCGTGTAGAGCCACGTATGGCGCGACACGAAACGGTGCAGCGAACGGCAGTGACGGTCGGTCCAGTCCATCATCGGCGCGACCGACACGCGACGGGGGCTGGAAACAGGGTGGGCGGACATGACGGGAAACCGGCGCAGAACTTCAACGAAACCTGGCATTTTAGCGCAGATCGGGCGGCGGCCTGGCGTGCGCGCGAGGTTGCAGCGCAGCGAATAACCCTGCCGACGACAGGTGCGATCGGGACGCTTTTTGTGCGGCGCAAACTCTTTTTCGAGGGCTTTATCGGGGTCTGTTCGTCCCTTTCCCACGCCAGACATGGCTGACAGGATTATTTCGCAGGACGGAACAGTAAATTCACAGTATCGGCATTATTCTCCGATAGTAGGTGTATACACTGAGTCCCAAGTGACGTTGCGCGTGGGCTCCAGAAAAGACCGGTGCGGCGCCGACCCTGAACCGCAGTTCCCGAAATTGGAGTCGATGATGAAGACCAAACTGATCGCCGCATTGCTGGTTGCTGGTTCCGCCGCTGTTGCTGCCCCCGCGTTTGCAAGCGGCTACGGTCCGGCGCCGTTCTATCGTCCGGATGTCGGCGCTCCGGCGTCGCAGCAGGGCATCAGCGCGCAGACGGTCGCGGCCGAGCGCATGCAAGCGAACCAGCAGAGCGCGTACGGCGGCGTCGCTGGCGCGTCGACCCAGGCCGGCGGCCGCGTCGACCACGTGAATCCGTCGCAGCCCGGGTTTTCGGGTCAGTAAGCGCTGAACCGTCGCCCGCTCGGCGGGCCATGAAAAACGCCGGATGTCGAAAGCCATCCGGCGTTTGCTTTTGAAGCGTGAATCGGCTATGTGGGGCTTCGGTTCGCGGCTCGTGCCTTCGTGTCGATTTCTTCGCGAATCCGGTCGAACGCGGCGTCGAACGCGTTGTCCAGCTTCGGAAACCGACCGGCGGCGACGCCGTCTACCGGCACGTTCGTCGCGGCGGTGCCGTCGAACAGGCTCTGGATCGCCTGCGACGCTACGAAGTATCCGTGCTCGTGGTCGCCGTCGACGCAAGCCGTCATGTCGTAGCCCATGTACTCGTAGGTGCGCTGGCTTTCCATCCGGTTTCTCCATTGAGTGCGATGAAATCCGGCTCGCGATCCGGCGATGCGGTGCGCCGGTCACCGGCCTCCGCCATCAGGAGCCGATCATCCTGAAGGCTTTCAGCAAGCCCGTGCAGACGCCGGGCGAGTAGTCCTCGATCATGTCCTGGATCGGCGCATGGTGTCCGTACGCGACGCCGACGACGAGCGCCAGCGCACAGGCGCCCACGGACGACAGCACGATGCGCGCCCGCGAGCGATGGAGCGTGCGAACGAACAGCAGCGAGACTGTCGCGCCGAGCAGCCAGCCGGCCACGACCTCCGACGGCGAGTGCGCTTCGTCGAACACCCGCGCGACAGCGGTAAGCGCGCCGATCGCGAGGCCGGTCGCGGCGCCGGCGCGCACATTGCCGCCGGCGCTGCGATACAGCAGCGCGAACATGACGGTCCAGACCGACGTGGCCAACGCGGTGTGTCCGCTGATCATCCGGAAGTCGAGCGGACGGAACTGGACGCCGCAACCGAAATAGAGGATCTTCGTCGCCCCGACGAGCGCGGTGCCCACCGCAAGCAGGATCACCCAGCGCCGCGCGAGTTCGCGGTCGGACAGCGTGAGCCAGATCGCGCACGCGATGGCGACGGGAAGCGTCAGTGCAGCGTCGCCGACATTACTGATTGCATTCCATATGCTCGACATGAAAGGCCTTCCGGACAGCAACCAGTGAGGGTAGCCCGCGCGACGCAATCGTCCTGTGCGCTGCCGCACACAGCGGAGTGGCACGTCGCGGGACTTTCAGCGCTTCCTGAAAAAAATCCGTCGCTATGTTAACGTCGCCGTTTCCCAACACGACGGATAGGCTTCGATGGAATATCGCACACTCGGCAGCTCGGACGTAAAAGTGAGCCTGATCGGCCTCGGCACGATGACCTGGGGCGAGCAGAACACGGAAAGCGACGCGCACGCTCAGATCGACTATGCGCTGGACAACGGCGTGACGTTGATCGACGCGGCCGAAATGTATCCGGTGCCGCCGCGTCCCGAGACGCAGGGCCTGACCGAGCGCTACATCGGCACGTGGCTCGCGAAGCATCCGGCGGCGCGCGAGCGCATCGTGCTCGCGACGAAGATCGCCGGCCCGGCGCGCCAGCCGCACAATCCGCGCCACATCCGCGGCGAAGGCAACCAGTTCGATCGCAAAAACCTGACCGAGGCGCTCGACGGCAGCCTCGCGCGTCTGCAGACCGACTACGTCGACCTGTACCAGCTGCACTGGCCGGATCGCAGCACGATGACGTTCGGTCGCAACATGTACCCGTGGGTCGACGACGCGTACACGGTGCCGATCGAAGAGACGCTCGACGTGCTGGCCGGCTTCGTGAAGGCGGGCAAGGTGCGGCACATCGGCGTGTCGAACGAGACGCCGTGGGGCGTCGCGCAGTTCCTGCGCGCAGCGGAAAAGCTCGGGCTGCCGCGCATCGTCAGCATCCAGAATCCGTACAGCCTGCTGAACCGGACCTTCGAGAGCGGGCTGTCGGAGTTCTCGCATCACGAAGGCATCGGGCTGCTCGCGTATTCGCCGCTCGCGTTCGGCTGGCTGTCGGGCAAGTACGAGGGCGGCGCGCGTCCGGAAGGCGCGCGCATCACGAAGTTCGAGCGGTTCGCGCGTTATAGCAAGCCGCAGTCGGTTGCCGCGACGTCGCGTTACGTCGCGCTCGCGAAGGAGCACGGCTTGACGCCCGTGCAGTTCGCGCTCGCATTCGTGAACAGCCGTCCGTTCCTGACGAGCAACCTGATCGGCGCGACGTCGATGGCGCAACTGAAAGAGAACATCGGCAGCATCGACATGAAGCTGTCGGCCGATGTACTCGCGCAGATCGACGCGCTGCACGAACTGCAGCCGAATCCGGCGCCCTGAGCCGACGGCGCGCGACGCGGCGTGGGGGCTTGCGGGGTTCGTGCGCTCGGGCCGCCTGGACGGCTTCGTCCGCTTCGTCTGCCGCCGCGCGTCGCCGCCTCGCGCGTTCTTGCCGGCCGCTACGGTGCCGTTTGGTACAGTGGCGGCCGCATCCGTTTTATTGGCCCGTTTGGCTAACTTCCGGCCGGTGAACTACGATCCACGGTACTGGCCGCGTAGCACGAGGCTCGCGGGCCGGACGCACGCACGGTCCGCGCCGCTGGCCGTTCACCGGATCAATAGATAAAGAAAGGTCTGTTCGAAGATGAGTACTGCACCCGAAGCGCAGCGGGGCCCGGCATACAGCTACGGCTGGCCGGTTTTTGCGCTGCTGGCGATTGCCGGTCTCTTTTACGTGAAGTGGTTTCCCTACTACCACCGCGCATTCACCGCCGAGGCGACGCACTCGATCGGCGCCTCGATCCTGACGGGCAAGGCCGCAAGCGCGCCGGATCCGTCGTTCACCGCCGCGCTCGATTACGCGTGGGCGTACGGCAAGGCGATCTGGCAGGCGATGGTACTCGGCCTGTTGCTCGGCTCGGGCGTCCAGGCGCTGCTGCCGGCGCGCTGGGTCGCGCGGGTGCTCGGCCGGCACGGTTTCGGGAGCGTCGCGGCCGGCGGCCTGCTCGCGGTGCCCGGGATGATGTGCACGTGCTGCGCGGCGCCGGTCGTCGTCGGACTGCGCGAGCGGCAGGCGTCGGCGGGCGGCGCGCTCGCGTTCTGGCTCGGCAATTCGGTGCTCAATCCGGCGACGCTCGTGTTCATGGGCTTCGTGCTCGGCTGGCAGTGGAGCGCGCTGCGTCTCGCGCTCGGCGTGCTGATGGTGTTCGGCATCGGCTGGGTCGCGAACCGGTTTGTCGCGCCGCAGGACGCGACGGCCGCGAACGCGCGGCTCGCCGCGCTCGTCGAGCAGCAGGCGGACGGCCGCAGCCTGTTCGTGCGCTGGGCCGGCATCTTCGCGCGGATGGCCGCGCGCCTCGTGCCGGAGTACGTGGTGCTGGTGCTGTTGCTCGGCGCGGTCCGCGCGTGGCTCTTTCCGCACATCGGGCCGGAGGTGACGAGCGGCATCGGCTGGATCGTCGCGTTCGCGGTCGCCGGGATGCTGTTCGTGATTCCGACCGCGGGCGAGGTGCCGATCATCCAGGCGATGCTCGCGCTCGGCGTGGGCGTCGGTCCGGCGGGCGCGCTGCTGATGACGCTGCCGCCCGTCAGCGTGCCGTCGCTCGCGATGCTCGGGCGCTCGTTCAAGCCGCGCATGCTGGCACTCGTCGCGGCGGCGGTCGTCGGGTTCGGGATCGTCGCGGGGCTTGCGGCGGTCGCATTGGGTTTCTGACCGGTACGCGCGTCGCGCGGCACCATCGGCGGGCGGCCAGCCGTCCGCATCACAGGGCGAGAGGCCGAGGACCGAAGCATGGCACAACAGAAGACGAACCCGAAGCTCGAACAGGCGCTGACGCGCGGCGATCTCGCGATCCGCCAGGCCAACTCGGCGCGCGCGACCGCGGTGCTGCGCGCGCTCGGCAAGATGATCGTCGATGCGTCGGCGACGATCGGCGTCGACGCGTACACGTCGATTCCGGACGGCGATCGCATCTACGATCCCGCCGATGGCCTGTGGCCGCAGGAATTGCTGGTGTCGTTCGACGGCCCGGTCGAGGAGATGGACCCGGAAGAGATCCGCACGATCCGCCTGATCGCGGACACGCCGACGACGACGTTCCGCGTCGAATGGCATCGCGCGGACGGCAAGCTCGGGCGTCAGGACGGTGGGCCGTTCGCGACGGTCGCGTTCGTCACGGACGTCGAGATTCCATGGGGCGACGACGAGGATTGACGCGGCGCTTTCGGCCGGCGCGCGATCGATGCCGATGCGCGCCGGGCGTGCCGCGAGCGTGTCAGCGCATCAGCCGGCGCCGGAACAGCACGCTGGCGATCGCGAACGGCACCACGACGTACGCGGCCAGCACGAAGAGATGCAGCGCCGCATGGTCGACCGGCCGACCGAGCATCGCAGGCCGGATCAGCGCGACCGCATGCGCGAGCGGCAACAGCAGCGTGATCTGCTGCGCGGCCGCCGGCAACTGCGTGATCGGAAAGAACACGCCCGACAGCAGCAGCATCGGCGTGAGCACCAGCGTCTGATAGAACATGAAAAAGTCGTACGACGGCGCGAGCGCGGTCACGATCATCGCGATGCTCGCGAACGCAAGGCCCGCCAGCACGATGACCGGCAGCGCGATCAGCATCGACGGAAAGCTCGCGTAGCCGAGCGCGCCCGCGACCAGCATGATCGCGACGCCCGACAGCACCGACTTGCTCGCCGCCCACGCGATCTCGCCGAGCACGATGTCGCCGAGCGACAGCGGCGTGTGCATGATCGCCTCCCACGTGCGCTGCACGTGCATCCGCGAGAAGCCGGAGTACATCGCCTCGAAGCTCGCGGACATCATCACCGACGACGACACCGTGCCCGCCGCGAGGAACGCGATATACGACACGCCCTCGACGTGCCCGACCATCAGCCCGAGCCCGAAGCCGAGGCCGAACAGGTAGATCATCGGATCGGCGAGGTTGCCGAACATCGACGCGAGCGCGAGCTTGCGCCACACCAGATAGTTGCGCCGCCAGACCGCGACCCAGTGGGTCGCGTTCGACGGCAGCGCGGCGAACGGCTCGCCCGACGGGGCCGCGGTGACGGTGGGGCGGGTCTTCTCGACGGTATCGGCTTCCATGCTTGCGGTCGGTGCGTTCGGTGGCGGTCGGCGGCGTTGGTGGTCAGTCCTGCATTTCGCGGCCGGTCAGCCGCAGGAACACATCTTCGAGATTCGCGGGACGGTGCAGATACCGCAGGTTCGCGCGATGACGCAGCCGCGCATGCACCGGCTGCGGATCGTCGACGTAGCAGAACAGCGTCTCGCCGCTGATCTCGGTGCGGGTGGCGAACGGCGCGAGTTCGTCGCGCAGCGCGACCGGGTCCGGGCCGTACACCTCGAACACGTCGCAGCCGATTTCCGATTCGATCAGCGCATTCGGCGCGCCCTCGGCGATCTTGCGGCCTTCCTCGATCACGCACACGCGATCGCACAGCCGCTCGGCCTCTTCCATGAAGTGCGTGGTCAGCAGGATCGTCTTGCCGCGCGCGAGCAGCGAGCGCAGCCGCTCCCAGATCAGATGGCGCGCCTGCGGGTCGAGCCCGGTCGTCGGCTCGTCCATCACGAGCACGTCGGGGTCGTTGACGAGCGCGCGGGCGAGCGTCAGGCGTCGACGCATGCCGCCGGACAGCTCGCCGACGCGCGCATTGGCCTTGCTTTCAAGCCGCGCGAATTCGAGCAGCGGCGCGACGAGCGCGCGCGTTTCGGCGCCCGACAGCCCGAAGTAGCGGCCGAACACGAGCAGATTCTCGCGGACCGTGAAGTCCGGATCGAGATTGTCGAACTGCGGCACGACGCCGACGCGCGCCCGGGCGATGCGCGCGCGGGCCGGCACCGGCTCGCCGTTCAGACGGATGCGGCCCGCGTCCGGCGCGACGATGCCGAGCAGCATCCGCAGCGTCGTGGTCTTGCCGGCGCCGTTCGGGCCCAGCAGTCCGAAACATTCGCCGGGCCTGACTTCGAACGACAGGTTGTCGACGACGCGTCGGTTTCCGTAATGTTTGATGACCTGATCGAATGCGATGGCGGGCATGTCGGATGCAGTGCTCGAAAGTAGGGCGGCTCAAGGCCCGGCGACGGGGCGGAGGCGGCCTATTCTAGTGCATTGGCGCAGCGGCGTCGGAGGCGATGCAGGCACAGAATCGGCGGGCGCGGCGCTGCATCCCCGGCGATCGCACCGGTGGACGGCGCACGAGCAGTGCAAGCGCGCCGCCCGCGAAACCGCTCGCGACCTGGCGTATTCATCGCTTGCATGTCGATTTACGGCACACCATCATGAAAGCGCACAGCCCGCAAACCCGCGCGGGTGGGGAGAGGATCATGGCGAGCTACCAGAAAATCCTGCTTTGCTACGACGGCTCGCGCGAAGGGCGCAAGGCGCTGCGTTGCGGCGCAGACCTCGCGCTCGAACTGAAAGCGGAAACCCACCTGCTGTCGGTGGTGGACATGCGCTCGACGATCGCGCAGAGCGCCGGCCTCCTGACCGATGTCGCGTGCGGCCGCTTCGAGGAAACGGCCCGTGAAATTCTCCAGGAAGGCGTGGACTGGCTGACCGAGCGCGGCGTGCGCGCACACGGGCATTTCGCGTTCGGCCATCCGATCGACGAAATCGCGAATCTCGCGGAAGAGCTGCACGTCGATCTGGTGGTGGTCGGCCATCGGTGCCGCACCGGACTGTCGCGATGGTGGATGGGCGCCGGCAATACGCCGCTGCTTGATCGCGTGTCGTGCAGCATCCTCGTCGCCTGTTCGTCGGCGGCCGAACAGAAGCAGGAAGCTGCTCAGGCGGCCTGAAAACGGAGCCTGTCGTGGGCGGCCCGGCCGACAATCACGGCGCGGGCCTTTGCTGCCATTTCAATCGTTCAACTCGACCGCCGCGAGTTTCCACGTAAAGAGTCCGTGCCGCTGCAGGATCGCGGCGTAGCGCGGCTCGTCCGCGCTGTGCTGCCTGCCTTGTTGCCCGCCTTGTTGCCATGTGACGGCGAATTCGTTGATGCCCCGATAGCCGGCCGTCGTTTCGGGACGGGCCTGAGGCTCGTCCGCGCCGGCGACGGGCGGCGGCGCGGGCGGCTGGCCGGACGCCGAAGGCGCTTGCTCGCCCGCCGCGCCGGCACCGGTGTTGGCCCCGGTGTTGCCTTCGACGCCAGCGGTCGACGTCGGCGGCCGTTCACCCGGCTCGCCGCGCGGCGGCATGCCGTTGAGCAACGCGGCGACGCCGTCCGGCGTCGCATACGCGTCGACGAGCGGGCTGATCAGCGCCTGACCGATCACCGCGCCGAACAGCAGCAACGGATTGCTGCTGTGCTGCGCGTCGATCCGCTTTTGCAGCATGTCGCCGAGTTGCCCCTTCAGACTCGCACGCAATGCGGGATAGTCGACGTACTGGTTCAGCGTTGCAGCGTCGCGGGCGTCGGCGGCCCGTTTGATGCGATTGAGCGCGATGTACGGCGTCGCATACGAATAGCCGATGATCGCGACGACGAACACCACGACCATGACGATCGCGACGGGCTTGAGCCAGCGCTGGCTGGGAGCGGACGAAGTACTCATCGGAACGCGTGCGGGAAAAGTGGAACACCCCGAGTTGACCGTCCCGGCGCCAAAACGATCCCGCTGATCCCGATGACCGGACGGAGAAAAGGCGTCACAACGAGGCAGCGAGCGGGGCCGCGCCAGCCGGATCGGCCTGCTGTTCGTCGATGCAGCGGTCGATCATCCGGCAGACCGCATCGATGCTGCCGACCATGATGAGCCGCGACGGGCCGTGGTACACGCGAACCGGCGCGCGGCGCGCGGGTTCGCTGTTAAGCCCGCTGTTCAGCGACACGCGGGCGAATGCCGGCTGCGCGGATGGCAGCGCCGGCAACTCGGCCGGCGCCGGGCCGTTACCGTCGCGGCCGCGCGCCGGGAAAGATCGCGGCTCGGCCGGCAATGCGTCGAACAGCGAGCCGGTGACGGGCAGCGCCTGCGCGGCGCGCACCGCGCAGGACGCGACACCGCGCAGATGACGCAGGCGACCGAACTGGCGAAACGGCAACAAGCGGGCAAGACGTTCCATGACTTTCTCTCCACACGGCGTTCAGAATTCGGTCGGCCGGATCAGGCCAACCGCGATGCCTTCAAGCGCGAAGTCGGCGCTGCCGGCTTCGACGAAGATGTTTTCGTAATCGGGGTTCTCGGCAATCAGCTCGACGCCGTTGGGCCGGCGCTTCAGACGCTTCACCGTGACGTCGTCGCCCAGCCGCGCGACGATGATCTGGCCGTCTTTCGCCTCCGCGCGCTTTTGCACCGCGAGCAGGTCGCCGTCGAGGATGCCGGCGTCGCGCATCGACAGGCCGCGCACTTTCAGCAGGTAGTCGGGCTTGCTCGAAAAGAGCGCCGGGTCGCACGCGTAGCGCTGCGAAATGTGCTCCTGCGCGAGGATCGGGCTGCCCGCCGCGACGCGCCCGACGAGCGGCAGCGACAGCTGCATCAGCGCCGGATGCGGCAGCGTGAATTGATGCGGCAGCTCGTCGCCCTGCGGGATGAGCCGGATGCCGCGCGACGCGCCGGCCGCCAGCTCGATCACGCCTTTGCGTGCGAGCGCGCGCAGATGCTCTTCCGCCGAGTTCGCCGAGCTGAACCCGAGTTCGGCCGCGATTTCGGCGCGAGTGGGCGGGAACCCCGTGCGCTCGATTGCGCGCTGGATCAAGTCGAAAACCTGCTGCTGCCGTGCGGTGAGTTTGGTCATGGCGACACTGTATGGATAGACAGGTGACTGTATTTTTATACAGTATCCGACACTTTTCAAGCGTTACTTGAACTGTTTCTTTTCGCCGACGCCGCGGCGTCGCTTCCCGTCGTCCAGGCGGATGAAACCGCGTGGCGGCGTCGGTCTCGTCTGCCTTTACCACTTTTGCGTATTAAAGAATGAAGAACAATTATTTTTAATGATGTAGACGGACCGATAGACTGGGCTCCATCGATAGCAGCACCCCTCAAAGAGAACACGGAGAAAAGCGGGATGAGTCATCGCAATACGGGGCAGGCAGGTTGGCTGAATCTGAAGACACTGGCCGCGAAACTGGTTCTGGCCGTCGCGCCGCTCGTCGGTCTCGTGGCCGCCGCGCCGGCCGCGCACGCGGACACGACGCTCCTGAACGTGTCGTACGACCCGACTCGCGAGCTGTACCAGGACATCAACGAAGCGTTCGCGATGCAATGGAAGGCGAAGACGGGCGAAAGCCTGACGATCAAGCAGTCGCACGGCGGCTCCGGCGCGCAGGCGCGCTCGGTCCTCGACGGCCTGCAGGCGGACGTCGTGACGCTCGCGCTCGCGTACGACATCGACGCGCTCGCGAACAAGGGCATCGTCGCGAAGGACTGGCAAAAGCGTCTGCCGGACAACGCGTCGCCGTACACGTCGACGATCGTGTTCCTCGTGCGAAAGGGGAACCCGAAGCAGATTCACGACTGGCCGGATCTGGTGAAGCCGGGCGTGTCGATCGTGACGCCGAACCCGAAGACGTCGGGCGGCGCGCGCTGGAACTATCTGGCCGCGTGGGCGTATGCGCTGCATCAGCCGGGCGGCAACGAGGCGAAGGCGAAGGAATTCGTCGCGAAGCTCTACAAGAACGCCGGCGTGCTCGACTCGGGCGCGCGCGGCGCGACGACGAGCTTCGTGCAGCGCGGTATCGGCGACGTGCTGATCGCGTGGGAGAGCGAGGCGTTCCTGTCGCAGAAGGAGTTCGGCGCGGACAAGTTCGAGATCGTCGTGCCGTCGGTCAGCATCCTCGCGGAGCCGCCGGTCGCGGTCGTCGACAAGGTCGTCGACAGGCGCGGCACCCGCAAGGTCTCCGAGGCGTACCTGCAGTTCCTGTACTCGGACGAGGGCCAGCAGATCGCGGCGAAGAACTTCTACCGTCCGCGCTCGGCGAACGTGCCGGCCGCGCTGACCGCGAAGTTCCCGAAGCTGAAGCTGTACACGGTGGACGACACCTTCGGTGGCTGGGCGAACGCACAGAAGGTCCACTTCGCGGATGGCGGCGTGTTCGACTCGATCTATCAGCCGCAGTGACGAAGGACGGCGGGGCGCGACAAGGCGCTCCGCGTGCGAGGCGGGTCGCGTGCGCGCGACGCGCCTTTTTTGGCGCAGGGCGCCCGAGTATTCCATCCAGAGCAACAGCATGACGACGTTTCAATGGCGCAAGCCGAGCGCGTTACCGGGCTTCGGCGTGACGCTCGGCATCACGGTGGCTTATCTGAGCCTCGTGGTGCTCATTCCGCTGGCGGCGACCTTCCTGAAGACCGCGACGCTCGACTGGCACCAGTTCGTGCGCGCGGTGTGGTCGCCGCGCGTGATCGCGTCCTACCGGCTCACGTTCCTGTCGGCGCTCGGCGGCGCGTTGATCAACGCGGTGTTCGGCTTCCTGCTCGCGTGGGTGCTCGTGCGCTATACGTTCCCGTTCAAGCGGATCGTCGACGCGCTCGTCGACCTGCCGTTCGCACTGCCGACGTCGGTGGCCGGCATCTCGCTCGCGGCGGTCTATGCGGGCAACGGCTGGATCGGGCAGTTCTTCGCGCCGCTCGGCATCAAGATCGCGTTCACGCCGGCCGGCGTGCTCGTCGCGCTGACGTTCATCGGCCTGCCGTTCGTCGTGCGCACCGTGCAGCCGGTGCTCGAAGACTTCGAGCGCGAGCAGGAGGAGGCCGCCGCGTGCCTCGGCGCGTCGCGCTGGCTCACGTTTCGCCGCGTGGTGCTGCCGGCGGCGCTGCCCGCGCTGTTGACCGGCTTCGCGCTCGCGTTCGCGCGCGCGCTCGGCGAATACGGGTCGGTGATCTTCATCGCCGGCAACGTGCCGATGAAGTCCGAGATCACGTCGCTGCTCATCATCACGAAGCTCGAACAGTACGACTACGCGGGCGCGACCGCGCTCGCGGTCGTGATGCTGGTCGTGTCGTTCGTGATGCTGCTGCTGATCAACACGCTGCAGTGGTATCTGCAGCGGCGCACGGGCCGCGGCGCGGCGCCGACGGCGGGCGCCGGTGCCGCAACGGCTGCCACGACCGGCGCCGCTGCGGCAGGAGGCGCGCAATGAGCCGTACGCGTCTCGACATCCAACGCGCCGCCGGCGCGCCGCGTCGCCCCGATCCGGTGACCGAGTCGCCGTGGGTCCGCTGGCTGCTGACCGGCGTCGCACTCGCGTTTCTCGCGCTGTTTCTCGTCGTGCCGCTGATCGCCGTGTTCCATGAGGCGCTTTCGAAGGGCATCGGCTTCTACTTCGACGCGCTCGTCGATCCCGACGCGCTCTCCGCGATCCAGCTGACGCTCGTGACCGCCGCGATCGCGGTGCCGCTGAACCTCGTGTTCGGCCTGTGCGCGTCGTGGGCGATCGCGAAGTTCGAGTTCCGCGGCAAGGCGCTCTTGACGACGCTGATCGATCTGCCGTTCTCGGTGTCGCCGGTGATCTCCGGCCTCATCTACGTGCTGATGTTCGGCGCGCAGGGCTGGTTCGGGCCGTGGCTGCAGGATCGCAACATCCAGATCATTTTCGCGGTGCCCGGCATCGTGCTCGCGACGATCTTCGTCACGTTCCCGTTCGTCGCGCGCGAGCTGATTCCGCTGATGCAGGCGCAAGGCAACGACGAGGAAGAAGCTGCGCACGTGCTCGGCGCGTCGGGCTGGCAGATGTTCCGGCGCGTCACGCTGCCGAACATCCGCTGGGGCCTGCTGTACGGCGTGATTCTGTGCAATGCGCGGGCGATGGGCGAGTTCGGCGCGGTGTCGGTGGTGTCCGGCCATATTCGCGGACAGACCGACACGATGCCGCTGCACGTCGAGATTCTCTACAACGAATACAACTTCGCGGCCGCATTCGCTGTCGCGTCGCTGCTGGCGCTGCTCGCGCTCGTGACGCTCGGACTGAAGCTGCTCGCGGAACGCCGGATGTCCGCCGAATTGCGCAGCGCCGACGCGCCGCCGGCTTTCGCGGGTCCGTCGGGCGGCGCGGCCGCCGCACCCGCATCGTTGCCGGGCGCCGTGCGCCGACCGGCTCAACAGGGAGAGCTGTAAAGATGGGTATCACCGTTCGCAATCTGCAAAAGCGCTTCGGCGACTTCACCGCGCTCGACAACGTGTCGCTCGATTTTCCGCCGGGCGAACTGGTCGCGCTGCTCGGGCCGTCCGGTTGCGGCAAGACCACGCTGTTGCGCGTGATCGCGGGCCTCGAATACGCGGACGCGGGCCAGGTCGTGCTGCAAGGTCAGGACGTCGCCGAAGTCGGCGCGCGCGAGCGTCAGGTCGGCTTCGTGTTTCAGCACTACGCGCTGTTCCGGCACATGACGGTGTTCGAGAACGTCGCGTTCGGGCTGCGCGTGAAGCCGCGCAACGAGCGGCCGTCCGAGTCGGTGATCCGCGAGAAGGTGCACGAGTTGCTGAAGCTCGTGCAGCTCGACTGGCTCGCGCAGCGCTATCCGTCCGAGCTTTCCGGCGGACAGCGCCAGCGGATCGCGCTCGCGCGCGCGCTCGCGGTCGAGCCGAAGGTGCTGCTGCTCGACGAGCCGTTCGGCGCGCTCGACGCGAAGGTGCGCAAGGAACTGCGCAGCTGGCTGCGGCGGCTGCACGACGACCTGCACATCTCGACGATCTTCGTCACGCACGACCAGGAAGAGGCGCTCGAAGTCGCGGACCGGATCGTCGTGCTGAATCACGGGCGCGTCGAGCAGGTCGGCAGTCCGCAGGACGTGTACGACCATCCGCAGACGGCGTTCGTCTACGAGTTCCTCGGCGCGGCGAACCGGCTGCACGGCCGCGTGGATCGCAGCGGCTTCGTCGTGGACGGCGCCGCGCAGCCGATCACGGTGGACTCGACGTTCGAGGGCCCGGCGCTCGCGTACGTGAGGCCGCACGATCTCGTGCTGTATCCGCGGGACAGCGGCCATCGCGACGGGATCGTCGTCGACGTGCGGCGCGTGGTGACGCTCGGCGGCTCGGTGCGCATCGAACTCGCCGGACGCGCGGGCGGCACGCTCGAAGCGCAACTCGATCGCGAGACGTGGCGTGCGCTGCAACTCGACGTCGGCGACGGCGTGACGGCCGTGCCGCGCGCGCTGCGGGTGTTTCCCGCGTGATTCCTGCGTGATCCGATAACAACCTGACTTCGGCACTCCCGGAGAGAAGACATGAATTTCCAGCAATTGCGCTTCGTGCGCGAAGCGGTGCGCCAGAACATGAACCTGACCGAGGTCGCGAACGTGCTGTACACGTCGCAGTCGGGCGTGTCGAAGCAGATCAAGGACCTCGAAGACGAACTCGGCGTCGACATTTTCATTCGCCGCGGCAAGCGGCTCACGGGGCTCACGGAGCCGGGCAAGGCGGTGCACCAGCTGATCGAGCGGATGCTGCTCGACGCGGAAAACCTGCGGCGCGTCGCCCGGCAGTTCGCGAACCAGGACAGCGGCCACCTCGTCGTCGCGACGACGCACACGCAGGCGCGCTATGCGCTGCCGAAGGTCGTGCAGCGTTTCACCGAGGTGTTTCCGAAGGTGCATCTCGCGCTGCGCCAGGGCAACCCGCAGCAGATCGCGCAGATGATCATCAACGGCGAGGCGGACATCGGCATCTCGACCGAGGCGCTCGACCGCTATCCGGACATCGTCACGTTCCCGTGCTATTCGTGGCATCACGTGGTCGTCGTGCCGAAGGGGCATCCGCTCGTCGGCCGCGAGAACCTGACGCTCGAGGAGATCGCCGAATATCCGATCATCACGTACGACCAGGACTTCACGGGCCGCTCGCATATCGACCAGGCGTTCGCGAAGGCGGGCGCGCTGCCCGACGTCGTGCTGACCGCCATCGACGCCGACGTGATCAAGACCTACGTCGAACTCGGGATGGGGATCGGCGTGGTCGCGGCGATGGCCTATGACGCGAAGCGCGACACCGAACTCGTCGCGCTCGACACGCAGCATCTGTTCGAGGCGAGCACGACGCGCGTCGGCTTGCGCAAGGGCGCGTTCCTGCGCCAGTACGCGTACCGGCTGATCGAGATGTTCGCGCCGCATCTGAGCGAACAGCAGATCGTGAACGAACTGCGCGAAGCGGCGTAAGCGTCGACGCGTGCGGCTTCGCTCGCCGCGCGTCGGCCATCCGGACGAATGGCGCGCGAGGGCGGATCGCTTACAATCGCCGCCATGAATACTCCCGTTACGTCTTCCTCAGCGGCGCCGTCTGCCTCCACGCTGCCGCGCATCGCGATTCTCGCGACCGGCGGCACGATCGCCGGCGCGGCGCCGGACGCGACGAAAACGGCCGGCTACCAGGCCGGCGTCGTCGGCGTCGACCAGTTGCTCGCCGCGGTGCCGGGCCTTGGCACCATCGCGCGCATTCACGCGGAGCAGATCGCGAGCATCGACAGCAAGGACATGCCGCTCGCGCTGTGGACGCAACTCGCGCAACGCATAAACGACCTGCTCGCGGGCGACGACGTCGACGGCGTCGTGATCACGCACGGCACCGACACGCTCGAAGAAACCGCGTATCTGCTGCATCTGACGGTGAAAAGCGCGAAGCCGGTCGTGATGACGGCGGCGATGCGGCCGTCGTCGGCGCTGTCCGCGGACGGACCGCTGAACCTGCTGAACGCGGTCACGGTGGCCGCGAACGCGGCGGCGGCCGGGCAGGGCGTGCTGCTCGCGTTCAACAACAGGATTCACTGCGCGCGCGACGTCACGAAGGTGAGCACGTACGCGGTCGATGCGTTCCAGTCGCCGGAGATCGGCGCGCTCGGCTGGGTGCAGGACGGACGCGTCGAGTTCCAGCGGCGCGCGTTGCGTTCGCATACGGCCGACTCGGCGCTACAGGTCGCGACGCAGTGGCCGCCAGTCGAAATCGTCGCGAGCTACGCGGGCGTGTCCCGCGTGGCCGTCGATGCGTTGATCGCGGCGGGCGTGCGCGGCATCGTCGTGGCGGGCACCGGCAATGGCTCGATGCACGCTACGCTGCAGCAGGCGCTCGCCGATGCGGCGTCTCGGGGCATGGCGATCGTGCGCGCGTCGCGCACGGGCTCGGGGCACGTGATGCGCAACGGCTCGGCGCCGGACGATGCACTCGGCTTCGTATCGGCGGGCACGCTCAATCCGTACAAGGCGCGCGTGCTGCTCATGCTCGCGCTCGCGTCGGGCATCGCAGATGCCGCTTCGTTGCAGCGCGTGTTCGATACGTACTGACTCTCGTCTGACGTGGGCGCGCGGCGCGTGCGTGAACTTCAATCTTGTTACGCACGCGCTGCGCGCACGGATGTGACGCGCCGGCTCGTCACTGCACCGGCGGAATGACCAGCACCTGACCCGGATAGATCTTGTAGGGGCTCTTCAGCATCGGTGTGTTCGCCTGGAAGATCAGGTCGTTCTTCGCGCCGCTGCCGTAATACTTCTCGGCGATCTTCCACAGGTTGTCACCCGCGACGACCGTATGGAACTGCGCGGCCGGTGCGGGATTCGTCACGTTCAACTGGTCGTCGACCTTCTCGACGTCCTGCACGTTGCCCGCCGCGACAAGAATCTTTTCCTTCGTGGCCTGATCCGGCGCGGTGCCCGTCACGGTGACGGTGTGCGTCGTGCTGTCGTACGTGACGGCCAGGCTGTCCGCGCTCAGGCCCTGCTGCTGGATATACGCGACGATCGCGGCGGCCGCCTTCTGGTTCACGTCGTCCGTGCCGGACGCCGGGGCGGGTGCGCCGGCCGTCGCGGGCGCCGACGCGTGGCCGAACAGCTTCTCGCCGGCTTCCTTGATGAAATTGAGGATACCCATCGATCAGCTCCTTCTCGTGGTTGAGAAACGACTCGGAGCGACTACGGTACATCCGGCGTGCGACAGCGGGAAGAAAGCCCGACCGTCTTTTACAAATGCGCCGCACGACGTTGAGAAACGTCGAGCGTCGCCGTCGCTGGTGCGCCGTGCGCGCGACGCATTCGAACATCCGACAGGCGGACACCCGGCGACGAAGTCTGACCGACCAAGGCTTCCCCTTCGCCACCGGGCGCCGCTTTCGGACCCCACCTACCACTGGCCGCCCTCAGCCCAGAGCGGCCGTCTTTGCCCCGCCGCGGCCGTCGCCGCCACGGAGCGCCCCACCTCGGCAGCCGCGCGTTCCTGCTATGCGGTTGCCGTATCGACCGTCGCCGGATGCGGTGCGCGTCAGGCGGCCTTCGCCTGCGCGTTCGGTGCAGAGGCGATCTCGAAGTTCGCCATCAGTTCGAGCGCGCGTATCATCGCCGAATGGTCCCACGCCTTGCCGCCGTTCGCCGCGCACGCGCTGAACAGTTGCTGCGCGCTCGCGGTGTGCGGCAGCGACAAGCCAAGCTTGCGCGCGCCGTCGAGCGCGAGGTTCAGGTCCTTCTGATGCAGCTCGATCCGAAAGCCCGGATTGAACGTGCGCTTCGTCATCCGCTCGCCATGCACTTCGAGAATCCGCGACGAAGCGAAACCGCCCATCAGCGCACGACGCACGCGTTCGGGGTCGGCGCCCGAGCGCGCGGCGAACAGCAGCGCCTCGGCCACGGCCTCGATGTTCAGCGCGACGATGATCTGGTTCGCGACCTTGCACGTCTGACCCGCGCCGTTGTCGCCGATCAGCGTGACGTTCTTGCCCATCAGGTCGAACAGCGGCTTCGCCGCATCGAACGCGCGCTGCGGACCGCCGACCATGATGGTGAGCGTCGCTTCGCGCGCGCCGACTTCGCCGCCCGATACCGGCGCGTCCAGGTAGTCGCAGCCGAGCGCGTTGATCTCCTTGGCGAACTGCTGCGTTTCCAGCGGCGAGATCGAACTCATGTCGATCACGAGCTTGCCCGCGGACAGGCCCTTGGCGACGCCGTCGTCGCCGAACAGCACGTTCGCGACGTCGGGCGTGTCCGGCACGATCGAGATGACGATGTCCGCCGCCCGCGCGACGGCCGTCGAATCGGCGAGCACCGTCGTTTCCTCGCGCAGGTCGTCCGGCACCGGGTACTTGCCGTTCACGAACAGCGTGTGGCCGCCCTTGATCAGGTTGCGCGCCATGTGCGAGCCCATGATGCCGAGCCCGATAAAGCCGATTTTTGCCATCTGTGTTTCTCCGTCAGCGATCCGAAGTGTTGTCGTGCGACGCGTGTTACGCGAGCGCGGCCGAGCGTTGCCGCGCGACGCGCAGCCAGCCGAGGCCGTCGAGCGTCGTCGAACGCGGTTTGTATTCGCAGCCGATATAGCCGTCGTAGCCGAGCGAATCGAGCAGCTCGAACAGGAACGGGTAGTGGATTTCGCCGGTGCCCGGCTCGTTGCGGCCCGGGTTGTCCGCGAGCTGCACGTGCGCGATCCGTGCGAAGTGCTTCTTGATCGTCGCCGCGAGTTCGCCTTCCATCCGCTGCATGTGATAGATGTCGTACTGCAGGAAGAGGTTGTCCGAGCCGACCGCGTCGATCACCGCGAGCGCCTCGGCCGAGCGGTTCAGCGCGAAGCCCGGAATATCGTATGAATTGCACGGCTCGACGAGCAGCCGGATGTGCTCGCGCTTGAGCGCATCGGCGGCGAAGCGCAGGTTCTCGACGATCGTCGCGAGCGCGGTGTCGCGGTCGATGCCGGCCGTCGGAATGCCGACGAGGCAGTTCAGTTGCGGCACGTTCAGCGCTTTCGCGTACTCGATCGCGCGGCCGACGCCGTCCTCAAATTCGCTTTTGCGAGCGGGCAGGCACGCGATTCCGCGTTCGCCGGCTTCCCAGTTGCCGGCCGGCAGGTTGTGCAGCACGAGTTTCAGGTTGTGTGCGGCGAGGCGGTCGGCGAGTTCCGTCGCCGCGTACGGATACGGGAACAGGAATTCGACGGCGTCGAAGCCCGCATCGGCGGCCGCCGCGAAGCGGTCGAGAAACGGCACTTCGTTGAACAGCATCGTCAGGTTTGCGGCAAATCTGGGCATGGCGAGTCTCGTTGGTCGGTCAGTGAAAGGAGTCATCGGCACGCCGGCCGGGCTGCGGCGGCGTGCCGTGTCTGGGCGATATTCGTGGCGACGTTCAGGTCGCCGATGCGATCGCCGTCGGCGCGTGCTCGGGCTTCTCCGCGAGTTCCTCAAACTCGTTGATCGCGTCGATCTCGGCGCCCATCGAAATGTTCGTGACGCGCTCGAGGATCACCTCGACGACCACCGGCACGTTGAACTCCGACAGCATCCCCTGCGCCTTTTTCAGCGCGGGCGCGATCTCTTCGGGCTTGAACACGCGTATCGCCTTGCAGCCGAGGCCCTCGGCCACCGCGACGTGATCGACGCCGTAGCCGTTCACCTCCGGCGCGTTGATGTTCTCGAACGCGAGCTGCACGCAGTAGTCCATGTCGAACTGGCGCTGCGCCTGGCGGATCAGTCCGAGATACGAGTTGTTCACGACGACGTGCACATAAGGCAGGTTGAACTGGGCGCCGACCGCAAGCTCCTCGATCATGAACTGGAAGTCGTAGTCGCCGGACAGCGCGACGATCGGCCGGGCCGGATCGGCCGCGCGCACGCCGAGGGCGGCCGGGATCGTCCAGCCGAGCGGGCCGGCCTGGCCGCAGTTGATCCAGTTGCGCGCCTTGTACACGTGCAGGAACTGCGCGCCGGCGATCTGCGACAGGCCGATCGTGCTCACGTAGCAGGTGTCGCGGCCGAACGCCTTGTTCATCTCCTCGTACACGCGTTGCGGCTTGATCGGCTCGTTGTCGAAGTGCGTCTTGCGATGCATCGTGCGCTTGCGCTTTTGGCATTCGCCGACCCACGCGCTGCGGTCCTTCAGCTTGCCCGCGGCCTTCCACTCGTCGGCGACTTCGATGAACAGTTCGAGCGCCGCCTTCGCGTCGGACACGATGCCGAGGTCCGGACCGAACACGCGGCCGATCTGCGTCGGTTCGATATCGACGTGCACGAATTTGCGGCCCTTCGTGTACACCTCGACGCTGCCGGTATGACGGTTCGCCCAGCGGTTGCCGATGCCGAGCACGAAGTCCGATGCGAGCATCGTCGCGTTGCCGTAGCGATGCGACGTCTGCAGCCCGACCATGCCGGCCATCAGCGGATGGTCGTCGGCAATCGCGCCCCACGACATCAGCGTCGGAATCACCGGCACGCCGATCGTCTCCGCGAAGCGCACGAGCAGGTCTTCCGCCGCGGCGTTGATCACGCCGCCGCCGCTGACGATCAACGGCCGCTCGCTCGCGTCGAGCATCTGGAGCGCCGCCTCGATCTGCTTTCTCGTCGCCTTCGGCTTGTAGACGGGCAGCGGCTCGTACGTGTCGATGTCGAATTCGATCTCGGCGAGCTGCACGTCGATCGGCAGGTCGACGAGCACCGGCCCGGGGCGACCCGACCGCATCAGATGGAACGCCTGCTGGAACACGCGCGGCACCAGCGCCGGCTCGCGCACGGTCACGGCCCACTTCGTGACGGGCTTCGCGATCGACTCGATATCGACGGCCTGGAAGTCTTCCTTGTAGAGCCGCGCGCGCGGCGCCTGGCCCGTGATCGCGAGGATCGGAATCGAATCGGCGGACGCCGAGTAAAGGCCGGTGATCATGTCGGTGCCGGCCGGCCCCGACGTGCCGATGCACACGCCGATGTTGCCGGGCGCCGCGCGCGTATAGCCCTCGGCCATGTGCGAGGCGCCCTCGACGTGGCGCGCGAGCACGTGCGTGATGCCGCCGGCCTTCTTCAGCGCCGAATACAGCGGATTGATCGCGGCGCCTGGCACCCCGAACGCCGTATCGATGCCTTCCTTTTCGAGCACCAGCACAGCAGCGTCGACAGCTCTCATCCTGGCCATGAACGTCTCCTCCGTTTCGAAGATGGGTGTGCAGGCGACTGCACGGTTTCAGGCACTGTAGGACGCAACAAAAGGTTTGATAAGATCAGTCAGGGTCGCTTATTTCGAAACAAAAAGTATTGAATGCCGGGAGACGACAGATGGACCGCTTCAAGCAGATCGAAACCTTCGTGAAGGTCGCGGACGCGGGCAGTCTCGCGGCGGCCGCGCTGGAGGAGGGTGTGTCGCCGGTGATCCTCGGTCGGCGGATCGACGCGCTGGAAAAGCGTCTCGGCGTGAAGCTGATTTACCGGTCGACGCGGCGGCTCGTCGTCAGCGAGGACGGCGCCGCGTTTCTCGAACGGTGCCGTGGCCTGCTCGCCGAGTGGGACCAGGCGGAAAACGAGTTGACTGTCGGGCGGCGGGTGGTCAACGGGCATCTGATCGTGTCCGCGCCGGCCGCGTTCGGGCGCAAGCACGTCGCGCCGCTCGCGCCGGCGTTCCTCGCCGACAAGCCCGAATTGCAGGTGTCGTTCAACCTGACCGACCGGGTCGTCGATCTGGTGCGCGAGGGGTATGACCTGTCGATCCGGATCGGCGGCTCGGTCGACCCGAATTTCGTCGCGGTGAAGCTCGCCGCGAACCGGCGCGTGGTCTGCGGCACGCCCGACTACTTCCGCAAATACGGACGGCCGAAGACGCTCGAAGACCTGCCGAAGCACAACTGCCTCGCGTTCAATCTGCAGGGCGGACAGAACCGCGGCTGGTACTTCCGGCGCAACGGCAAGATCGTGACGGTGCGTGTCCACGGCACGCTCGACTGCAACGACGGCGAACTGCTGCATCGTTGGGTATCCGAAGGACTGGGGCTCGGCTGGCGCTCGACGTGGGAGATCGAACAGCAGCTCGCGCGCGGCGAGCTGGAGACCGTGCTCGACGACTATGCGCTGCCGGACTACGACATCGTCGCCGTGTATCCGCAGCAGCGTTACGTGCCGGCGAGGGTGCGGTACTTCATCGATTATCTGAAGGAGGTCTACGCGCGACCGGGGTATTGGGGCGGCGGCGCGTAGGTTTTCACGCCGGGCGATGCCGTTTGTGCCTTGAATGCGGATCCGACGGAATAAACTGGATCACAGAGCGGTAATGGTCATCAGCGGCACGCGGTTTCGAACGCGATGCCGTGGGACGCAGGCGGTGCCGACCGGTTGCGATTGTCCGGTGCGATGAACGCGGGAGACGACAGATGGGCGAAGCCGCGGGCGCTCAGAGCGCCGGTGCCGACGGCGACGTGCCGGGCGCGTCGGGCGTGTCGGGCGGGTCGGGCGTGCCGGGCGCGTCGGGCGTGTCGGGCGCGTCGGGCGCGTCGGGCGCGTCGGGCGCATCAGGCGCGTCAGTCGTGCCGGCCTTGTCGACCGACGCGCGCCGCCGACGCTTCGAGGCGCTCGTGCTGCCGCACCTCGATGCCGCGTACAACCTCGCGCGCTGGCTGTCGCGCAATCCCGGCGACGCGGACGACATCGTCCAGGACGCGACGCTGCGTGCGTTTCGCTTCTTCGAATCGTTTCGCGGCGACACTGCGCGTCCGTGGCTGCTCGCGATCGTGCGGCGCGTGTGGTACGACGAATGGCGTCGGCGCACGTCGTCGGCGGAAGTGGCGGCGCTCGACGACGCGCTCGACGACTCGCCGCCGGACGGCTGGGACACGGCCGGCTTCGACCCCGAAACCCTTGCGATTCGCGCGCAGGACGCAGCGCGCGTGCATCACGCGCTGGATCGTCTGCCGGCCGAATTTCGCGAGGTGCTGATCCTGCGGGAGATGGAGGAACTGAGCTACCGGGAGATCGCGACCGTCGTCGACGTGCCGGTCGGCACCGTGATGTCGCGGCTCGCGCGGGCGAGGGGGCGGCTCGCGGCGCTGCTCGGCGCGGCGCAGCCGGACGTCGGCGACCGGCCGGCGGGCGGCGCTGCTGGCTTGAGCGCCGCCGGTCGGCATCACGAAACGCCCGCCGAAGGCGGGTTGGCACGCGGCACGGGGCTCGATTGTCGGGGCCCGAGCCATCGGGAGGCACGCGATGAACTGTGACGAAGCGCGTCCGCTGGTCGACGCGAGCGTCGATCGCGAACTGTCGGCCGGCGACGAATGGCGGCTGCGCGAACATCTTGCCGGCTGTGTGGATTGCCAACGGGTGGCCGAGCGGGTGCGCGCGGTCGGGCAAGCGGTGCGCGCTGCGCCGTATCATCGGGCGCCGGCGGAGTTGCGGGCCAGAATCGCTGCGGCGCTGGCTTCGGTGGAGGCCGTCGAGGGCGTGCGGCCCCACGAAGCGCGCGAACAAGCGGCCGACCCGGAAGACAACACCCGCCATGCGGCGCGCCCGCCGCGGCGCCGCGAAAGCTGGCGCGAGCGGCTTAAAACGTGGTGGCAGGACCGGTGGCTCGCGCCCGGCGGCGCGGCGCCCGCTGGCACGCCAGCCCGCGGCGCGATGCCGGCCGTCTGGATGGGCGCCACGGTCCTGGTTCTGGCCGCGCTCGGCGCGGCGATCGCGCTGAACCTGCGCGGATCCGCGAACAGCGGCGCGTTCGTCGACGAGCTGGTGGCGAGCCACGTGCGGGCGCAGTTGTCGGGGCGGGATCTCGATGTGCCGTCGTCGGACCGGCATACGGTGAAGCCGTGGTTCAACGGACGCATCGATTACGCGCCGCCGGTCGAGGACCTGAGCGCCGAAGGCTTCCCGCTCGTCGGTGGCCGCCTCGACTATGTGGGGCGCGAGCGCGTGGCAGTCCTCGTCTACCACTACCGGCGGCACGTGATCGACGTGTACGTGTTTCCGCCGGATGCGCAGGCCGCGTCCCGCGCGAGCGCGCCGAGCGCGAGCGACGGCTTCGCGCTCGCGCGCTGGGCGCACGGCGGGATGACCTGGTGGGCGGTGACCGACGGCGGACCGGAGGTGCTGACGGCGTTTCGCGCCGCGCTCGACGCGCGGCTGGGCGGCGGCTGAACCCGGGTTCAATCGTGTTGATCCGGCAAGTGATTGAAAATACGCTGGAT
The DNA here is from genome assembly GCA_035492135.1 of Paraburkholderia sp. Taxonomy (GTDB): domain Bacteria; phylum Pseudomonadota; class Gammaproteobacteria; order Burkholderiales; family Burkholderiaceae; genus Paraburkholderia. Next base: position 63,481 of record DATJJN010000112.1, on the reverse strand, counting down.
TCCCGTTCCTCGCGCATGAAAACCGTTGCGCGCGACGCCCACCCGGGTTAAAATCTTCGGCTTCTCACTTGCCGCACCGGAACGGACGCCCGGGCGGCTTTAATCCAAAAGGAGTGTGTATGCGTCATTACGAAATCGTGTTCATCGTGCATCCGGACCAGAGCGAACAGGTCCCCGCGATGATCGAGCGTTACAAGTCGACGATCGCGTCGCACGGTGGCCAGATCCACCGCATCGAAGACTGGGGCCGTCGCCAACTGGCCTACATGATCGAGAAACTCGCGAAGGCTCACTACGTCTGCATGAACATCGAATGCGACCAGCCCACGCTCGAAGAGCTGGAGCACGCGTTCAAGTTCAACGACGCCGTGCTGCGTCACCTGATCGTCAAGATGAAGAAGGCCGAAACCGGCCCGTCGCCGATGATGAAGGAAGTGCAGCGCGAAGAAGCTCGAAAGGCGGCTGCCCAGCCGACCGAAGCGCAGGCTTGACGGGGCAACCCGCGATTTAAGCCACCAGGGATAACAGCGCCGTCACGTGAACAGGCTGCAACTTACGGCGAGCGTCGTCGAGCGCGAACCGGTGCGGTATACCCCCGCCGGCGTTCCGATCGCAAGCTGCACGTTGCAACACCGCACCGTTGTCGTCGAAGCCGGCGTGAGCCGTCAGGTCGAGTTGACGATGGAAGCGGTGGCGGCCGGCGAGGCGAGCGGCAAGCTCGAAAGCTGTGAAATGGGCGTCGAAACGCTTTTCACCGGCTTTCTCGCGAAAAAGAGCCGCAACGCGCGAACCCTGGTGTTTCACATCACCGAAATGCAAGGTACAGGAAAGGACTAATCATGCCCCGCCCGACTGGTAAGAAATTCGACAAGCGTCGCCAGCAACAAAACCCGCTCTTCAAGCGCAAGAAGTTCTGCCGTTTCACGGCCGCCGGCGTCGAACAGATCGACTACAAGGACATCGAAACGCTGAAGGACTTCATCGGCGAGAACGGCAAGATCACGCCGGCGCGTCTGACGGGTACCAAGGCCCACTATCAACGTCAGCTGGACACGGCGATCAAGCGTGCGCGTTTCCTCGCGCTGATGCCGTACACCGACCAGCACAAGGCCTAATCCGGCGACGCTACAAGGAGCATCCGAATGCAGATCATTCTTCTCGAAAAAGTCGTCAATCTGGGCAACCTGGGCGATATCGTCAAGGTCAAGGATGGTTACGCGCGTAACTTCCTGATCCCGAATAAGAAGGCCCGCCGCGCAACGAAGGACGCGATCGCCGAATTCGAAGTTCGCCGCGCCGAACTCGAAAAGATCGCCGCCGACAAGCTGGCAGCCGCCCAGGCAGAAGGCGAGAAGCTGAACGGCCTGACCGTCCAGATCGCGCAGAAGGCCGGCGTCGACGGCCGTCTGTTCGGCTCGGTCACGAACGCGGACATCGCCGAAGCGCTCGGCAAGCAGGGCTTCGCGATCGAAAAGTCGCAGGTTCGCCTGCCGGAAGGCCCGCTGAAGCTGGTCGGCGACTATCCGGTGCAGGTGTCGCTGCACACCGACGTGCTGGTCGACGTCACGGTGTCGGTGCTGGGCGAGCACGTCTAAGCATCGTCTCCGTCCCGTGCGCAACGCGTGCTTTGGCCCGCTTTGCGCCGCACGGCGAAAGGCAGAAGCTGCGAAGGCTTCTGCCTTTTCTTTTTTTCGGGCCGATCGCGCAATCCACGGTGAAGCCCATTTCCCCCGCCCGGCGTTTGCCCGATAATTGCGCTCCATGAACGCCCCGAAAGATCCTCAAATCGAGTCGCTGAAGGTCCCGCCACACTCGATCGAAGCCGAGCAGTCGGTGCTCGGCGGCCTGCTGCTGGACAACGGCGCATGGGACCGGATTGCGGACTTCCTGTCGCAAAGCGACTTCTACCGCTACGACCACCGGATCATCTACGAGCACATCGGCAAGCTGATCGCCGGCACGCGACCGGCCGACGTGGTCACCGTCTACGAGTCGCTGACGACGGCCGGCAAGGCCGACGACGTCGGCGGCCTCGCGTACCTGAACGCACTCGCGCAGAACACGCCGAGCGCCGCGAACATCCGCCGCTACGCGGAAATCGTGCGCGATCGCGCGGTGCTGCGGCGCCTCGTGTCGGTCGCCGACGAAATCTCGGCGGACGCGTTCAATCCGCAGGGCAAGGAGGTGCGGCAGCTGCTCGACGAGGCGGAGGCGAAGGTGTTCTCGATCGCCGAGGACGGCGCGCGCGGCACCCAGGGCTTCCTCGAAATCGGGCCGCTGCTCACGCAGGTCGTCGAGCGGATCGACACGCTGTACCACACCGCGAACCCGAGCGACGTGACCGGCACGCCGACGGGCTTCATCGACCTCGACAAGATGACGTCGGGCATGCACGGCGGCGAGCTGATCATCGTCGCGGGGCGGCCGTCGATGGGCAAGACGGCGTTCTCGATGAACGTCGGCGAGTACGTGGCGGTCGAGTACGGGCTGCCGGTCGCGGTGTTCTCGATGGAAATGCCGGGCACGCAGCTGATCATGCGGATGCTCGGCTCGGTCGGCCGGCTCGATCAGCACCGGATGCGCACCGGGCGCCTGACCGACGAGGACTGGCCGAAGCTCACGCACGCGGTGCAGAAGATGAGCGAGGCGCAGATCTTCATCGACGAAACCGGCGGCCTGAATCCGATGGAACTGCGCTCGCGCGCGCGCCGGCTGTCGCGCCAGTGCGGCAAGCTCGGGCTCATCATCGTCGACTATCTGCAGCTGATGTCGGGGTCGTCGCAAGGCGAGAACCGCGCGACCGAGATCTCGGAAATCTCGCGTTCGCTGAAGAGTCTCGCGAAGGAACTCGACGTGCCGGTGATCGCGCTGTCGCAGCTGAACCGCGGTCTCGAACAGCGGCCGAACAAGCGGCCGGTGATGTCGGACCTGCGCGAGTCGGGTGCTATCGAACAGGACGCGGACGTGATCCTGTTCATCTACCGCGACGAAGTCTACAACCCGGACAGCCCGGACAAGGGCACGGCCGAAATCATTATCGGCAAGCAGCGTAACGGTCCGATCGGGCCCGTTCGGCTCACGTTCCACGGTCAATTCACGAAGTTCGATAATTTCGCCGGAGTGCAGAGCTTCTACGGCGAGTAACGGATCGCGCGGATCCCGGCCGCGCGATCGTCGCATGATCGCCCCGATTGCACCGTTCAGCGGATGCGGCGGCGGGCGCTCAAGGTACAATATGTCCGTTTTATGACGGCACTTCCGTGACCAATAACCGGGATACCAATGTTCGGTCGATTCATGCCCACCGAGGGCAAGTTCTTTGAGATTTTCAACGCCCACGCCAAGTACATCGTCGCCGCCAGCCGCGAACTCGAGTTGCTGATCGACAATCTGTCGGAAGCCGAGCTTCACAAGCAAAACGTGCTGACCGCCGAAAAGGCCGCCGACAAGCTCACGCACGAGACGATAGACCTGCTGCACAAGACTTTCATCACGCCGCTCGATCGCGACGAGATCCACAAGCTGATCACGACGATGGACGACACCCTCGACCTGATGGAGGACGTCGCCACCACGATCTCGCTCTATGACGTCCAGTCGGTCACGTCGGAGGCGAGCCAGCTTGCGCACATCTGCACCGCATGTGCGGAGCAGGTCGCGGGCGCGGTCGGCATGCTGTCCGACATGAAGCAGGCGCGCCAGATCATGAAGGCGTGCGAAGAGATCGACCGGCTCGAATCGGAAGCCGACCGCGTGCTGCGCGCGGCGATGTCGAAACTCTTCCGCGAAGAAGACGACGTGAAGACGCTGATCAAGCTGAAGGCGATCTACGAGCTGCTCGAAACGATCACCGACAAGTGCGAGGATGTCGCCAACATCATCGAAGGCATCGTGCTGGAAAACGCCTGACGACCACGATGCAATCGATACATCTCGCTATCTGGGTGGTGGCGTCGCTCGTCACCATCTCGCTCGTTTTCGATTTCATGAACGGATTTCACGACGCGGCGAACTCGATCGCCACCGTCGTGTCGACCGGCGTGCTGAAACCGCATCAAGCGGTGGCGTTCGCCGCGCTGTTCAATGTGATCGCCTATTTCGTGTTCCACCTGAAAGTGGCCGAGACGGTCGGGCGCGGCACGATCGATCCGGACATCGTCGATCACTACGTCGTGTTCGGCGCGCTCGTCGGCGCGATCGGCTGGAACGTGCTCACGTGGTACTACGGGATTCCGTCCAGCTCGTCGCACGCGCTGATCGGCGGGCTCGTCGGCTCGGCGCTCGCCAAGGCGGGGTGGGGCTCGCTGAACTACGCGGGGCTGATGAAGACGGTCGCGTTCATTTTCATTTCGCCGCTGCTCGGTTTCGTGCTCGGCTCGTTCTTCATGCTGACGGTGTCGTGGATGTACTTCCGCACGCCGCCCAGCAAGGTGGACCGGCGCTTTCGCCGGCTGCAGCTGATTTCGGCCGGCTTCTACAGCCTAGGGCACGGCGGCAACGACGCACAGAAGACGATCGGCATCATCTGGATGCTGCTGATCGCGACCGGTTACGCGTCCGCAGCGGCCGACGCGCCGCCGCTTTGGGTGATCGGCGGCTGCTATCTGTCTATGGGCATCGGCACGCTGTTCGGCGGCTGGCGGATCGTCCGCACGATGGGCCAGAAGATCACGATGCTGAAGCCGGTCGGCGGCTTCTGCGCGGAGGTGGGCGGCGCGGTGACGCTGTTCACCGCGTCGTGGATGGGAATTCCGGTTTCGACCACGCATACGATTACCGGCGCGATCGTCGGTGTCGGGGCGACGCGCAAGCTGAGCGCGGTTCGCTGGGGCGTCGCCGGCAACATCGTCTGGGCGTGGATCCTGACGATTCCGGCGTCGGCGCTGCTGGCGGCGGCGGGCTGGTGGCTCGGCCACCGGCTGATGTAGAAGGAGAAAGCCGCCGCGAGGCGGTTTTTTTTCGCGTAGCGCGGCGTCAGATGATAGGTGCGCCGCAGCCGTCCATCGGCACGATCGCGCCGGTCACGTAGCTCGCGCGCCGGCTCGCGAGAAACAACGTGACGTCGGCGATTTCCTCGGGCTTCGCATAACGGCCGAGCGGCACTTTCGCTTCGCCGCGAGCGAGCGCTTCGGCCGGATCGATGCCTTCGCGTTCCGCTTCCAGTTGCAGTGCTTCCTGCAGACGCTCGGTCAGCGTCGCGCCCGGATTGATCGCGTTGATCCGGATGCCGTAGCGTGCGTGATAGTGCGCGAGACCGACCGTTGCGAGCATCAGCGCGGCATTCGCGGCGCCGCCCGCAATGTGGATGTCGGTCGCGGACTTGCCGCCCATCCCGATGATGTTGACGATCGTGCCGGGTTCTTTCGCGTCGCCCGACTTCACCCGTTCGACCATGCGCCGCAAGACCTCCTGCTGCGGGTAGATGTACGGGAAATATTTCGCGTCCATCGTCGCCTTGAACGCGGCTGCGTCGAGCGTTTCCGGATCGTAGCGGCGTGCGGCGCCGGCACTGTTCACGAGCACGTCGATCGGGCCGACGGCCGTCGACACTTCCTCGACGACGTCCGCCGCGCTGTGCGGATCGTGCAGATCGGCGCGCATCAGATGCACGTGCACCCCGTCTTTCGCCAGTTGCTCGCGTGCACGCGACAGGTTGGCCGGATCGCGCGACACGATGGCGACCCGTGCGCCTTCCGCCGCGAAGGCGCGCGCGCACGCGAGACCGATGCCCTTGCTGCCACCGGTGACCAGTACCACCTTGTTGCCGAGTCCAAGATCCATTGCCGCCTCGCTGCAGAAAAAGTAGGAAAACGATAGCAGACGGCATGGTACGCGCAAACCGCACTGGCCGTTTGGCCAGGACAAGCGGGCGGGCAGGTCAGAAGTTGCCGTTCGCGAAGCGGGCAATCGGGTCGTCGCTCGATTGCGTGGGGGCACGCACGGCTGGGGCGTAGGTCGACGCGCGCAGGATCTGCCTGGGCGTGTTCGTCGGCGGTTGGCTCTCCGGGGCCGCCGACGCCGACGCGCGCATCGCCGGAATCCGTTGAGCCTGTGCCTCGGCGGCCTGCCACGCTGCGACTGTTGCGGGCGGGGGCGGCTCGAACGCGTCGGCGGCGGCGTCGATTGCGTCGGGTTCGGCGTTCGCCGCGGGGGCCGCGGGCGGCGCCGCGCGCGGCTCGACGGGGGGTGACACCGAGCCTGCCGCGAGCGCCTGGCGTTGCGCTGCGCTCATCGTCGACGGGGGCGGTTCGAACGCGTCGGGCGTGGGTGTGGCCGCGATGACCGGAGCGGAACTAGCGGTCGGCGAGGCCGACGGCGCCGACGCTGCGAGCCGGCCGTTCGTCGCTTCGGTCGGTCGCGCCGCGGCGAGCGCAGAGGCGGCCGGCGCAATCGGCGCGGCACGGTATGCGGGCGCCATCGCTACCGGAGCGGTCGAAGTGGACATCGTCGGCGTCGCCGCGATCCCCGCGGACGACTCCCCGGCGGCCGCCACCGGTCCGCCCGACGTCCCCGGCGCCGCCGCTTCCCACGTCGGCGCGTCGAACAGCGTCGGCGCGCGCCTTGCCGGCGCAACGCGCCGGATGCCGTCGAATCGCTTCGCCCAGTACGGATTGGTGAGGTAGTCGAGCCGCACGGTCCCGCCGGTCGACGGCGCGTTGACGAACCGCAGCTTGCCCACGTAGATGCCCACATGCGAATGCGGCCGACCGGTCGTGTTGAAGAACACGAGGTCGCCCGCGGCGATCTGGTCGGGCTCGATCGACTCGCCGCGGTTGCTCATCTCGGCGGTGGTGCGCGGCAGGTTCACGTCGGCGGCGCGCGCGAGCACGTAGTGGACGAGCCCGCTGCAATCGAAGCCGCTGTCGGGCGTATTGCCGCCCCAGCGGTACGGGATGCCGACGAGGCCCATCGCCTCGATCGACACTTCCTCGCGTCCGACGCTGTGGTCGACGAAGTCCGGAAAGCCCGGCGGCCGGGTTTCGTAGGCGCGCCCGGATGCGTGCGATCCGCTCGCATTGCGCGACGCGACACGCGGCGCGCTGGAACACGCAGCAAGCAGAACGACGATCAACAGGGGAAGCCAGAGTCGGCGCATCGGGCGAGGGGGGCGACTGCGCGCCCGCCGGGACACAGAATGGCCCGATGGTAGCCCGCCCACCGGGCCCGCGACAACTTTTCTTCAGAAACTACATGAACTCCGGGCGCTAACTGTTGCTTTACCGGAACGGTGAAACAAAAAAAGGACCGCATCGCAGCGAGTGCTGGATGCGGTCCCCTGGATCTTCGACGTGCCGCGCCGCCGTGGCGCAGCCGGCAGACTTACAGAATGTCCGACGCGTAATCGGCAAGCCGCGAGCGTTCGCCGCGTGCGAGCGTCACGTGGCCGCTGTGCGCCCACCCCTTGAAGCGATCGACGACATACGTGAGCCCCGAACTGCCCTCGGTCAGATACGGCGTGTCGATCTGCGCGATGTTGCCGAGGCACACGATCTTCGTGCCTGGGCCCGCGCGCGTGACGAGCGTCTTCATCTGTTTCGGCGTCAGGTTCTGCGCCTCGTCGATGATCAGATACTTGTCGACGAACGTCCGGCCACGCATGAAGTTCATGCTCTTCACCTTCAGACGCGAGCGGATCAGCTCCTGCGTCGCTGCGCGGCCCCATTCGCCGGCGGCGTCGTCGGTCTTCTGCAGGACTTCGAGGTTGTCGTCGAAGGCGCCCATCCACGGCTGCATCTTCTCTTCCTCGGTGCCCGGCAAGAAGCCGATGTCCTCGCCGACCGGCACCGTCGCCCGCGTCACGATGATCTCGTTGTAGCGCTTGTCGTCGAGCACCTGCGCGAGACCCGCCGCGAGCGCGACGAGCGTCTTGCCAGTGCCGGCCTGGCCGAGCAGCGTGACGAAGTCGATCTCCGGATTCATCAACAGGTTCAGCGCGAAGTTCTGTTCGCGGTTGCGCGCGGTGATGCCCCACACGTTGTTCTTGTGATGGCCGTAGTCGCGCAGCGTCTGCAGCAGCGCCGTCTTGCCGTTCAGTTCGCGCACGATCGCATGGAACGCCGGCTCGCCGTTCTGCGGCTCCAGATAGACGAACTCGTTCACGAGCATCGACGCGCACAGCGGGCCCGTCACGCGGTAGTACGTCGTGCCGGTCTTCGTCTCCTGCCAGCTCTCCATGCCCTTCGCGTGCTTCGTCCAGAAGTCCTGGGGCAGCGCGCGAATGCCGGTGTACAGCAGGTCCTTGTCTTCGAGAACCTGGTCGTTGAAGTAGTCTTCGGCGGGCAGGCCGAGCGCATGTGCCTTGATCCGCATGTTGATGTCTTTCGACACCAGCACGACGAGCCGGTCGGCGCGATCGCGCTGCAGCGAGCGCACGACGCCGAGGATCTGGTTGTCGGCCTTGCCCTCGGGCAGACCTTCGACCGGATCGATGTGCGTGAGCGTCGTCTGGAAATACAGGCGGCCGAGCGCCTCGCGGCTGCCGAGCCGCGACAGCGAAATGCCTTCGGAGATGGGTCCCGCGTTCGCGACCAGCTGGTCGAGCGTGCGGCTCACCTGCCGTGCGTTGCGCGCGACTTCCGACATCCCTTTCTTGTGGTTGTCGAGCTCCTCGAGCGTCATCATCGGCAGATAGATGTCGTGTTCCTCGAAGCGGAACAGGCACGTCGGATCGTGCATCAGCACGTTCGTGTCGAGCACGAACAGCTTGCGGACCTCGGACGAATCTTCCGGATGGATGCGTTTTTTCGCGCTGCCGCGCGTGGCCTTCGATGCGGCTGTGCCGGCAGGTGTGTCGGCCGACGGCTTGTCGCCGCGAGCGACCGGCGTCCGGGCTTCGGTTTGCGCTTCCGGCTGCACTTCGGGCTGCGCGGGCGCGACCGGCTGAAGCAGCGCGGCCGTCTGCTGCGCCTTGCGGCGACGCGCCGGCGCGGGCGCGACGGGTTCGAGGGCGGACAGTTCCGCGCCGGCGCTCGGCAGCGGCACCGTGCGCAGCGTGGAAACCGCGTTGGCGGCCGGCGTCATCGGCTCGGCGACGTTGGCCGGACCGTACCCGGCGATCGCGGCGGTGTCTTCGGTCGCCGACTTGCGGCTATTGCGCGTCGTGCGCGCGCGAGCCTTGTATTCGTCCGGCGTCAGCAGGTTGCCGAGCTTGCTCGGGGGGGTAGGCAAAGGCATGGTGTCCCTCGAAAAAAATCGGGTCGAGTAGGGGCGTGGTGCGACGGCCCCGTGCGTGCCGGATAAGCCGTACGGGCCGTCCCGCGCAATGCGCGCTCAGGTCTGAAAATGCCGGTTCGCCTGGTTTTCGATCGGCTCCTTCATGAAGTCGTGTGCCGGGAGGAACGCGAACGTTCGCCGGCGCAACCATCGACTGGACTGCAAACAAAAAAGCCGCTGCCCCGGCTGACGGGGCGAGCGGCTCGACTGCGGTCGTCGCGTTGCGCCTGATGCAAACCGCTCCGGGTAAAGCCGGCTGCGGGAAGTGCGCAACACGAAAGAAATGGGGTGGACAGGCACTCATTGCGAGTCAATATAACGCGCCTCAAAGCGCTTGTACAGACTCCAGAATCTCGTCCACATGGCCCGGCACTTTCACGCCGCGCCACTCGCGGCGCAGCACGCCGTCGGCGTCGATCAGGAACGTCGAACGCTCGATCCCGCGCACTTCCTTGCCGTACATCTTCTTCATCTTGATCACGTCGAACAGCGTGCAGATCGCTTCATCGGCATCCGACACCAGCGGGAACGGCAGTTCGAGTTTCGCCTTGAAGTTGTCGTGCGAGCGCACGCTGTCGCGCGATACGCCGACGATTTCCGCGCCGGCTTTCTGAAACTTCGGATACAGGTCGCGGAATTGCAGCCCTTCGGTTGTGCAGCCCGGTGTGTTGTCTTTCGGATAGAAGTACAGCACGACCTTGCGACCGCGCAGCGCAGACAGCGTGAAGTTGCCGCCGGTCGCGGGCGCGGTGAAATCAGGAACGGATTGGTCGACTGCGATGGGCACGTAATTCTCCTTTTGTTATGGCGGCAGCGCGGCGCATGCACGAAGCGCTCAGCGATCTGCACGACGCGCGGGCCGCGGCCGGCGACGTTGCACGACGTCGGCGACGCGGTGCATTGGCCGGCGCGACATTCAGTCGGGCTGGAGGATCAACTGGCCGGAGCGGCCGGCGATCTCGCCCCAGGCGACAGGGTACGATGGCAGCGACGCACGGTCCAGCGTCGCATGGTAGTCGCCCATCGTGGCAAACGTGTGGCCCTGTGCGCGCCAGCCGGCAAGCAGTTGCTCGAACACCGGCGCGAGCTTCTGCCCTTCGAGTTCCGCATGCAGCGTGAACACCTGGTCGTGCGGATTGTGCTCGGTGCGCTTGAGCAGCCACGCGGCGACGTTGTCGGTATCGATGCCGTCGACGCCGAGCACTTCGTCGAGCGTCGGCAGCGTGGTCGGCATCTGCACGTGAGACAGCGTGCGCCCCGCGACCACCGGCAGATACGGCGAATGACCCCGGCCGTCCGACGCGTACCGCATGCCCCACGCGTCGATCTGCTCGAACGCTGCGTCGTTCATCTGCCAGCCAGCCGCGCCGTGCGTGACCGGCGGCGCGCCGAAGATGTCGATGAAGCGCTGATAACTTTTCTGCATCTGCGCGGCGGTCCACGCGCGATCGCTGGTGCGCACGTTGTCCTGCCAGTACACGTGATCCCACGTGTGGATCCCGCATTCGAAACCGGCTTCGTGGATCGCACGCATGTCGGCGGCCGCGCGCACGCCGATGTCGGGGCCTGGCAGCAGCACGCCGTACATCAGTTGCTTCACGCCGTAGTGTTCGACGACCGACGTGCGCGACACCTTATTCAGAAAGCCGGGCCGCAGCACGCGGCGCAGCGCCCAGCCCGTGTGATCCGGGCCGAGGCTGAACAGGAAGGTCGCGCGCGCGTTGTAGCGATCGAAGATGCGCGCGAGATTCGGCACCCCTTCGCGGGTGCCGCGCAGCGTGTCGACGTCGATCTTCAGGACGATGCGGGCCAAGACCGCTTGCTCCGGTGCGCTTACTGCTGCTCGACGAGCGCGCGGGCCTCGGCCACATGGCCGCGGTACGCCTCGAAGATCTTGCGCAGCGCGTCGTCGAACGTCGACTTCGGCGCCCAGCCGAGTTCCTGCATCGTGTTGTCGATCTTCGGCACGCGGTTCTGCACGTCCTGGTAGCCGGCGCCGTAGTACGCGCCCGACGACGTCTCGACGAGCTTCACCTTCTTCGCCGACGGCGCGTACTCCGGATACTCGCCCGCGAGCGTCAGCATCTTGTTCGCGAGTTCGCGCACCGAGAAGTTGTTCGTCGGGTTGCCGATGTTATAGATCTTGCCGGTCGCGACGCCGTTCTTGTTCTCGATGATCTTCATCAGCGCGTCGATGCCGTCGTCGATGTCGGTGAATGCGCGCTTTTGCGCGCCGCCGTCGACGAGGCTGATGTTTTCGCCGCGCACGATGTGTCCGAGGAACTGCGTGACCACGCGCGAGCTGCCTTCCTTCGGCGTGTAGATCGAGTCGAGGCCCGGGCCGATCCAGTTGAACGGACGGAACAGCGTGAAGTTCAGGCCTTCCATCCCGTAGCCCCAGATCACACGGTCCATCAACTGCTTCGAGCACGCGTAGATCCAGCGCGGCTTGTTGATCGGGCCGTAGGTGAGGGCGGACGCGTCCGGATCGAACTGCTCGTCCGCGCACATGCCGTACACCTCGGACGTCGACGGAAACACCAGATGCTTGCGGTACTTCACGGCCGAACGCACGATCGGCAGGTTCGCCTCGAAGTCGAGTTCGAACACGCGCAGCGGCTGCTGCACGTAGGTGGCGGGCGTGGCGATCGCGACGAGCGGCAGGATCACGTCGCACTTCTTCACGTGATACTCGACCCACTCCTTGTTGATCGTGATGTCGCCTTCGAAGAAGTGCATCCGCTCATGCTCGACGAGATCGCCGAGGCGGTCGGTCTGCATGTCCATCCCGAACACTTCCCAATCGGTGGTTTCGAGAATGCGCTTTGACAGGTGGTGGCCGATGAAGCCGTTCACACCCAGGATCAGGACTTTTTTGTTCATGGACGGGAGACTGATTGAACGAGTTCGGAGAACGCGGCAGGCGTGATGACGGTTTCCCGACCGTCGCGCTGATGTCGCAGTTCGTGGATCGCGATCGCGCGGCCGTCGCCGCAGACGGCGAAAAAAGCATTATCGCTTACGCCGATACCGGTGGGCAAATGGGCCGGCGCCGTGCCGGGACGGGCGAGCCGCGCGCGCGCGATCACGAAGCGCTCATGGCCGATGTCGGTGAACGCACCCGGATACGGCGGCGCGACCGCGCGAATCAGGTTGTACACCTGCTGGGCGGGTTGGCTCCAGTCGATGCGGCCGTCCTCGGGCTTGCGCCCGCCGTAGTAGCTGCCTTGCGACAGATCGTTCGGCAGATGCGGCGCGTCGCCGGCGAGCAGCGCGGGCAGCGCGCGCCACAGCGTCTGCTCGGCGGCCACCGTCACCTTGTCGAACACCTGCGCGGCGGTGTCGTCCGGCAGGATCGGCACCGGCGTCTGCGCGACGATCGCGCCCGCATCGGGCTTCGCGCCCATTTCGTGCAGCGTCGCGCCGGTCTCGGTTTCGCCGTTGAGCACCGCCCAGTTGGTCGGCACGCGGCCGCGATACTTCGGCAGCAGCGAGCCGTGCATGTTATACGCGCCGCGCGCGGCTAGCGCGAGCAAATCGGTCGGCAGCATGTGCCGGTAGTAGAACGAGAACAGAAAGTCCGGCCGCGCGGCGCCGACCGCCGCGCGCAGTTCGGCGCTCTTCGGATCGGCGGGCGTGATCACGTCGATGCCGTGTTCCTGCGCGACCGACTTCACGCTGCCGAACCAGATGTTCTCGGTCGGGCTGTCTTCGTGCGTGACGACGAGCGCCACGTCGACGCCGCGCGCGAGCAGCACCTGCAGGCAGCGCACGCCGACGTTGTGATACGCGAAGACGACCGCGCGCGGCTTCAAGGCTGGCTCCCGTCGTGCACGACGGCCGGCTGCGCCGGCGGCACGTGCGGCAGCGGCTGGCCGTTGCGCTGTTCGAGGATCGTCTGCACGAGGTATCGCGGCCGTGCGCGCACCTGCTGGTAGATGCGGCCGATGTACTCGCCGAGCAGCCCGAGCGCGAAGATGATCACGCCGAGCAGGAAGAACGTGATCGCGAACAGCGTGAACACGCCTTGCACTTCCGCGCCGATGATGAAGCGGCGAATCAGCAGCAGCACGAAGAGACCGGCCGACCCGAGCGACAGGATCACGCCGATGAACGACAGCCACTGCAGCGGCACGACCGAGAAGCCGGTCACGAGGTCGAAGTTCAGCCGGATCAGGCTGTAGAGCGAATACTTCGACTCGCCGGCGAAGCGCTCTTCGTGCGCGACGTGGATCTCGACCGGGTTCTGCGCGAACGTGTACGCGAGCGCCGGGATGAACGTGTTGATCTCGCCGCAGCGATTGATCGTGTCGATGATCTGGCGGCTGTACGCGCGCAGCATGCAGCCCTGATCGGTCATCTTGATGCGCGTGATGCGCTCGCGCAGCCGGTTCATCATCTGCGAGGCCTTGCGGCGCCACAGGCTGTCCTGGCGTTGCATCCGGATCGAGCCGACATAGTCGTAGCCCTCGCGCATCTTCGCGACGAGCTTGCCGATTTCCTCGGGCGGGTTCTGCAGGTCGGCGTCGAGCGTGAGCACGATCTGGCCGCGCGACTCCTCGAAGCCCGCGAGGATCGCCATGTGCTGGCCGTAGTTGCCGTTCAGCAGGATCACGCGCGTCGTGTCAGGCCGTTTGCGGAACTGCTCCGCGAGCATCGCGGGCGAACGGTCGCGGCTCCCGTCGTTCACGAAGATCACCTCGTACGACGTGCCGAGCGCGTCGAGCGCCGGGTAGAGGCGCGTGAACAACGCGCTCAGCCCGGCCTCCTCGTTGTAGACCGGAATGATGACCGAGACTTCCGGTGAGTCCGGTGTCAGGGTGCGGTGTTCCGTTTGAGTCATCTGTGCGTGGTTTCCCGTGGTTTCCGTTGTTTATGTCTTCGATATCCGTGGCGCGGGCGCCGGTGCCCCCCGGTGCCGCGTCAGCGCTTGCCGTGCTGCTCGCAGATCTCGTTGACCGCGCGGCACACGCGCGCGACGTCGGCGACGCTCATCAGCGTGAAAAGCGGCAGCGTGACCGTGCTCGCGCCGAAGCGCTCCGCGTGCGGGAACATGCCCGGCCCGAACCCCCGCCGACGGTACAGCGTGAACAGGTGGATCGCCGGGTAGTGCACGCCGGAGCCGATTCCGCGCTCCTTCAGCGCCGCCATGAAGCCGGCGCGGTCGAGGTCGAGGCGCTCGAGCGGCAGCGTGATCTGGAACATGTGCCAGTTGCCGTTCGTGAAGTCCGCGACCGGCAGCCCGACGCCGAGCGCCACCGCCGCGCCGCCTTCGAAACCCTCGAAATACGCGCGCGCCAGCAGCCGGCGCTGCGCGGTGAAGCGCTCGATCTGCTTCAACTGCCCGAGGCCGACGCGCGCCGCCACATCCGTGAGATTGTACTTGCCGCCGAGCACGTCGCAGTCCATTCCGTCGAGGCCGGTCCGGGTGATGCCCTGCAGCCGGTACTTCTGCGCGAGCACGGCTTCGGCCTCGTCGTTCAGCACGAGTGCGCCGCCTTCGATCGACGTCAGGTTCTTGTTCGCGTGGAAGCTGAACGACACCAGATCGCCGAGCCGGCCGATGCGCTCGCCGTTCCACGTCGAGCCGAACGCCTGCGCGGCGTCCTCGATCACGCGCAGCCTGTGTGCGCGGGCGATCTCGTAGAGCCGGTCCATGTCGACGGGCAGGCCGGCCAGATAGACCGGAATGATCGCTTTCGTGCGCGGCGTGATCGCGGCCTCGATCCGGTCGAGGTCGATGTTGCGCGTGCGCGGGTCGATGTCGACGAACACGGGCGTCGCGCCGACCTCGTAGATCACGTTGCTCGTCGCCACCCACGACGCGGGTGTGGTGATCACCTCGTCGCCCGCGCCGACACCGGCGATCCGCAGGCCGACTTCGAGCGTCGCGGTGCCGGAGTTGAACGTGCGCACCGGCCGGCCGCCGCAATAGTCGGACAGCGCCGCTTCGAACGCCTGGTTTTGCGGTCCGGTCGTGATCCAGCCGGAGCGCAGCACGTCGACGACGCCCTGAATGGTCTCCTCGTCGATTTCGGGGCGCACGAACGGCAGGAACGGGGTGGATGACTCGGTCATGGATGCTTTCGGTCGCAAGAGGGGTGGAACGGGCGCAAGGATGCGGCAGCAATCCTTACGCAGCGCTTATGGTGCCGGATGGCTCGCGAGGTCGCCGGTGCGGCGCGTCGCATCGGCGGCCGGCCCGACGCCGGACCGGGCACCGGCCGATCGACGCGCCGGCCGCGCGGCTCAGCTGCGCGCGAGCACGAATACGCCGACGAGAATGATGCCGATGCCGACGAGCCGCTGGACGCTCAGCACTTCGCCGAACAGATACCACGCGGCGAATGCATTGACGACGTAGCCGAGCGACAGCATCGGATACGCGATCGACACGTCGACGCGCGACAACCCGACGATCCAGACACCCACGCTCACCACGTAGCACGCGAGACCGCCGATGATTGGCATCTGCGTTGCAAGTTTCAGGCCGATGGGCAGGATGTTCGCACGGGTGAATTCGAAGTGTCCAACGGCATTGACACCGGCTTTCAGCAACAGTTGCGCGCAGGCGTTCAGGCCGACGCCGGCCAGGATGCAAAAGAGGGAGATCGGGTTCATCAACGGTGCTTTTTACGATTTGTTCGGTGGGGGGAGCGCCGGACGGCCGCGGCCGACGCGGCCCGACCTGCCGGCGTTCACGCGCGCGTGGCCGCGATTATCGCGCATGCGGCGCGTGCGGCCTCCACGCGTCGGGATGCATGACTTCCTGCCTTCATGGCTGCGGCCGCTCGACGATCACGCGCCGCGCGTCGCGCGCGACGACCTGCATCGGCAGGCCTTCGGCGGCGAGTTCGTTGTAGCGTGCGACCGGCATCAGCGCGAGCGCGTAGCGCGAGGCGACCCAGCGCTTTTTCCACTCGTCGACGGTCGGGATCCATTTCTGCGGCTCTTCGGAGATGCCGAATGCGAGTTCGTCGGTCACCTGCACCATGATCATCGAGTGGCGCACGTAGAACGGCACTGTGTGATCGAGCACGCCGATCGAGTAGAACGGCGTATTCGGCGGCATTTGCGCGATCGCCGCGCGCACCGCCGGCGCGAGCGGCGCGCCCGAACTGACCGTGCCGAACACGTCGTGTCCGGTGCCGGCGATCGTCGCGAGCAGCAGCCAGGCGGCGCCGAACACGGCTGCCGGGGTGAACCGCGGAGCGGGCGTCGCGGCGGACGTCTGCGCGCGCCCGTTGCGGCGGTTCAGCCACAACGCGATCAGCGTCAGCGCGAAGCCGACCGCCAGCGCCGCGTACACCCAGACCTGGAACTCGCGGTACAGCACGTTCGGATTGCGGGCGTCGCCGAGCCGGCCGAGAAACAGCGCACCGAACGCGGCCACCACGAAAAACACCGCATAGCCGCTCAGATGCCGCTGCCACTGCGCGCGCGTCATCAGCGGCAGGTACGCGCCGATCACGAGCGCGAGCGCCGGCGCGATCGGCAGCACGTACGACACGAGCTTCGAGTGCGACGCGCTGAAGAACAGGAAGATGAAAGCGCTCCACACGAGGAGCAGCGTGATCGGCGCGAAGCCGTTCGGCTGGCGCGGCATCCGCAGCGCGTGGCGCAGACTCTGCACCGACACCGACAGCCACGGCAGAAACCCGACGATCAGCACCGGCACGAAGTAATAGAGCGGGCCGGGCCGGTTCTGCTCGGGTGTCAGATAGCGGCGGAACTGCTGGACGACGAAGAAGAAGTTGAAGAACTCAGGATTTCGTTGTTGGACCAGCACGAACCACGGCGTCACGATCGCGAAGAACACGACCAGGCCGCTCACGAGATAGAGCCGCTTCCACAGCGCCCAGTCGCGCGCAACGAACGTGTACAGCACCAGCACCGCGCCCGGCAGGATCAGGCCGACGAGGCCCTTCGACAGCACCGCCATCGCCATCGCCGCCCAGCACACCCACATCCAGCCGCGCACGCCGCGCGACGGCAGCCCGGGCCGCTGCGCGAGCAGCAGCGCGCACAGCGACAGCTCCATCCAGAACGACAGACCCGTGTCGAGCGTGTTGAAGTGGCCCATCAGGTTCCAGTACGGCGAGCACGCGAGCACGAGCGCGGCGAAGAGGCCGGTCGCCGCGTTGAACACGCGCGCGCCGGTGAACCCGACGAGCAGGACGCCGGCGAAGCCCGTCAGCGCCGTGTAGAGGCGCGCCTGCCATTCGCCGAGACCGAACCACGCGAACGTCAGCGCGTTCGCCCAGGTCTGCAGCGGCGGCTTCTCGAAGTACTTGTAGTCGTTATAGCGCGGCGTGATCCAGTCGCCGGACGCGAGCATCTCGCGCGCCATCTCCGCGTAGCGCCCTTCGTCGCTCGGCAGCAGGTGGCGCCAGCCGAGCGGCACGAACCAGACGACGGCGAGCGCCACGACCAGCAGCAATACGGTGCGATTGAGCGGTAGCCTGGGTGGCGTATCGTTCATGGGGATTCAGTCGGTTGTGGTTCGGGTCGGACTTCGGGGCGGCGCGGCATGCCGCGTCTCGCGCCGCGAGGGGCGCGGCGCGCAGTGTACGCCATTCTCATGGCCACGCGGCTTAAGGCGCGGTAAGGATTTCCGGCGCTCGCGGATTCAGCGCTCGATCAGCAGCGCGGCCGCGACGCGGCGGCCCTCGGCCATCAGGATGTTGTAGGTGCGGCAGGCGGCCTTGAAGTCCATCGTCTCGACGCCGATGCGCTCCGCAGCGAGTGCGGCCGTCAGTCGCGGATGCGGAAAACGCAGTTTCTCGCCGCTGCCGAACACGACGACTTCGGGGGCCGGCCCGATCAGCATGCCGAACAGTTCGGGCGTGAGCGCGTCGAACGACGCCACCGGCCATTCGATGACCGGCGAGTCGGGCATCACGATGATGCTGCCGGCGTGACGTTGGAGGTTGACTTCCACGTAATCGGGGCCGTAACCGGTCACGGTATTCAGCGTGCCGTGCGAGTCCTGGTGTAATTTCAAAACGGTTTCCGGGTGAAACGCAGTGCGGGAAGGGGCGCCGGCCCCTGCGGGGGAGGGCGACCGACAACGGCGACGCGCACGCAACAATGCCGGCCGACGGCGCCTCGCGCATTGCGGAAGTCGGCAAAGATCCGCTAAATTATAACTTTTTAGCCGTTGCTGCGGCGCTTTGCGCTTTGTCAACGGTGCGGGCCGCTGCGGCTCGCCCGAATCCCG
This sequence comes from Paraburkholderia sp., assembly GCA_035492135.1. Taxonomy (GTDB): domain Bacteria; phylum Pseudomonadota; class Gammaproteobacteria; order Burkholderiales; family Burkholderiaceae; genus Paraburkholderia. Next base: position 45,048 of record DATJJN010000112.1, on the reverse strand, counting down.
CCCATAACGACGCTATCCGCCGCCTCGTTGCCGCAGGTCTCGAAGCCGGCTGCCAGCCGGCATCCGCGCCCAGTGAAACCGGTCGAACGCCGACCCAACCCGATCCACACCGATCGATTCGATAGTAGAGCCGTGAACCCGATTCTGAAATCCAACAAGCTGCAGAACGTCTGCTACGACATTCGCGGACCGGTGCTCGAACATGCGAAGCGCCTCGAAGACGAAGGCCACCGCATCATCAAGCTGAACATCGGCAACCTCGCGCCGTTCGGCTTCGAGCCGCCCGACGAGGTGGTCCAGGACATGATCCGCAACCTGTCGGGCTCGTCGGGCTATTCGGACTCGAAAGGGGTGTTCTCCGCGCGCAAGGCGATCATGCATTACGCGCAGCAAAAGGGCGTGAAGGGCGTCGAGCTGGACGACATCTACCTCGGCAACGGCGCGTCCGAACTGATCGTGATGGCGATGCAGGCGCTGTTGAACGACGGCGACGAAGTGCTGCTGCCGGCGCCGGACTATCCGCTGTGGACCGCGGCGGTCAGTCTGTCGGGCGGCACGCCGGTGCACTACATCTGCGACGAGTCGAATGCATGGATGCCGGACCTCGACGACATCCGCGCGAAGATCACGCCGAACACCCGCGCGATCGTCGTGATCAACCCGAACAACCCGACCGGCGCGCTGTACTCGGACGACCTGCTGAAGGGCATCATCGCGATCGCGCGCGAGCACGGGCTCATCATCTTCGCGGACGAGGTGTACGACAAGATCGTCTACGACGGCAAGACGCACACCGCGTTGGGTGCGCTGTCCGACGACGTGATCACCGTCACGTTCAACAGCCTGTCGAAGAGCTATCGCGCGTGCGGCTACCGCGCGGGCTGGATGTTCCTGTCCGGGATGACGGGCGAGAACCGTCGTCGCGCGAAGGACTACTGCGAAGGCCTCGGCATTCTCGCGTCGATGCGCCTGTGCCCGAACGTGCCGGGCCAGTACGCGATCCAGACGGCGCTCGGCGGCTACCAGAGCATCAACGAGCTGATCGCGCCGGGCGGCCGGCTGTATCGTCAGCGCGAACTCGCGTACAACATGCTGACGTCGATCCCGGGCGTCACCTGCGTGAAGCCGGAAGCCGCGCTGTACATGTTCCCGCGGCTCGATCCGAAGCTGTATCCGATCGAGGACGACCAGCAGTTCATCCTCGATCTGCTGCTCGCCGAGCGCGTGCTGCTGGTGCAGGGCACCGGCTTCAACTGGAAACAGCCGGACCACTTCCGCGTCGTGTTCCTGCCGAACGTCGACGACCTGACCGATTCGATCAACCGCATCGCGCGCTTCCTCGACGGCTACCGCAAGCGCCATTCGGTGTGAGGGCCGGGCGCTGGTCTCCGGCCGCCGCCCGCGTCGCGCACGATAACGTCATTTACCGATTTCCCATTCGAACACACGCTGCATGGAACCGATCAAAGTTGGACTGCTGGGCTTCGGCACGGTAGGCAGTGGCACCTATACGGTACTGCGCCGCAACCAGGAAGAAATCAAACGCCGCGCGGGGCGCGGCATCGAGATCGCGCGCATCGCCGTGCGCAATCCGGCGAAGGCGACGGCCGCGCTCGGCGCCGACGCGGGGACGCTCGACGTGACGAGCGACTTCAACGCGGTCGTCGACGACCCGTCGATCTCGATCGTCGCGGAGATGATCGGCGGCACCGGCATCGCACGTGAACTCGTGCTGCGCGCGATCGCGAACGGCAAGCACGTCGTGACCGCGAACAAGGCGCTGCTCGCGGTGCACGGCACCGAGATCTTCGAAGCCGCGCGCGCGAACGGCGTGATGGTCGCGTTCGAGGCGGCCGTCGCGGGCGGCATTCCGATCATCAAGGCGCTGCGCGAAGGGCTGACCGCGAACCGCATCGAGTACATCGCCGGCATCATCAACGGGACGACGAACTACATCCTGTCGGAGATGCGCGAGCGCGGCCTCGATTTCGCGACCGCGCTGAAGGCCGCGCAGGAACTGGGCTACGCGGAAGCCGACCCGACGTTCGACATCGAAGGCGTCGACGCGGCCCACAAGGCGACGATCATGAGCGCGATCGCGTTCGGCGTGCCGGTGCAGTTCGACCGCGCGTACGTCGAAGGCATCAGCAAGCTCGATGCGATCGACATCCGCTATGCGGAAGAACTCGGCTACCGGATCAAGCTGCTCGGCATCACGCGCCGCACCGACCGCGGCATCGAACTGCGCGTGCATCCGACGCTGATTCCGGCCAAGCGTCTGCTCGCGAACGTCGAAGGCGCGATGAACGCGGTCGTCGTGCAGGGCGACGCGGTCGGCGCGACGCTGTACTACGGCAAGGGCGCGGGCGCGGAGCCGACCGCGTCGGCGGTCGTCGCGGATCTCGTCGACGTCACGCGCCTGCATACGGCCGATCCGGAGCATCGCGTGCCGCATCTCGCGTTCCAGCCGGACAGCCTGTCGAACACGCCGATCCTGCCGATCGACGAGGTGACGAGCGGCTACTATCTGCGTCTGCGCGTCGCCGACGAGACCGGCGTGATGGCCAACATCACGCGCATCCTCGCGGATACCGGCATCTCGATCGACGCGCTGCTGCAGAAGGAATCGGAGCAGGTGGGCGCGCAAGGCAAGGCGGAGACCGACATCATCCTGATCACGCACGAGACGCTCGAAAAGAACGTCAACGCGGCGATCGCGCGCATCGAGAAGCTCCCGACGGTGGTGTCGTCGGTGACGAAGCTTCGGATGGAAGCGCTGAACTAACGCACGAATTCACGCACGAATTCACGCACACCCGGACACAGCGGACACTGCAATGAACTACGTTTCCACTCGCGGCGCGGGCGCCGGCGAGCATCATTCGTTCTCCGACATTCTGCTCGGCGGACTCGCGCGCGACGGCGGCCTGTATCTGCCGAACGACTATCCGCGCATCGGCGCGGACGAACTCGCGCGCTGGCGCGGCCTGTCGTATGCGGATCTCGCGTTCGAGATCCTGTCGAAGTTCTGCGACGACATTCCGGCCGACGACCTGCGCGACCTGACGCGCCGCACGTACACGGCCGACACGTACCGCAACGTGCGCCACGGCGAGAACGCGCACAGGATCACGCCGCTGCGCGAGCTGGGCGTCGAGAACGGCGCGCGCATCGTGCTGCTCGAACTGTCTAACGGACCGACGCTCGCGTTCAAGGACATGGCGATGCAGCTGCTCGGCAACCTGTTCGAGTACGCGCTCGCGAAGGCGGGGCAGCAGCTGAACATTCTCGGCGCGACGTCCGGCGACACCGGCAGCTCGGCCGAATACGCGATGCGCGGCAAGCAGGGCGTGCGCGTGTTCATGCTGTCGCCGCACAAGAAGATGAGCGCGTTCCAGACCGCGCAGATGTTCAGCCTGCAGGACCCGAACATCTTCAATCTTGCGGTCGAGGGCGTGTTCGACGACTGCCAGGACATCGTGAAGGCCGTGTCGAACGACCACGCGTTCAAGGCGAAGCACAAGATCGGCACGGTCAATTCGATCAACTGGGCTCGCGTCGTTGCGCAGGTGGTCTATTACTTCGCCGGCTACTTCGCCGCGACGAAGTCGACCGACGAGCGCGTGTCGTTCACGGTGCCGTCGGGCAACTTCGGCAACGTGTGCGCAGGCCATATCGCGCGGATGATGGGGCTGCCGATCGAGAAGCTCGTCGTCGCGACGAATGAGAACGACGTGCTCGACGAGTTCTTCCGCACCGGCGTGTACCGCGTGCGCGGCGCGGCCGAAACGTGGCACACGAGCAGCCCGAGCATGGACATCTCGAAGGCGTCGAATTTCGAGCGCTTCGTGTATGACCTGCTCGGCCGCGATCCGGCACGCGTGCGCCAGCTGTTCGCGGACGTCGAGCAAAAGGGCGGCTTCGATCTCGCGGCGAGCGGCGACTTCGCGCGCGTGCAGGCATTCGGTTTCGTGTCGGGCCGCAGCAGCCACGCGGACCGGATCGCGACGATTCGCGACGTGTTCGCGCGTTACGACACGATGATCGACACGCACACGGCCGACGGCGTGAAGGTCGCGCGCGAGCATCTGCAGGCCGGCGTGCCGATGGTCGTGCTCGAAACCGCGCAGCCAGTGAAGTTCGGCGAGACGATCAAGGAGGCGCTGCAGCGCGAGCCGGAGCGTCCGGCGACGTTCGACGGGCTGGAGGCGCTGCCGCAGCGCTTCGAGGTCGTGCCGAACGACGCGCAGCGCGTGAAGGACTTCATCGCCGCGCACACCGAAGGTTAAGACGCGTCGTCGAAGCGGGCGCGCAGATAAAACGGGCGGAGGGCCTTGCCGGGCCTGCCGCCCGTTTTTTATCCGCTGGCCGCCCGGGCTTCGCGAGCCGAACGAGCCGAATGCATCGAAGCAAGCTGCGCCGGCATCCCGGCGTTCCGGCCGTTACAATATCCCGATAAAACCCGACCGGATCGGCGTTAGCCACGACGTGTCGAGCGGCGCCCAGACAGCGCCGTGCGACTGACCGCCGACCGCCGGCCGGCCACATGACCGGCGCCGTACCGACTCCCACTATCGACCGATGTCCACGCCCGCCTCCCGATCCTCTACCTCTACCGCGTCCGCGCCGCGCGCGCCGATGCTGTCCACGGCCGACGCGCTCGCGACGCTGCTCGACGCCGCGCGTCCGCTCGGCGGCAGCGAAACCGTCGCGACCCAGGACGCGCTGAACCGCGTGCTCGCGGCCGACGTCGTATCGCCGCTCGACGTGCCGCCGATGCACACGAGCGCGATGGACGGCTACGCCGTCCGCACGGCCGATCTGGCCGACGGCGGCACGAAGCTGCCCGTCTCGCAGCGCATTCCTGCCGGCCATGCGCCGCAGCCGCTCGCGGCGGGCACGGCCGCGCGCATCTTCACCGGCGCGACGGTGCCGCCCGGCGCCGATGCGGTGGTCATGCAGGAGCAGACCGAAGCGTCGGACGACGGCAGCGTGACGTTCCTGCACGCGCCGGGCGCGGGCGAATGGATCACCGCGCAAGGGGCCGACATCGGCCGTGGCTCGGTGATCCTGCCGGCCGGCACGCGGCTCACGCCGCAGGCGCTCGGCCTCGCGGCGTCGGTCGGTTGTGCGGCGTTGACGGTCGCGCGCCGGGTGAAGGTCGCGGTGTTCTTCACCGGCGACGAGCTGACGATGCCGGGCGAGCCGCTGAAGCCGGGCGCGATCTACAACTCGAACCGCTTCACGCTGCGGGCGCTGCTGCAGAACCTCGGCTGCGACGTGACCGATTTCGGCATCGTGCCGGACAGCCTCGACGCGACGCGCGCGACGCTGCGCGACGCGGCGCGCGCGCACGACCTGATCCTGACGTCGGGAGGCGTGTCGGTCGGCGAGGAGGATCATGTGAAGCCGGCCGTCGAGGCAGAAGGACGCCTGTCGATGTGGCAGATCGCGATGAAGCCGGGCAAGCCGCTCGCGTTCGGCGCGGTGCGGCGCGCTCAAGGCCAAGGCGCACCGGAAGAGCAGGAAGGCGACGCGTTCTTCATCGGCCTGCCGGGCAATCCGGTGTCGAGCTTCGTCACGTTCCTGCTGTTCGTGCGGCCGTTCGTGCTGCGCCTCGCGGGCGCGACGCAGGTGAGCCCGCGCGCGCTGCCGCTTCGCGCGGACTTCACGCAGAAGAAGGCCGACCGCCGCAACGAGTTCCTGCGTGCGCGCGTGAACGCGGCGGGCGGGCTCGACCTGTTCCCGAACCAGAGTTCGGCCGTGCTGAAGTCGACCGTCTGGGGCGACGGCCTGATCGACAATCCCCCGAACCATGCGATCGCCGCGGGCGAAACCGTCCGCTTCATTCCGTTTACCGAACTGCTGTATTGATTCCGACCGATGAAGATCCAGTTGAGATATTTCGCCAGTGTGCGCGAGGCGCTCGGCCTCTCCGACGAAGCCGTCACGGTGCCCGACGGCATCGCGACCGTCGGCGACGTGCGCGGCTGGCTGCGTGCGCGCGGCGGCGTCTGGGCGGACACGCTCGCCGAAGGGCGCGCGCTGCGCATGGCGTGCAACCACGAGATGACGGGCCCGCACACGCGGATCACCGACGGCTGCGAAGTCGCGTTCTTCCCGCCGGTCACGGGCGGCTGACCGGCGCGACACGGGAGAGAAAACCATGCCGGTACGCGTGCAAACCGCCGATTTCGACCTGACTACCGAGGTCGCGCAATTGCGCGCGGCGAATCCGTCGATCGGCGCCGTCGCGTGCTTCATCGGCACCGTGCGCGACCTGAACGACGGCAGCACGGTCGCCGAAATGGAGCTTGAGCACTACCCGGGGATGACGGAAAAAGCGCTGGAGACGATCGTCGCCGATGCCAAAGCGCGCTGGCCGGGCATCGACGTGCTGATCGTGCATCGGGTCGGCAAGCTGCGGCCGCTCGACCAGATCGTGCTGGTCGCGACGACGTCCGCGCATCGCGGCGACGCGTTCGCATCCTGCGAGTTCGTGATGGACTACCTGAAGACGCAGGCGCCGTTCTGGAAAAAGGAACAGACCGAAAACGGCGCGCGCTGGGTCGATGCGCGGGTGTCCGACGACGCGGCGCTCGCGCGCTGGGGCGTCGGCGCGGCGAACGCGGGCGACCCCGCGGACTGAGCGATTGCCTGAACGGCCGCCGCGAGCGCGTGCGGCCACCGCAAATCAGGCGTCGGTGGGTTGCGCGTGGCCGACGATCTTCACCGGAAACGGCTCGCCGCGCGGCGTGTCGTCGACCGGAGCGTGCGGCGCATGCCGGCGCGGCGCGATTTGCGCGAGCAGCGCCTGCTGCTCGGCCGGAATCGTGAAATCCCAGCCGAACTGGCTCAGTTGCAGGCTTTGCGCAATCCGCAGCGCCGGTTCCATGAAACGGAGCGCCGCCGCCGGCTGGAAGCGCCTTTCGACGGTATCGAGGAACAGATACAGCCACTGGCTGAAGTGGCGCGGCTCAAGCCCGTCGAGCGGCTGATGCGCCTGCTGCACGTTGCCCCGGTACGTCTTCGAGCCGAGCACGAGGCTGCTCCAGAAGCGGCACATCTTCGGCAGATGATCGTCCCAGCGTCCGGCGAGCTTCGCTTCGAAAACCGGACCGAGCAGCGCGTCGTCGCGGACGCGGTCGTAGAACGCGTACACCAGTTCGCGGATGTTCGCATCCGTCGGTTCGGCGTGCCGGGCGTCGGAAGCCGGGGTATCGGGGGCGGCGGTGTGGCTCATGGGTTCGGGCGGGACTGGCGCGAAACCGGGTGTTTCGTGCGTGCCATTGAATTCGACGCGCCATGATACCCGCGTCCGCACAAACCTGCATTGCGAATGCATGTTATTGTGTCTACCGTCGCGCCCGTGCGCCGTTTTGTCCCTTCTTCACGCGTCCTTCCATGAGACTGACCGACTACACCGACTATTCGCTGCGAGTGATGCTGTATCTCGCGCTGAAGCGCGACGCGCTGGTGACGATCCAGGAAATCTCGGATGCGTACGCGATCTCGAAGAACCATCTGATGAAAATCGTCCAGCAGCTCGGCGAGCTCGGCTGGGTCGAGACGATCCGCGGCCGCAACGGCGGGCTGAGGCTCGCCGAGTCGTCGCTGACGCTGACGGTCGGCGACGTCGTGCGCGCGACCGAACACGATTTCGCGCTCGTCGGCTGCTTCGAGACCGATCGCGACGCGCACCGCGCGTGCGTGATCGAGCCGCAGTGCCGGCTGAAGCACGTGCTCGACGCCGCACGTGTCGCGTTCCTCGCCGAACTGGATCGCCACACGATCGGCGAAATCGCGCAGCCGGCAGCGCCGCTGGCCAGCCTGCTCGGCATCGTGCCGATCCGGATGGCCGGCCTGCCCGCAAAGGGCGCCGGCGCGCGCGGGCAGTAAGCGGCGATCGCGCGCTCGCGCCGCCGTTCATTCCTCCCACGAAACTTCCCCGAAAAGCGGCGATCCGCCGCGCAATGCGCCAGTTCGAGGGCGCTGGTCTCGTCGCGCGCACACGCCGGAAAAATTGCCTTAAATGCGCTTGAAAAGCCCTGCGATCCGCCTCAATTTGGTGACAGTCAAAATCTGGAGGTCTCGTTCTAAATGAGAATCGACAAGCTCACCACCAAGTTCCAGGAGGCACTCGCGGATGCGCAGAGCCTCGCCGTCGGCCACGACAACCAGTACATCGAACCAGTCCACCTGCTTGCCGCGCTCGTCGCGCAGCAGGACGGCTCCGCGCGTTCGCTGATGTCGCGCGCCGGCGTGCACGTGCAGGCGCTGCAAACGGCGCTGAACGACGCGATCGGGCGTCTGCCGCAAGTGCATGGCACGGACGGCAACGTGCAGATCGGCCGCGATCTGCTCGGCCTGCTCAATCAGGCGGACAAGGAAGCGCAGAAGCTGAACGACACGTATATCGCGAGCGAAATGTTCCTGCTCGCGGTCGCGGACGACAAGGGCGACGCGGGCAAGCTCGCGCGTCAGCACGGCCTCACGCGCAAGGCGCTCGAAGCCGCGATCGTCGCGGTGCGCGGCGGCGCGCAGGTGCATAGCCAGGATGCGGAAAGCCAGCGCGAGGCGCTGAAGAAGTACACGGTCGACCTGACCGAGCGTGCGCGCTCGGGCAAGCTCGATCCGGTGATCGGCCGCGACGACGAAATCCGCCGCTCGATCCAGATCCTGCAACGCCGCACGAAGAACAACCCGGTGCTGATCGGCGAGCCGGGCGTCGGCAAGACCGCGATCGTCGAAGGGCTCGCGCAGCGCATCGTCAACGGCGAAGTGCCGGAGACGCTGAAGAACAAGCGCGTGCTGTCGCTCGACATGGCGGCGCTGCTCGCCGGCGCGAAGTATCGCGGCGAGTTCGAAGAGCGTCTGAAGGCCGTGCTGAACGACATCGCGAAGGACGAAGGCCAGACGATCGTGTTCATCGACGAGATTCACACGATGGTCGGCGCGGGCAAGGCCGAAGGCGCGATTGATGCGGGCAACATGCTGAAGCCGGCGCTGTCGCGCGGCGAGCTGCACTGCATCGGCGCGACCACGCTCGACGAATATCGCAAGTACATCGAAAAGGATGCCGCGCTCGAGCGCCGTTTCCAGAAGGTGCTCGTCGACGAGCCGACGGTCGAGTCGACCATCGCGATCCTGCGCGGTCTGCAGGAGAAGTACGAGCTGCATCACGGCGTCGATATCACCGACCCGGCGATCGTCGCCGCGGCGGAGCTGTCGCATCGCTACATCACCGACCGGTTCCTGCCGGACAAGGCGATCGACCTGATCGACGAAGCCGCGTCGAAGATCAAGATGGAAATCGACTCGAAGCCGGAGGAGATGGACCGGCTCGACCGCCGTCTGATCCAGTTGAAGATCGAGCGCGAGGCCGTGAAGAAGGAGAAGGACGAGGCGTCGCAAAAGCGTCTGCAACTGATCGAGGAAGAGATCGACCGGCTTCAGCGCGAATATTCGGATCTCGAAGAAATCTGGACCGCCGAGAAAGCGACGGTGCAGGGCAGTGCGCAACTGAAGGAAGAGATCGAGAAGACGCGCGCCGAAATCACGCGCCTGCAGCGCGAAGGCAAGCTCGAAAAGGTCGCGGAACTGCAGTACGGAAAGCTGCCGCAACTCGAAACGCGCCTCAAGCAGGTCACGCAGGCCGAGGCCGACGAGCAGTCGAATCCGACGCGGCCGCGTCTGCTGCGCACGCGGGTCGGCGCGGAGGAAATCGCGGAGGTCGTGTCGCGTTCGACCGGCATCCCGGTGTCGCGGATGATGCAGGGCGAGCGCGAAAAGCTGCTGCAGATCGAGTCGAAGCTGCACGAGCGCGTGGTCGGCCAGGACGAGGCGATCAGCGCGGTCGCCGATGCGATCCGCCGCTCGCGCGCGGGCCTCGCCGATCCGAACCGCCCGTATGGTTCGTTCCTGTTCCTCGGGCCGACCGGCGTCGGCAAGACCGAGCTGTGCAAGGCGCTCGCGGGCTTCCTGTTCGATTCGGAAGAGCACCTGATCCGCATCGACATGAGCGAGTTCATGGAAAAGCACAGCGTCGCGCGGCTGATCGGTGCGCCGCCGGGCTATGTCGGCTACGAGGAGGGCGGTTATCTGACCGAGGCCGTGCGCCGCAAGCCGTATAGCGTGATCCTGCTCGACGAGATCGAGAAGGCGCATCCGGACGTGTTCAACGTGCTGCTGCAGGTGCTCGACGACGGCCGGATGACCGACGGCCAGGGCCGTACCGTGGACTTCAAGAACACGGTGATCGTGATGACGTCGAACCTCGGTTCGCACCTGATCCAGTCGATGGCCGGCGAGCCGCAGGAAGCGGTGAAGGACGCGGTCTGGGAAGAGGTGAAGCTGCAGTTCCGTCCGGAGTTCCTGAACCGGATCGACGACGTCGTCGTGTTCCATGCGCTCGATCGCTCGAACATCCAGTCGATCGCGAAGATCCAGTTGAAGCGTCTGCAGGAGCGTCTCGCGAAGCTCGACATGCAGCTCGATGTGTCCGACGACGCGTTGGAGCACATCGGCAAGGTCGGCTACGACCCGCTGTTCGGCGCGCGGCCGCTGAAGCGCGCGATCCAGCAGGAGATCGAGAATCCGGTCGCGAAGCTGATTCTCGCGGGCCGGTTCGGTCCGAAGGACGTGATTCCGGTCGACGTCGACGACGGCAAGTTCGTGTTCGAACGCGTCGTGCATTGACGACGGCATGCGCGGCGCCCGCACTGATCGGCGGGCGCCGCGACACGTCAGAAGCGGAAGAGGGCAACGAAGCGTCTTCGTTGCCCTTTTTGCATCGTGCGGACCGTTGCCGTTTCGCGAGCGACGCGGCGCGCACGGTGCTTGGGGATGCGATTTACCCCTGTGGGTTCTTGTTGCCGCCGCCGAACAGCGACGCGAGGCCGCCCAGCGTGCCGAGCACACTCTCCGTGTTGATGGTGCCGCCGGCCGGCACTTCGCCGTTCGGCGTGCCGGCGTTGACGACGTGCGGCAGCACCTGCGCGAGCAGGCCGCTCACCTGGTCGGGCTGCAGACCGACCTTCTGCGCGAGGCCGGACACGGCTTCCGAGCCGAGCACGTTATGCAGTTGGTCCGGCGAAATCGGCTGGTTTTCGCCGTTGCCGATCCACGACTGGATCACGCCGCCCGCGCCGCCTTGTTCGAACTTCTGGACGAGGCCATTCAGGCCGCCAGGCTGGTTGTTGACGAATTCCATTGCCGCGGCGATCAGCGCCTGCTGGCCGCCGCCCGGTTGCGGCGTCGACGAGGAACTGAACAGGGAACCGAGGGTGTCTAGCAGGCTCATGACGATCTCTCTTCAAATGGGCGCGCGACGCGCCGCGCAACGACACGCGGCGCAAGTTGCGCGCCGCTAACGGGTGATTCAGCGGCGCGCCGCGTGCAACACGCGCGCGCCGTGCGGTGCCGGGCTCAATCGCCCGATGCGGCGGCGGCCGACGCCGCCTTGCTCTTGCGGCTGTGCTTCGGCTTCGTCGCCTTGCCGTCGGATGCCGCGGCTGCCGTGGCCGTGGCGGCTGTCGTGCCCGTCGCGGCGGCGGTCGGTTCGCTGGCGGCGGCGGCCGCCTTGTCCTTGTGCCCGCGGTGCTTCTTCTGGGTCGTGGGGGTGGCTTCGGTCGTCGCGGCGGGCGGCGTCGCGGCCGTCGCGGCGGGTGCTGCAGGCGTGGCCGCCGGTGCGGTCGCCGGCGCCGCGTTCTTCGCGCTCTTCGACGTCTTCGCCGCGTTGCCCGACGGCGGCGCGGACGACCCGTTGATCGTCAGCCCGGCCGCTTCGAGGTTCTGTACCGATTTCGGCCCGATGCCCTTCACGCGATCGGCCAGATCGTCCGCGTTCTTGAACGGGCCGCCCCTCGCGCGTTCGTCGACGATCGCCTTCGCGTGCACCGGCCCGATCCCTTTGACGGTTTCGAGCGTCGCCTCGTCGGCCGTGTTCACTTCGACGGCGGCCGCGAGCGCGGCGGAGCACGACAGCACCAGCACGACGAACAGCATCAACAGCTTCTTCAGCATGGCAATCACTCCATCGGGGGCAAGGAAAAGCTGCGCCTTCAAGCATAGGACAAGATGCGGATATCGCTCTGGCGAAAGCCGGTCGATTTATACCGATCGATTCGTGACGCGTAAATCGCTCGGGACAATATTTAACATTCCGATATAAACGCGATCTGCGTGCATCGACGAGGGCGGCTGGTCAGATCCGATGCGGCGCGACGATGCGAAGCTTCGCGATGCGCCGATACAGCGTGGCTCGCGAGATGCCGAGCGCATGTGCTGCCGCGTCGGGCCGCCAGTGATGCGCGTTCAGCGCGGCGACGATCCGCGCGCGCTCGTCGGTTCCGTCGGCCCGAGTGCCGTTTTCGCCGGCTGTCGGCGACGGCCTGTCGCCATCCGCGAGCTGAGCGGCAACATCGGCCGGCAGATGGTGCAACTCGACGCGCATCGTGTCGCACACCGCGCACGCGTAGCGCAGCACGTTGCGCAACTGCCGCAGATTGCCGGGCCATGCGAACGACGCGAGGCGAGCCGTCAGCGCGTCGTCGAGCAGCAGCGGGCGGCCTGCCGCGCCGGCTTCTTCCGCGAATACGCTGTCGATCAGCGTGCGGACGTCGCGCCGCCCGCGCAGCGGCGGCAGCGTGAGCACCGCGCCGCTCAGCCGGTAGTAGAGGTCTTCGCGGAACGCGTGCTCCGCGCTCATCCGCACGAGGTCGCGATGCGTCGCGCAGATCACGTCGCAATCGACGCGCACCGGCGTCTCGCTGCCGAGCGGCACGACGACGCCGTCCGCGAGCACGCGCAACAGGCGCGTCTGCAGCGCGAGCGGCATGTCGCCGATCTCGTCGAGAAACAGCGTGCCGCCGTCGGCCATCGCGATCTTGCCGCGCGCGCCGTGGCGCCGCGCGCCGGTGAACGCGCCGGGCGCATAGCCGAACAGCTCGCTTTCGATCAGCGATTCCGGCAGCGCGCCGCAGTTCACCGCGACGAACGGGCGATTCGCGCGCGGCCCCGCATCGTGGATCGCGCGTGCGAACACCTCCTTGCCGGCGCCGGTTTCGCCGAGCAGCAGAATCGGCAGATGTTTGCCGACGATGCGTTGCGCGATGCGCGCGTTTTCCGCGACGCGCGCATCCGCGCTGCGCAGGAACGGCGCGAGCGCGCCGGTTTCGCGCGACGGCTCTCCACAAGATGGCCGCTGCGCCGAACCGGCGTGGCGCAGCCGCGCGAGCGGCGCGCGAATGCGCGCGTACAGCACCGCGCCCGTCGCGCGCAGACGCAGCGCCGTGATCGCCTCGATGCGTCCGACGTCGCGCAACGGCACGTGCGACGAGTCGAAGAGGTCGTCGATATGGCGCGGACCGTCGAGGCCCGCGATCGCATCGTGCGCGCGGCGATTCGCGGCGACGACGTTGCCGTTCTCGTCGAACGCGATCAGCAGCTCGGGCTGCGCCTCGACGTAATTGCGGTTCGGGTGCCCGAACAGCAGCCAGCACGACGACGTGCGATGCAGGAAGTAGCCGTCCTCGATCAGCGCGGCGCTCCTGCGCACGAGCCGGTTCACGATCCGCTGGCTGTCGCGGTTGTCCGGCGACTGCACCGCCGACGCATCGAGCACGCCGATCAGCTCGCCGCCAGGCGCGAAGATCGGCGCGGCGCTGCACGTGAGCGTCGTGAACGCGGCGCGAAAGTGGTCGGTCTTGTGAACGGTGATCGGCGCGAGATCGGTCAGCACGTTCGCGATCCCGCACGTGCCTTCCTCGCTTTCCGACCAGCACGAGCCGATATGCAGCCCCGCATGTTTGAAGTCGTTACGGCGTTCGCGATCGATCCGGTAGTCGATCGTCACGCCGTGCGCGTCGGTCAGCATCACGCAGTAATCGGCGTCGCGGATGGTCTCGTACAATTGCGCGAGACACTGCCCCGATGCGCGCAGGAACGCCTCCTCGCGATCGCGGACCTCGCGCAATTCCGACGAAGTCAGCACGCGCGGACCAATCACCGAGCCCGGATCGAGCTGATAACGCTCGAACGAGCGCTGCCACGACGATACGAGACGGGGCGAAGCCGGCGCGGGCAGCCGGCCTTCGACCGCGCCGCGCACGCGTTCCGCGTGCTGGGCGTGCGCAACGGCGTAGGGCATCGGAGGCTCCAGGCGGGTTGCATCGCGATGATCGGCGCGCGAAGCACGCGCGCCGGGCGGTACCGTTTTTTAGCACATTCGCGCGGCGCGATCACTCCCGCAACGCAGCACGCGCGACGGGTGAGACGTTCGTCTCAGCATGTCCGGCGCGCCGCGCGTGACGACCCTGCGCGCGCAAAGCCCTGCACACGACGTATTCGCACGATTCGCATTCGTCGCACGAAAAGCGCGCGGGACAGTGTGAGACACCGGCCGTCGCGCCGCGCCGCGTCGTGCATTACACAGCTGAACGTACTAAAGCAGCGAAGGTGCCGTCGTAGCGCGGTCTCGGTGATCCGTCGATTCGCGCCGCCGGATTGGCACACGCCTTGCAGATTGCCTCGCGACGCAACGCCGATCACTTCGACCACAAGCCCGCGACGCACACGACCTCGCGGCCAGGAGACGACACCCGTGACACCGCCCGTAACGGTAGGCGTGATCGCGAACCCGGCATCGGGCCGCGACATACGCCGGCTGACCTCGCATGCGTCCGTCTTTCCGACGGCGGAGAAGGCCAACATGGTCGTGCGGCTGTTCGCAGGGCTCGGCGCGCTCGGCGTCGAGCGCGTGCTGACGCTGCGCGACAACACCGGCGTGGCCGCACTGCTGCTGCGCGCGCTCGACACGCACGCCGCGGTGGCCGCTCACGAGCGCTGGCCGCAGGTCGAGTTCGTCGATCTGCCGATCACGGACAGCGTCGCCGACACGCATGCCGGCGTCGCGCAGATGGTGCGCAACGAAGTCGCGCTGATCGCGGTGCTCGGCGGCGACGGCACGCATCGCGCGGTGGCCGCGCACTGCGCGGACGTGCCGTTGCTCGCGCTGTCCACCGGCACGAACAACGCGTTTCCCGAGCAGCGCGAGGCGACCGTCGCCGGCATGGCCGGCGCGCTCGTCGCGACCGGCGCGGTGCCCGCCGCTTCCGCGCTCACGCGCAACAAGCGGCTCGTCGCGCGCTGCGTCGAAGGGCCGAGCCGCGGACGCGAGGAGATCGCGCTCGTCGATATCTGCGTCGCGAGGCAGCCGTTCATCGGCGCGCGCGCGATTTCCAGCAGCGCCGACATCGGCGCGGTGTTTCTCGCGTTCGCGCCGCCGGACGGCATCGGGCTGTCGTCGATCGGCGGCGCGTGGGCGCCGGTCGGCCGCGACGCGTCGCACGGGCTCTTCCTCACGTTCGCGGCCGAAGGCGAGCCAGGCGGGATGCCGCTCGTCGCGCCGATCGCGCCGGGACGCATCGAGCGTCTCACGATGCGCACGTGCCAGCGCCTCGAAGTCGGGATGCCGATGCCGCTCGAAGCGGGCCACGGCACGCTCGCGTTCGACGGCGAGCGCGAGATCGAACCCGCGCGCGGCGACCGCTACGAAGTGACGCTCGACTGGCGCGGACCGCTGACGGTCGATGTCGCGCGCACGCTGCGCTACGCGGCGTCTCATCAGATGCTGCGCGACGCGGCGCTACGCATGCGGTGAAGGTGGGGGTGAAAGAGCAGCGGACGGCTCGCGCTGTTCTTCGTGGCGATGCAGAACGACGCGAGCCGGGCAGTGAGCATCGGCGGCGGCTTCAGGTCCGATCGAAGCCATCGCCCCCAACGAGAGAAGCCTTCATAGGAGACAAACCATGTCTGTATCGACCCAGTTGAACCGCGAGCAGTTGCTGGCCGCGTATCGCTCGATGCGCACGATCCGCGAATTCGAGGAGCGGTTGCACGTCGAGTTCGCGACCGGCGACATTCCGGGCTTCGTGCATCTGTACGCAGGCGAGGAAGCGTCCGCGGTCGGCACGATGACGCACCTGAACGACGCCGACTACGTCGCGACCACCCATCGCGGCCACGGCCACTGCATCGCGAAGGGCGTCGACGTGCACGAGATGATGGCCGAGATCTATGGGCGCGCGAGCGGATCGTGTCGCGGCAAGGGCGGCTCGATGCACATCGCGGATCTGTCGAAGGGGATGCTCGGCGCGAACGGCATCGTCGGCGCGGGCGGCCCGCTCACGTGCGGCGCGGCGCTCGCGGCGAAGCAGAAGAAGACCGGCGGCGTCGGCGTGTGCTTCTTCGGCGACGGCGCGTCGAACCAGGGCGTGATCTTCGAGTCGATGAACCTCGCGTCGGTGTGGCGGCTGCCGGTGATCTTCGTCGCGGAGAACAACGGCTATGCGGAAGCGACCGCGTCGACGTGGTCGGTCGCGGCGGACAACATCGCCGACCGCGCGAACGGGTTCGGCATGCCGGGCGTGATCGTCGACGGCTTCGACTTCTTCGCGGTGCACGAGGCGCTCGGCGAAGCGATCGCCCGCGCGCGCAACGGCGGCGGCCCCACGCTGATCGAGATGAAACTGTCGCGCTATTTCGGCCACTTCGAAGGCGATGCGCAGACTTATCGCGCGCCTGGCGAAGTGCAGAAACTGCGCGACGAAAAGGATGCGCTGAAGCGCTTCGAAGAGCGCGTCGTGCGCGCGGAACTCGTGCGCACCGACGAACTGCGCGCGGTCGACGACGAAGTGAAGGCGCTGATCGACGACGCGGTCGCGAAGGCGAAGGCGGCGCCGTTGCCGTCAGCGGACGATTTGCTGACCGACGTGTACGTGTCGTATCCGTAATCTGGGCAGGATACCTGACGAATTCAAGGAGCGAGACATGGCACGGAAAATCACTTTTTCGCAGGCGATCAACGAGGCGCTGTCGCAGGAAATGGCGCGCGACGACAACGTGATCGTGATGGGCGAGGACAACGCGGGCGGCGCGGGCGCGCCCGGCGAGCAGGATGCGTGGGGCGGCGTGCTCGGCGTGACGAAGGGGCTCTACGGCAAGTATCCGGGACGCGTGCTCGACACGCCGCTCTCCGAAGGCGGCTTCATCGGCGCGGCGGTCGGCGCGGCGGCGTGCGGACTGCGGCCGGTCGCCGAACTGATGTTCATCGACTTCATGGGCGTCTGCTTCGACCAGATCTTCAATCAGGCGGCGAAGTTCCGCTATATGTTCGGCGGCAAGGCGGTCACGCCGGTCGTGATCCGCACGATGCAGGGCGCGGGCTTGCGCGCGGCCGCGCAGCACTCGCAGATGCTGACGTCGCTGTTCACGCACATTCCGGGGCTGAAGGTCGTGTGCCCGTCGACGCCGTACGACGCGAAGGGGCTGATGATCGAAGCGATTCGCGACGACGATCCGGTGATCTTCTGCGAGCACAAGCTCCTGTACACGCAAGAGGGCGACGTGCCGGAGGAGCTGTATTCGATCCCGTTCGGCGAGGCGAACATCGTGCGCGACGGCGACGACGCGACGATCGTCACCTATGGGCGGATGGTGCACTACGCGTCGGACGCCGCACAAAAGCTCGCGGCCGAAGGCATCGACGTCGACGTGATCGACCTGCGCACGACGTCGCCGCTCGACGAGGAAACGATCCTCGAAAGCGCGAGCCGCACGGGCCGCGTGGTGGTCGTCGACGAGGCGAATCCGCGCTGCTCGATCGCGACCGACATCGCCGCGCTCGTCGCGCAGCATGCGTTCCACGATCTGAAGGCGCCGATCGAACTCGTGACGGCGCCGCACACGCCGGTGCCGTTCGCGGGCGTGCTCGAGGACCTGTACATTCCGTCGGCAGCGCGGATCGCCGACGCGGTGCGCAACGTCCGCAAGTCGGGGAGCTGACGACATGCCGATTCACATGATCACGATGCCCAAATGGGGGCTGTCGATGGAGCAGGGCCAGGTGAACGGCTGGCTGAAGGCGCCAGGCGAGCGCGTCGCGCGCGGCGACGAGCTGGTGGACGTCGAGAGCGACAAGATCGCGTCGGGCGTCGAATGCGCGTTCGACGGCACGCTGCGCCGGCAGATCGCGAAAGAGGGCGACACGCTGCCGGTCGGCGCGCTGCTCGGCGTGGTCGCCGACGAAGCGACGTCCGACGCCGAGATCGACGCCGCGGTCGCGGATTTTCAGCGCGACTTCGTGCCGGAAGCCGCCGCCGCGGCCGAAGCCGGGCCGCAGCCCGAGAAGATGCAGATCGGCGGCCGCACCTTGCGCTATCTGAAGATCGGCGAGCAGAGCGGGGTGCCGGTCGTGCTGATTCACGGCTTCGGCGGCGATCTGAACGGCTGGATGTTCAATCAGGCCGAACTCGCGGCTGGCCGCACCGTGTGGGCGCTCGATCTGCCGGGACACGGCGAATCGGGCAAGGCCCTCGACAGCGGCAGCCTCGACGAACTCGCGCGGAGCGTGATCGACTTTCTGGACGCCAAGGCAATCGAACGCGCGCATCTGGTCGGGCATTCGCTCGGCGGCGCAGTCGCGATGACGGTGGCCGGGCAGACGCCGCAGCGCGTCGCGTCGCTCGCGCTGATTTCGAGCGCGGGCCTCGGCGATGAGATCGACGGCGCGTACATCGAAGCGTTCGTCGCGGGCACGAACCGCAACGCGCTGAAGGCGCCGGTGACAAAGCTGTTCGCGGACCCGGCGCTCGTCACGCGTCAACTGATCGAGGATCTCGTGAAGTACAAGCGGCTCGAAGGCGTGCAGGACGCACTGAAGAAGATCGCCGCGCACGCGTTCGAAGGATCGACGCAGCGGCGCGTGCTGCGCGAGCGGGTCGGCACGCTCGCACCGCGCACGCTCGTGATCTGGGGCGACGCGGACCAGGTCATCCCGGCACGGCACGCGGCGGGTCTGCCCGATACGGTGCGCGTCGAAGTGCTCGCGGGCCACGGCCATATGGTGCAGATGGAGGCCGCGGCCGACGTGAACCGGCTGCTGAACGCGTTTTTCGACGAAGGGACGTAGCGGACGAACTCGCGCGGATTATCAATGCGCGGATCGGTGCATAAATCAGCGCCCTTCGTGCACGCGCGATGCGCTGATCCGCGCGAGATACACGACGAGCCCGATGCCGGCAATCAGCAGGCTCGCGCTGTTGGCGATCCAGAAGCCGCGCGCGCCGGTCATCCAGACCGGCGTCGCGCCGGTCACGTCGAAACCGAGCGCATAGCCGCCGCCGAGCCCGACGCCCCACAGCGCGAGCGCGTAGATCACGGTCGGCACGACCGCGACCCTGTACGCGCGCAGCGCGAACGCGGTCGTGATCTGCAGCGCGTCGAACAGGTGATAGAGCGTGACGATCGCGACGAGCGGCATCGCCGCGGCCACCACATGCGCATCCGGCGTATAGCCGGCGATGATCAGCCGTCGCAGCAGCATCACGATTGCCGAGTAGCCGCACGCGATCAGCACCGCGCTCGCGATGCCGTGGCGCGCGAGCGTGCGCGCCTCCGCGGGCCGCCCCGCGCCGAGCGCCTGCGCGACGAGCGTCGATGTCGCGATCCCGATCGACAGCGGCGTCATGTACAGCACGGCGCCGAGGTTGCCGGCGATCTGGTGGCCGGCGAGCGTCGTTGTGCCGAAGCGCGCAATGAAAAGCGCCATGAACGTGTAAGACGTCACCTCGATCAGATACGACAGCCCCATCGGAATGCCGAGCTTCAGCAGCTCGACCTGACGCTTCCACTGCGGCCACGTGAAGCGCCGGAAGATCTGCAGCGGCTCGAACACGTCGAGCTGTGTGAGCGCGAGTGCCGCGCATGCGGCGAGCGCCCAGTTGAGCGCGGTGCTCGCGAGTGCGCAGCCGGGACCGCCGAGCGCGGGCACGCCTAAGCCGCCGAAGATCAGCCACTGGTTCAGCGGCACCTTCAGCGCGAGCGCGCCGACCTGCAGGATCATCACGAGACGCGGCCGCCCGAGCGCATTCGCCAGCGAGCTATAGACGCGAAACGCGAGGCTCGCGGGCAGCCCGTAAGACAGGAGCCGCAGATAACCCGACGTGCGCTCGCGCAGCGCGAGCGGCGCGTGCGCGAGGTCGAGCAGCGGACCCGGGAAATAGAGAATCACGAAGCCGATCGCCATCAGCACGACGGCGAGCCACAGCGCCTGGCGCACTTCCTCGCCGATCTCCGTGTCGCGCCGCGCGCCGTACAGCTGCGCGGCGACCGGCTGCAGCGCGCTCAGGATACCGGTGAGGCCGATGTAGACCGACACGTAGATCGACGACCCGAGCCCGAGCGCCGCGAGGTCGAGCGCGGAGTAGCGGCCGACCATCGCGGTGTCGATCACGCCGAAGGCGATGATCGCGAGCTGGCCGATCAGCACCGGCCACGCGAGGCTCGCGATCCTGCGCAGGTCATGAAGCATCGTTCGACTTCAGCGCGGGCGCTTGCGCCAGTGGTGCGGCTTGACCGGCGGCGCGGGCCGGTCCACGCGCACGTACAGACGAAACCGCTCGTCACGGTCGGCTGCGCGGCGGCCTTCCCAGACGAGCCGCCATACGTAGTCCGGTTCCGGGCTCGGCGGACTGTAGTCGTGCGAATCCTGGCGCAGGATCACGTCGCAGCTTTCGTCGAACGCGAAGTGCATGTTGCCGAAATACGCGAACGTCGCGATCTGCGCGTCGCCGAGCCTGACTGGCGAGATGCACGAATAGTCCTGCGGCAGATGCGTGGCGATCTGTTGCGCGACGTCCCGATAGGTACGGCTGTAGTTGACGACCGGCAGCCACAGCGTCATCAGCAGCACCCACATCAGCGTGGTGCCGCCGCTCGTCAGGACGACGCTGCGCCAGAGCACCTTCGGATGGCGCGCGACGCGCCACTGCACGAGCGCGAACCAGCCGAGCGTCACCGCGACCGCGAGCACGAACGTGAGCGCGTTGAACTGCGGCACGAAGCCGGGCACGAGCCGCGCGAGGTTGCGCGCCATCGGCGCCGGGAAGCCGATCATGCCGGCCAGCCACACGAGCCACACGAACGTGCCGAGGATCGTGAAGCTCAGTACCGCGAACCAGTCGATCGCGTTGATCGCCCCGCGCTTCAAGGTGGGGAGCGCGAACGCGGCGAGTATCGACAGCGCGGGCAGCACGAGCAGGAAGCGGCGGTTCGTCTCCTGGCTTTGCACGACGACGAGAATCAGCAGCGGGACGATCACCGACAGCGGAATCGCGATGTGCGGCGCCCGGCGCAGTCCCTTCCAGTTGACCCACGCCCAGATCGCGAGCGGCCATGCAGGCCACGTGAAGAGCGGCAGGTTTTTCGCCGCATACGCGAGCACGGACTCGGGTGCGCCGCCGAACGCGGCGGCGCTCGCGCGGGTCCATTGGTTCAGGAACCAGACGGCGTCGTCCGGAAAGAAATGCAGTGCGGCGATCGGCCAGGACGCCGACAGCACGAGTACGACCGGCAGCCCGATCAGCAGCAGCCAGCGCGAGCGCGTTTCCGGCGCGACCAGCAGCATCGCGATCGTGCCGACGACCAGCGAGCCCGCGAGCACCGGACTGCTCGACAGCATCACGGTGCCGATCGCGATGCCCCACCACAGCGAACCCTGAACCGGCTTGTCGATCGCGCGAATGAGGCCGTAGACGAGCATCGCGACCGCCGCGAACTGCATCAGTTGCGGGGTCGTTTCGTGGCCGCGCTCGGCGAGGCCGAAGCAGCCGAGCAGGATCAGCACTGCGCCGTCCGCGAGCGTGCGGCCGTAGTCGCGCGGCTCGGGCTCGCCGCCGAACGCGTACTTGAATGGCTGGACTTCCGGCCGGCGGCCGAGCAGGTAAGCGCCGTACCAGACGAACGCGCAGGCGACGCAGAACAGCACGCCGGTCGCGACGCGCGCCGCGTTGCTCGCGTCCACCCACGGCGTCAGCAGGCGGATCGACGCGGCGCCGAGCCAGTAGCCGAGCGGGCCGTCCGCGACGAGAAACTTGCCGACGAGATTCGGCAGCAGCCAGTCGTGCAGCGTGCCGCCCGCCATCGTCCACATCACGCCGAAGCCGGCGGCGTCCTCGTTTTTCCACGGATCGCGGCCGAACAGGCCGAACGATGCGTAGACGATACAGATGGCGAACAGTAGCGAGCGCGGTAGCGCACTGGTGGCGGAGGCGGTCAGTCTGAAGGCTGGCTTCATGCAGGGCGAAGAATCGGGTGCGCGGGCCGGCGCGCTGCATCCGACACGCGTCGAATGCCCGCGCCGGCCCGCTAAAGGGGGTCCGGAACCATCCGGCATTGTAGTCGTGCCGGCGTCAGTGCGTCAGGATCCACGCGCCGGCCGGCGGACGACAAAAAGGGCAGCGTTCGCTGCCCTTTTTTCGAGTGCGAAACCGGCATCGTGAGCCGGTGCGCGAGGTTAGCCTTGCGGCCCGCCTTCGCAGCTTCTTTCCGCAGCTTCTTTCGCGACTTACTTGCCAACCTTGGCCGACGCGCGCGCGCCGAACTTCTTGTTGAACTTCTCGACGCGGCCAGCCGTGTCGACGATCTTCTGCGTGCCGGTGTAGAACGGGTGCGATTCCGACGACACTTCGATCTTCGCGAGCGGGTACGTCTTGCCGTTGAATTCGGCGGTTTCGCGGGTCTGGATCGTGGAGCGCGTCACGAACTTGAAGTCGTTCGACACGTCGATGAACAGGACTTCGCGGTAATCCGGGTGAATGCCTTCTTTCATGGTATTTCCTTTAAGTCTGGCGGTAGCCAGCCCACGCAGCTTCGGTTACGCGAACTTCGTTCCCGGCGCGAGCCACTTGCCCAAGGTCGAAAAGCAGCGATTATGCCAGAAAATCAGCCGGTTGGCGATTATTTCGCGGGCGCGAGCGCGCCGACCCGCGCCGGATCCTGCCGGTAATAGCGCGCGAGCAGCCTGTAAAGCTCCGGATATTCCGCCTCGAACGCGTGCGGCTGCACGAACAGCGCCTCGCTGCACACCGCGAAGAACTCGGACGGATGGTCGGCCGCATACGGGTCGATCAGCGATTCGCGCTCGAAGTGCGCCCAGCGTCGCGGCGGCACCGCGTCGACGTGCGCGCAGAACTGGTCGTACGCATGGTCGAACACGTCCGACCATGCGGTTTCGTCGAGCGGCGCGTGCCAGCGGCGATAGAGCGGCGGATGCCCGTCCGCATAACCGTTCAGCATGTCGATCTTGTGCGCGAACTCGTGGATCACGACGTTGTACGCGTCACGGCCGTCGGTCATCTGCGCGTCTTCCCACGACAGGATCACCGGCCCGCCTTCCCACGCTTCGCCGCTCGCGTCCTGCTCGACTTCGTGCACGACGCCGTCCTCGTCCTCGACCGTCTTGCGGATCACGAACTCGCCCGGATACACCACGACGCCGACCCAGCCGCGATACAGATCGAGGCTCAGATTCAGCACCGGCAGCGACGCCTGCGCGGCGATCGCGACGATCATCCGGTCGGTCAGTTCGAGGTCGTGCGCGGTCGAGAACTCCTTTTGCGCGATGAAAAGGCTCGTCAGCTCGCGCAGGCGCGCGAGGTCCGCCGCATCGAGGTGCGCGAGGAACGGCAGGCCATCGAGCGTGGCCTGCCACAGCGTGTCGTCGATCGCGAACGCCCGTAGCGCCTTGTCGCGACGGCGCGCATCGAACCAGCGGGACAGTTTCAATAGCATCGGTGTAGGCGTTGTGTCAGTCGATCTGCTTTTGCCACGCTGCGAACAGACCGCCGCAGAGGGCAACGCCGACCAGAAAATAGAAGCCGTCGAGCGAGCTGGGAAAGCCCGCCTGCTGCGCGATCATCCGGATTATTTCGGCGAGTGCAAGTGCTTGCGCATCGGCCGCGCTCTGCTCGAGATGCGCGAACGCGCGTTCGAGCGTTGCAAACGTGGACTGGAAAACCGGATCGAACGGATTCGCGGCTTTCCGCGAGGCGCGGCTGATGCAGCGCGAGCCGGTGCTGCTCGACGACGATCACAGTGGCAGTCGAGAACAAAAACGTCAACTGCCGCACGATGCTTTTCAGCCGGCAGCCGTGCGTGAATTCCTCGATTGCGAAGCCCGGCACGATGATCCACTTCTTGCGCGGCAGCAGCTTCGCATAGCGCAGATAAACGAAGAGGGCGCAAGACGAGATCAGCGACGCGACGCCGACGAGCCGCCCGGCATTCTCGACTGGATAGCCGAGGCCGATTTCGAGGAGGCGCGAGCACGGATTGGCCTTCGCAGAACTGCGTGCATCAAAACCCGTTGCGGATTGCAACGAACGTGAAGGTACGCGCACGGGTTTGCGGGTATCCCGAGCCGGCGCGGAAAGACAAAAACGCCCGCATCAGCGGGCGTTTTCAGGCTTGGAGCACAGACGGGCAGGGCGGAATCAGCCGCCGCGACGCATCATCTCGAAGAACTCCGAGTTGCTCTTTGTCTGGCGGATCTTGTCGAGCAGGAATTCCATGGCCTCGACTTCGTCCATGTCGTGGATGAATTTGCGCAGGATCCAGATCTTCTGCAGGATGTCCGGCTTGATCAGCAGTTCTTCGCGGCGCGTGCCCGACTTGTTCAGATTGATTGACGGATAGACGCGCTTTTCCGCGAGACGGCGTTCGAGGTGCACTTCCATGTTGCCGGTGCCCTTGAACTCTTCGTAGATCACGTCGTCCATGCGGCTGCCGGTTTCGATCAGCGCGGTGCCGATGATCGTGAGCGAGCCGCCTTCCTCGATGTTGCGCGCCGCGCCGAAGAAGCGCTTCGGACGCTGCAGCGCGTTCGCATCGACGCCGCCCGTCAGCACCTTGCCCGACGCCGGCACGACCGTGTTGTACGCACGGGCGAGACGCGTGATCGAATCGAGCAGGATCACGACGTCGTGCTTCATTTCGACGAGGCGCTTCGCCTTCTCGATCACCATTTCGGCGACCTGCACGTGACGCGCGGCCGGTTCGTCGAACGTCGACGCGATCACTTCGCCGGCGACCGAGCGCTGCATTTCGGTCACTTCTTCGGGGCGCTCGTCGATGAGCAGCACGAACAGAATCACGTCCGGATGGTTCTGCTTGATCGCGTGCGCGATGTGCTGAAGCATCACGGTCTTGCCGGACTTCGGCGACGCGACGAGCAGGCCGCGCTGACCCTTGCCGATCGGCGCGATCATGTCGATGATGCGGCCCGTCACGTTCTCCTCACCGCGCATTTCGCGCTCGAGCAGCAGCACCTTGTTCGGGTGCAGCGGCGTGAGGTTCTCGAACATGATCTTGTGCTTCGACGCCTCCGGCGGCTGGCCGTTGACCTTGTCGACTTTCACCAGCGCGAAGTAGCGCTCGCCGTCCTTCGGCGTGCGCACTTCGCCTTCGATCGTGTCGCCGGTGTGCAGATTGAAGCGGCGGATCTGCGACGGGCTGATGTAGATATCGTCGGTGCTCGCGAGATACGAGGTTTCCGGCGAGCGCAAAAAGCCGAAACCGTCCGGCAGCACTTCGAGCGTGCCGTCGCCGAAGATCGTTTCGCCCGTCTTGGCGCGCTTCTTGAGAATGGCGAACATCAACTCCTGCTTTCGCAGGCGGTTTGCACTTTCGATCTCGAGGCCATTGGCCATCTCGATCAATTCGGACACGTGCAGAGACTTAAGCTCGGATAAATGCATACGGAGAACCCGCCGGGAGGATGCGACGAAATGAATTCTGGGAGGAAAGAAGTGAGCGGAACCGCTCGAAAGGCTTTTGTGCGCCTTGATGCATCGGTGATGCGCTAGTGCTTTTTCGGCGCTTTATAAATTCTAGCATAGCACATGCGAAAAGCCGCCAGTGCGGCCTTCCGGCATGTTCTGAGCGTGCGTGTTGTCAGTGGACAACATGCACCATGGCCTCGCGTACGCTCTCGTGCGCGAGGCGATCGGGCTATTACAGGTGGCTGTCCAGGAAGGCGGTCAGCTGCGACTTCGACAGCGCGCCGACCTTCTGTGCGGCGACCGCGCCGTTCTTGAACAGGATCAGCGTCGGGATACCGCGCACGCCGAACTTCACCGGCGTCGACTGGTGTTCGTCCACGTTGATTTTCGCGATTTGCAGGCGATCGCCGTAGTCCTTCGCGACTTCATCGAGGATCGGCGCGATCATCTTGCACGGGCCGCACCATTCGGCCCAGAAGTCCAGCAGCACAGGCTTGTCGGATTT
This sequence comes from Paraburkholderia sp., assembly GCA_035492135.1. Taxonomy (GTDB): domain Bacteria; phylum Pseudomonadota; class Gammaproteobacteria; order Burkholderiales; family Burkholderiaceae; genus Paraburkholderia. Next base: position 18,924 of record DATJJN010000112.1, on the reverse strand, counting down.
CACGACGTCCTGTTCGAACGATGCGTCGCTGATATGCTTGATTTGTTCGCTCATTGTATGAATACCTCGTCTGAATCGAGGCTGACTGAATTGCCCGCCACGATACACCAAAACCAAAAAATTATCCGGGGCGGCAGAGGGCCGCGCCGTACGCATTCGAGTGTCCACGACCGTGTTGCCGGCGCGTTGCGCGCGTCAGGCCGCCGGTGCCCGACGAATTTTGACGCCAGTGTAGCCTAAATTACTATGCGCTGCCGACGGTGATAGTACGCACGTCACACGAAGGGTTACCGCGCGTACAAAGCGCTGCAGGCGTTTTCCAGCGGGCTGGTTCGCGCCGCCCGGCCGCTCGAAAAACGATGCCGCGACGAAGCCCGTCGACGACAATCGTCGCGCCGGATGTCGCATTGCAGCGCGAGCGATGCTAGAATGCGACGTGACGGGCCTCCTCGCATGGAGGGGCGGTCAACCTGGTCAGGTCGGGAACGAAGCAGCCACAGCCGTTTTCCGCCAGTGCCGAGGGTCGGGCTCGTCACCTTCCGCTTTTCGCTTGTCTTTTCCGCCATGGCGCCAGCCTTTTTTCAGCGGAATTTCCCAGTCAATCAGTACGTCGCCAAAGCCTTGGTTCGTGCCGTTGCGCGCGGCATTCGAAGGTTTTTTGCGCCATCGGTGCGTGCGGGCGTTGCTGATACAATTTCTGGATGACCTACCAAGTTCTCGCACGCAAGTGGCGACCGAAGGATTTCGCGTCGCTCGTCGGACAGGAGCACGTGGTGCGCGCGCTCACGCATGCGCTCGACGGCGGCCGTCTGCATCACGCGTATCTGTTCACCGGCACGCGCGGCGTCGGCAAGACGACGCTGTCGCGGATCTTCGCGAAAGCGCTCAACTGCGAGACCGGCGTCACGTCTACGCCGTGCGGCGTGTGCCGCGCGTGCCGCGAGATCGACGAAGGGCGGTTCGTCGATTACGTCGAAATGGACGCGGCGAGCAATCGCGGCGTCGACGAAATGGCGGCGCTGCTGGAGCGCGCGGTGTATGCGCCGGTCGATGCGCGCTTCAAGGTCTACATGATCGACGAAGTGCACATGCTGACGAACCACGCGTTCAACGCGATGCTGAAGACGCTCGAAGAGCCGCCGCCGCATGTGAAATTCATCCTCGCGACGACCGATCCGCAGAAGATTCCGGTGACGGTTCTGTCGCGCTGCCTGCAGTTCAATCTGAAGCAGATGCCGGCCGGGCACATCGTGTCGCATCTGGAGCGGATTCTCGGCGAAGAGCAGGTCGCGTTCGAGCCGCAGGCGCTGCGCCTCCTCGCGCGCGCGGCGGACGGTTCGATGCGCGACGCGCTGTCGTTGACCGACCAGGCGATCGCGTATTCGGCGAATCAGGTGACGGAGGAGGCCGTGCGCGGGATGCTCGGCGCGCTCGATCAAAGCTACCTGATCCGGCTCATCGACGCGCTCGTCGCCGGCGACGGCGCGACGGTGCTCGCCATCGCCGACGAAATGTCGCTGCGCAGCCTGTCGTTTTCCACCGCGCTGCAGGATCTCGCGAGCCTGTTTCACCGGGTGGCGTGGGCGCAGTTCTCGCCGGCGTCGGTGCTCGACGAGTGGCCGGAAGCCGCGGACGTTCGCCGCTTCGCAGACGCGTTGAGCGCGGAGCAGGTCCAGCTGTTCTATCAGATCGCCACGCTCGGACGCGCCGAATTGGGGCTCGCGCCGGACGAATACGCGGGCTTCACGATGACGCTGTTGCGAATGCTCGCGTTCGAGCCGTCCGTCGCCGCGGGCGGGGCCGGCAGCGCACCCGCGTCGAAGCAGGGCGCGGCGCCCGCTGGCGGGCGCGTGGCGGCGCCGGCGCTTGCTTCGGCGCGCGATGTCGGCGCGGCGGACGCGGGGCGCTCGCGCCTCGCCGATGCACCGGCCGCGCGCGTCGGCGAGGCGCAGCCTGCAGTGCTGCGCGATCCGGCGAAGGGGCATGCAGCGCCGGGCGCGCAAGCGTCGACGCGCGACGTGGCGCAACAACCGGGCGTCTCTGCGAACGATGCGGCGAGCGCGCCGGCTTCGTCCACCGAGCCGGCCGCTGCGGCGCTGCCGACGCCGCCCTGGGAATCTGCCGCCGATTCTGCTGCCGATTCCGCCGCCAACCCGGCTGCCGAACGCAACGCCGCGAGTGCGGGTGCCACGCTGGTCGCGGCATCGGAAGAACCTTCCGCAAATGCGCCGAGCGCACCGAGTGCCCCTTCTCCGGCCAGCGACGACTCTCAGGCTGCCGTTGCAGATTCGCGGGCGTCGTCCGCAGCCACGGCGTCTGATGCGACCGCAAGCGCAGCTTCGCGCCGCGGCGGCGCGAGTGCGGCGCTCGACGTGCTGCGCAACGCCGGCATGAAACTGTCCACCGATCGCGGCGCCCGCGGCACCGCGAGCGCCGCCGTCGCGGCGAGCGCGTCGGCAGCACCGAAGCCGGCGCCGCGCGCCGCGGTGCCCGTGCCCGTGCCGAAGCCCGATCCCGCCCGTCGCAGCAGCGCGACGGAGATCCACGATTCCGCCGCCCGTCAGCCCGAGCGCGCCCAGGGCCTGCGCGACGACGCCGGCGGCATGCCGCCGTGGGACGACGTCCCGCTCGACGATTACGTCCCCGCCGACGCGTATTTCACGGCATCCGACAGCGCTCCCGACGACAACTTCGTGCCCGCATTCGACAGCGAGCCGTCCTTCGCGCGTGCCGCCGCGCCGGCAACGGTCGCGGCCGCGATCGTCGACGTGAGCCAGCTGCCGCCCGGCATCGCGCTCGGTCCGATCGGCTTCGAAGGCGACTGGCCCGCGCTCGCCGCGACGCTGCCGCTGAAGGGCATCTCGTATCAGCTCGCGTTCAACAGCGAGCTGACCGCGCTCGACGGCTCGACGCTGAAACTCAGCGTGCCGGTTCCGCAGTACGCGGAGTCGTCGCAGGTTGCGAAGCTGAAAGCGGCGCTCGAGGAGCGGCTCGGCAAGACGCTCGACGTCGTCGTCGACGTCGGTCCCGCGCGTCGCACGGCCGCCGCGCTCGACGCGGCCGTGCGCGCGGAGCGTCAGCGCAACGCCGAGCGCGAGATCGGTTCCGATCCGTTCGTGCAGCAGCTGATCCGCGACTTCGGCGCGAGCATCGTGCCGGGTTCGATCCGGCCGCTGTCGCAGGGCGCCGCCCCGGGCGGCGCCACCGCGCATTGATCGACGGCGCGCCGCTATCGGCGGGCGCGCCGCTCACCCGTAATTCACGATTCAGAAGGAGCAGCGACGATGATGAAAGGCCAACTCGCCGGGCTGATGAAGCAAGCCCAGCAGATGCAGGAAAACATGAAGAAGATGCAGGAGCAGCTCGCGCAGATCGAGGTCGAGGGCCAGGCCGGCGCGGGTCTCGTGAAGGTGACGATGACCTGCCGCAACGACGTGCGTCGCGTGTCGATCGACCCGAGCCTGCTTGCCGACGACAAGGACATGCTCGAAGACCTCGTCGCCGCTGCGTTCAACGACGCGGTGCGCAAGGCCGAGGCGACGTCGCAGGAAAAGATGGGCAGCATGACCTCGGGCCTGCCGCTGCCGCCGGGCTTCAAGCTGCCGTTCTGACCTGGGTTGCCTGCTGCGCATGAAACAGCCTTCCGCCCTGGCGGCGCTCGTCGAAGCGCTGCGCGTGCTGCCCGGCGTCGGGCCGAAGTCGGCGCAGCGCATGGCGTACCACCTGATGCAGCACGATCGCGAGGGCGCAGAGAAGCTCGGTCGCGCGCTCACGTTCGCGACCGGGCATCTGCGTCACTGCGAAAAGTGCAACACGTTCACCGAGGCGCAGATCTGCGAGACGTGCCTCGATGACGAGCGCGATCCGACGTTGCTGTGCGTCGTCGAAACGCCGGCCGACCAGATCATGCTCGAACAGACGATGACATACCGCGGCCTCTATTTCGTGCTGATGGGACATCTGAGCCCGCTCGACGGGATCGGCCCGAAGGAGATCCACTTCGATCGTCTCGTCAAGCGCGCATCGGACGGCATCGTGAAAGAGGTCGTGCTCGCGACGAATTTCACGAACGAAGGCGAGGCGACCGCGCATTATCTCGGCCAGACGCTGAAGGCGCGCGGGCTCACCGTCACGCGGCTCGCGCGCGGCGTGCCGGTCGGCGGCGAACTCGAATACGTGGACGCGGGCACGATCGCCCGCGCGATGCTCGACCGCCGCGCGCTGTAACCGGCGCGGCAGCTTTCGCGCGACGTGCCTGTAGCAAGCGCATGGCGCCGATCGCTCACGAAGCACCGAGCGCCGCATCCAGCAACAAAGAACAGCAAGCCACGAGGAGACCCATGAGCGCGTCCCAGTCCCCCGCATCCGTATCCACATCCGCCGACGCGCCGCGCCCGGGCGGCCCGCTCGCCGGCGTGAAGGTGCTCGAACTCGGCACGCTGATCGCCGGTCCGTTCGCCGCGCGTCTCTTCGGCGAATTCGGCGCGGACGTGATCAAGATCGAAGACCCGAAGGGCGGCGATCCGCTGCGCAAGTGGCGCAAGCTGTACCCGGAGGTCGGCGGCACGTCGCTGTGGTGGGCGGTGCAGGCTCGCAACAAGAAGTCGGTCACGGTGAACCTGAAGGAGGAAGCGGGCAAGGAGATCGTGCGGCGGCTCGCGAAAGAGGCGGACATCGTGATCGAGAATTTTCGGCCGGGTCTGCTGGAAAAACTCGGACTCGGCTATGACGTGCTCGCGAAGGAGAACCCCGGACTCGTGATGGTGCGTCTGTCCGGTTACGGACAAACCGGCCCGTATCGCGATCGTCCGGGCTTCGGCGCGATCGCCGAGTCGATGGGCGGGTTGCGTCACATCACCGGCTATCCGGATCTGCCGCCGCCGCGCATCGGCATCTCGATCGGCGATTCGATCGCCGCGCTGCACGGCGTGATCGGCGCATTGATGGCGCTCCATCATCGCAACATGAACGGGGGCAGCGGGCAGGTCGTCGACGTCGCGCTGTACGAGGCGGTGTTCAACATGATGGAGAGCGTCGTGCCCGAGTACGGCGTGTACGGGATGGTGCGCGAGCGCACGGGCGCGTCGCTGTCCGGCATCGTGCCGTCGAACACCTATCCGTGCCGGGACGGCAGCATCGTGATCGGCGGCAACAGCGATCCGATCTTCAAGCGGCTGATGAGTGCGATCGGCCGCGACGATCTCGCGAACGATCCTGGCCTCGCGCACAACGACGGCCGCGTGCCGCGCACGGAAGAGATCGACGGCGCGATCGCCGCGTGGCTCGCGACACGCTCGATCGACGAGGCGCTCGACGTGCTGAACGCCGCCGACGTGCCGGTGGGCCGCATCTACAGCGTGGCCGACATGTTCGCGGACCCGCAGTTCGTCGCGCGCCAGATGATCCAGCAGTTCCGCTGGCGCGGCGAGGTCGACGTCGCGCTGCCGGGCGTCACGCCGAAGTTCTCGCAGACGCCGGGCGGCACGCGCTGGCTCGGGCCCGAACTCGGCGAGCATACCGACGAGGTGCTGCGCTCGATCGGTTACGACGCGCAGCAGATCGAAACGTTGCGCGCGCAACATATCGTGTGAACGGTGCTGTGTTGTCCGCCACCGCTTGTCGATGACGACATGGCAACGCGTGCGTCGCCGCCGAACGAGCGCATCCGGTCGGCGGCGAGCTGCAAGCCGCCCTTGCCGTTCGCCGACGATTGCGCGAGATCGACCGTCCGGGGCTCGTCGTCACGCGACGCGCGTTTGCGCGATCGCCGGGCATCGGTTGCCGACGATCCGTGCATCCGGCAGCGAGACGCCTCCCGCGCTGCATCTCACCGCACCCGACGACGATCGATCGCTGCGAACGGGCGTTCGACGCGACGCGCGCGGCCAGCGGCGGCTGACCGGGCTGTCGTTCGCGTGCCATTCTTCCTCGGTTACAATCCGCGGATGCGAATACTACTCAGCAACGACGACGGCTACCTCGCGCCCGGTCTCGCCGCGCTGTACGAAGCGCTGCGACCGCTCGCCGAGGTCACGGTGGTGGCTCCCGAGCAGAACTGCAGCGCCGCATCGAACTCGCTCACGTTGTGGCGGCCGCTGTCCGTGCTGCGCTCGGCGAACGGCTTCTACTACGTGAACGGCACGCCGACCGACTCGGTCCACATCGCGCTGACCGGCCTGCTCGACGACAAGCCCGACCTCGTCGTGTCCGGCATCAACAACGGTCAGAACATGGGCGAGGACACGCTGTACTCCGGCACCGTCGCCGCGGCGACCGAGGGCATCATGTTCGGGCTGCCCGCGATCGCGTTCTCGCTCGTCGACAAGGACTGGGCGCATCTCGGCGACGCCGCGCGCGTCGCCGCGCGGATCGTCGCGCACTATCTCGACCATCCGCTGCCCGGCCGGCCGTTGCTGAACGTGAACATCCCGAACCTGCCGTACGACCAGATCGGCGAATGGCGCATCACGCGCCTCGGCAAGCGGCATCCGTCGCAGCCGGTGATCCGGCAGACCAACCCGCGCGGCGAGCCGATCTACTGGATCGGTCCGTCGGGCAGCGCCCGCGACGCGAGCGAAGGCACGGATTTCCATGCGGTGTCGCACGGCGAGGTGTCGATCACGCCGCTGCAACTCGATCTCACGCACACGCAGATGCTGCCCGCCGCACGCGAATGGGTGCGCGCAGGCGGCGACGCTTCATGACCGGCGAGCGTGTGAAGCGATTCCCGCTGGAACTCGCGGACCTCGTGCGCGAGCCGCGCCGGCGCGACGAACGGCCGGGCGATGCGCGCGCGTCGTCGTCGGGCACCGGCAAGACCGGCGCAACGCGGGTCGCGACGCAAGGGAAGCCTGCGACGAGCGGTGCTGCTTCGGCGCGGAAACCGGGAATGCCGGCGTCGTCGACGAACAACACGGGCCGCGCGCGGCCGTCAACCGGTGCGCGCAACGATGGCCGCGCGGGCGGCGTGCTTGCGGCGGCGGCGCGCAACGACATCGCGCCGGGAATTTCGCCGCGCAGCGCGGCGCCGTCGAGCGGCGCTCCGGGTGTTGCGCTGAACGGCGCGCTCGCGTTGACGTCCGAACGGGTGCGCGAGCGGATGGTCGAACGTCTGCGCGCGAACGGCATCGCCGACACGCGCGTGCTGCAGGCGCTCGCGACGGTGCCGCGTCACATGTTCGTCGATCCGGGGCTCGCGACTCAGGCGTACGAGGACGCGGCGCTGCCGATCGGCCATCACCAGACGATCTCGAAGCCGTCCGTGGTCGCGCGAATGCTGGAACTCGTGCTGGGTGGCCGCGATCTCGCGACGGTGCTGGAGATCGGCACCGGCTGCGGCTATCAGGCCGCAGTGCTGAGCCGGATCGCACGCGATGTGTATTCGATCGAACGCATCAAGCCGTTATACGAGCGCGCGAAGACGAACCTCCGTCCGCTGCGCATTCCCAACATCCGGCTGCACTACGGTGACGGCCGGCTTGGTCTGCCGCCGGCCGCGCCGTTCGATGCCATCGTGATCGCCGCCGCGGGTTTCGACGTGCCGCAGGCGCTGCTCGAACAGCTTGCGATCGGCGGACGGCTCGTCGCGCCCGTCGCGGCGGGGCAGGACGCGAGCGGCGAAGCGACCCAGGTGCTGACGCTCGTCGAGCGCACGGGGCCTGCGCAATGGCGGGAGTCGCGGCTTGATCGCGTTTTCTTTGTCCCCTTAAAATCCGGAGTGATTTGAAACCGATGAGTATGTTGCGCGCGATGCAAACAACCTGCCTGAACAACACCTTGGCCCGGCGCGGCACATGCGTCATCGCACTTTCGCTGCTCGCGGCGTGCGCCACGCGGCTCGATCAGGCGCCGGTGGTCGATCGCACGACCACGCTCGGCACGACGGCCGCACAACCGCCGGCACCGCTCGGTCCGCCGCCGCCCGGATACTACCGGGTCAAGCCCGGCGATACGCTGTACCGCATCGCGCTCGAGAACGGGCAGAACTATCGCGATATCGCCGCGTGGAACAACCTCGCGAATCCGAACGCGATCGAAGTCGATCAGCTGCTGCGTGTCGTGCCGCCTGGGGCGAACCCTGGTGCCTACACGCCTGGCGTGACGACCGCACCGGTGCCGGGCATCGGTGCACCGGTCGTCCAGGGTGCACCAGCGGCGCAGGGTGCACCGGGCGCACCGGCGCCGGGCGCGTCCGCTCCGGCGACGAGCGGCGTCGCAGCGATGCCGCCGATCTACGGTCCGTCGGGCAACGGTGCGACGAACGCACCGTCGTCGCCCGCACCGTCCGTCAACGACAATGTCCCGCAGGGCACCGGCAGCATCGCGCTCGCATGGCCGGTGCGTGGCCAGTTGCTGAACGGCTTCGACGATTCGAAGAACAAAGGCATCAATATTGGCGGTGCGCCCGGTGAACCGGTGAAAGCTGCAGCCGACGGTCGCGTGGTTTATGCCGGAAATGGGCTGCGCGGTTACGGCAATCTCATTATCATCAAGCATGACGCGACGTTTCTGACGGCGTATGCCCACAACCGTGCGCTGATGGTGAAGGAGGGCGACGCGGTCACCAAGGGCCAGAAAATCGCGGAAATGGGCAATACTGACTCCGATCGCGTGATGCTGCATTTCGAACTACGCCGTCAGGGCAAGCCCGTCGACCCACTGAAGTACTTGCCGCCGCAATAAAGCGAGCCGACCATGCCGAAATCGAAGCGCCGTCTGCAGCAACCCGAGTCTGACAGTCAAGCCGCGCCGGTTTCGGTGGATGATGGCGCGGCGTCGGGCGACGACGCGCTGTCCGACATCGACGGCGGCCGCGATTTCGACGAACAGGAGGCGGCCGGCGAAGAGTCGGCGTCGACGCGCGAAGGCAGCGCCGAACCGACGCCGGACGCCGACGACTTCCGCGCGCTGTTGCAGGCCGAATTGACGGCCGACACGATCCAGCATTATCTGAACCGGATCAGCGTGAAGCCGCTGCTCACCGTCGAGGAAGAGCAGCGTTATTCGCGCCTCGCAAAGGCGGGCGAGTTCGACGCGCGCCAGGTGATGATCGAGCGCAATCTGCGGCTCGTGGTCAGCATCGCGAAGGGCTATCTGAATCGCGGCGTGCCGCTGCTCGATCTGATCGAGGAGGGCAACCTCGGCCTGATGCACGCGATCGAGAAGTTCGATCCGGCGCGCGGCTTTCGCTTCTCCACGTATGCGACGTGGTGGATCCGCCAGAGCATCGAGCGCGCGATCATGAATCAGGCGCGCACGGTGCGTCTGCCGGTGCACGTGATTCGTGAGTTGAACCAGGTGCTGCGCGCGAAGCGCCATCTCGAGAAGAACTCGATGAATTCCGGCGCGGCCGCGGACCGCCGCGACGCGAGCATCGACGACATCGCGTATCTGACCGGCAAGACGACCGAGGAAGTCACCGACATCCTCGCGCTGAACGAGCACACCGCGTCGCTCGACGCGCCGCTCGATCTCGATCCGGCGAGCAGCCTGCTCGATCTGCTGTCCGACGACCAGAGCCAGTCGCCGGATGCGGAAGTGCAGCACCGCGAACTCGAGACGCTCACGCGCGCGTGGCTCGGCCGTCTGTCCGACAAGCACCGTCACGTGATCGAACGGCGCTTCGGCTTGAATCACATCGAACCGGCGACGCTCGAAGAACTCGCCGACGAAATGGGCCTCACGCGCGAGCGCGTGCGGCAAATCCAGCAGGAGGCGCTGGTGCGCCTCAAACGCTTCTTTGCTTCCAACGGCGTGCGCAAGGACGCCGTTCTGTAACCTTCCGATGAGTCCACCCGTACTGGTTTTCGACATCGAGACGATTCCCGATGTCGACGGCATTCGCCGCCTCGACGATCTGCCCGCCACGCTCTCCGACGCCGAGGTCGCCGAACATGCGTTCGCCGCGCGGCGCGAAAAGACCGGCGGCGATTTTCTTCCGCACCACCTGCAGCGCGTGGCCGCCATTTCGTGCGTGTTTCGCGACAGCAGCGGCTTTCGCGTGCGCTCGCTCGGCACGCCGGAAGACGGCGAGGCGGCGCTGATCCAGTCGTTCTTCCGCACGATCGAAAAGTACACGCCGCAGCTGGTGTCGTGGAACGGCGGAGGCTTCGATCTGCCGGTGCTGCACTATCGCGCGCTCGTGCACGGCATTCGTGCATCGCGCTACTGGGACCTCGGCGAAGACGACCGCGATTTCAAGTGGAATAACTACATCAGCCGTTATCACTCGCGGCACACGGACCTGATGGACGTGCTCGCGATGTATCAGGCGCGCGCGAATGCGCCGCTCGACGCGCTCGCGAAGCTCTGCGGCTTTCCCGGCAAGCTCGGGATGGATGGCGGCCAGGTGTGGAGCGCGTTCCGCGAAGGGCGCATCGAGGAGATTCGCAACTACTGCGAGACCGACGTCGTCAACACGTATCTGCTGTACTGCCGTTTTCAGCTGATGCGAGGCGGCTTTTCCGCCGACGAATACGCGGACGAAATCGCCTTCGTCAAACAGTCGCTGTCGATGGAGCCCGCACCGCACTGGGCCGAGTATCTGGCGGCGTTCTCCGCATGAGCGCCGCGGGCGTGTTCGATCATGCGCGTCCGGTCACGCGAGTTCGAGAATGATCGGCTGGTGGTCGGACGCCTGCGTGGCGCCGTCGATCTCGCATGATCTGAGCCGGCCGCGCAGATCGTCAGTGACGAATACGAAGTCGCAGGTGAGCGGCCCCGAACTCCACTGCTTCTTGTCGTAGACGCCCGCCGTCGGCGGCGGCGTCGCGCCCGGATGCAGCGTCGTCCATGCGTCGATGAACGACGGGCCTTGTGCGAGCGGCGCGAGCATCTGCGCGTACGTATCCTCGCCGTACGCGCTGTTGAAGTCGCCGCAGACAATCGCGCTGACGGGCCGCACGGTCGGCGCGAACGGACCTTCAGCGTTTTCGGCGGGCGCGGGGCGCATCGCGTGCGCGAGCGCTTCCTGCTGGATCCGGTGCAACTCGCCCACTTGCGCAAGACGCTGCGCAAGCGAGTAGAACTCCAGATGCGTGACGAGCACGCGCAGCGCGCCGCCGGGCGCGTCGAGCACCGCTTCGAGCGCGACGCGCTGCATCGACGGCGCGGCAGGATCGGCGGGCCACGGCAGCGTGTGCCGGACGACCTGACCGAGCGGCAGACGCGTCGCGAGCGCGTTGCCGAACTGACGTCGCGGCGCGCGGGCGTCGGCGTGCCCATCGTGGCGATCGAGCGCCGGCAGGTCGGCGCCGATCGCTTCGATCACCGTGAAACCGGGCAGCAGCGCGGACAGTTCGGCGAACTGATCGTCGCCCGGATGGCCGGGCAGCACGCCGAATCCCCGCGTGACTTCCTGCATGCACAGCACGTCGAAATCGGCGAGCCGCTGAGCTTCGCGCACCGTATGCGCGAGATCGACGTGACCCGCCGCGTCGCGGCCCCACTGGACGTTCCAGCTCACGAGTTTCATCGCATCGCCTCCCGAACGGATCGCGCTTCCGAGCGCGCGGGCGTCGCCGCCCACATCGTCTACAATCTCGCCTTCCCCCGAAATTCCCATTGTCTGTCAGGAAACCGCTGGTGTCCCAAGCTGCCCCCGAACCTCATTCCGAACCTGCCGCGAGCGAAGCCGGCAAGCGCAGCAAACGCGACAAGCGTCGCGAAAAGCGTGCCGAGGCCGAAGCCGTTCAAGCCCCGATTGAAATCGATTCGCTCGACATGGAAGCGCGCGGCGTCGGCCGCACGGTCACGGAGACGGGCGAGCCCGGCAAGGTGATCTTCGTGGAAGGCGCGCTGCCCGGCGAACGCGTCACGTATTCGAGCTATCGCAGGAAGCCGAGCTTCGAGCAGGCGCAGGTCGTCGACGTGCTGCGCGAGAGCGTGATCCGCACGACGCCGCGCTGCCCGTTCTTCGGCACCTGCGGCGGCTGCTCGATGCAGCACCTCGACGTGCGTGCACAGATCGCGGTGAAGCAACGCGTGCTCGAGGACAACCTCGCGCATCTCGCCAAGGTCCGCGCGGAAACGGTGTTCCGGCCGATCCACGGGCCGTCGTGGGGCTATCGCTACCGCGCGCGCCTGACGGTGCGCAACGTGCCGAAGAAGGGCGGCGTGCTGGTCGGCTTTCACGAGCGCAAGAGCAGCTACGTCGCCGACATGACGAGCTGCGAGGTGCTGCCGCCGCACGTATCGGCGATGCTCGTGCCGCTGCGGCAACTGGTGGAGGGGCTGTCGATACGGGATCGGATGCCGCAAATCGAACTCGCGGTCGGCTCGTCGGTGACCGCGCTCGTGCTGCGGATCCTCGAACCGCTGAACGCCGCCGACGAGGCGCTGCTGCGCACGTTCGCGGACGAGCACAACGTGCAGTTCTGGCTGCAGCCGAAGGGGCCGGATACGGTTTTTCCGTTTTATCCGCTCGATGCGCAGCTCGACTACACGCTGCCGGAATTCGACATCCGGATGCCGTTCAAGCCGACCGACTTCACGCAGGTCAATCATCAGATCAATCGCGTGCTGGTGGGGCGCGCGCTGCGGCTGCTCGCACCGGAGAAGGGCGATCGCGTGCTCGACCTGTTCTGCGGGATCGGCAACTTCACGCTGCCGCTCGCGCGGCTTGCGCGCGAAGTGGTCGGCATCGAAGGCAGCGACACGCTGACGAGCCGCGCGCTCGAAAACGCGAAGGCGAACGGCGTCGACGGGCATACGTCGTTTGCGTGCCGGAACCTGTTCGAAGTGACTGCCGACGACCTGCGCTCGCTCGGCGCGTTCGACAAGTTCCTCGTCGATCCGCCGCGCGAAGGGGCGCTCGCGGTGTCGAAGGCGCTCGCCGACATCGCACAGAGCGGCGACGGTCCGCTGCCCGCGCGGATCGTCTATGTGTCGTGCAACCCGGCGACGCTCGCCCGCGACGCGGGCCTGCTCGTGCACGAAGCCGGCTACCGGCTGAAGGGCGCGGGCGTCGTGAACATGTTCCCGCATACGTCGCACGTCGAATCGATCGCGTTGTTCGAGCGCGATTGAGCACCGTCGAGCGGCGCGCGGGCATAAAAAAACGCTACGGCATGCCGTAGCGTTTTTTATTGCCTCGACGGCGCGCTCACGCGGCGCCGGCGAGAATCACCAGATCTGCCACCACGGCTTGTTGTCCTTCGCGTTCGGGCGAGCGTGCCCGGTGATGTACGGGCTGTCCGGGAACGTCGCAGCGAGCACGCGGCGCGTGTCGTCGGCGAGTTGCGGGTTGTTGAGCCTCTGGTACGACAGGATCATGATGTGCAGCGCGTCTTCGATCGCCGGCGCGTTCTTGTATTGCTCGATCGCGAGCTGCGCACGGTTGATCGCGGCGACGTACGCGCCACGCCGGTAGTAATAGTCGGCCGCATGCACCTCGTGCGACGCGAGCGCGTTCACGATGTAGCGCATCCGCTGTGCGGCGTCGGGCGCGTACTTGCTGTTCGGATACTTGTCGACGACCATCTTGAACGCGTCATACGACTGGCGCAGCGATTGCGGATCGCGCTCGCTCATGTCCTGGCCCGAGAAGCGGCCGAACAGACCGAGGTCGTCGTTGAAGTGGATCAGTCCCTTCAGGTAGTACGCGTACGCGACGTCCGGATGGTCCGGATGCAGCTTGATGAAGCGGCTGATCGCCTGGTCGGCCGCATCGTTTTCGTTGTCCTTCCAGTTGCAGTACGCGACGTTGATCTGCGCCTGCTGCGCGAAGTGGCCGAACGGGTCGCGGCCTTGCAGCGCTTCGAAGTACTTCGCGCACTTGCCCCAGTCCTTGCTGGAAAGCGCGTCCTGGGCCTCCGTATATAATTTGTTGTTCGACCACGCGGCCGTTTCGTCGGTCTTCTCCGGGAGACCGTGGCACGCCGCCACGACAGCGAGTGCAGAACCGCATGCGGCGAGGCGAACGACGCCACCGATCCTGCCGATGATGCCGCGCGTGCCGGCGAACCGGCCGATCGTTGCGCCGCGCGTGGCGTTTGTGGCCACTGCGCAGGCCGTCGCGCGGGCCACTGCCAATTGGGCCAGTTTCGTAATCGTGTTCAAGGCTCGCATTTTCTAGTCCAGCTTCAGGTCCAAGGTGACCCAGACTCAATGACCCGTTCAGTTCTTCCGGGGGCCGGCGCCGCCGGCGCCCAAAACAGCAACAGAGATTATAGCCTGGCCGATCCGCGCGACGACGCACCGGCAGGCGACGCATTCGAAGACGATCTGGCCGACGAAGCGTTCGCCGCGCCGCCGTCCGCGCGCTCGCGCGCGAGCGCCGACGAGGCGCCGCGCCGCGCGCAGGTACCCGACGATCTCGCCGGCGAACGGCTCGACAAGGTGCTGGCAAGGGTATTTCCGGAGTTCTCGCGCAGCCGTCTGCAGGGCTGGATCGAGGCAGGGCGCGTGCAGGTCGACGGCGCGAGCGCGAAGGTCCGTCAGCCGGTGCCGCTCGGCGCGACGATCGAACTCGTGCCCGATCTGCTGCCCGAGCAGCTCGCTTTCACGCCGGAGCCGGTGCCGCTCGACATCGTGTACGAAGACGAGACGCTCGTCGTCGTCAACAAGCCCGCGGGGCTCGTCGTGCATCCCGCCGCCGGCAACTGGAGCGGGACCGTGCTCAACGGATTGCTGCATCGCTATGGCGAGGCCGCTGCCGGACTGCCGCGCGCGGGCATCGTGCACCGGCTCGACAAGGAGACGTCGGGGCTGATGGTCGTCGCCCGCACGCTCGAAGCGCAGACCGATCTCGTGCGGCAGTTGCAGGCGCGTACCGTGAAGCGCCGCTATCTCGCGCTCGTGTGGGGAATGATGCCCGACGAAGGAACCATCGACGCCCCGATCGGCCGCGACCCGCGCGAGCGCACGCGGATGGCGGTGGTCGCGGGCGCGTCGGGGAAGCCCGCGCGCACGCATTTCCGGCGCGTCGAGTCGACTGCGTGGCACGGACAACCGGTGAGCGCGATCCACTGCGACCTCGAAACGGGCCGCACCCATCAGATCCGCGTGCACTGCGCACATATCGGGCATCCGCTGCTTGGCGATCCGGTGTACGGCCGCGCGCGCGGCAAGCGCTCGATCGCTGCGCTGCCCGGCGATTTCGCGCGCCAGGCGCTGCACGCGTGGCGGCTCGGGCTGATCCATCCGCGCACCGGCCGCGCGATGCAGTGGCGCGCGGACGCGCCGGACGACCTCGCGGAACTGATCGCCGCGCTCGGCTTCGGCAGCGAAGAGGCGGACTACGCGTTCGACGACGATGATGAAGCGCTGTACGACGACTACGACTACGACGCCGGCGATGAAGCCGACGACAACCACGACGACGCTTGAGGACCCCCGCATGCTGACGACGCCCGAACTGACGCCCGCCGATCTCGTGCATCCTGACTGGCCCGCGCCGCCGCGCGTGCGCGCGATCGTGACGACGCGCGACGGCGGCGTGAGCGCGCCGCCGTTCGGTCGCTGGCAGCCGGGGCCGGACGGAGGCGGCATCGATCTGCCGGGCGGGCTGAACCTCGGCCGCCTGTGCGGCGACGACGCCGCGCACGTCGACGAAAACCGCCGGCGGCTGCTCGCGTTCGCGGGCGTGCCGGCCGCGTGGCTGCATCAGGTTCACGGCGCCGATGTCGTCGACGCGCAGCACGCGTTCGACGTCGTGCGCGACGGCGGGGCACCGCTGCGCGCGGACGCGAGCGTGACCGACCGCGCGGGCCTCGCGTGCGTCGTGATGATCGCCGACTGCATGCCGGTGCTGCTCTGCGACGCCGCGGGCCGCGCGGTCGGCGCGGCGCATGCGGGGTGGCGCGGGCTTGCATCGGGCGTCATCGAGAGGACGGCGCAGCGTGTTGCCGAACTGGCCGGCGTCTGCACGGGCGAGCTGCACGCGTATCTCGGCCCGTCGATCGGGCCGACGACATTCGAAGTGGGCGAGGATGTCCGCGACGCGTTTCTTGACGACCCGACAGCGGCGGACGACGCGCGACGCGAAGCGATCGCGTCCGCGTTTGTCGCGCGCGCCGGCGCGCCGGGGAAATACCTCGCGGACCTGCCGGCGCTCGCGCGAGTGCGCCTTGCGTCGATCGGCGTGCGAAGCATCGCGGGCGGCGATCTGTGCACCGTCACGCAGCGCGAGCGGTTTTACTCGTATCGGCGCGACCGCGAAACGGGCCGGATGGCGGCCCTCATCTGGCTCGTCCCGTGACGACGAAAACGCTCGTTTACGCGGGCGTTTTGCTGCATTGCACACAGCGAATGCAGCCGCCGCCGGGCGGCGCTGCGCTGCTGATCTGCGCAGCATGCACAGACCGCGTAACCGTCTGACGCAATGCGGACTTACGGCGGTCGCGTCAAGCAGTTAAATAACACAGCGATATTGAAAGGGGTATTACATCGGGAAAACGATAATTAAAAAAATATCGCGCTGCGGCAAAATCGGGAGCAAGCATTGACATGCCTCGTAGCAGGGAGCAAGAATGGTCCCTCACCTAAAGGACAGGGCGTGACGGAGCGGCGAGCGGACACGCCCGCCTCGCTCGCGACCTGGCTCTCAACCAGTCCCTTCGGGACACATCGGTCAAAGCAGGCATGACGGCATCTGAACGTTCCACGACTTCCTCGCGCGCAGGCGCTTCGGCGAACGGTGCGCAGCCTTTTACTCTCGATGCCGACGGAATGCAGCAAATGCTGAACGCGTGGACGAACGCCTGGCATTCGGCGATCGACGCGGCGCAGCACGCGCAGCAACAGGCTCAACAGACAGCACAACAGCAAGCCGCGCAGCCGAATGGAAACACGTGGCCCTGGTGGCCGGCCGCCGCGAACGGTTCCGCGCCGGGCTTCGGCGCGGCCGGCTTCGGCGTGCCCAACTTCGGCGTGCCCAACTTCGGCGTGCCTGGCTTCGGCGCCGGTGCTTTCAGTACGCCCGGTTTCGGCACGGCCGGCTTCGGCGCCCCCGGCTTCGGCGCCCCCGGCGCTTTCCGCCTGCCGACGGCAGCCATCGAGCCTTCGCGGCTACAGCAACTGCAGCAGCAATATTCGCGCGACGCGATGGCCTTGCTTCAGCAGGCCGCCGACACGACGCCGAAGCCCCCCGAACTGAAAGACCGTCGCTTCAGCTCCGACGCGTGGAAGGCGACGCCGGTCTACGCGTTCACGGCCGCGTGGTATCTGCTGAACGCGCGCTATCTGCAGGAACTCGTCGACGCGATCGACACCGACCCGAAAACGCGCGAGCGCATCCGCTTCGCGGTCCAGCAGTGGACGGCCGCCGCGTCGCCGAGCAACTTCCTCGCGCTCAATCCGGACGCGCAGCACATGCTGCTGGAAACGCACGGCGAGAGCCTGCGTCAGGGCGTGATGAACCTGCTCGCCGACATGCAGCGCGGCAAGATCTCCCAGACCGACGAATCGCGTTTCGTCGTCGGACGCAATCTCGCGACGACCGAAGGCGCGGTCGTGTTCGAGAACGAACTGTTCCAGCTGATCCAGTACAAGCCGCGCACGGCGACGGTGCGCGAGCGTCCGCTGTTGATCGTGCCGCCGTGCATCAACAAGTTCTACATCCTCGATCTGCAGCCGGAGAATTCGCTCGTCGCGTACGCGCTCGAAACGGGCCAGCAGGTGTTCATGGTGTCGTGGCGCAATGCGGATGCATCGATCGCCGGCAAAACCTGGGACGACTACACCGAAGAAGGCGTGCTCGCCGCGATCGACACGGTGCGTGCGATCAGCGGACGCGAGCAGGTGAATACGCTCGGCTTCTGCGTCGGCGGCACGCTGCTCGCGACCGCGCTCGCCGTGGCGGCGGCGCGCGGCGAGCATCCGGCCGCGTCGATGACGCTGCTCACCGCGATGCTCGACTTCTGCGATACCGGCGTGCTCGACGTATTCGTCGACGAGGCCCACGTGCAGATGCGCGAGCAGACCATCGGCGGCAAGAACGGCATGCCGCCGGGCCTGCTGCGCGGCGTCGATCTTGCAAATACTTTCTCGTTTCTGCGTCCTAACGAACTTGTCTGGAATTACGTCGTCGATAATTATCTGAAGGGACGCACGCCGGCGCCGTTCGACCTGCTGTACTGGAACAGCGATTCGACGAGTCTGCCGGGCCCGATGTACGCGTGGTACCTGCGCAATACGTACCTCGAGAACAAGCTGCGCGAGCCCGGCGCGCTGACCGTCTGCGGCGAGCAGGTGGACCTGTCGCGGATCGACGTGCCGACGTTCATCTACGGCTCGCGCGAGGACCATATCGTGCCGTGGCGCACCGCGTATGCGTCGGTGCCGCTGTTGTCCGGGCCGCTGAAGTTCGTGCTCGGTGCGTCGGGTCACATTGCGGGCGTGATCAATCCGCCGGCGAAGAACAAACGCAGCTATTGGAGCATCGAGGCCGACGCGAAGCATCTCCCGGAAGATGCCGACACATGGCTTTCGCAGGCCGGGGAGAAGCCGGGCAGCTGGTGGCCGGCGTGGGCCGAGTGGCTCGAACCCTACGCGGGCCGCAAGGTGAAGCCGCGGGCGGGTTTCGGTTCGGCGGAGTTTCCCGAAATCGAGGCGGCGCCGGGCCGTTACGTGCAGCAGCGCGACTGACATCGGCCGCGCGCAGGACGCAACGGGATGTTTAACTTGCCGGGCGAGCGTCGCGACGCGACGCAGCAAGCCCTGAGGAACTGAAGATGACTGACATTGTGATCGTATCGGCCGCGCGTACCGCTGTTGGGAAATTCGGCGGCACGCTGGCCAGGACGCCCGCGCCCGAACTCGGCTCGATCGTCATCCGCGCGGCGCTGGAACGCGCCGGACTCAAACCCGAGCAGGTGAGCGAAGTGATTCTCGGGCAGGTACTGACGGCCGGCTCCGGGCAGAACGTTGCCCGCCAGGCTGCGATCAAGGCGGGGCTGCCGTCGGCGGTGCCGTCGATGACGATCA
>DATJJN010000111.1:0-3302 GCA_035492135.1 Paraburkholderia sp. | reverse complement strand
GCCGTCCGGCCCGAAGCCGACCAGATTCGCCGACGGCGCCGGATCGTCGAGCACGCGCTCGACGCCGGTCGCGGCCTGCGCGAGCAGCGCCATCGCTTTCTCGACGTCGGTCGCGTAGGCAACGTGCACGGCCGTCTTCTGGAAGCCGCGCGTCAGATACGACGACTGGTTCTGCACGACGTCGGTGATCAACCGCTCGTTCGGGATCAGCGTTTCGATGCCGTCGAGACCGCGCACGACCGTATAACGCGTGCGGATCTGCGTGACCTGCCCTTGCAGCCCGCCGACGTTGATCGTGTCGCCGATGCGCAGCGACCGGTCGAGCAGAATGATGAAGCCGGACACATAGTTGCTCGCAATCTTCTGCAGCCCGAAGCCGAGCCCGACGCCGAGCGCGCCGCCGAACACGCCGAGCACCGTGATATCGATGCCGACCAGCGACAGGCTGATCAGCACCGCCGCCAGCACAAAGAGCGCGCGGCCGACGCGCGCGAGCACAACCTTCAGATTCGCATCGAGCGTGCTCGCGCGCATCACGCGGTCTTCGAACGCGGCGCCGAGCCACATCGCGACCACCATCGTCACGCATACCCACAGCAGCCCGGACAGCAGCGACAGCAGCGTGATCTGCGTATTCGCGATGCGAAAGCTCACGCCCGCCATCCACGTCAGCACATTGCCCTGGATACCCATCACGGTCAGTGCCATGCCGACCCAGACTACGAGCGACACGATCCGTTCGACGAGCGCGAGCCACGTGTGCGTCTGTCCGTCGCGGCCGAACACGCGCCGCGCGAAGAAGAACACGATGTAGATGAGCCCGATGCCGACCAGCGGCACCAGCGCGAGATCGAGCAGCGCCGTATGGATGAAGCGTCCGGCAATCGCGCGCCCGATCCAGACGAACAGCGCGCCGATCAGCGGAAAGAACGCACGATTGAGCGCCTCAGCGCCGAAGCGCAACGCCTGATAGCTCGTCTCGCGCCGCGCGTTCAAGGTACGGCGCAACAACCGCGCGACGACCCACGCCAGCACGAGCGCGCCGACCAGCACGGCGACCTGCCACAGCGTCGCGCGCTCGCCGAAATCGCGCAGCAGGTCAGTGAGCGGTTCGAAGAACGGCGTGTTCTGCATGGTCGTGTCGTGTGCGGTTCCGTTCGGTCAGTGCAGCGGCGCTTCGCTCAACTGCCCGGCACAACTGCTTCTGATAGCTTCGGTCAACTTCAATCGCGCCGCTCGAGCACCGCGGCAAAAAAACCGTCGGTCGCGTGCCGATGCGGCCACAGCGACAGATAGTCGCCCGTCTCCAGATCGATGCGCTGTTCGGCCAGCACGTCGCGCGCGGGAACGAGCGCGAATTCCGGATGATCGGCGAGAAACTGCGCGACCACCGCTTCGTTCTCCGCTTCGAGAATGCTGCACGTCGCGTAGACGAGCCGGCCGCCCTTCTTCACGAGCCGCGCCGCGCTTGCGAGAATCGACGTCTGCTTCGGCGTCAGTTCGCCGATCGACTCGGGCGACTGCCGCCACTTCAGGTCCGGGTTGCGGCGCAGCGTGCCGAGCCCGCTGCACGGCGCATCGACGAGCACGCGGTCGATCTTGCCCGCGAGGCGCTTGATCTTCGCATCGTGCTCGCTGTCGATCAGCACCGGGTTCACGTTCGACAGACCGCTGCGCGCCAGCCGCGGCTTCAGCTTCGCCAGACGCCGCTCGGAAATATCGAACGCATAGAGACGCCCGGTCGAACGCATCATCGCACCGAGTGCGAGCGTCTTGCCGCCCGCGCCCGCACAGAAGTCGACGATCATCTCGCCGCGCCGCGGCGCAACCAGCGAGCACAGCAGCTGACTGCCCTCGTCCTGTACTTCGATCCAGCCGTTCTGGAACGCATCGAGCTTCGTGAGCGGCGGTTTGTCGGCCACGCGCACGCCGAACGGCGCAAACGGCATCGCGCCGCCATCGATGCCGGCCTTCTCGAGCGCCTGCAACACGTCGTCGCGGGTCGCTTTTATCGGATTGGCGCGCAAATCGAGCGGCGCCGGATAGTTGAGCGACGCCGCCAGCTGAACCAGTTCCTCGGCCTCGAAGCGCTTCGCGAGCGCCTCGTAGATCCAGTCCGGCAGATTCATGCGGATGCGCTGCGGCAGGCTCGCGGGGTCGATCTTCGACACGCGCTCGAGCCATTCGCCTTCCGCTTCGGACACAAACGGCTTCACCGCCGTGCGGCCCGCCGTCTGCATCAGACCGAGCAGCGCCAGACGCCGCGCCGGGCTGCCGCTGCCGCTTTCGGCCAGATGCGCGAACTCCATGCGCCGCCGCAGCACCGCGAACACCGCTTCGGCAATCACGCCGCGCTCGCTATGGCCGAGCTTCGGATGCGCGCGGAAAAAACGGCTCGTCGTCGCGTCGGCGGGGCCGGTGAACTTCAGTACTTCGGCGAGCAGCGCCTCGGTCTGGCCAATCAGAAAACCATGCAGCCTCATGCACCCTCCGCCGTAGCGTTATTGTCGGCCGCTGCGTTCGCGCGGCCCGTATTGTCGAAGAAAAACGCCTGCGATTCGGGCGGCGTCAGGACGACGCGCTCGCCGTCGAGCGCGAGCCGCCCTTCGACGAACCAGCGCACCGCGCGCGGGTAAATTACATGTTCGGTGTCAAGCACGCGCGCGGCGAGCGCCGCGGCGTCGTCGCCGGCGCGCACCGGCACCACCGACTGCGCGACAATCGGCCCGTGATCGAGCCGCGGCGTGACGAAATGCACGGACGCGCCATGCACGCGCACGCCGGCGTCGAGCGCCTGCTGATGCGTTTTCAGGCCCGGAAAGCTCGGCAACAGCGAAGGATGGACATTCAGCATGCGGCCCGCGTAACGTTCGACGAAACCATCGGTCAACACACGCATGAAGCCGGCCAGCACCAGCAGATCGGGCGCATAGGCGTCGATCATATTGGCGAGCGCGATGTCGAACGACTGCCGGTCGGGAAACTGGCGATGGTCGACCACCGCGGTGGGAATACCTTGCGACGCCGCGAAGTGCAGCCCGGCGGCGTCTGGGCGGTTGGCAATCACAGCGGCGACTTGCGCCGGCCAGCGCTCGCGCGCGCAGGCGTTCACGATTGCCTGCATGTTGCTGCCCCGTCCGGAAATCAGAATGACGAGTTTTTTCATCCGCGGATTTTATCATCCGGCACCGCGCGAACCGCGACGCGAAGCCGTCGGCGGCCTTGAGCGTTTATAATCGTGTGTTTTGCGGGGATCTGGCCGCCTCGTTTATCGCATCACCCGTCTTATCAACCCGGTAGGA
>DATJJN010000110.1:0-3829 GCA_035492135.1 Paraburkholderia sp. | reverse complement strand
GCGAGCAGCAGCTTGCCCGCCGACTTCAGCACGCTCGCGAGTTTCGGCAGCAGCGCGCGCGGCGCGCGCGTGATGTCGATCTTGACGACCTCGGCGTAAGGCAGCAGCTTCGCGAAGGTCTCGGTGGGCTGCGTGACGTTATCGAGCACGAAACGGTAGCGACGACCATGCAGATAGACGAGACGCGCGATCAACCCATCGTCGACTTCGAGCGAGGACGGCAGTTCGAGCATGAAGCGCTCGGCGGGCAGCCGCAGGATCGCGTCGTCGAGCAGCAGGTCGCGGCTCACGTCGATGTAGGTCGGATGGCCGGTCACCGCGCCGCGCACATCGGCTTGCACGAGACCGTGCACGATCGCGCGCGCGACGCGCTCGGCCGGCGTCGGCTGGCGGCCCGGCAGCACGTCGGCGTCGGCGGGATCGGCAGGGGTCTGTGTTCCGGATTGCGGCGCGGCGTTGCCCGCTTCGTCGGGAGGCGTGAGCGGCAATTCAGGCGCGCGCACCTTGATCTCATACCCGCACAGCATGCCGTCCCGATTCAGAATGGGCTGCCGTGCGAAGCTGGCCGTGAGCGGCGCGTCGTTGGTCGCGCTGCTCTGGCTCAGAGTGTCGATTGCGATGGTGGTCATTCTGGTCCCCGCTCAGCGCCGCTTACGCTTGCCGCTGTTTTCTAGCGCTATGTTCTTGGTTGTCGCCGCACTGTCGCGCATGGATATAACGGTGGTCAGGGCCGTCGCGCGCGCAGCATGTCTTGCGATTTTATCGCGGGCCGCCTACGCCCGCACACGTTTGCGGGTCAATATCTCAAAAAAGATTGATGAGCCGCGATGATGCTCGTGCGTTCGTCGCGTCGCGCACGTGTACGTGAACACGCACATGCATGTGCAAATGCAAACGGCCACGCATGGCGGCCGTTTGCATCGATACCGGTTGAAGCGCTATCGCAACGTGATCGCGACGTCGTCGTAACATCGCGCGCCGCCTTGAAGCGACACACGACGCGTGGCTACTTCAGCACGACCTTCACATCGAAGTACTTCGCGGCGAGGCGGTCGATCGTGCCGTCCGGCGACTTCGATTCGAACGGCGCATACGACGCCTCGACGCCGAAGCGCACTTCCTTGATATCCGCCGCCGCGGCGGTGCCTGCCGCGAAAGCCGCCGTCGCGAACAACGCGAGCGCGGCCATGTTCGGCCCATGCTTCTTCATTACGGGTGGTCCTTACGATGTCGACTAAAACTGAGCCGGGTCGGCGTAAGCGGGCGTGTTGACGCCGGCTGGGACCCGGATTCGCGGCCGGCCGGGTGATGCGACAGCCGCGGCGCCGGCGATTGTACACGCCGCCTGTCTAGACAAGCCTGGATAGCGTGTCGCCAGTGGTGTCGATCACGAGCAGACCGGCGCGCAAGCCGGGCTTGACCGTCGTGTTCGGAAACACGATGCGTTCTTCGTCATGCTGCACGGTGTAGTGATAGTCGCCATCACGCGCGAGCAAGGTGCCCTTCGCGAATGGCGTGAAGTTCGGCACGTCGGCGGCGAGCAGCAGTTCGAATGCGTCGCTTTGCTTGGTGAGCTGATCGATCACGGTGAAGACGCGCGGCATCTCTGTGGCGGGATTGGCGGGGGGATTGGTTTCAGCATCGGTTTGCACGCCACTGCCCAGGCCAACCCGTGTACCCGCGAGCAACGCACGCACCGCGAGATCGGCGCCCGCGAAACGCGCGAGATCGTTCTGGCCGAACGGCCGCACCTTGCCCAGTTCGAGCGTGCAGGCATCGGCGCCGCACGCTTGCGCGGTGAAGTGCGAATACGTGTTGCCCTTCGCCGTATGCAACAGCACCGCGCTGATGCGCGCGTCAGCGAGCCATTCGAACATCGCGCGCGAGCTCGGCCTGCCGGTATGCGGCAGCAGCGCAAAGCGCTCGAACACCGATGCGCGGATCGCCGTATGCATGTCGATATGCCAGCGCGCGCCGGGCGCCCCGGACGCATCCGCGAAAAAGCGCAACGCAACCTGTTCGAGCGCGGCCGCGCGCGGCGCTTCGTAACTGCCCGGCAATTGCAAATGACGGCCGCTGAAGAGGCGATTCAGATCGTCGTCGCGATAACGGCAGCCGTCGCGCATCGCGTCGAGATTGCCGAGAATCACCAGCAGCCGGCACGCGAGCGCGGCGCGGCCCTGCGCGATATCGGCGACGATCCGCGACAGCAGTTCGATCGGCGCGGTCTCGTCGCCATGCACACCGGCCGACACCAGCACGCTGCGGATGGACGCGGATGTTTCGGCCGGCTCCATCGTCAGCACGCCCTCGTCGAGCCACGCCCAGCGCACGCCGTTCGCACACACGCCCTGCGCCTCGGACGCGGCGGGCCGCGTGCCGGCGAGCGTATACACGAGGAAGTCGTCGAGCAGCGCGGTCGCCGCGGAGCCCGGCATTACGTGCTCAGCGCTGGAAGTCATACAGCGAGCCCAACTGGAGAATCTGCGTGAGTTCGTCCAGCGCGGTGCGCGATTCGACGAGCAGTTGCGGATCGGCCAGATCGGACGGCGCGAGACGATCGCGATAGTGCCTGTCGATCCACGCATCGAGACGGCCGAACAGCGCATCGTTGATCCACACGCCCGGCGCGACCGCCGCGCGTTCCGCGTCGTCGAGCACGACACGCAAGCGCAAACATGCGGGGCCGCCGCCGTTCTTCATGCTCTCGCGCAGATCGAACACCAGCACTTCGTCGATCGGACCGCTGTGCGAGGTCAGCTCATCGAGATACGCGGCCACGCGCGGATTTTCGCGGCATTCCTGCGGCACCACGAGGACCTGCTTGCCGTCGGGCCGAGTCAACAACTGGCTGTTGAACAGATACGACGACACCGCATCGGCGACGCTCACCTGTGCATCAGGCACTTCGATCACGTTGAAGCCCGCATGCACGCTCGCGAGCTTCGTGCGCAGTTCGTCGTACACCGCGTTCTGCTCGACGAACGCAAGTTGATGGCAGAACAGCGTATTGCGATTGCCGACCGCGATCACGTCGTTATGGAACACCCCCGCGTCGATCACGTCGGGGTTCTGCTGCGCGAACACAGTGGCCGCATCCTGCAAGCCATGACGATGCGCGACCGCGCGGCTCGCCTCGAATGTCTGGCGCGCCGGATAACGCTTCGGCTCCGGCCCGCGGCGATACTCGCTGCGGCCGTATACGAAGAATTCGACGCCGCGCGCGCTGTACTGCTCGCAAAAACGCGTGTGATTCGCGGCGCCCTCATCGCCGAGCGCGGGCGTGCCGGGCAGCGCCTCGTGCACGACGAAGCGGTCGTGGTCACCGAACATCGCGCGCAGCGTGCGGCGCGTCGATTCATGCTCGATCGCGCGATGCAGCTTGCTGCACAGATTGGCCGGCGTGAGGTGCACACGGCCGTCGTGCGTGTCGGCCGACGGGCTCACGGTCGCCGCGTTCGCGGTCCACATCGCCGACGCCGAACTCGCGGCCGCCAGCAACTCGGGCGCGTTGCTCGCGACGCGCGCGATCACGCTCGCGTCGTCGCCGGAGAAACCGAGTTCGCGCAACAGGCGCATCGACGGACGCTCCTGCGGCGGCAGCACGCCCTGATGAAAACCTAGGTCTGCGAGCTGCTTCATCTTGCGCAAACCCTGGCGCGCGGCGGCCTTCGGATTCGCGACCGATTTCTCGTTGCTCTGCGACGCGACATTGCCGAACGACAGCCCCGCATAGTTGTGGGTCGGGCCGACCAGACCGTCGAAATTGGCTTCAGTGGCTTGCATCGTCTGCATCGTCGATCCTTAGAATTGAAGGCCCGGCGACACG
>DATJJN010000109.1:0-53250 GCA_035492135.1 Paraburkholderia sp. | reverse complement strand
GTCTCCTCCAACGACTTACGTCGGTGGATTCGCCTGGCGCCAGTCAGGCTTTTTTACTTTCGGTGCATGAATGGCACGTCCATCTCGAACTGTCGACCCTGATGCGCTGCTCGGTGCCGTGGCACTGATGCGTTCGGCCATTTGGCAGAACGGCAAGATCAAGGTGCCCGCGCTCATCACCGAAGCGACGACCGACGCAGCGCTGCTGCCCGACAAGGCGATTGCGCTGGTGTCGGTCACCGCGTTTCCCGCTGGGGCAATGTCGCGCCTCATGCGCGACGTGCCGCTCTACAGATCCGATCCCGGAGCGACCGAATCGCAAGCCGCATGGCTGAAGCAGACTGCGTGACATGCTAAAACTTAGCGTCAAGGCTGACATCAAGGGCATCACGGCCGATCTGACGAAGTATGTCGGCGGACAGCAGTTGGTGGTTGACCCGCACCACCTGCAGATTTTCGATCAACCCACACTTTTCGCGACGACCCACACTTTTCTCGACCACCCACACTTTTTTCGACGACCCGCGCCAGTCCGGGCTGCTACGTCGCGTCCCGGGAACGAGGAATGCGCCCTCGTCGTACACACGGAGATCACTTATCCGCGCCGATAGCGACCCGGAGGCGATATGAAAACCATGAACGGGGAAAAGTCAGTTGGAATCCGGCTGCGACGGGACAACAGCCGGCAATAAGCCGCGCCAGACGATCAACCATCAGCGCGGAACCAACTGACCCAACATCCCGTTGATAGTTGCGAGATCCTTTTTGTAGCTGGACTCACCGTCGTCGAACCTGGAACTCACCTCTTTCTTTAATGCCTCTAGCACTACCCGTTGAGATTGCTTCGGAATTTTTTTGGTCAACTGGATAATATCTTTCAACAGACCATGCGAAGGTCCAACAAACGAACCGGTATTCGGAACGAGTTTCGCCAGTGGTTTTGCTTGATATTCCCTTGGCAGTCCTTTGATCAAGCCTAGGATTGTTAAAAACCCGTCTCTCCTATCACGGAGGGGAATATACGAAATGTTTGTCAGTTCAGTTAATGCTGCTGCCCGATTCACATCGGGCAGCGCTTTGACCATGTTCCAGAGTGAGCCTTCCCCCTCCTTCCCAGCACCTAGCCGCCGCTGGAAAGCATGTTGTGCGGCTAACTCCGGGGTGTCGGCGTCGCGACGGACGAGTCGCGATAATGATGAACGGGAGATAGAAGGTATTTCAGTCGAGGGTGGAGGCAGTTTATTAAAAACTGTTCTGATCAGTCTCGGAAGGGCAGCCGCCTGGTGTTGGGGTGACAAAGTAGCGACCGCCGATCGCAGTTGCTCGAATTCAGACTCATTGCAAAAAAAGGCGGTGGCCTTAGCGAGACCAATAATTCCCTTGGGTCTGTACTCAGGAGGTAATGTAGCGATCATTTCCCGAAGGACCGTCATCACCTCACGGAAATCTGAATCAGACCGCGGAGTGACATTGCGGTGAAAATATTCAGAGACGAGTCGTGATGGTATGTCGCCAAGAACTGTTTCCCGGTATTCAGGTGGTAGCATCGAAATCGTATGCGTGAGGGCATTAAACTTGATTTGACGTCCATTGAGAAATAACTTTGACGCCAACTCGGTTAACAACCCCGTCTGAAAAAATTCCTCTAGCTCCTGTACTTCCGAAAGAATCGTACTAAATTGAACCGCGTCATCATCCAATTGCGCGATCTTCGTCAGGACGGCGTCCGCCTTGTGTTTTTGCGCAAGATCGACCTTCAGGGCTGGTTTAGCCAGGTCTGCGAATGACTTGCTTGCCAAGGCGAAGTGCTTTCGGCTATCCGGAGCCATCTGCTCGATAACGGCCACCCCCAACTCCGTGGGCAAGCGCAAGAAGAGATGATCAGCGTCAACGTTACCGCGCGGTCGAAGGCCCTCAAGCTGACTTCCAAGGGTGCTACGCCGTCGAACCGTGCGAGAGACCGATTGCCCGGCGGAAACCGTGTTGGGAGATGTTTCGCCAGAGACCGAGGTAGAACGACTGTGAGTGAAAGGTCGAATTTTCATATAACTCTCCAAAACCTCATATTCATAGAAATATTGCAGGGACCCCGAGCAGAGGCGAAGTTATGGTTAGGCAAACGAACAGCGTACAAAATAACGTACCTCTCAGATCGCCCTTCATATTGCCTTCAATTCTTGCCGGGAAAATTCATGAAGACCGACAGACTGAAACTGATCGGAATCGAAGTGCCTTCCGATGTAATCCAGTTTTGAGCACGGAAAGTGCGAACGATGGCTAACACCTCCGATGGGCGCCGGGCGGTTGAAAACGCAAACGCGGCTTTGCATTCAGCCGGGCTGCCGACAGTAACGAATCTGCTTCACGCGCTCGCCCTTATGTTGGAGAACAACGGCAACGTGCATGCCAATAGCTGTACTTTTTTTCAGAGCCACCGCAGCGCCGCAATTGCGCCTTGGGTGCCGCCCGCGGCGCGCTCGCTCGGTATCGCGACGCCACGTGAAGGAAAACGACACGCAGGCCGCATGTGCGGCCTTTATTGCAGGTATGACGATGGTTTCGAGAAAGCAGGTTCCACCGAATTACGACTACACGGGCAAGGAGCGCGTCGAGCGACAGCGCAAGGCACTGAATGAGGCGGGCGGTAAGCGCGTCGAGGCGCATCTTGACGCGGACGAACTGGCGAAGCTCGATGCGTTGGTTGCGACGGGTGTTGCAGGCTCGCGCCGCGCGGCGTTGAAATACCTGGTGCAGCGGCTACCCGAGCCACGCAAACAGTCTTGAAACCGTAACCGGTTACGGTTCAGTATGGTTCATGGTCGGCGCACGTCTGCCGATAAACGAGCCATGAAGGTGAACGCGAATGACGACGCTGACCGCGATGAAAGAATGGTTGAAGCACGAGGCCGACGGCATCGTGCAGTCGGCTAGGGATTCGCTGCGCGCGTGGATGCTTCTCGGCCAGACGCGCAAATACGGCGAGGCGATGGCGAAGGTCGCCGCCCTGCGCCGGATTGCTGAAATCAAGAGCGTTTCGGAGCGCCGCTTTTTGCTCCGCGAACTCTCGGATACGCCGCCTGAGCGGCATCGGAAAACAGGGGAGTCGATGAATGAGCGCTGCGCCGGTTGTCGACCAGAAGCTTGCGTCCCTGTTTGCGGGGGAGCCCGACCCATTCGAAGCGCTGGCTGAGAATCAGTCCGGCGCACTCGCGTGGAAGTGGAAACTTGGTGCCGCCCCGGGTTTGCTCAAGCACGGACGCCTTGTCGTGCTGGAGTGCGGCCACTACACCATCACGAAGGCGCCACATCGCGCGAAGTGTCGTCGGTGCGGCGAGATGATTCGTGCTGGATACGACTGCGACGCGTTCTGAAACCGTTCAGCGGGCGACCTGTTCCGTGGCCGGGTGATCCATTTCGACCGCTGCATGAGCGCGACGACGAACTGGACCACCATCACAAATTCTGTGCGGTATAGGAAAACGCGACAATTCGTAGTATCGGGGACATTACTGTTCGCGGCAATGGTAATGAGCCACGGTGCTTTTTCCCCAAGGCGGGGACAAGTCTTCCGGAGGCTCGGCCAGTGGCCAGACAACCGGCATGGGTTCCAAGACTGCATCGGACCAGCCAACCGGCGCGGCCAGCAGTCATCCGGGCAGCGGCACACTCATGCAAAAGCGTGAGCGCGGCATGTCGGCCGACCACTCCGCTTCATCGCCGCAATCTACCGGAAAGATGCCGCAGTAAATGCTGTGTTATCCGGCAGCGCTCGCTCGGGCGCTTCCGCACCCCTCATGCGGCTGCGCATGCCGTGCTTGCCAACCGGTTACGCCAAATTTACGCCAAATCCCCGTCTTCTCCTTGCTGCATAAGCCTTTCACGCGCATTTCTGGTCCCCCCGGCAGGAATCGAACCTGCATCTAGCGCTTAGGAGGCACTTGTTCTATCCATTGAACTACGGGGAGAGAGGAGGACGCAGCGCAGGGCGAAGAGTATAGCAAACGCCCGTTGCGCCCGCGAACGGCGGCAGTGCCGCGCGCTCAGAACTCGACGACGAAATCCGCCTTGCCGACGTCGCACAGCGGGCAGCGCCAGTCGTCCGGGATGTCCGCGAAACGCGTGCCCGGCGCGAGGCCGTCGTCGGGCAGCCCTTCTTCTTCGTCGTAGATCCAGCCGCAGATCAGGCAGACCCAGCTCTTGTATTCGATCACTTCAGTCACGACTGACATCCTTCGTTCGTTTCTCGTGCGCGCCGCCGCCGCGGTTTCCGCTGTTACGTCCCGCTGTTACGTCCCGCTGTTACGTCCCTTTAGGGCGATCCGCGCGAGCCGCGATGTTACCGGAAAAACGCCGGCCCACCGGCGCGCGACCCGGCCGCACGGCGGCACCGGCACCCGGCGCGCGACCCGCGCGGCCCGGTACAATGCGCGATTCAGGTCCAACCAGGCTGTCTCCTTCATGTCGCTTTACTCCATCACCGGCGCGCAACTCGCGTTCGGTCACGTCACGCTGCTCGATCATGCGGATTTTTCGCTCGAAGCCGGCGAGCGCGTCGGACTCATCGGCCGCAACGGCGCCGGCAAGTCGTCGCTGCTGACGATCGTCGCCGATCTCGCGAAGCCGGACGACGGACTGGTGACGCGCCAGCAGAACCTGTCGACGGTCTACGTGCCGCAGGAGCCGGAATTCGACGCGGACGCGACCGTGTTCGACACCGTCGCGTCCGGCCTCGCCGGCGTGCGCGCGCTGGTCGACGAATACGATGCGGTCGCGCATCGTCTCGCCGACACGCCCGAAGGCGCGGAACACGACGCGCTGCTCGCGCGGATGAACGCGCTGCAGTCGTCGCTCGACGCGGCCGACGCGTGGAACTGGCGCACGCGCGTCGCGACGACGCTCGCTCAGATCGGCCTCGAAGGCGATGCGCGCGTCGGCGCGCTGTCGGGCGGGATGCAAAAGCGCGTCGCGCTCGCGCGCGCGCTCGTCGTGCAGCCCGACGTGCTGCTGCTCGACGAGCCGACCAACCACCTCGACTTCGACGGCATCCGCTGGCTCGAAGACCTGCTCGTGTCGCAGCGCGCGAGCCTGTTGTTCATCACGCACGATCGCGCGTTTCTCGACCGCGTCGCGACGCGCATCGTCGAGCTCGATCGCGGGCGTCTCTTGTCGTATCCGGGCAATTTCTCGCAGTACCAGACGCGCAAGGCGCAGCAGCTCGAAGTCGAGCGCATCGAGAACGACAAGTTCGACAAGCTGCTCGCGCAGGAAGAAGTGTGGATCCGCAAGGGCGTCGAGGCGCGCCGCACGCGCAGCGTCGGGCGCATCGCGCGGCTCGTGCAGATGCGCAACGAGCGCGCCGAGCGCCGCAACGTGCAGGGCAACGTGAAGCTCGACGTCGCGCAGGGCGAGAAGTCCGGCAAGATCGTCGAGGAACTCACCGACGTGACGAAACGCTACGGTGACCGAACGATTGTCGAGCGCTTCTCGGCGACGGTGATGCGCGGCGACAAGATCGGTTTCGTCGGCGCGAACGGCGCCGGCAAGACGACGCTCCTGAAGCTGATCCTCGGCGAATTGAAGCCGGACGAAGGGACGGTGCGCGTCGGCACGAACCTGCAGGTCGCGTACTTCGACCAGATGCGCGCGCAGCTCGACCTCGACAAGACGCTCGCGGACACGATCAGCCCCGGCAGCGACTGGGTCGAGATCAACGGCGCGCGCAAGCACGTGATGAGCTATCTCGGCGACTTCCTGTTCGCGCCGGAGCGCGCGCGCTCGCCGGTGAAGTCGCTGTCCGGCGGCGAGCGCAACCGGCTGTTGCTCGCGCGTCTCTTCGCGCGGCCCGCGAACGTGCTGGTGCTCGACGAGCCGACCAACGACCTCGACATCCCGACGCTCGAACTGCTCGAAGAACTGCTCGCCGACTACGACGGCACCGTGCTGCTCGTGAGCCACGACCGCGCGTTCCTCGACAACGTGGTGACGTCGGTGATCGCGGCCGAGGGCGACGGCCAGTGGCGCGAGTACGTCGGCGGTTTCACCGACTGGCAGACGCAGAGCGAGCGCGCGCAGCAGATCGCCGACGCGCGCGGCACGCCGGCGCGCGAACCGGCCGGGGGGGCGAAGGACGGCGCAAAGGACGGCGCGCCGAAGGACAGCGCGGCCGGCCGCAACGCGCAGCGCGCGGTGAAGCTGACGTTCAAGGAGCAAAAGGAACTGGACGCGCTGCCCGCGCAGATCGAGGCGCTCGAAGCGGAGCAGAAGACGATCGGCGCGCGGCTCGAAGACGGCTCGATCTTCGCGAAGGACGCGCAGGAGGGCGCGCGCCTGTCCGAGCGGTACGCCAGGATCGACGAGGAACTGCTCGTCGCGCTCGAACGCTGGGAAGCGCTGGAGAGCAAGCGCAAGTAAGCCCGGGCAGGCGGCCGCGGAATTCGGCGTCCGCGAGGGGCCGTTTGACCCATAATGACGTTTCCCCCCATTGATCGATTGCCGCATATTATGTATGGTCATCATACAAATCGGCGGTGAAGCAGAAAAGCCATAACGACGGTGAACGGCGCGCGATGAGCGCCGTCATGGAGACAAACAGGACCGGCAGACAGCCGGGACTGCCCCGTCACGTACGACCGAAGCGGGACGCCTTCAGGAGGAGTCATGCAGTCAGTCGACACGATCGTGGCGCAACTGGGAACCACGCAGACCGAGCCCGCGCCGACGAAACTGGTCGCCGGGCCGTTGAGCGTGGAGTTCCAGGGCGGCGCGCTGCGTTATTTGCGTTATGCGGGACAGGAGGTCATCCGAGCGATTTCGTTTCTCGCGCGCGATGAAAATTGGGGGACGCATTCGCTCGACTTAAGCGACGTCCAGATCCAGCAGCGCGACGACCGGTTCGACGTGCGCTTTACCGGCGCGTGCGGACCCACGGGCGGCGAGCTGCGCCTCTCTGCGTCGATCGCCGGCCGCGCCGACGGCACGCTCGAATTCCGCGCGCAGGCCGCGCTCGAAGGCGACCTGCTGACGAACCGCACCGGGTTCGTCGTGCTTCATCCGCTCGATGTGTCGGGCAAGCCGGTCGTCGTCGAGACGGTCGACGGCGAGCGCCGCGACACGCTATTTCCCGTACAGATCGATCCGTTCCAGCCGTTTCGCGACATCCGCGCGCTGACCACGCGGCACACCGACACGCTCTCCGCCGAAGTGCGCCTCGAAGGCGACACGTT
The DNA here is from genome assembly GCA_035492135.1 of Paraburkholderia sp. Classification (GTDB taxonomy): domain Bacteria; phylum Pseudomonadota; class Gammaproteobacteria; order Burkholderiales; family Burkholderiaceae; genus Paraburkholderia. The sequence continues at coordinate 46,027 of DATJJN010000109.1, read as the reverse complement.
CGAGATGGAAGACCAGCGCAACTGGTCCGACGCGTCGTTCAAGACCTACGTGCGGCCGCTCGCGCTGCCGTGGCCTTACACGCTCGAAAAAGGTTCGACGCTGGACCAGGCGGTGACCGTGCGCATCGATGCGCGGCGGCCTGCGCCGGCCGACGCCGCTGAGAAGCGATCCGCGCGCATCGTGCTCGGCGCGGCCACGACGCAGCCGATCCCGCAACTGGGAATCGGCGTGCGCGCCGAAGATCTGGACGACGCGTCGCGCCACGCCGATGCACTGCGTGCATTGAATCCCGCGTACTTCATCGCGCATGTCGATGTGCGCCACGACGATGTCGCGTCGGCGCTGCCCGCGTTCGCGCGGCTCGCCGATGCGTCGTCGGTGCCGTACGTGCTCGAAGTCGTGCTGAACGGCGACGGCGGCGATCCAGCACGTGAGATGGCGCTTATCGCCGCCGCCGTGCGCGGACAGACGCCGCCGATCGCGCTGCAGGTGTCGCCGGCGCCCGACCTGAAAGCCGTGCTGCCGGGCAGCCCGTGGCCGCCGTGCCCGTCGTTCGACGACGTGCTCGCGGCGGCGCGCGCCGCGTTTCCCGGCGTGCCGCTCGGCGGCGGTTCGTTCGCGTACTTCACCGAGTTCAACCGCAAGCGGCCTCCGTTCGAGCAGATCGACTACGCGACCTTCACGACCTGCCCGCTAGTCCACGCGGCCGACGACCGCTCGGTGATGGAGACGCTCGCGACGCTGCCGTTCATCGCGGGCAGCGCCGCCGCGCTCGCGGGCCGCACGCCGTTGCGCGTCGGACCGTCGACGATCGCCGCGCGCGACAACCCGTACGGGTCCGCGACGCTGTCGAACGAAGCCGGTCCGGCCGGCCGCCGCGTGTGCCTGACGGACAACGATCCGCGCCAGCGCGGGCTCTTCGGCGCGGCGTGGAATCTCGGCTACTTCGCCGCCTTCGCGGCAGGCGGTGTCGGACACATTGCGTTATCCGAACTAACCGGGCCGCGCGGCTTGTTCGACGAAGCGCGGCCGGTGCCGCTCTTTCACCTGCTCGCGTCGCTTGCGGCGGCGCGCGGCGCGACGCTCGTCGAGACCCGTGTCGAGCAGGGGAGTGCACCGCTTGCCGCGCTGGCGGCCGCGCCGTCGTCCACGACAACCACGCTGTGGGTCGCGAACCTGTGCGCCGAACCGCAGAGCGTCGAACTGCAGACGCCTCGCGCGACAGCGACGATCGCGCGCTGGCGCGCCGACGCGGACTACACGCAGCCCCCGGCGCATCGCGCCTTCGACGCATCGACGCTGACGCTGGATCCGTACGAGACGGTCGAACTTCGCATAGGCGCATAAATGGCGACTCCCACGGTGGCCGCACACGACGCCGGCACGCTGCCGCAGCCGGTCGAAGTGCTGCGCGCCGAACAGGTGACGAAGCTGTTCGGCCCGGTGCAGGCGCTGAAGGACGGGTCGATCACGCTGCGCTCGGGCGAGGTGCACGCGCTCGTCGGCGTGAACGGCGCGGGCAAGACGACGCTGTCGCGGATCATCAGCGGCCATCTGCGCCGCTCCGACGGCCGCTTGCGCTACAAGAACGCCGACGTCGATTTCGCGACGCCGCGCGACGCGATGCGCGCCGGCATCTCGCTCGTGATGCAGGAGACGAGCATCGCGCCGGATCTGACGGTGATGGAGAACCTGTGCCTCACGCACTTCGGGCAGCGCGAGCGGCTCAGCTGGAAAGCGCTGCGCCGACGCGCCGAGGCCGTGCTCGAAGAGCTGCGCCAGGCGGACCACTTGCCGCTCTATCGGCGCGCGGGCGACCTGTCGATCGCGCAGCGGCAGATCATCGAAATCGGTCGCGCGTTGCAGCAGGATTCCGAACTGATCATCTTCGACGAGCCCACCGCGTCGTTTTCGCCGACCGAGGTCGAGAGCCTGTTCGAAGTGATGCGGCTGTTGCGTTCGCGCGGCAAGGCGCTCGCGTTCGTGTCGCACCGCGTCGAAGAGATCTTCGAGATCACCGACTGCGTGACGGTGATGCGCGACGGCCGCACCGTCGAAGCGGGCCTCAGAACGAAGGATCTGATGCCGTCGTCGCTGATCCAGATGATGGTCGGCCGCGAAATCTCGAACCTGTACGAGCGCGCGAGCGCGCCAGCCGACGAGCGTGTTCCGCGCGAGCCGGTGCTCGACGTGCGCCATCTGGCGTCGGGCACGATGGTGCGCGACGTGTCGTTCACGCTGCATCGCGGGGAGATTCTCGGGCTCGCGGGACTCGTCGGCGCGGGGCGTTCCGAGACGCTCGAAGCGATCTTCGGGCTGCGCCGGCGCGACGGCGGCACGGTCGCGCTCGGCGGCCAGCCGTTCGCTGCGACGACGCCGCGCGAAGCGATCGCGCGCGGCGTCGGGCTGATCGGCGAGGATCGCCGTCGTCAAGGCATCGTGCCGGACTTCTCGGTGACGGAGAACCTGCTGCTCGCGCACCTCGGCCACGATCCGGGCGTGCTGCGCCATTACGACCGGCATTTCGCCGCGATCGACAGCCTGCTCACCGAACTCGACATGCCCGCGCACGTGCTGCAGGCGCCGATGCTCGGCTTGAGCGGCGGCCAGCAGCAGAAGGTGATCCTCGCGCGCTGGCTGCTGCTGAACCCGTCGGTGCTGCTGCTCGACGAGCCGACGCGCGGCGTCGACATCGGCACGCGCAACACGATCTACCAGATCATCCGCAAGATCGCGCAGAAGGGCGTCGGCGTGGTGGTCGTGTCGTCCGATTTCGACGAGGTGCTCGGGCTGTCGGACCGCGTGGTCGTGCTGAGCGACGGCGTGTCGGTCGCGCAGGCCGACAGCGCGCTGCTCGATCCGGAGATCCTCGCGATGTACTCGGCGCCGCGCTCGTCCGCGCAGGGGCTGCACGACGTGCTCGCGGACCTGTCGCGCGCGTTCGGCGCGACCAGCTACTGGCTGCAGATCGAGCGCGGCCGCGTGTTCTGCTTCGATCTCGTCGCGCATCCGGGCGCGGACGTCGGCATTGTCGCGGGGCGGTTTCCGCTCGTCGGCGAGACGTCGATCGGCCATGCGCTCGACGCGCACGCGCCCGGCGCGGTGGTGGCCGACGGCGCGCTCCATTCGGTGCTGCTCGGCCTGCGCAACCAGAGCGGGCACTCGTTCGGCTACCTCGGCGTGAGCGTGCCGGCGCAGGCCGCGACACTCGATGCGCAGGCAATGGCACAGATGGCGACACGCAGCATGGCGCAACACGGGATCGGCCAGACGATGACCGTCGCCGGCGGACTTGCCGACGCGAGGCAAGCGCCGCAAGAGCGACAGGAACGACACGAGCGGGAGGGCGGACGATGAACACGAATCACGCGAACACGGCGGTGCCGGCCGCGCGTCGCCGGCACGGCAGCTTCCTTCATCGCTTCCAGCTGGAAATCCGGATGTTCGTGGTGCTGGTCGTGTTGTCGGCTGCGCTGTCGGTCGTGTCGTCGCATTTCTTTTCGATCGGCAACCTGTTCAACCTGATGGACCAGACGGTCGTCACCGGCGTCGCGGCGATCGGGCAGACGTTCGTGATCCTCGTCGCGGGCATCGATCTGTCGGTCGGCGCGATCACCGGCGTCACCGGCATCGTGCTCGGCCTCGCGCTGACCGCGGCCGGATTGCCGGTGCCCGTCGCGATCGCGGCGGCGATCGTCGCCGGCGGGCTGATGGGACTCGTGAACGGCTTGCTCGTCACGTTCGGGCGCATCGCGCCGTTCATCGTGACGCTCGGGATGATGTCGATCGGCCGCTCGCTCGCGTACGTGATCAGCAACGGCAATTCGATTTCGTCGCTGCCGCAAGGGCTGTCGTGGATCGGCATGGCCGACGTGTTCGGCGTGCCGGCGAACTTCCTGTTCGTCGTCGTGCTGTTCGCGCTCGCGTGGTACTACCTGACGTTCACGAAGGGCGGACGCACGATCTACGCGATCGGCTCAAACCTCGACGCGGCGCGCGCGTCGGGCCTCAAGGTGTCGTACTACACGACGCTCGCGTACGTGGTGTCGGGCGCGCTGTCGGCGGTCGCGGCGGTGATGCTCGCGTCGCGGCTCCTGTCGATCGACCCTATCGCCGGCAACGGGCTCGAACTCGATTCGATCGCGGCGGTCGTGATCGGCGGCGCGAGCCTGTTCGGCGGACGCGGCTCGATGATCGGCACGTTCTTCGGCGTGCTGATCATGGCACTGCTGCGCAACGGCCTGAACCTGCTGAACGTCGGCCCGTACTGGCAGGGCAGCGCGATCGGCGCAATCATCATCATCGCGGTGCTGATCGAGCGCATCGTGACGACCCGTCTTAGCCGGCGCGCGCTGTAATGGCCGCCGGCGATGCAGTGCCCGAACGTGAACGAACCACAAAGGAGACACGAGCATGAACGACGATCCGAACGACGTGAAGCACGACGTAAGGCACGACGTGAACGATGACGGGCCGAACGACGGCCGCAAACGCGACACGCTGAAGGCGGCCGGGGCGCTGCTGCTCGGCACGGTGCTCGGGCTGCCGCTCGCGAATCGCGCGAATGCGCAGGGCGCGGCGAGCGGCAAGCACTTCGCGTATCTGACGCCGGGGCTCGATCTGCCGTTCTGGCGCATCGTCGGCAAGGGCGTGTCGGAGACGATGCAGGCGCAAGGCGGCACGACGACGCTCTACGACTCGCACAACGACGCGGCGACGCAATTGAAGAACGCGCAGGACGCGATCGCGCAAGGCGTCGCGGGCATCGTGCTGTCGCCGACCGATTCGTCGACCGCGCCGAGCGTGCTGCAACTCGCGGCGCGCGCGAAGATTCCGGTCGTGATCGCGGACATCGGCACGAATTCGGGCGAATACGTGTCGTTCATCAGCTCGGAGAACGAGAAGGGCGCGTACGAAACCGGCAGGAAGCTCGCCCAGGTGATGAAGCAGAAGGGCTGGGAGAAGGGCGGCTACGGGATCTCGTCGATCTCGCTCGCGCGGCAGAACGGCAAGCTGCGCACCGAGGGTTTTCGTCGCGCGATGAAGGAGGCGGGCATTGCCGAAGTCGCGTTGAACCAGATGCAGCGCTATACGGCCGACGAGACGTTCCGCTTCGTGCAGGACATGATGACCGCGCATCCCGACATGCGCGGCGTGTTCGTGCAGACCGACACGCCGACGCTCGGCGCGGCGCGCGCGATCCAGGTCGCGCACCGCCAGGGTGAGATCGCGCTGGTGGCGTTCGACGGCGTGCCGCAGTTCGTCGACATGATCCGCGACGGCACGCTGACCGCGTCCGGCATGCAGCAGCCGTACCTGATGGGCGAGAAGGCGGGCGGCGCGATGCTCGACCATCTCGCGGGCAAGACGCCGCCGAAGAACATCGTCGTGCCGGTGATCGTCGTGTCGAAGGACAACCTCGACCAGCAACTGCCGGTGATCCAGAAGACCGTGTTCGGCGGCGAACTCAAGTAACCCGCCCGCCGCGTGCCGCATCGCCAGCCGGTGCGGCACGCCACCTCGCGCCACCTCGCGCCGCGCCACGCAAATCCCCGTTGCGTGCCAGGCCGGTCGGCCAGTCGGCCCGCGCCGCAATTGCCCGCCGCGACCAAATCAGTACAATACCTCGCGAATCGCGCGGCGCCTGCTCATGCGGCGGGCACGCCGGCGCACCCCGTTGTTTCGCTTCGCCTTTTTTGAAAAATCAACGCGTTGTCCACGCGGATGTCCACAGATGCTGTGGAAAACGCGTCGATCGACGCACCGGATCCGCCATGTCTACGAAGAAGTCCAACGCCGCGTACAGCGAGGCGTCGATCAAGGTGCTCAAGGGCCTCGAGCCCGTCCGGCAACGGCCGGGCATGTACACGCGCACCGAGAACCCGCTGCACATCATCCAGGAAGTCATCGACAACGCATCCGACGAAGCGCTCGGCGGTTTCGGCCGCCGCATCACGGTCACGCTGCATGCGGACCAGTCGGTGTCGGTCGAGGACGACGGACGCGGCATCCCGTTCGGCCTGCATCCGGAAGAACGCGTGCCGGTCGTCGAGATCGTGTTCACGCGCCTGCACGCGGGCGGCAAGTTCGACAAGGCCGCCGGCGGCGCGTACACGTTCTCGGGCGGCCTGCACGGCGTCGGCGTGTCGGTCACCAATGCGCTGTCGACGCGCCTCGACGTCACCGTGTGGCGCGACGGCAAGGTCGCCGAACTCGGCTTCGCGAACGGCGACGTCGCGAAACAACTCGTCACGCGCCACGCGGCGCGCGACGAAAAAAAGACCGGCACGCGCGTGCGTGCGTGGCCCGATGCGAAGTACTTCGATTCGCCGAATCTGCCGGTCGGCGAGTTGCAGCGCCTGTTGCGCTCGAAGGCGGTGCTGCTGCCGGGTGTCGAAGTCGAGCTGATCAACGAGAAAACCGGCGAGCGCCAGAGCTGGAAGTACGACGACGGTCTGCGCGGCTATCTGCTCGAAGGCATGGGCGGAAGCGAGTTGCTGATTCCGCTCTTCGAAGGCGAGCGCTATGCGGACAGTTCGCGCGCCGGCGACGACACGACGTTCGCCGAAGGCGAAGGCGCCGCGTGGGTCGTCGCGTGGAGCGAGGAAGGGTCGCTCACGCGCGAGTCGTATGTGAACCTGATTCCGACGCCCGCGGGCGGCACGCACGAATCGGGTCTGCGCGACGGGCTCTTCCAGGCGGTGAAGAGCTTCGTCGAACTGCACAACCTGCAGCCGAAAGGCGTGAAGCTGCTGCCCGAAGACGTGTTTGCGCGCGTATCGTTCGTGCTGTCCGCGAAGGTGCTCGACCCGCAGTTCCAGGGGCAGATCAAGGAGCGCCTGAACAGCCGCGACGCGGTGAAGCTCGTGTCGTCGTTCGCGCGGCCCGCGCTCGAACTGTGGCTGAACCAGCACGTCGAGCACGGCAAGAAGCTCGCCGATCTCGTGATCAAGCAGGCGCAGGCGCGCACGCGCGCCGGCCAGAAGGTCGAGAAGCGCAAGAGTTCCGGCGTCGCGGTGCTGCCGGGCAAGCTGACCGACTGCGAGGCGACCGACATCGCACGCAACGAACTGTTCCTCGTCGAGGGCGACTCGGCGGGCGGCTCCGCGAAGATGGGCCGCGACAAGGAATACCAGGCCATCCTGCCGCTGCGCGGCAAGGTGCTGAACACGTGGGAGACCGAGCGCGACCGGCTGTTCGCGAACAACGAGGTGCACGACATCTCGGTGGCGATCGGCATCGACCCGCATGGTCCGGACGACACGATCGACGTGTCGAACCTGCGTTACGGCAAGATCTGCATCCTGTCGGACGCGGACGTCGACGGCTCGCACATCCAGGTGCTGCTGCTCACGCTGTTCTTCAAGCACTTCCCGCAGCTGATCGAGCGCGGGCATGTGTATGTCGCGCGGCCGCCGCTTTTTCGCGTCGACGCGCCCGCGCGCGGCAAGAAGCCTGCGCAGAAGCTGTACGCGCTCGACGAAGGCGAACTCGAAGCGATCCTCGACAAGCTGCGCAAGGACGGCGTGCGCGACACGCAATGGACGATCAGCCGCTTCAAGGGTCTCGGCGAAATGAGCGCCGAGCAGCTGTGGGACACGACGATGAACCCGGACACGCGGCGTCTGTCGCCGGTCGCGCTCGGCGCGCTCGACTTCGACGCGACGGTCGCCCGCATGACGATGCTGATGGGCAAGGGCGAGGCGGCGTCGCGCCGCAGCTGGCTCGAAGAGAAGGGCAACGAGGTCGAAGCGGACATCTGATTCGCGCACAGTGAACCAACGGATTGATTGAATGAACGAACAGGACGATCTTTTCACCGAGCCCGCCGACGTGCCCGACGGCGACTTCCTCACGCTCGGCCACTACGCGGAGCGCGCGTATCTCGACTACGCGGTGAGCGTCGTGAAGGGACGCGCGCTGCCGGACGTCTGCGACGGCCAGAAGCCGGTGCAGCGCCGCATCCTCTACGCGATGAACGAAATGGGCCTCGGCGACAACGCGAAGCCCGTGAAGTCGGCGCGCGTGGTCGGCGACGTGCTCGGCAAGTACCACCCGCACGGCGACCAGTCCGCGTACGACGCACTCGTGCGTCTCGCGCAGGACTTCTCGATGCGCTATCCGCTGATCGACGGCCAGGGCAACTTCGGCTCGCGCGACGGCGACGGCGCGGCGGCGATGCGCTACACCGAAGCGCGCCTCACGCCGATCGCGAAGCTGCTGCTCGACGAAATCGACATGGGCACCGTCGAGTTCATGCCCAACTACGACGGCTCGTTCGAAGAGCCGCGCACGCTGCCCGCGCGGCTGCCGATGCTGCTGCTGAACGGCGCGTCGGGCATCGCGGTGGGCCTCGCGACCGAGATTCCGTCGCACAACCTGCGCGAAGTCGCGGCGGCGGCGGTCGCGATGATCCGCAACCCGCGCATCACGCACGCGGAACTGATGGAGCGCGTGCCGGGTCCGGACTTCCCGGGCGGCGGCCAGATCATTTCGAGCGAGGCCGAAATCGCGGCCGCGTACGAGGGCGGCCGCGGCAGCCTGAAGGTGCGCGCGCGCTGGAAGATCGAGGAGATGGCGCGCGGCCAGTGGCAACTCGTCGTCACCGAGCTGCCGCCGAACACGTCGGGCCAGAAGGTGCTCGAAGAGATCGAGGAGCTGACGAATCCGAAGATCAAGCTCGGCAAGAAGACGCTGTCGCCCGAGCAGTTGCAGACGAAGCAGACGATGCTCGCGCTGCTCGACACCGTGCGCGACGAGTCCGGCAAGGACGCGCCGGTGCGCCTCGTGTTCGAGCCGAAGACGAGCCGCATCGACCAGACCGAGTTCGTCCATTCGCTGCTCGCGAACACGAGCCTCGAATCGAACGCGACGCTGAACCTCGTGATGATCGGCGCGGACGGGCGTCCGCGGCAGAAGGGCATCGGCGAGATCCTGCAGGAGTGGGTCGGGTTCCGCTTCGCGACGGTCACGCGCCGCACGCAGCATCGGTTGACGAAGGTCGACGACCGCATCCACATCCTCGAAGGGCGGATGATCGTCTTCCTGAATATCGACGAGGTGATCCGCATCATCCGCGAGGCGGACGAGCCGAAGGCCGCGCTGATGTCGGCGTTCGGGCTCTCGGAGCGGCAGGCCGACGACATTCTCGAGATCCGGCTGCGTCAGTTGGCGCGGCTCGAAAAGATCAAGATCGAGAAGGAGCTTCAGGAACTGCGCGAAGAGAAGGCGAAGCTCGAAGAACTGCTCGCGAACGAGTCGTCGATGAAGCGTCTGATGATCCGCGAGATCGAAGCGGACGCGAAGCAGTACGGCGACGAGCGCCGCACGCTGATCCAGCAGGAAAAGCGCGCGACGTTCGAGGCGCGCGTCGTCGACGAGCCGGTGACGGTCGTCGTGTCGCAGAAGGGCTGGGTGCGTGCGCTGAAGGGCCACGGGCTCGATCCGGCCGGCTTCATGTTCAAGGCCGGCGACGGTCTGTACGGCGTGTTCCAGTGCCGCACGCCCGACACGCTGATCGCGTGGGGCAGCAACGGCCGCGTGTATTCGGTCGCGGTCGCGTCGCTGCCGGGCGGGCGCGGCGACGGCGTGCCGGTCACGTCGCTGATCGAACTCGAATCGGGCTCGCACCTGCTGCACTACTTCGCGGCGCAGGCCGATCAGGCGCTGCTGCTCGCGTCGAGCAACGGCTTCGGCTTCATCGCGAGGATCGGCGACATGGTGAGCCGCGTGAAGGCCGGCAAGTCGTTCATGACGATCGACGCGGGCGAGGCGCCTCTCGCGCCGATGCCGATGCTGCCGGACGCGACGCAGGTCGCGTGTCTGTCCAGCGGCGGACGGCTGCTCGTGTTCGGCCTCGACGAAATGAAGACGCTGTCGGGCGGCGGACGCGGCGTGATCCTGATGGCGCTCGACGACAAGGAGAAGCTCGTGCAGGCGCTCGCGATCGGCGCCGCGGGCGTCGTGCTGCAAGGCACCGGGCGCGGCGGCAAGGCGGGCGAGGAGCGGCTGGCCGGCGCGGGGCTCGCTGCGCATGTCGGCAAGCGCGCTCGCAAGGGCCGCGCGCCGGACACGAAGCTGAAGGTGACCGGACTGCGCCCGGCGCTCGCGGGTTGACGTCGGACCGGGTCGCGGCGCGCGCTTTCAGCGCGGCCGCCCGCGGCGTGGAATAATGCCGCGCTACGGCTCGCGCATGCGGTCCGGCCACGCCGTTCAACCCTTCAACCAAGGAATCCGCCGTATGGGTCACGCGATCGCTGTCGCGCTTTTTCTGCATCTGCTCGCTGTCGCCGTCTGGGTCGGCGGCATGGTGTTCGCGCATTTCTGCCTGCGCCCGGCGCTCGAAGACCTGTCGCCGCAACTGCGGCTGCCGCTCTGGGAGTCCGTATCGGGCCGCTTCTTCAACTGGGTCGGCGCGGCGGTGCTCGTGATCCTGATCACCGGCGGCTTCCTGCTGATGCAGTTCGGCGGCGCCCACGCCACGTGGCCGCTTCACGCGATGGCCGGCATCGGCCTCCTGATGATGCTGATCTACGGCCACATCCGCTTCGCGCTCTTTCCGCGCGTGATTCGCGCGGTGCAGGCGCAGCGCTGGCCCGACGGCGCGCGCGCGGTCGGCACCGTGCGCCGCCTGCTGGTGATCAACATCGTGCTCGGTGTCGTGACGATCGGCGTCGCGGTGATGGCGCGCGGCTTCTGATCCTTCGCGCGCCGGCTCAGGTCGGTTCAGGCCGGTTCAGGCCGGCGCGTCGTCCGCGCGTTCCGGCTGCAGTTCGCGCCGGCTCGCGACGGCCTCTGTCGCGCACACGCCGTAACGCTCGATCAGCGCCGGCAGCTCGTCTACCGGCAGCGGGCGCGAAAACAGATACCCCTGCGCCTCGATCGGCCCGAGCGCCATCAGCCACGCCACCTGGTCCTCGGTCTCGGTGCCTTCGACGACCACCGTCAGCCCGAGCGAGCGCGCGAGATTCACGATCGCCGACACCATCACGCAAACGCTGCGATCCGCCGGAATCGCCTGCACGAACGAGCGGTCCACCTTCAGCGTGTCCACCTTGAAGCGGCTCAGATACGACAGCGACGAATAGCCGGTGCCGAAGTCGTCGAGCGCGATGCGCACGCCGAGACCCTTCAACGCGAAGATCTTTTCGGACACGAGGTCCGGGTACTCCATCATCGCGGTCTCGGTGATCTCCAGTTCGAGCCGGGCCGGATCGATGGCGGTCGATTCGATCGCATGCGCGACGGTCTCGTACAGATCGCCGCGCCAGAACTGCACGGCCGAGATGTTGACCGCGAGCGTCAGCGAGTCGAGCCCTTCGCGTTGCCACGCGCTCAACTGCGCGCACGCCGTGCGGATCACGAAGTCGCCGATCGGCACGATGAGCCCCGTCGATTCGGCGAGCGGTATGAATTCGCTCGCCGCGATCAATCCGTACTGCGGATGATTCCAGCGCGCGAGCGCTTCGAACCCGGTGATGCAGCGTCGCCGCAGATCGAGCTTCGGCTGGTACGCGAGAAAGATCTGGCCGCTCTCCAGCGCGACGCGCAACTGCTGCTCCCATTTCATCAGATGGTCCGCGCGGTGTCCCATCTGCGCCGAGTAGAACCGGAAGCCGTTGCGGCCGGCGTCCTTCGCCGCGTACATCGCGAGATCCGCTTTTTTCAGCAGGTCGATCTCGCTTTCGTGCTCGACCATGTGCAGCGCGATGCCGGTGCTCGCATGCAGCACGAACGTGCTGCCGCGCACGTCGAACGGATGCGCGAACGCGGCGCTCGCCGCTTCCGCGAGCGTGACCGCGCGCGTTTCGATGTCGTCGCTCTTCACGATCACGGCGAACTCGTCGCCCCCGATGCGCGACAGCATGCCCGCGTGACCGACCGCGTCGGCGAGGCGCGCGGCGCTCATCTGCAGCACGATGTCGCCGGCGTTGTGGCCGAGCGTGTCGTTGACCGTCTTGAAGTTGTCGAGATCGATGAACAGGATCGCGAGCCGTCCGACGTTGCCCGGCTGCGCGACTTCATGGCGTAGCCGCTGCAGCGTCGAATAACGGTTCGGCAGTCCGGTGAGCAGGTCGTACTGCACGAGCTCCGTCATTTCCCGGCCGCGCAGCTTGTTCGCGAGCCCGGCCGCGACCGCGAAGAACGACAGGATCGCGAGCGACACGAACGCCGCCATCAGCAGATAGACATCGCGCGTGTGGTGATAGTCCGCGAGTTCCTCGGCTTCGGACAGCCCGACGAGCACGTCGAGCGGATAGCCGTCGACGTGCCGGGACGACACGATGCGCGTGACCTGGTCGATCGGGTCGGCGTACACGCTCGACGGGTGTCCGTACAACGGATACGCGGCGTTGACGAAGGCCGCGCTCGACGGGTGCCGCACGCTGCCGGTGCGTCGCGCGAGCACCGTGCCGTCGCCGGTCACGACGGCGATCATCCCGTCGCGGCCGATCGCGGTGGTGTTGTAGAAATCGTTCGTGAAGTAATCAGGTGCTTCGGAGACGACGACCACGCCCGCGAACGAACCATCCGGCGCATTGAGCCGGCGCGACAGTTGCAGCATGTCCTGCCCCGGCGTGCGGGCCTTCACCTGCTCGCCGATGTATAGCCGGTCGTCGTTTGCGCGCCGATGCACGCGAAAGTAGTCGCGATCGGAGAAGTCGAGCGGCTCCGGATGCGGATGCGGGTCGGCCGTGCTCGCGACGAGCTTGCCGTGCGCGTCGAGCAGCGCGACCTGCACGAGCGAGTCGCCCTGCACGACGGCGTTGTCGACGGTGCTCGCGAGATCGAAGTCGTCCGGTGACTTTTCGTATTCGTATTTGACGAAGCGGGTGATCTGGTCGACCTGCTGGATCGACTTCACCGTGTGCTGTTCGAGCGACGTCGACAGGATCGCGGCCGACGTGTTCGCTTCGCGCATCGCCGCGTCTTTCTCGACGGACAGCCGCGCAACGATCACGCCCCACAGCACCGCGAGCACGACGATGCCGAGCGCCGGCACGACGAAGAGCGAGCGCGGTTGCGGCGGCTGGGAAGGCGGCTTGGTGAATGGTCGGATGGACGGCATCGCGGGCGGGACAGCCTGGGTAGTCGTGCCGACGGGCGAATGGCGTGCCGGGCGACACGACGCGTCCGGCCATTTGATATTAGCGGCTGCGAATTGATTAAGGAAGCGCGGCCGCTGCGGGTATACGCGCGTCGGGACGCATCTTTTGCGCAGGTGAATCGTGGCGCATAGATGGGCGGTGGGGCAGTGCACGCTGTAAACGCGCGATGCAATCGCTCAGTGCAATCGATTACATCGCCAACGCGAGCGCGCGCGATGCGCGCACCGCTGTTACGGCAGCCGGCAGGTGCCGTCGATCACGGTCACCGATTCGCCGCCGATCCATGTGTTGCCTGCGGCGTCGTCATAGGTCACGCGAATGCGGCCGTCACGCCCGAGCACGGTGCCCTGGCGCGCGGTGTACTGCGCACCGGGACGGCGCTGCTGTTGCGTGAGCAACCCGGCGATCGCCGCGTTTGCGCTGCCGGTCACCGGGTCTTCGCCGACGCCGAAACTTCCGCCTGCCTTCAGACAGCGGACTTCGAACGTCGCGGGACCCTCGGCCGGATGCGGGCCGTACGCCGCGAGTCCGCGCGCGCCCGCAACGTGTGCGACGTCGGCGAGCGCGCTCGCGTCCGGCGCGAGCGCGAGACACGCGTCGGCGGACTGCATCCGCACGACGAGCCACGGCGCGCCGTTGTTCACGGCGGTCGGCGCAGCGGAGAAATCGATCGCATCGGAGGCGAGCGCCGCGCGCAACGCGTCGTATTGCGAAGCGGGCAGCGGCGCGAAGCGCGCGGGCGGCGCGTTGAACGCCCAGCCGCCGTCGTGCTGTCCAGCAAGTTCGACGAGCCCGACGCCGCATTGCTGCACGAGGCGGCCCGGCGTCTTCGGCCGGTATCCGCTTTCGAGCAGCGCATGCGCGGTGCCGAGCGTCGGATGGCCCGCGAACGGCAACTCGCCGGCGGGCGTGAAGATGCGCACGCGGTAGTCCGCGTCGGCGTCGGTCGGCGTGACGATGAAGGTCGTCTCGGACAGATTCGTCCAGCGCGCGATCGACTGCATCTGCGCATCGTCGAGCGAGTCCGCGTCGAAGACGACGGCGAGCGGATTGCCCCTGAACGCGGTCGATGTGAACACATCGACCTGCTTGAAGCGGACAGTTTGCGTGCTCATCGCGGCGGCGTCGCGCTTAGCGGACTTCGGCGATCAGTTCGATTTCGACGCACGCGCCAAGCGGAATCTGCGCGACGCCGAACGCCGAGCGCGCATGCTTGCCGCGCTCGCCGAACACGTCGGCGATCAGTTCCGATGCGCCGTTCGTCACGATGTGCTGCTCGGTGAACGTGAGCGTCGAGTTCACAAGGCTCATCAGCTTCACGATGCGCGTGACCTTGTTCAGGTCGCCGGTATGCGCGTGCAGCGTCGCGAGCAGGTCGATCGCGATCGCGCGCGCGGCGGCCTTGCCTTCGTCGGTCGTGAGCGTGTCGCCGAGCTTGCCGGCCCACGCCTTGCCGTCCTTCTTCGCGATGTGCCCGGACAGGTACACGGTGTTGCCGCTCTGCGCGCTCATCACATAGGCCGCGGCCGGGGCGCCGGCGGTCGGCAGTTCGATGCCGAGTTGTTTCAGGCGGTCATAGACGTCGATGTCGGCCATGTTCAAGTGTCCTTGGTAAAAGATGTCGATCGCTCGATCGGATTCAGATGCGCGCGCGGATCAGCGCGGCGAGCTTCGCGATGCCTTCGTCGATCTTCGCGGGCGGCACCGTGACGAACGACAGTCGCATCATGTTGTGCTGCGGGTCGTTCGCGAAGAACGGCGCACCCGGCACGAACGCGACGTTCTGCGCGACGGCTTCTTCGAGCAGCTGCATGCTGTCGATGTGCGCCGGCAGACGCGCCCAGATGAACATGCCGCCTTCCGGCCGGGTCCAGCTGACGCCTTCGGGCATGTAGCGTTCGAGCGCCGCGATCATCGCGTCGCACTGGCTGCGATACAGCGTGCGGATCGTCGGCACGTGCGTGTCGAGGAAGCCGTCCTTCACGACTTCGTGCACGATGCGCTGCGTGAAGCTCGGCGTGTGCAGGTCGGTCGCCTGCTTCGCCTGCACGAGCTTGAAGTGCAGGTCTTCGGGCGCAATGATGTAGCCGACCCGCAGCCCCGGCGCAAGCACCTTCGAGAATGAACCGAGATGCACGATGTGGTCCGGCGCCATCGACAGCATCGTCGGCAGCGATTCGCCCGCGTAGTCGAGCGCGCCGTACGGATCGTCCTCGACGACCGGGAACGGCGCGCGAAGCGCGTACGCGGCCAGCGCGCGGCGGCGCTCGAGCGGCAAGCGGCGGCCGGTCGGGTTCTGGAAGTTCGGGATCGTGTACAGCACGCGCGCGTCGGCGGTCAGTTCCGGCGTCAGGGCCTCGGGGATCAGCCCGCGCTCGTCGGTCGGCACCTGCACGTAGCGCGGCTCGTACAGCGAGAACGACTGCAGCGCGCCGAGATAGCTCGGCGTTTCGACGAGCACCGGCTTGCCTTCGGACACCAGCACCTTGCCGATCAGATCGAGCGCCTGCTGCGAGCCGGTCGTGATCAGCACCTGCGACGGCCGGATCTGGACGCCGTCACCCGAATGGCGCGCGGCGATCCATTCGCGCAGCGGCAGAAAGCCTTCGGTCGCGCTGTACTGCAGCGCGGCGGCCGGTTCGTCGCGCAGAATGCGCGCGGAGGCGGCGCGCATCGCCTCGACCGGAAACGTCTGCGGCGACGGTAGACCGCCCGCAAACGAAATGACCTCGGGACGTTCGGTGACCTTCAGAATTTCGCGAATCGCGGAACTGGTGAGCTTTTGCGCGCGCTCGGACAGTTTCCATGCGCTCGGGGCTTGAAGATCGCTGCGGTCCATGTGGGGTCTCCCGGAGGGTTGCTGGTCGTGCGGGTGCTGCAGGCTCGGGCGGTACGCCACCCGAAACGTTCGATTATGACGCGATTCGCCGGGTCGCGCGATCCACCGCGCGTGCTTTGAAGGCGACGCGCGGGGCGGCCGTAGCGGACGAATCGAACTGAAAGGAGAACCGGAACGGACACGCGTTCGCGACCTTACCGGCACACATGCCATCAAATGTACCGATTCGGACCAGCACAGTAACGGTACAATCGACCCGATAGTGTTCGGTACAGTTGGAGGAGCCCCATGTCGTCCGTCGCACTCGACCAGATCCCCGCCCCGCACGACGCAGCGGCGCTGACGCTCGTCGAGCAGCTCGTGCAGTGGGGCCGGCGCCGCATCGACGAGCGCGTGTTTCGCCCCGGCATGCGGATGCCGTCGATCCGCAAGCTCGCGCTCGACAAGGGCGTGTCGCGCTTCACGGTCGTCGAGGCGTACGAGCGGCTCGTCGCGCAGGGCTATCTCGACTCGCGGCGCGGCTCCGGTTTCTACGTGCGCGAGCGCCCGGCCGCGTTCGCGGGCGCCGAGCGGCGCGGCGCGGACGCGGCGTCCGGCGGGGGCGCCACTGCGGCGGCCGCGGGCGAGTCGACGGCCGCGCCGCCGACGATCGACGTCGTCTGGCTGCTGCGCAACATGCTGCACACGTCGACGCGTCCGGAAAAAGGGCCGGGCCTCGGCTATCTGCCGGCGCGCTGGCTCGACGGCGAGCTGATCAGCGACGCGCTGCGCTCGCTCGGCCGCAACAGCGGCTCGCAGCTGATCGGCTTCGGCTCGCCGCAAGGCTTCCTGCCGCTGCGTCAGCAGTTGCAGACGCGGCTCGCGGAACTGGAGATCGGCGCGTCGCCGGAGCAGATCGTGATGGTGTCCGGCATCACGCAGGCGATCGACCTCCTCGCGCGCCTCTATGTGCAGCCGGGCGATACGATCGTCGTCGGCGACCCCGCGTGGTTCCAGATGTTCGGCCGCTTCGCGTCGCAGGGCGCGCGGCTCGTCGGGATGCCGTACACGCCGGAAGGCCCCGACCTCGACGCGCTCGAAACGCTGGTGGCGACGTGGCGCCCGAAAATGCTCGTGATCAATTCGGTGCTGCAGAACCCGACCGGCACGTCGCTCACCGCCGCGCAGGCGTTCCGGATCCTGCGGCTCGCCGAGCAGTACGGCTTCATCGTCGTCGAGGACGACATCTACGGCGAACTGTGCCCGGCCGGCTATCCGGCGACGCGGCTCGCGAGCCTCGACCAGCTGCGTCGCGTGATCTATCTGTCGAGCTTTTCGAAGACGCTCGCGCCGAACCTGCGCGTCGGCTTCATCGCGGCGGCGCGCGACGTCGTGCAGGCGGTCACCGACCAGAAGATGCTGGTCGGCATGACGACGCCCGAGCTGAACGAGCGCGTGCTGTACCGCGTGCTGACCGAAGGGCACTATCGACGCCACGTCGAGCGGCTGCGCGTGCGGCTCGACGGCGCGCGCGAGAAGACCGCGCGGATGCTGGAGCGCGCCGGGCTTGCGCTGTTCCACACGCCGGGCGCCGGGATGTTCCTGTGGGCGGACGCCGGCGTCGACGCCGACGCGCTGACCGCCGCCGGCCACGAGGCGGGCTTCCTGCTTGCTCCGGGGAGCCTCTTCTCGCCGCATCAGTCGCCGACGACCTGGTTGCGCTTTAACGTGGCGAACTGCGGCGACCCCGCGCTGGCGGTGTTCCTCGCGCGCTATCTCGACGGCGCCGCGCGCCGCGCGCCGGCCGCGGCCGTGCCGTGACGGCCGCGTATCGACGCGTATCGCCGACCCTTGAAACGGCCGCGACCGTCCCCATGTGGGCGAGCGGCGTGCCGCGCGCGGCAGGCGATGTGTTCTGCCGCGCGCGATCCTTTATTCTGGCCAGATCAGCAACGAAACAGGGAACCTTCGAACCATGGCACAGGAAACCATGAGCTTTCAGGCGGAAGTGAAACAGCTTCTGCATCTGATGATCCACTCGCTGTACAGCAACAAGGAAATCTTCCTGCGCGAACTGATCTCGAACGCATCGGACGCGGCCGACAAGCTGCGCTTCGAGGCGATCGCGAACAACGCGCTGTACGAGGACGATCCGAACCTGCGCATCCGCGTGTCGTTCGACAAGGCCGCGCGCACGATCACGATCGACGACAACGGCATCGGCATGAGCCGCGACGAAGCCGTGTCGCATCTCGGCACGATCGCGCGCTCGGGCACGAAGGAGTTTTTCGGCAAGCTGTCGGGCGATCAGCAAAAGGATGCGGCGCTGATCGGCCAGTTCGGCGTCGGCTTCTACTCGGGCTTCATCGTCGCCGACCGGATCACGGTCGAAAGCCGTCGCGCGGGCCTGCCGAAATCCGAAGGCGTGCGCTGGGAAAGCGCGGGCGAAGGCGATTTCTCGGTCGGCACGATCGAGCGCGCACAGCGCGGCACGACGATCACGCTGCATCTGCGTGAAGGCGAGGACGACCTGCTGTCCACGTGGAAGCTGAAGTCGATCATCCAGAAGTACTCGGACCACGTCGCGCTGCCGATCCTGATGAAGCAGGAAGAGTGGGATCAGGAAAAGAGCGAGATGGTCACGAAGGACGAAGACGAGACCGTCAACCAGGCGAGCGCGCTGTGGACCCGGCCGAAGAGCGACATCACCGACGAGCAGTATCAGCAGTTCTACCAGCACCTCGCGCACGACCAGCAGGACCCGCTCACGTGGACGCACAACCGTGTCGAAGGCCGCAGCGAGTACACGCAGTTGCTGTACGTGCCGTCGCATGCGCCGTTCGACCTGTGGAACCGCGAGCATCGCGGCGGCCTGAAGCTGTACGTGAAGCGCGTGTTCATCATGGACGACGCCGAGCAACTGCTGCCGACGTATCTTCGCTTCATCAAGGGCGTCGTCGATTCGAGCGATCTGCCGCTTAACGTGTCGCGCGAAATCCTGCAGGAAAGCCGCGACGTGCGCGCGATCCGCGAAGGCGTGACGAAGCGCGCGCTGTCGATGCTCGAAGAACTGGCGAACGCGCAGGGCGACGCCGACGCGTCGGACGAAGCGAAGGCGAAGTACGCGACGTTCTGGAGCGAGTTCGGTCAGGTGCTGAAGGAAGGCGTCGGCGAGGACCACGCGAATCGCGACCGCATCGCGAAGCTGTTGCGCTTCGCGTCGACGCAGAGCGACAGCAGCGAGCAGAACGTGTCGCTCGCGGACTACGTCGCGCGGATGAAGCCCGAGCAGACGAAGATCTACTACGTGACCGCCGACACGTGGCAGGCCGCGAAGAACAGTCCGCATCTCGAAGTGTTCCGCAAGAAGGGCGTCGAAGTGCTGCTGCTGACCGACCGCGTCGACGAGTGGATGCTGTCGTTCCTGACCGAATTCGACGGAAAGCCGCTCGCGAGCGTCGCGCGCGGCGACCTCGATCTCGGCGCGCTGAACGACGAGGAAAAACAGCAGCAGGAGAAGGTCGGCGAAGCGCTGAAGCCGCTCGTCGAGCAGATGAAGGAGGCGCTGAAGGACAAGGCGAAGGACGTGCGTCTCACGTTCCGCCTGACCGACTCGCCGTCGTGCCTCGTCGCCGATGAGGGCGACATGAGCGGCTATCTGCAGCGGATGCTGAAGGCGGCCGGCCAGCAGGCGCCGATGTTCCATCCGATCCTCGAAGTGAATCCGGACCATCCGCTCGTGAAGGCGCTGAAGACGGACAGCCCGGAATTCGGCGACTGGTGCCATCTGCTGTTCGATCAGGCGCTGCTCGCGGAGGGCGGCTCGCTCGACGATCCGGCGAGCTTCGTGAAGCGCACGAACGCGCTGCTGCTCGCGAAGGCGGGTTGAAGCGCGGGTGGCTTCTGACGACGGCGCGGCGCGCTGCCGGTCGTTGGGTGACGAGAACCCCGCATGGTGCGATGCCATGCGGGGTTTTTTGCATGTGCTCGCGCTCGCGTGCGTACGGCGCGCAAGCCCGCGAAGGCCGGCGCAAGCGTCCGCAGACGCCAGCCTATAATGCGCGCCATGCCTATTCGATTCGATGCCGCCGACGGGCACTGGCGCGAGACGCCGATGCCCGGCTTCACCGTTCACCAGAAAGACTGGCTCACGCGCGGCGGTTCGCTGACCGCGCATCTGCGCACGCTGGGCACCGTCGAGGTGCGCGTGACGCGCGAAGCGGTCGACCTGCCCTGGCCCGACGAACGTGCCGCGCTGCGGCTCGCGCCGCGGGCGCCCGTGTGGGTGCGCGAGGTCGTGCTCGTCGTCGACGGCGCGGCGTGCGTCGCCGCGCATAGCGTCACGCCGCTCGAGGCGAGCGTCGGCACGTGGCAGGCGATGCGGCTGCTGCGCACGCGCCCGCTCGCCGAGCTGCTGTATGCGGATAGCAGCGTTGCGCGCTCGTCGCTCGTGAGCCGGCGCGTGAGTGCGCGGCATCCGCTGCACGCGCTGGCGTGCGCGCAACTGACGGGTGCGGTGCCGCATGCGTTCGTTGCGCGGCGCTCGGTGTTCGAGCGGCGACGCGTGCCGCTGATGGTGACCGAATGCATGCTGCCCGCGTTGTGGGAGCGGCTTGCCGACGCACGCGACGGTCGCGGCGTGCATTCCGCTCGCGAACGCGGGCGGCTCGCGCATGTGGCCTCGCATGCGCACCCGGCGCAGGCGTCGGGCGAGCGGGCGGGGCGGTGATGCTGCAGGGATTTGCGCCGGTCGTCGCGCCGGATACTCATACGATGCTGCTCGGGAGCTTTCCGGGCGAGGCGTCGCTGGCGGCGGGGCAGTATTATGCGCATCCTCGCAATCAGTTCTGGCGGCTTCTGGGTGCGGTTCTGGGCGAGGCTTCGCTGCACGAATTGCCGTACGACGCGCGTCTCGTTTGCGTGCTCGCACACGGCGTCGGCATCTGGGACGTGCTCGATGCGTGTCATCGCGAGGGCAGTCTCGACTCGGCGATCCGCCATGCGCAGCCGAACGATTTCGACTCGTTGCGAGAGCATGCGCCTCGGCTGAAAAAGGTCTGCTTCAACGGGAAGACGGCGGGAAGATTTGCGCCGGTCATCGCCGCAGCCGGCTACGACACGCTCGTGCTGCCTTCTTCGAGTCCGGCTAATGCAATGCTTTCGTTCGAGCAGAAGCGTTCGTGCTGGGAACGGATTCTTTCCTGACGACGCCCGGCCAGCGGGCCTGATTGCCGGTGTGCCCCAGCCGGCTAGTGGTAATCGCTCTCCCGCTGGTGGCGCACGGCGAGAATGGTCACCGTCCGCTCGTCGTCGATTTCGAACAGCGCGACATACCCCGAAGCGCCGAACGGAATGATCAACTCTCGCAGAAACGGCATCGACGGATACGCCTTCCTGCAAGTGAACGGCGACGATTCCAGCGTGGCGATCCCGGCGGCGATGGCCGTGAGCGCGCGGGCAGCGAGTTCGATGTCGGCGTCGTCGCGATCGACGATGAAGCCATAAAGACGCTCGAGATCATCGGAAGCGGCTCGCGTGAACCGGACCGCGTATGTCATCGAGGTTTGCGTGGCGTATTGCGTGCTGCGTCGAGCCGCCGTTGCAGTTTTTCGAGCACTTCCGACGCCGGCAGATAGTCGCCGGTGCTGCGGGCTGCCTCGCGCGACGCGAAGCCACGAGCAAGGAATTCGCCCTGATGGCGACGGCGCTCGATGCCCTCGCGGATCGACTGCTCGACGAATCCGGAGAGCGTTTCTCCTTCGCCAAGGACGCTTTCGGCAGCGTCGCGCAGTTCCGGTTCAACGCGGATGGAGGGAAAGGTGGCCGATTTCATCGTAGGTCATCGAGGCATCGCAATTGCGATGCATTATCCGGCAACGGCGAGGGCGCCGCAAGTCGGCCAATTGGTTGATTGATCGATTGGCCGATCGGCCTGCGCAGCGGTTCGCCTGCGCGCCCGGCACTCCGCCAGTCATTCCAGACAACCTGCTGATTCGGCGCGAAATTTTGCCTTCGAGCGCCCCGGCCGGAGCTTTTCCATCGCCGAAAAACCACCCCGCCGCCCCCCGGCGCCCCCGTCGCCAGCCCGCGAAATTTTCGTCGAGCGCGAAAATAAGGCAAAATCCTGGCTTGCCACCCCGCTTTGCGACGCAGGCGAGCGCGTGCCGCACCTCATTTCCGCTTTCGCGGACATCGTTCTGCAGCGCAGTCCGCTACGCGCATCGGCGCTGCCTGGTACTGCCCGATTTTTGACCCCCGCAGTTGGCTCCTGCCCGGATGACGGGTGCGGACGCCTTTCAACTGCCTGTCTAGAAGCCAGCAATGACTACCCAGCAACCGACCATCATCTACACCCTCACCGACGAGGCGCCCCTCCTCGCCACCCGTGCATTCCTGCCCATCATCCGGACCTTCACGGCGCCGGCGGGCGTCAAGGTCGACGCGAGCGACATTTCCGTCGCGGGCCGCATCCTCGGCGAGTTCCCGGAATTCCTGACCGACGCGCAGAAGGTGCCCGACAACCTCGCGGAACTGGGCCGTCTGACGCAGCTTCCCGACACGAACATCATCAAGCTGCCGAACATCAGCGCATCGGTGCCGCAGCTCGTCGGCGCGATCAAGGAACTGCAGTCGAAGGGCTACAACATCCCCGACTATCCCGAAGATCCGAAGACCGACGAAGAAAAGGCGATTCGCCAGCGTTATTCGAAGTGTCTCGGCAGCGCGGTGAACCCGGTGCTGCGCGAAGGCAATTCGGATCGCCGCGCGCCCGCCGCCGTGAAGAACTACGCGCGCAAGCACCCGCACAGCATGGGCGAGTGGAGCATGGCGTCGCGCACGCACGTCGCGACGATGAAGCACGGTGACTTCTATCACGGCGAAAAGTCGATGACGCTCGACCGCGCGCGCGACGTGAAGATGGAACTCGTCACGAAGAGCGGCAAGACCATCGTGCTGAAGCCGAAGGTCGCGCTGCAGGACGGCGAGATCATCGACAGCATGTTCATGAGCAAGAAGGCGCTGCTCGCGTTCTACGAAGAGCAGATGGAAGACGCGCGCAAGACCGGCGTGATGCTGTCGCTGCACGTGAAGGCGACGATGATGAAGATCTCGCACCCGATCGTCTTCGGCCACGCGGTCAAGGTGTTCTACAAGGAAGCGTTCGCGAAGCACGGCAAGCTCTTCGACGAACTCGGCGTGAACGTGAACAACGGTCTCGTCGATCTGTATGCGAAGCTCGAATCGCTGCCGGAATCGACGCGCGAGGAAGTGATCCGCGATCTGCACGCGTGCCACGAGCACCGTCCGGAACTCGCGATGGTCGACTCGGCGAAGGGCATCTCGAACCTGCACGCGCCGAACGACGTGATCGTCGACGCGTCGATGCCGGCGATGATCCGCATCGGCGGCAAGATGTGGGGCGCCGACGGCCGTCCGAAGGACACGAAGGCGGTGATCCCGGAAAGCACGTTCGCGCGGATCTACCAGGAAATCATCAACTTCTGCAAGACCAACGGCAACTTCGACCCGGTTACGATGGGCACGGTGCCGAACGTCGGCCTGATGGCGCAGAAGGCCGAGGAATACGGTTCGCACGACAAGACGTTCGAAGTGTCGGAAGACGGCGAAGCGCGCATCGTCGACCTCGCGACCGGCGAAGTGCTGCTCGTGCAGAACGTCGAGGAAGGCGACATCTGGCGCATGTGCCAGGTGAAGGACGCGCCGATTCGCGACTGGGTGAAGCTCGCGGTCACGCGCGTGCGTAACTCGGGCATGCCGGCGGTGTTCTGGCTCGACCCGTATCGTCCGCACGAAGCCGAGCTGATCAAGAAGGTGCAGAAGTACCTGAAGGATCACGACACGGCGGGCCTCGACATCCAGATCATGTCGCAGGTGCGCGCGATGCGTTACACGCTGGAGCGCGTGGTGCGCGGGCTGGACACGATCTCGGTCACCGGCAACATCCTGCGCGACTACCTGACGGACCTGTTCCCGATCATGGAACTCGGCACGAGCGCGAAGATGCTGTCGATCGTTCCGCTGATGGCGGGCGGCGGCATGTACGAAACGGGCGCGGGCGGCTCGGCGCCGAAGCACGTGAAGCAGCTCGTCGAGGAAAACCATCTGCGTTGGGATTCGCTCGGCGAATTCCTCGCGCTCGCGGTCTCGCTCGAAGAACTGGGCATCAAGACCGGCAACGAGAAGGCGAAGATCCTCGCGAAGACGCTGGATGCCGCCACCGGCAAGCTGCTCGACAACAACAGGAGCCCGAGCCCGAAGACCGGCGAACTGGACAATCGCGGCAGCCAGTTCTATCTGGCGATGTACTGGGCGCAGGAACTGGCGGCGCAGAAGGACGATGCGGCGCTCGCCGCGCACTTCGCGCCGCTCGCGAAGCAGCTGACCGACAACGAGCAGAAGATCGTCGCCGAACTGGCGGCGGTGCAGGGCAAGCCGGTCGACATCGGCGGCTACTACATGCCGGAAGCCGACAAGCTCGAAACGGTGATGCGTCCGAGCCGTACGCTCAACGACGCGCTCGCCACCGCGCGCGGCTGATGAAGTGAAACCGGGTCGCCCGCCGCGCGCGGGCGACCCGGATCGGTTGTAGCCGGCTGCGGCACGCTCGTGTCATCCTCGCAGCAGCCGGCGTCCGGCGTCGTCGGGCGTTCTCATTCCTTCCTGTGCTAGTCGATTGTTCTGTCGGCAGCGAACGGCAAGCGCCGCGATGCGCGGCTCGTTTCGACATTTCGATAAAACTTGAAATATAGAAACGAGCGGTATACGCTTGAGCGCATGGACTCCAATCTCGTCGTACGCGCGCTCGGCGCGCTTGCTCACGAATCGCGTCTCGCGATCTTCCGCTCGCTCGTCGTCGCCGGGCCGCAGGGGATGGCGGCCGGCGAAATCGCGCAGCAACTGGGCCTCGCGCCGTCGAGCCTGTCGTTTCATCTGAAGGACCTGGCGCATGCGGAGCTGGTCACGCCGCGCCAGGACGGGCGCTTCGTCATCTACACGGCAAACTTCGACGCGATGACGAACCTGATCGATTTCCTCACCGAGAACTGCTGCGCGGGCACTGCCTGTGTCGCGAGCGATCTCTCCCATGCCTGCGGAGGCAAGCCATGAAGCGCATGCACATTCACGTGTCGGTCGACGACCTCGCCGACAGCATCCGGTTCTATCGCGCGATGTTCGGCAATGCGGAGCCGACCGTGCAAAAGAGCGACTACTGCAAGTGGGAGCTGGCCGATCCCGCGGTCAACTTCGCGATCTCGCAGCGGGGCGCGAAGCCCGGCGTCGATCACATCGGCATCCAGGTCGAGACCGATGCGGAACTCGCCGAGATGAACGCGCGTTTCGCGGCAGCGGAACTGCCGGTGATCGAGCAGGTCGGGACCACCTGCTGCTACGCGCGATCGGACAAGGCGTGGACCGTCGATCCGCAGGGCGTCGCGTGGGAGACGTTCCGCACGCTCGAAGCGGCGCCCGTCTATGGAACGTCGCATGAACCGCTGCATGAGTCGTTGATCGCCGTGGGGCCGACGCCGGCTTCCGCCGCGTGCTGCGCGCCCGCGTCCACCGCGTGCTGCGGGCCGGCCGACAGGAACGATGCCGCCGCCACCGCACGGTGCTGCGAATGAGCGACAAGGTCTACTCGGTGCTGATCCTGTGCACGGGCAACAGTTCGCGCAGCATCATGGCCGAAGCGTTGTTCAACGTGCTCGGCCACGGACGCTTTCGCGCGTATAGCGCGGGCAGCCATCCGACCGGCAAGGTCAACCCGTTCGCGGCGGAGCGCTGCGCATCGATTGGCTACGACACGTCGACGCTGCGCAGCAAGAGCTGGGACGAGTTCGCGCGGCCGGATGCGCCGCCGATGGATTTCGTGATCACCGTCTGCGACGACGCGGCCGGCGAAACCTGTCCGTTCTGGCCGGGTGCGCCGCTCACCGCGCACTGGGGTTTCGAAGACCCGGCCGCGTTCGAAGGCACCGACGACGAAAAGCGCCGGGTCTTCGATAAGGTGTTCCGCCAGATCGTCAACCGCGTGTCGCAGTTCGTGAATCTGCCGCTGGACCTGCTCGACGACGTCGCGATCCACCGCGAAATGAAGGCGATCGGCGAACGCGCGCCGGAGGTGTCCGATGGCGAGTGCTGACCCGGCGGCCCGCGGGAGCCGTCCCGCGATCGGTTTCTTCGAGCGTTACCTGACGGTGTGGGTCGCGCTGTGCATCGTCGCGGGCGTCGTGCTCGGACAGCTGTTGCCCGCCGCGTTCCAGACGATCGGTGCAATCGAGGTCGCGCACGTGAACTTGCCGGTCGGCGTGCTGATCTGGGTGATGATCGTCCCGATGCTGATGAAGATCGACTTCGGCGCGATGGCGCAAGTCGGCCGTCAATGGCGGGGCATCGGCGTCACGCTCGCCGTGAACTGGCTCGTGAAGCCGTTTTCGATGGCGCTGCTCGGGTGGGTCTTCGTCCGTCACGTGTTCGCGCCGTGGCTGCCGGCCGACCAGCTCGACAGCTATATCGCGGGGCTGATCCTGCTCGCCGCCGCGCCGTGCACCGCGATGGTGTTCGTGTGGTCGCAGCTTTGTCGCGGCGATCCGTATTTCACGCTGTCGCAAGTCGCGCTGAACGATACGGTGATGATCGTCGCGTTCGCGCCGCTCGTCGCGCTGCTGCTCGGACTGTCGTCGATCACCGTGCCGTGGAATACGCTGTTGATCTCCGTCGCGCTGTATATCGTGATTCCGGTCGCGCTCGCGCAGTGGCTGCGTCGCCGTCTGCTCGCGAAGGGCGACGCGCATTTCCAGCGCGTGGTCGCGCGGGTGGGCAGCGCGTCGATCGGCGCGCTGCTCGCGACGCTCGTGTTGCTGTTCGCGTTCCAGGGGCAGGCGATCGTCGGCGAGCCGCTCGTGATCGCCATGCTCGCGGTGCCGATCCTGATCCAGGTGGTGTTCAACTCGGGGCTCGCGTACCTGCTGAACCGGCGGCTCGGCGTGCCGCACTGCGTCGCCGGTCCGTCGAGCCTGATCGGCGCGAGCAACTTCTTCGAGCTGGCCGTCGCGACCGCGATCAGCCTGTTCGGCTTTCACTCGGGCGCGGCGCTCGCGACGGTCGTCGGCGTGCTGATCGAAGTGCCGGTGATGCTGTTCGTCGTCGGCATCGTCAATCGCTCGCAGCGGTGGTACGAGAACCGGCGCGCGACGGCGTCCGCGTGAGGTGAGCCCACGCGGATCCGAACCCCCGAGACTACAATGGCGGCTGCTGTTTTCTCGACTTTCGCGATCCGACCATGAACCGTGACTCCCGCCTCGCTCTGAATGCCCGCCAGCAGGAATTGCTCGAATGGGTGCAGCGCGACGGCTTCGTCACGGTCGACGACCTCGCGTCGCACTTTTCCGTCACGCCGCAGACGATCCGCCGCGACGTGAACTGGCTCGCCGACCAGAACCTGCTGCGACGCTATCACGGCGGCGCGAGCCTGCCGACGAGTTCGGAGAACGTGTCGTACACCGCGCGCCAGCGGATGTTCCATGACGAGAAGCGGCGCATCGCGGCGCTCGCCGCGTCGCACATTCCCGATCAGGCGTCGCTCTTCATCAACCTCGGCACGACCACCGAGGAAGTCGCGCGTGCGCTGAACCGTCATCGTGGCCTGCGCGTGATCACCAACAATCTGAACGTCGCGAACATCATGAGCGGCTATCAGGACTGCGAGGTGCTCGTGACGGGCGGCATCGTGCGGCCGTGGGACAAGGGCATCGTCGGCGAGCCGGCGATCGAGTTCATCCGGCAGTTCAAGGTCGACTACGCGATCATCGGCACGTCGTCGATCGAGGAGGACGGCACGCTGCGCGACTTCGACACGCGCGAAGTGCGCGTCGCCGAGGCGATCATCGAGCACGCGCGCATCGTGTTTCTCGTCGCCGACCACTCGAAGGTGGGCCGCCCGGCGCTCGTTCGCCAGGGGCATCTGAACCAGATCGACGCGCTCTTCACCGACCAGCCGCTGCCGGCCGACATGGCCGAACCCGTCGCCGCGGCCGGCACCCAGGTCTACGTCGCGGACTGAGCTGGCGCCTGCGCGGCCCAACGCCTCTTTCCCGGCGGCCGCCGCTATTTCCACAGCAAACGGTTGCTTTCGACGCCTGCCTTCCGCGCGTCGCTGCGCGCCCACGCCCCGCGATTGCGAACTTTACTTTTTCGATTTCGTTCATTAGAGTTCGAATCCGAACATTCGGCGCGGCATCCATTTCTCTCGTGGGACAGCAGTTGAATCAACAGAACAGCTACGATCTGCTTGTCGTCGGCGGTGGAATCAACGGCGCGGGCATTGCTCGCGACGCGGCGGGGCGCGGCTTGTCGGTGCTCCTTTGCGAACAGGACGACCTCGCATCGCACACGTCGTCGGCGAGCACGAAGCTGATTCACGGCGGTCTGCGCTATCTCGAGTATCGCGAGTTCGGGCTCGTGCGCAAGGCGCTGCGGGAGCGCGAGACGTTGCTGCGCATGGCGCCGCACATCATGCGGCCGCTGCGTTTCGTGATGCCGCACGTGCCGACCCTTCGCCCCGCATGGCTGATCCGCGTCGGCCTCTTTCTGTACGACCATCTCGCGAAGCGCGACCTGCTGCCGGGCTCGCGCGGCATCGACATGCGCCGCCACGCGGCGGGCGCGCCGCTCGTCGATTCGATCACGCGCGGCTTCGTCTACTCGGACGGCTGTGTCGACGACGCGCGGCTCGTCGTGCTGAATGCGCTCGACGCGCGAGAGCACGGCGCGTCGATCCTCACGCACACGAAGCTCGTGTCGGCCGGGCGCACGAACGACCGGTGGCGCGCGCAACTAGTCCGCGCGGACGGGTCGACGTTCGCCGTCGACGCGCGCGCGATCGCGAACGCGGCGGGTCCGTGGGTCGGCGACGTGCTGCGCGGCGCATTCGGGCGCGGCGCGCAACATGCGGTGCGGCTCGTGAAGGGCAGCCACATCGTCACGAAGCGCCTGTTCGACCACGACCACGCGTACATCTTCCAGAACCCGGACCGGCGGATCATTTTCGTGATTCCGTACGAGCAGCATTACTCGCTGATCGGCACGACCGACGCCGAATATCGCGGCGATCCGGCGAAGGTCGCGATCGACGAAGACGAGACGCGCTATCTGTGCGACTCGGTCAACCGCTATTTCAAGCGGCAGATTTCACCCGCCGACGTGTGCTGGACGTATTCCGGCGTGCGGCCGCTGCTCGACGACGAGGGTGCCGAGGGTTCCGGCGATCCGGCCGCCGTCACGCGCGACTACCGTCTGGAGCTCGATGCCGGCGACGGCGCGCCGCTGTTGTCGGTGTTCGGGGGCAAGATCACCACGTTCCGCAAGCTCGCGGAAGAAGCCGCCGACGCGCTGTGCGGCGCGCTCGGATCGACCGCGCGGGCGTGGACCGAGGGCAGTCCGTTGCCTGGAGGCGACATTCCGGGCGCCCGTTTCGCGCCGTTCGCCGATGCGTTTGCGCAACAACATCGCTGGCTGCCGGCCGCGCTCGCACGCCGTTACGCGCGCTCGTACGGCACGCGCGCACCACGCATCGTCGGCGACGCGACGTCGCTCGACGGGCTCGGCACCGCGTTCGCGCCCGGCCTCTACGAAGCCGAATTGCGCTATCTGCGCGACGTGGAATGGGCGACCTGCGCGGAAGACGTGCTGTGGCGCCGCTCGAAACTCGGGCTGCACGTGGCGCCGCAAACGCTCGCCGGCGTGACGGCCGCGATCGACAACTGGTTTGCCGCGGCCGCCGCGGCGACGCTCGCCAAACCCTGAGCGGCATGCACAGGACGGAAGTTTGTGGTTGACGGTATCAGTGTTCGCCCGAATGCAGTAAAGCGTGAACTTGCGATTAACTGACATGTTGGTGAAATGTATGTTTGGTAACTTGCGTGGAGTATGCGTTGGCTGCGAGCGCAACGGTCCGGTGCGGGCCGAAGGGCATTCGGCGGGCTAGCGCATCACAACGAGCGATCCACGCGAGGCCTC
This sequence comes from Paraburkholderia sp., assembly GCA_035492135.1. Taxonomy (GTDB): domain Bacteria; phylum Pseudomonadota; class Gammaproteobacteria; order Burkholderiales; family Burkholderiaceae; genus Paraburkholderia. The sequence goes on along the minus strand of DATJJN010000109.1, from coordinate 16,062 downwards.
GCATTCACGCGGCTATCAGCGTGGGGACAGGCGGAAGGGGCTTGCTGTCGGGGTGCCAGCGAAATAGTCCGGATTCCGGAATGGCTTGCTGCGCGACTCTCGTCGAGCGAGTCGCGCCGTCCGCCTGTTTTCAAAAAAATACCTCAAGGAATCAAGGACTTTCATGAAAACCACCCACCTGAACAAGAGGGGACTCGGGGTCGGCCTGCGCGCGGCGTCGGCGGCGTTGATGTTCGCGGGACTGATGCACGGGGCACAGGCCGCGACGGAAATCCAGTTCTGGCACGCGATGGAAGGCAAGCTCGGCGACCGCGTGAACGAAATCGCGCAGCAATTCAATGCTTCGCAGAGCGAATACAAGGTCGTGCCGGTTTTCAAGGGCACGTACGACCAGACGATGGCGGCGGGCATCGCCGCGTGGCGCAGCGGCGCCGCGCCGGCGATCCTGCAGGTCTATGAAGTGGGCACGGCCACGATGATGCAGGCCAGGCAGGCGATCGTGCCGGTGCACGACGTGATGCAGAAGGCCGGCGTCGCATTCGACGAAAAGGCATTCGTGCCGACGATCGCGAGCTACTACAGCGACGCGAAGACGGGCCACCTGGTGTCGATGCCGTTCAACAGCTCGACGCCGGTGCTCTACTACAACAAGGACGCGTTCAGGAAGGCCGGCCTCAATCCGGACCAGCCGCCGAAGACGTGGCCGGAACTGGCCGAAGACGCCGTGAAGCTGAAGGCGTCGGGCATGAGCTGCGGCTTCACGACCGGCTGGCAGGGCTGGGTGCAGATCGAGAACTACAGCGCGTGGCAAGCCGCGCCGATCGCGACGCGCAACAACGGCTTCGACGGTCTCGACGCGCAACTCGAAATCAACAAGCCGCTGCAGGTCGCGCACATCGCTTTCCTGCAGAACATGATCCATCAGGGCACGTTCACGTATGTCGGCCGCAAGGACGAAGCGACCGCGAAGTTCTATAGCGGCGACTGCGGGATCATGATGACGTCGTCGGGCTCGCTCGCGAACATCAACAACTACGCGAAGTTCCAGTTCGGCACCGGCATGATGCCGTACGACCCGAGCGTGAAGGGTGCGCCGCAGAACGCGATCATCGGCGGTGCGAGCCTGTGGGTGTTGAACGGCAAGGACGCCGGCACGTACAAGGGCGTTGCCGAGTTCCTGTCGTACCTCACGTCGGCCCCGGTGGCGGCGAAGTGGCATCAGGACACGGGTTATCTGCCGGTCACGACGGCCGCGTACGACCTCACCCGCAAGCAGGGCTTCTACGAGAAGAACCCGGGCTCGGAAACGGCGATCAAGCAGATGATGAACAAGCCGCCGCTGCCGTTCACGCGCGGCCTGCGTCTCGGCTACATGCCGCAGATCCGCACGGTCGTCGACGAGGAACTCGAACAGGTGTGGTCCGACAAGAAGACGCCGCAACAGGCACTCGACTCCGCGAATTCGCGCGGCGACGATCTGCTGCGCCGCTTCGAAAAGACGGCGAACCAGTAAACAGCGGACGCATGGAAAGATGGAACGCCGGACGAATTTTGGCGCAGGGTGGCTGCCTTACCTGCTGATCGCACCGCAGCTCGCGATTACGGTCGTGTTTTTTCTGTGGCCGGCGGGCGTGGCGCTGTGGCAGTCCACGTCGTCGCAGGATCCGTTCGGCATTTCCACGGTGTTCGTCGGGTTGGCGAACTTCCGCAATCTGTTTTCCGATCCGCTGTATCTCGCGTCGTTTCGCACGACGCTCGTGTTCAGCGCGCTCGTTACCGGAATCGGCCTCGTCGTGTCGCTGTTTCTCGCGGCGATGGCCGATCGCATCACGCGCGGCAAGCTCGTCTACCGGACGCTTTTGATCTGGCCGTACGCGGTCGCCCCGGCGATCGCCGCGGTTTTGTGGGGATTCCTCTTCAATCCGAGCATCGGCATCATCACGTTCGCGCTCGGGAAAATCGGCATCACGTGGAATCACGCGCTGAACGGCGGGCAGGCGATGGCGCTCGTCGTGACGGCGTCGGTCTGGAAACAGGTCAGCTATAACTTCCTGTTCTTTTATGCGGGCCTGCAGGCCATTCCGCGCTCGCTGATCGAAGCGGCCGCGATCGACGGCGCGGGTCCGGTGCGGCGCTTCTTCGGCATTGCGTTGCCGCTGCTTTCGCCGATCAGTTTCTTTTTGCTGGTCGTGAATCTGGTGTATGCGTTCTTCGACACGCTGCCGGTCATCGACGCCGCGACGGGCGGCGGACCGGGGCAGGCGACCAAGACGCTCGTCTACAAGATTTTCGTCGAGGGCTTCCAGGGGCTCGACATCGGCAGCTCGGGCGCGCAATCGGTCGTGATGATGCTGGTCGTGATCGGCCTCACGGTCGTGCAGTTCCGCTTCGTCGAGCGCAAGGTGAAATATTCATGATTGAGAATCGACGCGGATTCGATCTGTTCTGCCACGCGATGCTGATCGCGGGCGTCGTGGTCATCGCGTTTCCGGTATATGTCGCGTTCTGCGCGGCGACGATGAGCGCGTCGGAGGTGTTCTCCGTGCCGTTGTCGCTGATTCCGAGCACGCACCTGATCGAGAACATCGTCACCGTGTGGACGCACGGCAGCGGCAATGCGGCCGCGCCGTTCGGCCGGATGCTCGCGAACAGCCTGATCATGGCGCTCGTGATTTCGGTCGGCAAGATCGCGGCGTCGATCATCTCGGCGTATGCAATCGTGTTCTTCCGTTTTCCGCTGCGCGTGGTGTCGTTCTGGCTGATCTTCGCGACGCTGATGCTGCCGGTCGAAGTGCGGATCTTCCCGACCGTCGAGGTCGTGTCCACGCTGCACATGTTCAACGGTTTTGCGGGCCTCACGCTGCCGCTGACCGCGTCGGCGACGGCGACGTTCCTGTTCCGCCAGTTCTTCCTCACGTTGCCGGAAGAGCTGGTCGAGGCGGCGCGCATCGACGGCGCGGGTCCGCTGCGTTTCTTCTGGGACGTGGTGCTGCCGCTGTCGAAGACGAACATCGCGGCGCTTTTCGTGATCACGTTCATCTACGGATGGAACCAGTATTTGTGGCCGATCCTGATCACGAACTCGCAGTCGATGACGACGGCCGTGGTCGGCATCAAGAGCATGATCGCGAGCGGCGACGCCGCGACCGAGTGGCAAAAGGTGATGGCCGCGACGCTGCTCGCGATGCTGCCGCCGCTCGTCGTCGTGCTGACGATGCAACGCTGGTTCGTGCGCGGGCTGGTCGATTCAGAAAAATGAGTGCAAGAGGAATGTTCATGACAGCAAGCGCAACGGCCGTCCCGGCGAAACGAGCGGCGCGGAGGGGCGACTGATGGCGGCGCTGACGCTCAACGGCGTGCACAAGAGCTATGACGGCAAGCTCACGGTGCTTCACTCGGTCAGTGTCGACGTGGCCGACGGCGAATTCGTGGTGCTGGTGGGCCCGTCGGGCTGCGGGAAGTCCACGCTGCTGCGGATGGTGGCCGGGCTCGAAAGCGTGACCGGCGGCACGATCTCGATCGGCGATCGCGTGGTCAATACGCTGGAGCCGAAGGATCGCGACATCGCGATGGTGTTCCAGAACTACGCGCTGTATCCGCACATGAGCGTTGCCGAGAACATGGCCTACGGCCTGAAGATCCGCGGGATGGATCGCGGCACGATCGACGCGCGTGTCGCGAACGCGGCGAAGATTCTCGAACTCGACAAGCTCCTCGAGCGGCGTCCGCGCGATCTGTCCGGCGGTCAGCGTCAGCGCGTGGCGATGGGGCGCGCGATCGTTCGCGAGCCGGCGGTGTTCCTGTTCGACGAGCCGCTGTCGAACCTCGACGCGAAGCTGCGCGTGCAGATGCGCTTCGAAATCCAGCGCCTGCACAAGCGGCTGCAGACGACGAGCCTGTACGTGACGCACGATCAGGTCGAGGCGATGACGCTCGGCAACCGGATCGTCGTGATGAACGGCGGACACATCGAGCAGATCGGCGTGCCGAGCGAAGTGTACGAAGCGCCGGCGAGCGTGTTCGTCGCGAGCTTCATCGGGTCGCCCGCGATGAATCTGCTGAAGGGCCGGCTGTCGGACGACGGGCAGTGCTTCGAGGTCGCCGGCAACGGGCCGCGTCTGACGCTCGCTTCGCAGCCCGGATCGAACGACGGCGCACAGTCGGTGATCGCGCGGCTCACGCCGGGGCGCGACTACACGCTCGGCATTCGCGCCGAACACATGTCGCCGGCTGCCGGCGTGCCGTCGATGGCGGTGAGCGTGGAATCGTGCGAGCTGCTCGGCGCGGACAACCTCGCGCACGGCCGGCTCGGCGACGAGGAGATCGTGTGGCGCCTGCCGCCGACGCATCGGCCGCAAGCGGGCGAACGCGTCGACGTCGCGTTGCCGCCGCAGCATCTGCATTTCTTCGATTGCACAACCGGATTGCGCGTGTGTTGACCGGATCGAACCCCTCGTCTGCTGCATGGCCTTACCCGCGCGCCGTCGCGCATCGCGGCGGCGGCACGCTTGCGCCTGAGAACACGATTGCGGGCATCCGCACCGGCGCGGACTACGGCCTGAAAATGATCGAGTTCGACGCGAAGCTGTCGGCGGACAACGTCGTGTTCCTGCTGCACGACGACAACGTCGATCGCACGAGCGACGGCCGCGGCCCCGCCGCGCAGATGGACTACGCGACGATCGCGCGGCTCGACGCGGGCAGTTGGCGGGACGCCCGTTTCAAGGGCGAGCGCATGCCGACGCTCGACGAAGTGGCCGCCGCGTGCCTGCAATATGGAATGGCGGCGAACATCGAGATCAAGCCGTGTCCGGGCCGCGACGCATTGACGGGCGAACTCGTCGCGCACGAAGCGGCGCGGCTCTGGCGCGACCATCCGGCGGCGCCGCTCTTATCTTCGTTCTCCTATGACGCGCTGCGGGCGGCGCGCGATGCGGAGCCGACGCTGCCGCGCGGGCTGCTGTTCACGTCGCTGCCGGCGGACTGGCGCGAGCGGGTGCGCAGTCTCGATTGCGTGTCGCTGCACGTCAATCACCGCGTGCTGAACGAGTCGCTGGTCCGCGAGATCAAGGCGCAAGGGCTGAAAATCCTCGTTTATACGGTCAATGACCTCGCGCGGGCACGCGAGCTGGCGGGCTGGGGCGTCGATGCGATCTGCACCGACCGGATCGACGAGATCGACGACGCCCGGCTGGCGGGAGCATAACGCGACGCGTTATTGGTGCATAAGCATCTATTCATCCAATGTGATAGCGATATGACCGATTGCGTCGCATAGGCACAACAATGTGCATATTTTTCGGAATGAAAACTATACCCGGCATGCTACAGTTTTGCGAACTGGCAGCGGTTCGTTAGTAACCCGTAGCGTTTGGAGATGCGGGTGAACCAGCAAAAAGCCAGCTCGCCCCGGCGCTTTAATAATGATTCGATTCCGGGTAATTGACCTCTCCCAGAAAAAAACTGAACAGATGAAATTCAATAAGACCACTGCGGCACTTCTCGCCCTGGGTGCCTTCGCAGGCGCCGCTCAAGCTCAAAGCAGCGTCACGCTGTACGGCATCGCCGACGCAGGTATTCTCTACAACAACAACAGCGGCGGTCACTCGGTCGTTTCGTTGTCCTCGGCAAACTCGTCGCGCTTCGGCCTGCGTGGCGCCGAAGATCTGGGCGGCGGTCTGAGCGCGATCTTCACGTTGGAAAACGGCTACTCGATCGGCAACGGCACGATGAGCCAGGGCGGCCTGCTGTTCGGCCGGAAGGCATTCGTCGGCCTGTCGAGCACCCAGTACGGTTCGCTGACCGCCGGTCGCCAGTACTCGGCGAGCAACGACCAGACGAGCCAGTTCGGGTCGGGCGCTGACTGGGCGGCTTCGGGCCTCGGCTACGGCACGCGCGCGGCCGACGTCGACAACGTCGATACGACGAACCGTATCCAGAACTCGGTCAAGTACACGAGCCCGACGTTCGGCGGCGTGACCGTCGGCCTGCTGTACAGCCTCGGCGGCCAGGCTGGCGACTTCACGAAGAACTCGCTGTGGGACGCGTCGGTTGGCTATGCTAACGGCCCGGTCCACCTCGGCGTCGGCTACATGTTCACGAAGAACCCGTACTACGCAACGTTCGGCAACCAGGGCAACTCGTCGTCGCCGACGTCGGCTGCTGGCGGCACGAACAACATGCCGAGCAAGATCTACGGCGGCTACGCTTCGGCGGGGTCGCAGGGCATCCTGACGGCGGGCGGTTCGTACGCACTCGGCCCGGCAACGGTCGCGGTGCTGTACTCGAACGTGCAGTTCTACCACCTGGGTTCGGTCAACGCCGTCAACAACCCGAACAACGGCCTGTACACCGGCGGTACCGCAACGTTCAATTCGGGCGAACTGAACGTCAAGTACCAGCTGACCCCGGCGCTGATGCTGGCTGGCGCGTACATCTACACGCACAACAGCGGCGCGGGCTCGTTCAGCAGCGCGCACTACAACCAGATCAACCTGGGCACGGTGTACTCGCTCAGCAAGCGCACCTCGCTGTACCTGACGGGCTTCTTCGAAGACGCTTCGGGCACGGACTCGACGGGCAAGAAGGCTGTTGCGAACTTCTCGGGTGCGACCGCCTCGTCGACCTCGCGCGCAGTCGCAGCAATCGCAGGCATCACGCACAAGTTCTAATAAGCGTGTAACCATTCCGCCCGGTCCTTCCGGGCGGAGCGCCTTGCGGGCCGGTGAACTCACGTTCGCCGGCCCGTTTTTCATTGGCGTCGCGGCCGCAACGCGAGGGCGGCAACGGTGCGGGTGCTATCCTCTCGTTCGCTCGTTACTCCAGCGCCTTGCGCGCACGATTATCTTCATGACCACACTGATCAAACGCGCGTCCGCCGAGGCGCGCGCCTTTCGTACTGCCCGCAACAACGCCCGTCGCACCGGCACCGACATGATCGATGCCGCGCCGGTTCGCAGCCGCAATACGAAACGCCTGCGCACGCCGGCCGACGACCTCGACGACGCGCCGCGAATCGACGCGCCGCGCAAGCCGCGCTTCGCGCCCGTTACGTTCTCCGAAGAGAGCGGCGTGCGCTATCTGCATTTCGGCACCGAATGGGTGCAGGGCGCGATGCGCTTGCGCAAGCCCGATCACATCGAACTCGAATACGCGCAGCAGATGATGGCGTGGCTGCTGTTTCTCGCGACGCCGAAGCGCATCGTGCAACTGGGCCTCGGCGCGGCCGCGCTGACTAAATTCGCGCATCGTTTCCTGCGTCCCGCGAAGGTCGACGCGGTCGAGCTGAACCCGGCCGTCGTCGTGGCCGCGCGCACGATGTTCGAACTGCCGCCCGACGACGCGCGCCTGACGGTCCACGAACTCGACGCATGGGACTTCGTGAACGACCGCATGAATCACCGCACGATCGGCGCGATGCAGATCGACATTTACGACGCGACGGCGCGCGGCCCGGTGCTCGACAGCGTCGGTTTCTATCGCGCGGTGCGCGCCTGCCTGACCGACGCGGGCATCGCGACGATCAACCTGTTCGGCGATCATCCGAGCTTCGTGCGCAACATGAAGCGCCTGAACGAAGCGTTCGAAGGCCGCGTGATCGCACTGCCGGAAGTGCACGAGGGCAATCGCGTCGCGCTCGCGTTTTCGGGGCCCGCGCTCGACGTGCCGTATGCCGCGATCGAGCGCCGCGCACGGCTGATCGAGGCCAGGCTGAAGCTGCCCGCGCGCCAGTGGGTGAAGGCGCTGCGCGAGTCGAGCGGCCAGAACGGCGCGTCGTTCTCGATCTGATCGCCGTCGTTGTGCGAGCGGGGCGGTACGGTGTGCCGCCCGCCACGCGGCACGCGTGCCGCCCGCGTCTCCTCGTACCCGCACATTTCGGCCGACAGCCGCGCCAGCATTGGGGTTGGCCCGGCTTGACCATTAGCTGTCAGATCGATAGGCTGTGTCCGCTTTCGGGGACCTGGCGCGCTTTCTCGCCCGCCGGGCCGAGGCCCGCCGCAGCCGGCGGGGGACCAATCACTATAAGTAACGAGGAGACGTCATGGCTCATGACGCCAACGCGGGCAAGGCCAGCAAACACTGGCTCTGGCTGTTGCTGCTGCCCTGGATCGCGATGATCTGGGTGCCTTCCTATAACCGGGTCGAGCCCACGCTGTGGGATTTCCCGTTCTTCTACTGGTACCAGCTGCTGTGGGTCCTGCTGAGCGCATTGATCACGGCGACCGTGTACTTCAAGACCAAAGATGCCAACAAACCGCGTGCCGGCGGATCTAACGGAGGCGCGCAATGAATCTCGTGGCCACTTCGGTCTTTATCCTGTTCTTCGTCGGCGTCACGATTCTCGGCTTCTTCGCCGCGAACTGGCGACGCGGTAATCTCGCGCACCTCGACGAGTGGGGCCTCGGCGGCCGCCGCTTCGGCACGATCGTCACGTGGTTCCTGCTCGGCGGCGACCTGTACACCGCGTACACGTTCGTCGCGGTGCCGGCGCTCGTATTCGGTGCGGGCGCAACGGGCTTCTTCGCGCTGCCCTATACGATCCTGATCTACCCGTTCGCGTTCGTCGTGTTCCCGAAGCTGTGGGCGGTCGCGAAGCGTCATCACTACGTGACGTCGGCGGACTTCGTCAGCGCGCGCTACGGCAGCCGCATGCTCGGGCTTGCGATCGCGGTGACGGGCATCGTCGCGACGATGCCGTACATCGCGCTGCAACTCGTCGGCATCGAGGTGGTGATCGGCGCGCTCGGCTTCGATACGACCGGCTTCGTCGGCGACCTGCCGCTCATCATCGCGTTCGCGATTCTCGCCGCGTACACGTACACGTCGGGCCTGCGCGCGCCGGCGATGATCGCGGTCGTGAAGGACGTGCTCATCTACATCACGATCATCGCGGCGATCATCGTGATTCCGGCGCAGATGGGCGGCTTCGCACACATCTTCGGCGCCGTGCCGCCCGAGAAGCTGCTGCTGAAGTCGCCGGACGCATCGAGCCTGAACGGCTACAGTGCGTACGCGACGCTCGCGGTGGGCTCGGCGCTCGCGCTGTTCCTGTATCCGCACTCGGTCACGGCAATCCTGTCGTCGTCGTCGGGCAACACGATCCGCCGCAACATGGCGATGCTGCCCGCGTACTCGCTCGTGCTGGGTCTGCTCGCGCTGCTCGGCTTCATGGCGCTCGCGTCCGGCGTGAAGGACATGCCCGAGTTCGCGCCGTACTTCAAGGCGTTCGGCCCGAACTTCGCGGTGCCCGCACTGTTCCTGCACTTCTTCCCGTCGTGGTTCGTCGGCGTCGCGTTCGCGGCGATCGGCATCGGCGCGCTGGTGCCGGCGGCGATCATGTCGATTGCGGCGGCGAACCTGTACACGCGCAACATCCACAAGGAGTTCGTCAATCCGCGGATGAGCCACGAGCAGGAAACGAACGTCGCGAAGCTCGTGTCGCTCGTCGTGAAGGTCGGCGCGGTCGCGTTCATTCTCGCGCTGCCGCTCACGTACGCGATCCAGCTGCAACTGCTCGGCGGCATCTGGATCATCCAGACGCTGCCAGCGATCGTGCTCGGCCTGTACACGCGCAAGCTCGACTATCGCGGCCTGCTGCTCGGCTGGGCCGTGGGCATCGCGACCGGCACGTACATGGCGATCTCGCTGAAGCTCGCCGGCTCGATCTACACGATCCATCTGTTCGGCCTCGCGGTGCCGGGCTACGCGGCGGTGTGGTCGCTGATCGTGAACCTCGTCGTCGCGGTCGTCGTCAGCGCGCTCGTGCACGTCGCCGGCATGAAGAAGGGCGCGGACCGCACGAGTCCGGCCGACTATCTGGACGTCGTCGAAGGCTAAGCACGTCTTAAGACACCGGAGCCGCGGCTCCGCGAGAAAGGCTCGCAACGTGCGTTGCGAGCCTTTCTTCTTTTGAGGCACGATGAATGCACCCCGACCGATGCGATCTCGCTGCCCTCCGCCATGGTCCGATCCGAAACCGCCGTTCGTCCCGCCGCGCGACGCCGCTCATCGATCGCGCAGATGCTGCGCGCGATCGAGTCGCCGTTCTATCGCTACCGCAACGCGAAGGCGATTCACAGCGTGCGCGTCGGCCTCGCAATGCCGGCGTCGATCTTCCCGACGACCCACGTGCTGATGTCGGTGATCGCGGGCATCTGCGGCTACCACGCGATCGGCAAGCCGGGCTACATCGCGCTGCTCACCGCCATCGCGTGGTCGCGGCACGCGCACCAGGCCTGGAAGACGCGCTCAGCCGTCCTGTTCGAGCGGCGGCGCGGTGACCATCCACGGCACGCCGAAACGGTCGGTCACCACCCCGAATCCGGGCGACCAGAACGTCTTCTGGAACGGCATCATCACCTTGCCGTCCTTCGCGAGCGCATCGAAATAGCGCTGCGCGGCCGCCGCATCGTCGCCGGTCAGCGACAGGCTGAAGCCCGTGAACGTATCGGTTTTCGTCATGCACCCGCCATCGGACATCATCAGCACGGACTCGCCGATGCGCAGCGTCGCGTGCATCACCTTGTCGGCGAGTTCGGGCGGCATCGGCGGGCGGTCCGGGTCGGGCGGCGCGTCGCGAAAGTGCATCCGGAACAGTTCTTCCGCACCGAGCGTTTCGCGGTAGTACGCGATCGCATCGCTGCAGGCACCGCTGAAAGACAGGTAGGGCTGGATTTGCATCGCGGGGCTCCCGGCGAAAATCGGCGCGGCGCCCGTTCACGCCGCAAAACTGATTCTAGGCGCGTGGATCGCGCGCCGTCGGCGCACGGGCGTCGGGGTTTATGCGGGTGTCTTGCTGGAACGGGTATTGCCGGGACCGCGCGGGAAGGCGATGCGTGGATGATGTCGCGGTGCGGGTCGGGCGGGTGCGGTACGGGTGCCGCCGGGTTGGTAGCGAGTGGGCACCCAGTCGGGAGAATATCGCAATCGAGTCGCCATCGAATCGCCACCGATCCGGCCCGGCTGCGCCACCGAATGGGTGCCGCATCGGCATCGAATCCGCCCCGCGCAAGCACCGGATCGCGACGGCCCCCGCCGTCGCGATCCGCTCAACATACCGCCGGCACGCTTACTTCGCGCGCAGCCCGTCGATCAGCTTTTCGAGCTTCACCGCGTCGGCCGCGAACGCGCGGATGCCCTCGGCGAGCTTCTCGGTCGCCATCGCGTCCTCGTTCACGAGGAAACGGAACGACGGCTCGTCCACCGGCACGCGATCGATCTTCGCATTCGCGTACGCATCCGGCACCAGCTTGCGCTCGATCGGTTCGGTGCTGTCGTGCAGCTTCTGCAGCAGATCCGGGCTGATCGTCAGCAGATCGCAGCCGGCCAGCTCGACGATCTGGTTCGTCGTGCGAAAGCTCGCGCCCATCACCTCGGTCTTGTAGCCGAACTTCTTGTAGTACGCGTAGATCCCGCGCACCGACTGCACGCCCGGATCGTTCTCGCCGCCGTTCCTGACCTCGTCCCACGCGCTGCCGGCCTGCTTCTTGTACCAGTCGTAGATGCGGCCGACGAACGGCGAGATCAGCTGCGCCCCCGCTTCCGCGCACGCGGCGGCCTGCGCGAGCGAGAACAGCAGCGTCATGTTGCAGCGGATGCCTTCCTTTTGCAGCACTTCGGCCGCGCGGATGCCTTCCCACGTCGACGCGAGCTTGATCAGCACGCGCTCGCGGTCGATGCCGGCCTTCTTGTACATCTCGATCAGGTGGCGGGCCTTGTCGATCGACTTCTTCGTGTCGAACGACAGCCGCGCGTCGACTTCGGTCGACACGCGGCCCGGGATGATCTTCAGGATTTCGTAACCGAACGCGATCAGCAGATGGTCGATGATCGACTCCATCGGCTCGGACGCGTGATCGCGGACCGTTTTTTCGAGCAGCGGCCGATAGTCGTCCTTCTGCACGGCTTTCAGGATCAGCGACGGGTTCGTCGTCGCGTCCCGCGGCTTGTACTGCGCGAGTTGCTGGAAGTCGCCGGTATCGGCGACGACGGTCGTGTACTGCTTCAGTTGATCGAGTGCGGTAGTCATGTCAGGCCCTGGGAGCGCATGCGCGCCGTGATCAGTCAGCGTTGATGAAGCCGGGCGCCGCGTGAGCGCCCGGACCGAATGCGGTTTTGCCGCGCCGTCCGCGAGAAAGACGGCTTTCGCTTCCCATTTTATTGCGGATCGCAAAGCGCCAGCATGAATCGCACGAGAACAAGCGCTTAAAAGGGGCACGGCAGTGCACTAAGCGCTACGTACGCCGCACGTTCAGCACGACCTGCGTGAGCACGCCGGCGACGAGCCCCCAGAACGCAGAGCCGATCGACAGCAGCGTCAATCCCGACGCGGTCACCATGAACGTGACGAGCGCCGCCTCGCGCTGCCGCGCGTCCTGCATCGCGTTGGTGAGACCGCTCATGATCGCGCCGAACAGCGCGAGCGCCGCGATCGACACGACGAGTGCCTTCGGAAACGCGGCGAACAACGCGGCGATCGTCGCACCGAACGTGCCCGCGATCAGGTAGAACACGCCGCACCACACGGCCGCGGTGTAGCGCTTGCTGTGATTTTCGTGCGCGTCGGCGCCGGTGCAGATCGCCGCGGTGATCGCCGCGAGGTTCACGCCGTGCGAGCCGAACGGCGCCGCGATGAGCGACGCGATGCCGGTCGTCGCGATCAGCGGCGACGACGGCGTGGGGTAGCCGTCCGCGCGCAGCACGGCGATGCCGGGCACGTTCTGCGACGCCATCGCGACGACGAAGAGCGGAATCCCGATGCTGACGATCGCGGACACCGAGAACGACGGCACCGTCAGCACGGGCCGCGCGACCGCGACATGAAAGCGGCTGAAATCGAGCAGCCCGAGCAGCGCGGCGGCCGCGACGCCGATCACGAGCGTCGCGACGATCGCATAGCGCGGCGCGAGCCGCTTCGCGACGAGATACCCGAAGAACATCGTCAGCACGAGCGCGGGACGGTATTGCGCCGCGCGAAAGATCTCGACGCCGATCTCGAACAGGATGCCCGCGAGCAGCGCGGCCGCGATGCCGCCGGGCACGCGCTTCATCAGCGTGTCGAACCAGCCGGTCACGCCGACGGCCGTCAGCAGCAGCGCGCAGACGATATACGCGCCGATCGCCTCTGCATACGGCACATGCGGCAGCGACGCGATCAAGAGCGCCGCGCCCGGCGTCGACCACGCGACGACGATCGGCGCGCGGAACCACAGCGACAGGCCGATCGTCGTCAGCCCCATGCTGACCGACAGCGCCCAGATCCACGACGACACCTGCGCGGCGGACAGATGCGCGGCGTCGCCCGCCTGGAACATCAGCACGAGCGAACTCGTGTAGCCGGTCATCATCGCGACGAAGCCGGCGACGATCGCCGCGAGCGACGTGTCGGCGAAAGGCCGCAGCGGGCCGCCACGCAGCGTGGCGGACAGTTCGGGGGAGGGACGGGCGGTCATGCGGTGGGGTTTCCTTGTTTCGTTGTTCTCGCGGCGGCTGTCACTTGCTGAGCACGCGCATCGCGGTTTCGAGGCCGGCGATCGTCAGCGGATACATCCGGTGGCCGAGCACCTCGCCGATGATCGACACCGACTGCCGGTATTCCCACAACCGCTCCGGCTCCGGGTTCAGCCATGCGAAATGCGGGAAGTGATCGGCGAGGCGGCGCAGCCACACCGCGCCGGCCTCCGCGTTGTTGTATTCGACCGAGCCGCCCGGCTGCACGACTTCGTACGGGCTCATCGTCGCGTCGCCGACGAAGATCAGCTTGTAGTCCGGCGTGAAGCGGTGCAGCACGTCCCAGGTGGGCGTGCGCTCCGCGTGGCGGCGGCGATTGTTCTTCCACAGGTAGTCGTACACGCAGTTGTGGAAGTAGAAAAATTCGAGGTGCTTGAACTCGGCCTTCGCGGCGGAGAACAGCTCCTCCGTGCGGCGGATGTGATCGTCCATCGAGCCGCCCACGTCCAGCAGCATCAGCACTTTTACCTTGTTGTGGCGCTCCGGCACCATCTTCAGGTCGAGCCAGCCGGCGTTCGCCGCGGTGCTGCGGATCGTGTCGGGCAGGTCGAGCTCTTCGACGGCTCCTTCGCGGGCGAAACGGCGCAAGCGGCGCAGCGCGACCTTGATGTTGCGCGTGCCGATTTCGACCTGGTCGTCGTAATCGCGGTAGGCGCGCGCCTCCCACACTTTCACCGCCGTGCGATTGCCGGCCGCGTCGCCGCCGATGCGCACGCCCTCCGGGTTATAACCGCCGTTGCCGAAAGGCGACGTGCCGCCGGTACCGATCCATTTGCTACCGCCTTCGTGGCGCTCTTTCTGTTCGTCGAACAGTTCCTTCAGGCGTTCCATCAGCTTGTCGAGGCCGCCCATCGCTTCGATCTGCGCCTTTTCCTCCGGCGACAGATCGCGCTGCAATTTCTTCTTCAGCCAGTCGAGCGGGACATCGAACGCAAGCTCCGATGTTTGCGCGACGCCGTTGAAATACGCGCCGAACGCCTGGTCGAACTTGTCGAAGTACTGTTCGTCTTTGACGAGCGTGATGCGCGCGAGGTAGTAGAACTCGTCCAGCGACGGCGCGATTACGTTGGCCTTGAGCGCCTCGAGCAGCGTCAGGTATTCCTTTACCGACACCGGCAGTTTGGCGGCGCGTAGCGAGTAGAAGAAGTCGATCAGCATGCTGGGTTCCTTGCGGCGGCGGGGGGCCGGCGCGCAGTCATTCGCGGGCTCATGACCAGGCTCATGGGGCCGAAGGCCGGACCCGCGACCAATGCGCGCGCGCCGGCCGGGCGCCCGTTTGACGCCTGCTCAACGGTTATTGCGGTTCATGAAGAGCAGCCGTTCAAAGAGGCTGACGTCCTGCTCGTTCTTCAGCAGCGCGCCATGCAGCGGCGGCACGATCTGCTTGTGGTCGGCCGAGCGCAGCGCTTCGGGAGGAATGTCCTCGGCGAGTAGCAGCTTGAGCCAGTCGAGCAGTTCCGACGTGGACGGCTTCTTTTTCAGCCCCGCGACGTTGCGCAGTTCGAAGAAGCTCTGCAGCGCCGCGGCCAGCAGCTCTTTCTTGATGCCGGGGTAATGCACGTCGACGATCTGCTGCATCGTCGTGGCATCCGGGAACTTGATGTAGTGGAAAAAGCACCGGCGCAGGAACGCGTCGGGCAATTCCTTCTCGTTGTTCGACGTGATGATCACGAGCGGACGATGTTTGGCGCGCACCAGCTCGCGCGTTTCGTACACGTAGAACTCCATGCGGTCGAGTTCGCGCAGCAGGTCGTTCGGGAATTCGATGTCGGCCTTGTCGATCTCGTCGATCAGCAGCACGGTTTGCTGCTCCGATTCGAATGCCTGCCACAGCACGCCCTTGACGATGTAATTGCCGATGTCCTTCACGCGTTCATCGCCGAGCTGCGAATCGCGCAGGCGCGACACCGCGTCGTATTCGTACAGACCCTGCTGGGCTTTGGTGGTCGATTTGATGTGCCACTGCAGCAGCGGCATATCGAGCGCGGCGGCGACTTCCTCGGCGAGCATGGTCTTGCCGGTGCCCGGTTCGCCCTTGATCAGCAGCGGACGCCTGAGCGTCATCGCGGCGTTGACCGCGAGCTTGAGGTCGTCGGTGGCGACGTACTGCGATGAGCCTTCGAAACGCATGGCGAGGTGCTCTTGGCGGGGAAAAAACCCAGTATAAGTCAGAAGGCCTGTTGGCCTGAAACCGCCTCGCGTATGGTGTGAGCCGCGCTGTGGCCGGGCCGGAGGGCTTGTCGTGAGCTTCGGCTTGCGATGGCGGCGCTGCCACAGCGGCTTCGCGGCCGGCCTGCTTTGGCGCGCTGGGGGCCGGCAGGACTTCCGGACGCCACGGACCTTCGATGCGGTGGGGCGGCGCGCATGGGCCGTCGCGGCGCCCGTTCCGGCGGCCTCGGGCGCGTGGTGCGCGGCTCCCGCGCCTGGTGGACGTTCGGCGCGGCGTCGCGGTACAATGAGCCCGATTTTTTTGGCCTGCGTGGCTACCCTACAAGAAGAACGGCGCGGACCGCTGCCTTTCTGGGCGCCCGTTTCCCCTCAAGCCAGGTTACA
>DATJJN010000108.1:0-3994 GCA_035492135.1 Paraburkholderia sp. | reverse complement strand
TCGATCGCCGACAACGCGCGCGACGTCGATCTCGCGATCCGCTGGGGCTTCGGCTGGAACGAAGGCCCGTTCGAAGGCTGGCAGACGGCCGGCTGGAAACAGGTCGCCGAGTGGGTGCAGGAAGACATCGCGGCGGGCAAGGGGCTCGCGAACGTGCCGCTGCCGTCGTGGGTGATGGAAGGCGCCGTCGCCGACAAGGGCGGCGTGCATACCGACGAAGGCTCGTGGTCGCCGGCCACCCAAAGCTTCGTGCCGCGCTCATCGCTCGACGTGTACCGCAAGCAGGTATTCCGCGCGCCGCTCGCCGGCGAAACCGGGGCCGATCCGAAGACCTACGGCAAGACGCTGTTCGAGACCGATGCGGTGCGCGCATGGGTCGACGATCGCGCGGGCGAGGACGACGTGCTGATCGTGTCGTTCAAAAGCAAGATGAACACGATCGGACCGGCGGTGATCGACGGTCTCACACAGGCGATCGAACTGGCCGAGAAGGACTACAAGGGGCTGGTCGTGTGGCAGGCAGCTTCGCTGAACCTCGGCATGCCGGGCGGCCCGTTCTCCGCGGGCGCGAACCTCGAAGAGGCGATGCCGGCGTTCATGATGGGCGGTGCGAAGGGCATCGAGCCGTTCGTGAAGAAATTCCAGCAGGGCATGCTGCGCGTGAAATACGCGAACGTGCCGGTGATCGCGGCGGTGTCGGGCATCGCGCTCGGCGGCGGCTGCGAGCTCGCGCTGCATAGCGCGAAGCGCGTCGCGCATATCGAGAGCTATCTGGGTCTCGTCGAAGTCGGCGTGGGGCTGGTGCCGGCTGGCGGCGGTCTGAAGGAAGCGGCGCTGCGCGCGGCCGAGGCCGCGACGCAGGTCGGCGCGACCAATGATCTGCTGAAGTTCCTGCAGAAGTCGTTCGAAAACGCGGCGATGGCGAAGGTGTCGGGCTCCGCGCTCGATGCGCGCGCGATGGGTTATCTGAAGCCGTCGGACACGATCGTCTTCAACGTGTTCGAACTGCTCGACACTGCGAAGAAGGAAGCACGCGCACTCGCCGCGGCCGGCTACCGTGCGCCGCTGCGCGCGGTGCAGGTGCCAGTCGCGGGCCGCTCGGCGATCTCGACGATCAAGGCGTCGCTCGTCAACATGCGCGACGGCCGCTTTATCAGCGAGCACGATTTCCTGATCGCGAGCCGTATCGCGGAAGCGGTGTGCGGCGGCGATGTCGAAGCGGGCAGCCTCGTCGACGAGGAATGGCTGCTGCAACTCGAGCGTCGGGCGTTCGTCGACCTGCTCGGCACGCCGAAGACGCAGGAACGGATCATGGGCATGCTGCAAACCGGCAAGCCGGTGCGTAACTAAGCGGGCCGCGCCCCATGGGCATGGGACCAGAGTCAGCGCTAAAGCGCTAACTCTGGTCGACATAAAGAGGAACTCGAAATGGCAAAGCAATTACAAGACGCGTACATCGTCGCCGCAAGCCGTACGCCGATCGGCAAAGCGCCGCGTGGCATGTTCAGGAACACGCGCCCCGATGAGCTACTGGTTCACGCGATCAGATCGGCGGTGGCGCAGGTGCCGGGTCTAGATACCAGCGTGATCGAAGATGCGATCGTCGGCTGCGCGATTCCCGAGGCGGAACAGGGGCTGAACGTCGCGCGGATGGGCGCGTTGCTGTCGGGCCTGCCGAATACGGTCGGCGGCGTCACGGTGAATCGCTTCTGCGCGTCGGGCCTGACCGCGCTGGCGATGGCGGCCGATCGCATCCGCGTCGGCGAATCGGACGCGATGATCGCGGGCGGTTGCGAATCGATGAGCATGGTGCCGATGATGGGCAACAAGCCGTCGCTGTCGCCGCATATCTTCGATCGCAACGAAGACGTCGGCATCGCATACGGGATGGGCCTGACCGCGGAGAAAGTCGCCGAGCGCTGGAAGATCAGCCGCGAAGCGCAGGACGCGTTCTCGGTCGAGTCGCACCGCCGCGCGATCGCCGCGCAACAGGCCGGCGAATTCAACGACGAAATCGCCGCGTATACGCTCACCGAACGTTTTCCCGATCTCGCCAGCGGTGAAGTCAGCGTGAAGACGCGCGAAATCTCGCTCGACGAAGGTCCGCGCGCCGATACGTCGATGGAAGGTCTTGCGAAGCTGCGCGCGGTGTTCGCGAACAAGGGCTCGGTAACGGCTGGCAACAGCTCGCAGACTTCGGACGGCGCGGGCGCGCTGATCGTCGTGTCCGAGAAGATCCTCAAGCAGTTCAACCTGACGCCGCTCGCGCGCTTCGTCAGCTTCGCGGTGCGCGGCGTGCCGCCGGAAATCATGGGCATTGGTCCGAAGGAAGCGATTCCGGCCGCGCTGAAGGCGGCGGGCCTGAAGCAGGACGACCTCGACTGGATCGAGTTGAACGAGGCGTTCGCCGCACAGTCGCTCGCGGTGATCCAGGACCTCGGTCTCGATACGTCGAAGATCAACCCGCTCGGCGGCGCGATCGCGCTCGGCCATCCGCTCGGGGCGACCGGCGCGATTCGTGCTGCGACTGTCGTGCATGGGCTGCGTCGCCGCAACTACAAGTACGGGATGGTGACGATGTGCGTCGGCACCGGCATGGGGGCGGCGGGCATCATCGAGCGGCTGTAAGCAACTTCGCGATGGTCCGCGCGGCGTTCGCATTTCTTCCGACGGATCACGCAACGGTTCGCAGGCCGCCCGGCTTGCGAACCGTTTTTACATTCAGCAGGAGCGAAAGGAGATAGCGGGATGACGACGAGCGGAATGACGACGGATATTCTGATCGAGCGCGCCGACGCGGTGCTGACGATCAGCTTCAACCGGCCCGGCAGAAAGAACGCGATCACGGCCGCGATGTATCAGACGATGGCCGACGCACTAGTCGACGCGCAAAGCGACACGTCGGTTCGCGCGATCCTGATTCGCGGCAGCGCGGGCATTTTCAGCGCGGGCAACGATCTCGAAGATTTCATGAGGACGCCGCCGGCCGGCGAGGACGCACCGGTGTTCCAGTTCCTGCGCGCGATCAGTTCTGCGGAAAAGCCGGTCGTGGCGGCTGTCGCGGGTCCGGCGGTGGGTATCGGCACGACGCTGCTGCTGCATTGCGATCTGGTCTACGCGGCGGAGACCGCGAGTTTCTCGCTGCCTTTCACGCAGCTCGGGCTATGCCCGGAGGCGGCATCGAGCCTGTTGTTGCAGCGGGTCGCCGGCTATCAGGCGGCGGCCGAAAAACTGCTGCTGGGCGAGGCGTTCGACGCAGCCGAAGCGCAGCGGATGGGCTTCGTGAATCGCGTGCTGCCGGCAGGCGAGGTCGATGCGTTCGCGGCTGCGCAGGCCGCAAAGCTGGCTGCGTTACCGGCGTCGTCGCTGCGCGTGACGAAGAGCCTGATGAAGCGCGCTAGCCAGCAGGAACTGCGCACGCAGATGACCGATGAGGCCGTGCATTTCGGCAAGATGCTGCTCGCGCCGGAAGCGGCCGAGGCCTTCAAGGCGTTCTTCGAGAAGCGCAAGCCCGATTTCCGGCGGTTCGATTGACCGGATGCGGTGCGGGCGGCGCTAGCCGTCCGTGTTCGTGTCAAGCGTTCAGGACTGCGGCGGCCGCGCGGTGTCGTAGTCGACGTAGCTCGATTCGCGGCAGAAGCTCACGAGCCGCACACCGGCCTGGCGGGCAATCGCAATCGCCAGCGACGACGGCGCGGAGATCGTCGCGACCATCGGCACATCGACGCGCGCGGCTTTGCGCACTAGCTCGTAGCTCGCGCGGCTCGACAGAAACACGAACCCGTCGCGCGTATCGGCGCGGGCGAGCACGAGCTGGCCGATCAGCTTGTCGAGTGCGTTATGGCGGCCGACGTCCTCGAACGCGTAGCGGATCGCACCGTCCGCATCGCACCACGCGGCCGCATGCAGCCCACCCGTGAGCCGCGTGAGCGCCTGATGCTCGGGCAGCCCGCGCGCGGCGCGAGCGATCGCATCGGGCGCGAGGCGTTGCAGA
>DATJJN010000107.1:0-2242 GCA_035492135.1 Paraburkholderia sp. | reverse complement strand
CGACATGACCTTGCGCGACGACCGAAGGAACGCCCTTTGGGACACCACTCATCTGCTGCGCCGACTCAATCCGCACTGCGCGAAGGCGCTCGAAGCGGCCGCGAGTCTCTGTCAGACGCGGCTCGCCGACGAGATCACGGTCGAGCACTGGCTGCTGAAGCTGATCGAAGCCGGCGACGGCGACATTCCGGCGATCCTGCGGCACTACACGATCGACATCGACGCAGTCTGGGACGCACTGCTGGCCGCGATCGATCATCTGCCGCGCAACCTGCGCGGCAAGCCTGCGCTCGCGCCGCAACTCGCGGCGTTGCTGAAAGATGCGTGGGCGCATGCATCGTCGGAGACCGACGACACGGAAATCCGCTCCGCCAATCTGCTGCAGGCGATAACCGATGCGCCGCACGTGCTGCGCGCGCGTAACGCGTGGCCGCTGCTGTCGGTCAGCAGCGCGCAGATCCAACGGGTGCTGCCGCGTATCGCACATCGATCATGCGAAAGCGAACAGGCGAATCCGAACGCAACCGCACCGGAAAACGCATCGGCCACCACGTCGAATGCAGATAAGGCGCGCGCCCATCAGCTCACGCCGGGCGCATCGACCACGACAAGCAGCGCGCAAACAAAACAGCCATCAACCGGCAACCCTAACGCCCTCGCCCGCTTTGCGACCGACCTGACCGACAAAGCCAGGCGCGGCGACATCGACCCTGTGTTCGGGCGCGATCGCGAAATCCAGCAGATGGTCGACGTACTCGCGCGCCGCCGCAAGAACAATCCGATCCTCGTTGGCGACCCGGGCGTCGGCAAGACCGCGCTCGTCGAAGGTCTCGCGCTGCGCGTCGCCGAAGGCAGCGTGCCGAACGCGATTCGTGACGTGCGCATCCTCACGCTTGATCTCGGTCTGTTGCAGGCGGGCGCGGGCGTAAAGGGCGAATTCGAACAGCGCCTGAAGAATGTGATCGACGAAGTGCAAGCATCGGTCGAGCCGATCCTGCTGTTCATCGACGAAGCGCACACGCTGATCGGCGCTGGCAACGCGGCCGGCGGCGCCGACGCCGCGAATCTGCTGAAACCAGCGCTCGCGCGCGGCGAGTTGCGCACGATCGCGGCCACCACCTGGTCCGAATACAAGGAGTTCTTCGAGCGCGATGCCGCACTCGAACGCCGCTTCCAGATCATCAAGGTAAGCGAGCCGGACGACGACGCGGCCTGCCTGATGTTGCGCGGCCTGAAGAGCCACTACGCGACCTACCACAACGTGCATATCCGCGACGAAGCGCTGGTCGCCGCAGTGAAATTGTCGCGCCGCTACATTCCGGCACGCCAACTGCCGGACAAGGCCGTCGATCTGATCGACACGGCAGCCGCGCGCGTGCGCATGGGTCTGGAAGCGCCGCCCGCGGAACTACAACGCGCGCGAGCCGCGGTCGCGGCACTGGAACTCGAATACGCGATGCTCGCCGACGACAACCGCGCGGGAATCGACGCTGTCGAAACGCGTCGCAACGCGCTGGATACCGCCCTCGCCCTGGCGCAAACCGAACTCGAGCACCTGCAATCGCGTTATATCCGGGAGCGGGAACTCGTCCAGACTCTGCATCGTAAGCGCGACAACGACCCCATCACACGCGACGCCGCCGCATTCACGCAAGCGCGCCAAGCACTCGCGAGTGCACAAGGCAAGACCCCATTGATCTTCGCGGATGTCGACGCGCAGGCGGTTGCACGCGTCGTCGCCGAATGGACCGGGGTGCCGGTCGGCAGTCTCGTCGAAGACGAACTGCAAAGCCTGCTCACGCTGGAAACGCAGCTTGCCGCACGCGTCATCGCTCAGGACGATGCGCTCGCCGCATTGTCGGAAAACCTGCGCACCGCAAAGGCTGGACTCAAGAACGAACACGCGCCGCTCGGCGTATTTCTGCTCGCTGGACCGTCCGGTGTCGGCAAGACCGAAACGGCGCTCGCACTCGCCGATTTGCTATTCGGCGGCGAAGCGGCGCTCACGACGATCAACATGTCGGAATATCAGGAGTCGCACACGGTCTCGCAATTGAAAGGCTCGCCACCCGGCTACGTCGGTTACGGCCGCGGTGGCATCCTGACCGAAGCCGTGCGGCAACGCCCGTATAGCGTGGTACTGCTCGACGAAGTCGAAAAAGCGCATCGCGACGTGCTCGACATGTTCTACCAGGTATTCGATCGCGGCATGATGCGCGACGGCGAAGGGCGCGAGATCGAC
>DATJJN010000106.1:0-4838 GCA_035492135.1 Paraburkholderia sp. | reverse complement strand
ATCGCTCGAACACAAGCTCGGCATTCACGCGAGCCCGACCTGCGTGATGAGCTTCGGCGAGCGGGACGGCGCGATCGGCTATCTGGTCGGCCAGCCGAACAAGGGCCTCGCGCATATGTTCACGATGATGAACGAAGCGCGTCAGAAGGTCGGCATCCAGGGCCTCGCGATCGCGGAACGCGCGTATCAGCAGGCCCGCGATTACGCGAAGGAGCGCGTTCAGGGGCGCCTCGCGACCAGCAAGTCGGCCAACGCGGTCGCGATCATCCAGCACCCGGACGTGCGGCGCATGCTGATGACGATGAAGTCGCAGGTCGAAGCAATGCGCGCGTTCGCATACGTGATGGCCGCCGATATGGACCGCGCGCACCGCGATCCCGACGCGGGCGAACGTGTCTCCCGTCAGGCGCGTGTCGATCTGCTGATCCCTGTGTTGAAGGCATGGTGCACGGAACTGGGGGTCGAGATTGCATCGCTGGGCGTGCAGGTCCACGGCGGAATGGGCTACATCGAGGAAACGGGCGCGTGCCAGTTTCTGCGCGACGCGCGTATTGCGCCGATCTATGAAGGTACGACTGGCATTCAGGCCGCGGATCTGGCCTGCCGCAAGCTCACGTCGGACCGGGGCGCGGCGATGACGGCGCTCGTCGCCGAGATGCGCGAGATCGCGACGGCGCTCAGGCAGAGCAACGATGCACAACTGACGTCGATCGGCGCGGCGCTCGCGACGGCGGTCCAGGCGCTCGACGACGCGACCGGCTGGATGCTGGATGCGCTGGCAACCGAGCGCGAGGCGGCGCTCGCGAGTTCGGTCGACTATCTGATGCTCACCGGCTACGTGTGCGGCGCCTGGCAACTCGGTCGCGCCGCGCTGGTCGCGGCGAAGAAGGCCGCGGCGAATGACGACGTTGAGTTTCATCGCGCGAAACTCGCCACCGCGCGCTTCTACGCGGACAAGGTGCTGCCGCGCGCGCAGGCGTTGCTGCCCATGATCCGCAGCGGCGCGTCGGGTGCGGCCAGCGTGACTGGGCTTATCGGCATCGAGCAGTTCTGAAGCGCAGGAGATCATAGCCATCGCGGTGAGGGTCGGCCTCGCCGCGATGCGCCACCTGATAACGAACTAAATCTTCCACCACGCTCGTCGGCCCGAAAACCCCTCGCCCACGGGGCTTAAAGCGTGGCAGACCGCTCCGCCTGATCGGGCGGACACCGGCTGGCACGGCGCCGCCCCGTTCGAAAGCCCCTATCAATCTCGTTGTAATTGTTTTAAAAGGCAAAAGCCTTTGCTAGTATCGCGCTCTCGTCACAAATGAGAATCAATCGCATTCTCAAGGAACCGAGGCGCTTGCTGGCAAACATGAAAAAACAATCAATCACACGTCCGAAAGTCACACTCCATTGTTCTTTGCAGATCGCGGTCTGGCTGGCATTTGCCGCGGCGGCGCAGTCCGCGTTGGCGCAAAGCGCCGCCGACGCACAACCCGCGCTGCCGCCAGCACCCACCGTTAGCACGGATACTGCTGCAGCGGATGCGTCCGCGCCGGCAACCGGTACCGAACAGGCGTTGCCAGTCGTCAAGGTGAGCGCGACCACCGAGGCCGATGCGCCGATGCATCTGCGGACCCCCGTTTCGATTGGCGCGCTCGGTGCGCGCTCGCAGCTCGAAACACCGTTTTCGACCACCGTGGTGACCGGCGAAGAACTCGCGGACCGTCAGGCCAACAAGCTCGGCGACGTGTTCGCCGTCGACGCGTCGGTAACCGACAGCAGCAATCCGTACAGCGCATGGGCGACCTACATCTCGATCCGCGGCCTGCCGATCGACTGGCAGAACGGCTTTCGGATCGACGGCAATCCGTTCATCTCGTACGGCATCACGATGCCCTATGAGAATCTCGAACGGGTGGAACTGCTCAAGGGGCTCGGCGGCTTCATGTACGGGTTCGTGCAGCCGGGCGGGGTCGTCAATTACGTGACGAAAAAGCCGGCGGACCAGCCCGTGACGAGCCTGTCGTTCGGCTACCGGATGGACAGCGTGTTCAGCCAGCACGTCGACCTGAGCCGGCGCTTCGGCCCGGACGGTATGTTCGGCGCGCGCATCAACTACACGCACGAGGCGGGCAAGACCTACAACGCGGGCGACATCAATCGCAATTCGCTGGCGGTTGCCCTCGACGGCCAGCTCACGCGCGAGTTCGGCGTCTACTTCGACGCGATCTACCAGCAAAGCCGCTCGAGCGGCCAGACGCCCGCGATCTATATGGGCAGCTATGTGGGCACGGCGCTGCCCGCAACGATCAGCGGCGGCAGCAATCTGCTGGGCGGCACCGATCAGCATCTGAATACGAACCTGCAGCTCTACACGGCGGGCGTCAATTACCGGATCACGCCGGAGTGGTCGTTCAAGACGTCGGCGAGCTACAGCAAGTCGTCGCGCGACCGCAACGAGAGCACGCTGACGCTGCTCAACCAGGCGGGCGATTACACCGACAGCCGCTGGAACGGCGACGAAGGCCACCAGGACATCTACTGGCAGGGCGTGTTCGAAGGCAACGTGAAGACCGGCATCTTCACGCATCAACTGGCGCTCGGCGCGTCGTGGCAGCATCAGACCAATGACTACAGCGCGGTTTCATCCTTCTTCCCGCTCGGCGACGGCAACCTGTTCCAGCCGAATCCGTGGCGCTACTACTCGGGCGCCGGCCTGGACACCTACCGCGCCAGCGAGATCACGCAGAAGGCGCTGTTCGCCAGCGATACGATCGCGCTGACGGACCGCTGGTCGCTGCTCGCGGGGCTGCGCTATACCAACTACGATCAGCAGAGCTACAACCTCGACGGCTCGCTCGCGTCGTCGTACGGCCAGAACGGTGTGCTGACGCCGACCGCCGCGCTGATGTACAAGCTCGAGCCGAACACGATGCTGTATGGGAGCTACGTGGAGTCGTTGGAGCAGGGCGCGATCGTCGGCGACATCTATGCGAACCGCGGCGCGCTGCTGCGGCCGCTGCGCTCGCGTCAGTACGAAATCGGCATCAAGAGCCAGCACGCGCGCTGGAGCGCGACGGCCGCGCTGTTCCGTATCGAACGCGGCGCAGCCTACGCAAACGACGAGAACGTCTACGTGCAGGACGGCACGTCGATCTACGACGGGCTCGAAGCGGGCGGCAGCGTGCGCATCGGCCGCGGCTGGCAGGTGGCCGGCAACCTGATGCTGCTCGACACGTGGTACGCGAAGGGGCAGGCGTATAGCGGCAATCGCGTCGCCGGCGCGCCGCGGTTCGTCGCCGCTGGCCGCGTCACCTATGACGTGCCGGCAGCGCCGGGCCTGCAGATCGGCACCGATGCGAAGTTCACCGGCAGCACGAAGGTGCGTCCCGCGGGCAATCTGGAAACGGGCGGCTATCTGATCGTCAACGCGGGCGCGAGCTACCTGACCCGCATCGGCGGACACGACGTGACGCTCAGAGCGGCGATCGACAACATCACGAATCGGCGCTACTGGATGTTCCAATATTCGGATTACATCGCGCCGGGCGATCCGCGCACGGTCAGTCTGAATGCGAAGATCGATTTCTGATCCGCAGTGGGGGCCAAAGCGTAGCCGGTTCCGCGGCCGGACGGGATGTAGACGCGTGAATGCGCGTCGCGCGGATTCAGGCGTCCTCTCCCGTCGCGAACACACTGTGTTCGGGTTCCGTCTGTTCGATGTCGATGCACTGTACCCGCCAATGGCCCGTCATCAGTGTGCGGCAGCGGTCCGCGCACCACTGCACGCGCCCGATCTCACCTTCGAACGGCCCATCCGGGTCGTTCAGATCGAGTCCTTCGAGCACGCATACGGGGGCCGCGTCGCGCGCCGCACACACGAGCGTATTGCCGCAATCCATCTGCAACGCACCCCACTCGGGCAGCTCGAGTCCGAAGTGACCTTCGCGCGACCATTGCCGCGAGTCGTTGTCGAGCCAGAGAATGGCGAAGGCCATCGGGTGGACACGATCGAACGTGTCGAGGTGAACGGTGATACGCATGACAATTCTCCGGAACATGAAGCACTTTCAGTAGCGAGCGCAGTACCGAGTCGCGGCAACGCGCAACGCATAAGATCAGTGTAAGAAGAGGCGACGGGGCAGGATTGATGTGGATCAAACCGCGCACGCCGTGTGTGTGGGTGCGACCACGCGCCGCGCCTATGCTGATCAGTGGTGGCCGCGTGCCTGTGCGCATATTGACGGCCGCCACCAGTGCATACCAGGGAGAGCATGATGCGAGCAATGGTGTTCGACGGCGCTTCAGCTACGCTGAGTGAGCGGGATGTCCCAGAGCCGCGGCCCGGCGCCGGGCAAATCCTGATCGATGTTCATGCGTGCGGCGTGTGCCGCACCGATCTTCACCTGGTCGATCGCGAACTGGACCATCCGAAGCGCCCGGTGATTCCGGGCCATGAAATCGTTGGCGTGGCGGCCGCACTGGGCGACGGCGTGACGGGCTTCGCGGTGGGCGAGCGGGTCGGCGTGCCGTGGCTCGGCCGCACCTGCGGCCATTGCCGCTACTGCCTGTCCGCGCGCGAGAATCTGTGTGACGACCCCGGTTTCACCGGCTACACGATCGATGGCGGTTACGCCGAGCGCACCGTCGCCGACAGCCGCTACTGCTTTCATCTGCCGTCGCACTACACCGACATCGACGCTGCACCTTTGCTGTGTGCCGGTCTGATCGGCTATCGCGCGCTGAGCATGGCCGGCGACGCGCAACGGCTCGGCATCTACGGTTTCGGCGCCGCCGCGCATATCGTCGCGCAGGTGGCGCGCCATCAGCAGCGCGACGTGTATGCGTTC
>DATJJN010000105.1:0-85432 GCA_035492135.1 Paraburkholderia sp. | reverse complement strand
TGCCAACGTCTCCCGGATCGGAAGGACCGCCAGAAGTCGTGGTTCCCACGTCGAGTGGCTTCTCGGGACTGGCGGGAGTGGCGGGAGTGGCGGGAGTGGCGGGAGTGGCGGGAGTGGCGGGAGTGGCGGGAGTGGCGGGAGTGGCGGGAGTCGCGGAAGTCGCGGAAGTCGCGGGAGTCGCGGGAGTCGCGGGAGTCGCGGGAGTGGCGAGGCGGCGGTTCCCGACTCGCGACTCGCATTCGCGCGCTGAGCGCCACCGGACAGTGCCGCTCAGCGACGGCGCGTCAGCCGTCTTCGCCGACTTCGGTCGGGTCGGGCAGCTCCGGCAGGTTTTCTTCGTCTTCTTCCGGTGTTTCGGGCTCCGCGGGAATCTGCGGCGTGTCGGTGTCGTCGAAATCGTTCGAATGGGCGTGAACGCGCGACGACGTGCTGAGTGAGAACGGGTTCAAGATCGGCTCCTGTCTGATGTAGCGAGGGTGCTTGCCGCGAACGGCTTCTTTATCCGCGCAACACATGTACCCGAGAAAACGTAGGAATTTGACGGTTTACGTAGTAATATTCGACAACGCCAAATTCAATCACGCTCATGCCCGAACCCGTCTCAGACGACGCCCGACTCGCCGCGGAAATCGACCGCCTGAAAGCGGAATTTCCGAAAACGCGCGAGCTATACCGCGAGGCGTGCGCGCTGCTGTTTTTCCGCTTCGGCATCACGCCGACAGCCAACCGCCTTTATCAGCTCGTGCATCGCGGCAGCATGAGCACGCCCACCGCCGTGCTGTCCGAGTTCTGGGCCGACTTGCGCGAAAAGAGCCGCGTGCGTATCGAGCATCCCGATCTGCCGGCCGAGGTGACGCAGGCCGCCGGCGAACTCGTCGCCGCGCTGTGGTCCCGCGCGACGGCGGCCGCGAACGCGGCGCTCGACGCGCTGCGCGCGGAGGTCGAAGCGCAGCAGCAGGACGCGCGGCAGTCGGTCGCCGCGTTGCAGGCGGACCTCGCGCGGACGGAGACGGCGCTCGAACAGCGAACGTCCGCGTTGCTGACGGCGCAGGTGCGCATCCACGATCTGGAGCAGTCGCTTGCCGCGGCGGAAGCCGCACGCACTGCGCTCGACGCCGAACTCGCGCAACTTCGGCAAGCGTCGCGTGATCGCGAGACGACACGCACACGGACGCAGGCCGCGCTGACGTCGGAACGCGACCGGCTACGCGCCGACCTCGAACTGGCCGACACGCACCGGCAGGCGTCCGAAAAGCACACGACGCTCGAGATCGAACGCGAGCGCGCGACGAGCCGGCGTCTGCAGCGCGACGCCGAGACCGCGACGCAAGCACTGGCCGACGCGCGCGCGGAGCTGCGGCTGCTGGAGAAGCAACTGGGCGATCTGCGTCATCGGAACGGCACGCTGGAAGGGCAACTGGAAGCGATGCGCGAGACGAGCGCCGTCTACCTGCGCGAACTCGATGCGTGGCGGGAAACGACGATGTCGGCGAGTGCGTCGGGTGGCATCGGGCATGTGCGGCCGGTCGATGTCGCGGGAGCGGGCGCCGCGACCAAGGTCGCGAAGGACACGAAGGCCACCAAAACCACTACCACGAAGGCCACGAAAACTACGAAAACTACGAAGGCAACGAAAGCAGCAAAACCCGCAAAGGTCGCAAATCCGCGCGACGGGGCGCGCGCCGCGAGCCGCCCGGCGCGCAAGGTGAAACGCAGCGCGGCCGGCCCGCGTTCGGGGAGCTAGCACGATGGCGAACATCCATGCAAAACGGCGGCCCAGCGCATTGCATCGCCGTCGGGCGCGGCCGGCATGTCCGGACATCGGTGCGCTGATGCGCTATCGCGACCGCATCGTGCGCGTGCTCGCGGAGGCGCGCGGTCAGCGCGTGATGATCGAGTCGGTCGATCACAACGGACGCATGTTCGTCAGCACGGTCAAGTGGGCAAGTCTCGTGGTGATCCAGGATCAGTTGTTCTGACGCACGCGTCGCGCGCGTTGTCCGTCGGTTCGCGAACATCGACGTCGGCGCGATGCGTGCGACGCATCCGACGCATGACATGCGGCGTATGTCAAGCGCCTTTCAATATTGACCGGCCAAACGCTTGCGCGGTCCGCCGCGCGCGGTTCGCGCGGCCAACGCGGATTTGCCTGTTTCGCCCGCGTGCGGTAGGGTATGCAGGTTTCGTCAACTTCACATGGGTAGCAGATGAACAAACAGGAACTCATTGACGCCGTCGCCGCCAGCACGGGCGATACCAAGGCTGCCACCGGCGCCACCATCGACGCGATCCTCGAAGCGGTCACGCGCGCGGTCACGTCCGGCGATTCCGTGCAACTGGTCGGCTTCGGCTCGTTCTCGACGGGCCAGCGTGCGGCCCGTGTCGGCCGTAATCCGGCGACCGGCGCGGAAATCCAGATCGCTGCCGCGAAGACGGTGAAGTTCACCGCGGGCAAGGCCTTCAAGGACGCCGTCAACGCGTCGTGATGAAGAAGTCCGTCGTGGCGGCGAACGCTTCGCGGGCAATGCGTGACGGTTTCGTCACGCGCGGCGAGTCGGCAGCACCCGTCGCAGCCCGTAGCGTTCATGCCGCGACGGCGGCGCGGGAGATCGCCCGTATCGAACGGGCGAGCGGCCTACCGCTCACGGCGCAGTGCCTCAGCATCTCGCAGACGATCTCATCCAGCGCATCGGGCACGGCCTCGGCCGTGCCCAACCTCCTCTAGCTGCGCAAGTACGCCCTTGCACACTGATGCAGCAGAACGTTGCGCGAGCAACGTTATTCAAACGTACGATCAATCAGTCGGGCCACACCGCTCCGTCGCAAAAGCGTGCGACGCGAACATCGGCATCCGCCGGAATGTCGACGCCGACGGCCATCGCCGCGTCGCGATACAACGCGGTCTGATTGACCGCTGCGGCAATCGTTGCGTCATCGCGTGCGTCGCCGCTGTAAAGCCCCCACCGACGATACTGCGCAATAAACCATCTCCCGTCGGATTCGCGCGGATAGTTCACGTCTCCGTGCTCGAAGAACGCAATCGGCCGCGCGTGCGCGTGTCCCGTGTCGCCGAGTAGTCGCGGCGCGATCAGGTCCGGCGCGACGCCGATCACATCGGCTGCCGCGAGCCACTTCGCGGCGCTCGCGCGATGCCGCGGATCTTCGTCGAGCCAGCGGCACGCTTCCAGCAGCGTCCGTACGAGCGCGCGCGTGGTGTTCGGATAGCGCGTGACGAAATCGCGCCGGCATGCGAGCACCTTCTCCGGATGATCCGGCCAGATCTCGCTCGTATACGCGACGAGCCGGCCGACGCCGAGCGATTCGGCGACGGCATGCCACGGCTCGCCCGCACAGAAGCCGTCGAGTTCGCCGGCGGCGAGCGCCGCGGCCATGTCCGGCGGCGGCAGCACGATGCTCTTCACGTCGGCGAGCGGATCGAGGCCGTTGGCCGCGAGCCAGTAGTACAGCCACATCGCGTGGGTGCCGGTCGGGAATGTCTGCGCGAGCACGGGCGGCCGGTTAAGCGACGCGAACGCCTCCTTCACGCTGTCACCCGATGCGATCCGATCCGCGAGCCGTGGCGACAATGTGATCGCCTGGCCGTTGCGGTTTAGCACCATCGGCACGGCCATGTCCGCATGCGGCCCGCCGATGCCGAGCTGCACGCCGTACACGAGCCCATACAACGCGTGCGCGGCGTCGATTTCGCCGCACAGCAGCTTGTCGCGGATGCCGGCCCACGACGGTTGCCGGCACAGTTCGAGCGTCAGTCCGTGACGATGGCCGAATTCGAGCGTCTTCGCGACGACGAGCGGCGCGGCGTCGGTCAGCGCGACGAAGCCGAGGCGAAGGTGGGGCAGTTCGGGAGCGGAGGCGGGCGTATTCATGATGGGGGCGTCGTCACAGGTCCGCGAGACGCACGAGCTGGCGCGCGACCTCGACGATCTTCATTCCGTGGTCCATGGCGTGCCGGCGCAAGAGTGCGTAGGCGTCCTGTTCGGGCAGTCCGCGCCGCTCCATCAACAGACGCTTCGCCTGATCGATCAGCTTGCGGTTCGCGAGTTCGGTTTCCGCGTGTGCGAGCCGCTTGCGCAGCTGCGCCTCGTGCGAGAAGCGCGCGAGCGCGACTTCGAGGATCGGAGCGAGGCGCGCGGCGTCCAGCCCTTCGACCAGATACGCGCTGACGCCTGCGCGCACCGCGTCGCGGATGCGCTGCTGGTCCGTGTCGTTGCTGAACATCAGCACCGGTCGCGGCGCGTGTTCGTTCATCACCGCGAGTTGTTCGAGCGTGTCGCGCGACGGCGAATCGGTGTCGATGATCACGACGTCCGGACGCTGCTCGTCGACGATGCGCGGCAGCGCGCCGGGCGTCGCGACTTCCGTCAGCATCTCGTAGCCGAGCCGTGCGAGCGCGTCGCGCAACTCGCCGATCGGCTTGGCCGTATCGGTGACGAGCAGCACGCGCAGTCGGGTCGGGGACGAGGTCATCAGTGGCGGCGACGGCGGTCGCGGTTCTCGACGCGTCAAATCGATTCGAAAGAGTGGAAACAAAAAACGGCGTCCGCCCGCACGACAGGCGAGCAAGACACCGTTGTCGATGAATCAGTCAGCTCAAAGCCGCGTCGGCTTCGTTGCCGGACGCCACCGGGTTCTTGCAATATCCGGGCCAGACGACGAGGCCGCGCGGCAAGGCTGTTTTCCTGCCATTCGCACGACGACAGTGCTGCACCGCACTATCACGGTGCCCGCTGCGCCAGCCCGCTTCACGGACGGCCGATGCCGGGCGGCGCGCGGACAGGGGCCAACGGCATCGACCGAGCGCGATCGGGCGGCGCGATGCACGCATCGACACACGCGCCGATGTCACGGGCCGCGTGCGTTTGCGGGCGGTCGTGGGCTGTGCGGAGTGCGTTCGCGGCCCTCTCCTTTGCACGAATCGGACGCGAATGGCACGGCTATTGCCTAGTGTCGCCGCGGGGCCAACGGCGGCCCCGAAGTGACGAAATTACCGCAGTCCGCGAGGCGGGCGGCATAGGGGCAACGGCGTCCCGAAGCGAACAGGCGTCGATCGGCAGATCGGCGCAGGTCCGCTTCGGGACGCTTTTTTTTGGGCATCGGCGAGAGCACTCATGAAAAACCTGCTGAACACACTGGCGAGCGGCAACTGGCGCGCACTGCTCGCGTGCTTCCTGTACTTCGATACCGGCTTCACGGTCTGGGTGATGTTCGGCCCGCTCGCGCCGTTCATCCACAAGGACATCGCGATGTCGCCGGCCGCGCAGGGCTTTCTCGTCGCGGTGCCGGTGCTCGGCGCGGCCGTGTTGCGCGTGACGCTCGGCAATCTGTATCAGGCGTTCGACGGACGTCGCATCGCGCTCTTCGGCGTGGCGCTGTCGGCGGTGCCGTCGGTCGTGCTGCTGCTGTTGCCGGTCGCGCCGTCGTACACGCTCCTGCTCGTGCTCGGCGTGTTTCTCGGCGTCGGCGGCGCGAGTTTCGCGGTCGCGCTGCCGATGGCCGGCAGCAACTATCCGCCGAAGGTGCAGGGCCTCGTGCTCGGACTGGCGGCGGCCGGCAACATCGGCGCGGTGCTCGACGGCTTCCTGTTTCCGTCGCTGGCCGATCGATTCGGATGGACGTGGGCGGCGGTGTCCGCGCTGCCGCTGCTCGGCATCGCGGCGCTGGCGCTGTTCTTCTTCGCGCAGGACCGCGCGCCGAAGGCAGGGAGCGCGGGGCGCGCATTCGTCGGCTTTATCGTGACGCTCGGCGGGCTCGTGGCGCTCGTGCTCCTCGTGCACGCCGGCGCTTTCGGCGCCGGACAGACCGGCGTGCTGCTGCTGCCGGTGCTCGGTGCGCTGCTCGCGATCGCGGTGCTGCCGCGCCACTATCGCGCGGTGCTCGCCGAAAGCGACACGTGGGTCGTGATGCTGATCTACAGCATCACGTTCGGCGGCTTTGTCGGCATGTCGTCGTATGTGTCGACGCTGCTCATTTCGCTTTACCAGGTACCGAAGCTCGAAGCGGGACTGTTCATGTCGCTGCTCGCGTTCATCGGCGCGATGGTGCGTCCGCTCGGCGGGCTGATCGCGGACCGGGTCACCGGCGTGCGCGCGCTCGTGGTGCTGCTCGCAGGCATTTCCGCGTGCGACTTCGCGTTCGCCGCGTGGATGCCGCCGCTGTCGGCCGGCATCGTGCTGCTGATCGTCACGTATCTGTGCTTCGGGCTCGGCAACGGCGCGACGTTCCAACTGGTGCCGCAGCGCTGGAAAGGCCGCACGGGGCTGATGTCGGGGATCGTCGGCGCGGCGGGCGGGATCGGCGGCTTCTATCTGCCGGTCGTGATGGGGATCGCGCGCCAATCGACCGGCAGCTATCAGATGGGCTTCGCGACGTTCGGCGCGATCGCGGCGCTCGCGTTCGTGCTGGTCGCCGCGCTGCGCACGCGCTGGCTCGAATGGGCGATGCCGGAACCCGTCGCGGCCGTTCAGGACGCGGTGACCAGCGGCGCTGCGGTGCAGGCGGACGGCGCGGTGTGACGACACCCACGAAAACGACGACACCCGCGTAAACAACGACCCGCCAGCGCACCCAGCGATCGCCGCAAGCCGTTTTTTGTTAGCGTTCGAATGATTGCCGCCAGCCCGGCATTCGTCGGCCGATTGCGCGATTGCGCGGTGCGCTGCCGCGCAGAACCCCCGCGTCCACGCATCGAAGGCCGCCACCGCCGCCGGAATCCGCTTGACTTGTATCAATCGCAACGGGGCGCGGCAACGTACGCTCACTGTGTCCGTTCGTTCGTTAACGCGGCCCGGCCGGTGCGGCACGGGCTCTACCGGGAGACCTCATCATGCGCGCTCAGGATGTCATGACCACCCACGTCATTACCGTCACGCCGGATACGTCCGTGCTCGACGCGGCCAAGCTGTTCGTCGAGCACCAGATCAGCGGCGCGCCCGTGGTCGCGGCCGACGGCCACGTGGTCGGCGTGCTCAGCGAGGGCGACTTGCTGCGCCGGGTGGAGATCGGCACCGCCGGCGAACGCCGCACGTCGTGGCTCGATTTCTTCACCGACACCGGCGCCGTGTCGTACGTGAAGACGCACGCGCAGCGCGTCGCCGACGTGATGACGCCCGACGTGATCGCCGTCGACATCGACACGCCGCTGTCGGAAGTCGCGACGCTGCTCGAATCGCGCGGCATCAAGCGCGTGCCGGTGCTGAAGGACAACCGGCTCGCGGGCATCGTGAGCCGCTCGAACCTGCTGCAGGCGCTGGCAAGCACGGCCGCAGTCGACGCGCAGACGGTGTCCGCGACCGACCGCGACATCCGCGAGCGGCTGATGAAGGAACTCGAAGGGCGGCCGTGGGCGTTCGCGGGGCGCAACGTCGTCGTCACCGACGGCGTCGTGCACCTGTGGGGCGTGTTCCGGTCGATGGAAGCGGTGCAGGCGGTGCGCGTCGCCGCCGAGCGCATTCCGGGCGTGAAGGACGTGCAGGACCACACCGAGCCGTATCCGCTCGCGCCGGGGTTCTGACGCGGCGCGACGGCGGCGGGTTCATCGGGCCGACGCGGCCCGGTCGTCGGGACCGGGCCGCGCGTCGTTTACGGGCGCGGCGTGCCTCTTACGCGCGCCGCAGTTCGAGCGCGTGCTGCACCGCATCGGCCGACGACGACGCCGCTTCGCCGATCGCGTCGCCCACCAGAATCACCGCCGGACTGCCGAGCCCCGCATCGCGCGCGACGTCCGCGATCCGGTCGAGCGTCGCGCAGACCGAGCGTTCGTCGTGCGTGCTCGCCGACTGCACGACGGCGGCCGGCGTGCTCGCGGGCAGCACTCGCAGCAGCGCGTCGCACAGGCTGTCGATTCGGCTCATCCCCATGTAGATCGCGAGCGTCGTGCCGGTGGCCGCGAGCGCGGCCCAGTCCGGTTCGCTGTGATCCCGACGGTGCGCGGTCACGAACGTGACGCCCTGGCAGTGGTCGCGATGCGTGAGCGACACGCCGAGTGCCGCCGCCGCCGCGAAGCCCGACGAGATGCCGTTGACGATCTCGAACGCGATGCCCGCGCGCCGCAACGCGGCGAGTTCCTCGCCGGCGCGGCCGAACAGCAGCGCGTCGCCGCCCTTCACGCGGACCACGTGCTTGCCGGTGCGCGCATAGCGCAGCATCAGCCGTTCGATGAACGCCTGCGGCGTCGAGCGGCAGCCGCCGCGCTTGCCGACGTGGATCACGCGCGCGTTCGGCGCCAGCGACGCGAGCGCGGGGTTCGCGAGGTCGTCCAGCAGCACGATGTCCGCGTTTGCGAGCACGCGGGCGGCGCGGATCGTCAGCAGGTCGGGGTCGCCCGGACCGGCGCCGAGGAGGGTGACCTTGCCCGCCGCGCGGGTGCCTGAGCCGGTGCCTGCGCTGGTCCGAGAGCTGGAGCTTGTGCGGGTTGTCATCGTCGTGTCCGTTCGCTGCGGCGAGCCCCGGTCGAGCACAGACGAAAACGGCGTCCGCTGTCGTGCTCGACAGGGGACGCCGTTGTCCTCGTGGATCCTTCGACACCGTTCTCGTGCGGTGTCGTCGGACGGAAATCGTGTTTCGACGCGCGCGACGCCATTGCCGCGAGCTTCGCGTCGTTAAACGCAATATGCGCGCCAGCGTGCGCGATGACGGGCTGGAAGAGCGCCTCCCGCGCGGTATCGCGCCGTTTTGCGCCCGAACGCGCCCGCGTCGATCTCGCACGAACGCTGTGCTGCACTGCACCGCCGATGTGCGCCCGCGCTTCGCGATGCGGCACGCGCCACGCGCGGGCCGCGGCCCGCCCGGAGGCCGCAATCGGCTGCCAGGCAACGCGCGGCGGCCGATTCGCTCGCATTGGCATAGCCATTGCATAACACCCCGCGGCGAATCAACGACGATTTGCGCTGCACGCAGCACGCGTCAGGTTTATTGATCACGGCTTTTTTGGACAAAGGCGTCCTGCGAACCGGTCTTCGGACAGGTTCACAGGACGCCTTTCTTTTTTTGGTCCTCGAAAGTCTCGCGAACCGCATCACGAAAGGGACGAACTCCGTCATGAACGTCATCGTCATCGGCCACGGCATGGTTGGCCACAAGTTCCTCGAAAGCGTCGCCGCGCAGATCGGCGGCACGCTGCGGATTACCGTGCTGTGCGAGGAGCCGCGTCCCGCGTACGACCGCGTGCATCTGTCCGAATTCTTCTCGGGCCGAAGCGCGGACGACCTGTCGCTCGTCGAGCCCGGCTTCTTCGAACGCGACGGCCTGCGGCTGATGCTCGACACGAAGGCCGTCGCGATCGACCGCGCCGCGCGCACCGTGACGCTCGCGAACGGCGACGTGCTCGACTACGACCGTCTCGTGTTCGCGACCGGTTCGACGCCGTTCGTGCCGCCGATCGAAGGCCGCGAGCGCGACGGTTGTTTCGTGTACCGAACGATCGAGGATCTCGAGGCGATGAAGGCGCGCGGCGCGCGTTCGACCACCGGCGTCGTGATCGGCGGCGGGCTGCTCGGACTCGAATGCGCGAAGGCGCTGCGCGACATGGGGCTCGACACGCACGTCGTCGAGTTCGCGCCGCGTCTGATGGCCGTGCAGATCGACGAAGGCGGCGGCCAGATGCTGCGCGCGAAGATCGAAGCATTGGGTGTGCATGTGCACACCGGCAAGGAGACGCGCGCGATCGTCGACGGCGAAGCGGGCGCACACCGGATGCAGTTCGCGGACGGCACGCATCTCGACACCGACATGATCGTGTTTTCGGCGGGCATCCGACCTCGCGACGAACTCGCTCGCGCATGCGGGCTCGACATCGGCCCGCGCGGCGGCATCGCGATCGACGACGCATGCGTAACGAGCGACCCGCACATCTACGCGATCGGCGAATGCGCGGCGTGGCGCGGGCAGACGTTCGGCCTCGTCGCGCCCGGCTACGACATGGCGCGTACCGTCGCGAAGCAATTGCAGGGCGACGCGGCCGCGTTCACCGGCGCGGACCTGAGCACCAAACTGAAGCTGATGGGCGTGGACGTCGGCAGCATCGGCGACGCGCACGGCAGAACGCCGGGTAGCCGCACCTATCAATACAGCGACGGCCGCCGCCAGGTCTATACGAAGCTCGTCGTATCCGATTGCGGGAAGAAGCTGCTCGGCGCGGTGATGGTCGGCGATACGGCCGAATACGGCACGCTGCTGCAGATGATGCTGAACGACATCGAATTGCCCGACGCACCCGAGGCGCTGATCCTGCCGCAGACCGACGGCGCGGCCAGGCCCGCGACCGGCGTCGACGCGCTGCCGGACGGCGCGCAGATCTGCTCGTGCAACAACGTGTCGAAGGGGGAGATCTGCGCGGCGGTGCGCGCGGGCGCGACGAGCATCGGCGCGCTGAAAAAGGCGACCTGCGCGGGCACGTCGTGCGGCGGCTGCGTGCCGCTCGCGACCCAGGTGATGAACGCGGAGATGAAGAAGCAGGGGCTCACGGTCAATCGCCACCTCTGCGAGCACTTTGCGTATTCGCGTCAGGAGCTGTATCACCTCGTTCGCGTCGGGCAGATCAAGACGTTCGGAGAACTGCTCGCCAAACACGGCAGCGGCCTCGGCTGCGATATCTGCAAGCCGGCCGTCGCGGGCATTCTCGCGTCGTGCTGGAACGAGTTCGTGCTGAAGCCGGAGCACGCCAGCCTGCAGGATTCGAACGACTACTACCTCGCGAACATCCAGCGCGACGGCACGTATTCGGTGGTGCCGCGCATGCCGGGCGGCGAGGTGACGCCCGACGGACTGATGGCGGTCGGACGCGTCGCGAAGAAGTACGGGCTCTACACGAAGATCACCGGCGGACAGCGCGTGGATCTCTTCGGCGCACGCGTCGAACAGCTGCCGTCGATCTGGGAAGAACTGATCGACGCCGGCTTCGAATCGGGCCACGCGTACGGCAAGGCGCTGCGCACGGTGAAGTCGTGCGTCGGCTCGACGTGGTGCCGGTATGGCGTCGGCGATTCGGTCGGCGTCGCGATCGCACTCGAAAACCGCTACAAGGGGCTGCGCGCGCCGCACAAGATCAAGTTCGGCGTGTCGGGCTGCACGCGCGAATGCGCGGAGGCGCAAGGCAAGGACGTCGGCGTGATCGCGACCGACAAGGGCTGGAACCTGTACGTCTGCGGCAACGGCGGGATGAAGCCGCGTCACGCGGAACTGCTCGCGTCCGATCTCGACTACGCGACGCTCGTCCGCTACATCGACCGCTTCCTGATGTTCTACGTGCGCACCGCCGACCGTCTGCAACGCACGAGCGTGTGGCGCGACAACCTCGAAGGCGGCCTCGACTATCTGATCGACGTGGTCGTGCACGACCGGCTCGGCTTCGCGGCGGAACTCGAACGCGAGATGCAGCACGTGATCGACACGTACGAATGCGAATGGAAGCGGGCGATCAGCGATCCGGCCACGCGTCAACGCTTCCGTCATTTCGTGAACAGCGAGGCACGCGACGAACTCGTGACGTTCGTCGAGGAACGCGGACAGATCCGGCCGGCGACGCCCGACGAGCGCGACGCGCTGGCGGCGTCGGAACGGCTCGCCGACGACCCGGCCGGCACGAACGCGCCGACGTTCGCCGAAATCGACTGACTCCGCGCGAAAGGAGCTTGAATCATGAACAACGAACGAACCGTGCCGGCTGCGGACAACCGCGACGGCGACTGGATCACCGTCTGCCGCCACGACGACATCGTGCCGGACACCGGCGTGTGCGCGCTGCTGCATGGGCGACATGTCGCCGTGTTCCGCATCGACGCGGACGACGCGAAGGTGTTCGCGATCGACAACGTCGATCCGCGTGCGAAAGCATCGGTGCTGTCGCGCGGGCTCACCGGCAGCCTCGGCGGCCGCGTGGTCGTCGCGTCGCCGCTGTACAAGCATCACTTCGATCTGCGCACCGGCGAGTGTCTCGAAGAGCCGGCCTGGTCGGTCGCCGCTTATGACGCGCGCGTCGTAGACGGCGACGTGATGGTGCGCATGCACACCGGCGGCGCCGCATGAGCAGGCGCCGCGTCGATACCGCGTGCCCGTACTGCGGCGTCGGCTGCGGGATGACGCTGCACGTGGAGGATAACGAAGTCGTTCGCGTGTCCGGCAACAGCGAGCATCCGGCGAATTTCGGACGGCTCTGCACGAAAGGGCTGTCGGCGCACGTGCCGCTGCGCCGCTCGGGCCGCCTCGAAACGGCGTTCATGCGCACCGCGCGCGACGAGGACCCGGTGCCCGCGCCGCTCGCCGAAGCGATCTCCGCGACCGCGCGCCGGCTTCGCGGCGTGCTCGAAGAACACGGGCCGGACGCGCTCGCGTTCTACGTGTCCGGACAGATGTCGATCGAGGCGCAGTACCTCGTGAACAAGCTCGCGAAGGGCTTCATCCGCACGCGTCACGTGGAGGCGAATTCGCGGCTGTGCATGGCGAGCGCGGCGAGCGGCTACAAGCTGTCGCTCGGCGCCGACGGCCCGCCCGGCTCGTATCAGGACTTCGACTGCACCGATCTGTTCTTCGTGACCGGCGCGAACATGGCCGACTGCCATCCGGTGCTGTATCTGCGGATGATGGACCGCGTGAAGGCGGGCGCGAAACTGATCGTCGTCGATCCGCGCCGCACCGCGACCGCCGACAAGGCGACCCTGTTCCTGCAGATCGCGCCCGGCACGGACGTCGCGCTGCTGAACGGCTTGTTGCATCTGCTGGTGCGCAACGGCCGCATCGATGACGAATTCATCCGCGAGCACACGCGCGGCTGGGACGAGATGCCCGCGTTCCTCGCCGACTATTCGCCGCAGCAGGTCGCGGCGATCACCGGCGTCGCCGAGGCGGATCTGCACAAGGCCGCGCAGTGGATCGGCGAGTCGCCGAACTGGATGAGCCTGTGGACGATGGGCATCAACCAGAGCACGCACGGCACGTGGTCGACGAACGCGCTGTGCAACCTGCATCTCGCGACCGGCGCGATCTGCCGGCCGGGCAGCGGCCCGTTCTCGCTGACGGGCCAGCCGAACGCGATGGGCGGCCGCGAAGTCGGCTACATGGGGGCGGGGCTGCCGGGCCAGCGCTCGCTCCTCGTCGACGAAGACCGCGCGTTCGTCGAGGACCTGTGGCGCATTCCGCGCGGCACGCTGCGCGCGGACGCCGGCGTCGGCACCGTCGATCTGTTCGTGCGGATGGCCGCGGGCGACATCAAGGCGTGCTGGATCATCTGCACGAATCCGGTCGCGACGGTGCCGAACCGGCAGACCGTGCTCGACGGCCTCGCGGCGGCCGAACTCGTGATCGCGCAGGACGCGTTTCTCGACACCGAAACCAACCGTCACGCGGACATCCTGCTGCCCGGCGCGCTGTGGGCCGAAGCCGAAGGCGTGATGGTGAATTCCGAGCGCAACATGACGCTGATGCAACGCGCCGTGACGCCGCCCGGCGATGCGCTGCCCGACTGGCAGATCGTCGCGCGCGTCGCGTGCGAGATGGGCTACGCGGACGCGTTCGGCTATGCGTCGGCGGCGGAGGTGTTCGACGAGATCGTGCGCGCGTCGAACCCCGCGACCGGCTACGACCTGCGCGGCGTGAGTCACGCGAAGCTGCGCGAGACGCCGGTGCAGTGGCCATGCGCGCCGGACGCCGCATCGGACCGCCATCCCGTCCGCTATCTGAACGACGGCGTGAGCCGTCCGCTGGCGGTGCGCGACGACGGCAGCCGTCCGCGCGTCGCGTTCCCGACGCCCGACGCCCGCGCGGTGTTCTTCGCGCGCCCTCACGCGCTGCCGGCCGAGATGCCCGACGCCGACTATCCGTTCGTGCTGAACACGGGCCGCGTGCAGCATCAGTGGCACACGATGACGAAGACCGGCAAGGTCGCGACGCTGAACCGGCTGAACCCGGCGCCGTTCGTCGAGCTTCATCCGGACGATGCGAAGCCGCTCGGCGTCGCGGACGGCGACAGCGTCGAGATCCGCTCGCGGCGCGGCCGCGCGGTGCTGCCGGCGCGCGTGACCGATCGCGTGCAGCCGGGCGCGTGCTTCGCGCCGATGCACTGGAACGACCTGTTCGGCGACGATCTGTGCATCAACGCGCTGACGCACGATGCGACCGATCCCGTGTCGCTGCAGCCGGAACTGAAATGCTGCGCGGTCGCGCTGACCCGCGTGGCCACCGCGCCTCAAACCGGCGACGCCATCGCCGACGAAGCGCCCGCGCTCAATCCGGAGTCCCCCATGTCTGCTCTCGACGCGCTCGGCGCATTGCTTCAGTTGCCTGCTTCGCCGCCTGCGTTGAGCGAATCGGAGCGCGCGTATGTGTCCGGCTTCCTGCATGCGCTGCGAACCGGCGATGCGAGCGGTGACGCAGCGCCCACGCTGCCGGCGGCGGCGCCGTTGCCGCTCGCGACGCGGCTGTGGCTCGACGGGATGCTGGCAGGACTCTTTGCGCGGCGCGCGCCTGCAGTTGCGGCAGCGAGCGCGCTGCCCGCCGCCGAACTGCGAATCGCCCGCGCCCGCCCGAAGGTCGCGCTGCTGTGGGCGTCGCAGACCGGCAACGTCGAATCGCTGGTCGATCGCTACGCGACGCGTCTGATGGAAGCGGGCTTCGAAATGCGCACCGCGTGCATGGCCGATTGCGCAATCGACACGCTCGGCAAGTCGCAATACGTGCTGCTGATGTCGAGCACGTTCGGCGACGGCGATGCGCCAGACAACGGCCGCGACTTCTGGACCGCGCTGAACGCGCCGAACGCGCCGCGCCTCGACGGCGTGCGCTACGCGGTGCTCGGTCTCGGCGACCGCAACTTCGACGACTTCTGCGCGCACGCCCGCAAGCTCGACGCGCGGATGAACGCGCTCGGCGCGACGTGTCTCATCGCGCGGGCCGAATGCGACACCGGGTTCGACGCGGCGGCCGACGCGTGGCTCGCACGCGTCGTGACGAGCATCTCGCGCGACGACGCCGCGCGCCACGCGGAGCCAGCGGGCGGCGCGCTGCCTCAGGCGCTGTCGGGTTTCGCGCCGACGAAGACGCGTCCGGCGTCCGCGCGCCTGCTGTCGAATCGCCGGTTGAACCGCGACGGCGCGACGAAGGAAACGCGTCACGTTGCGCTGTCGGTCGCCGACACCGGCATCGAATACGAATCCGGCGACGCGCTCGGCGTGTGGCCGGTCAACTGTCCGGAACTGGTCGACGAGCTGCTCGGACTCGCGCGGATCGATGCGGACGCGCCGGTGCGCGTGGAGGGCGTCGGCGAGATGCCGGTCGCCGACGCGTTGAGCCGTCACTACGAGATCGCGCGCCCGTCGCCCGACGCGCTCGCGCTGATCGCGTCGCGCGCACGCGACGACGCGCTGCGCGAGTTGCTCGTCGACGAACGCAAGGCGGACCTCAAAAAGTGGCTGTGGGGCCAGCAACTGGCGGACGTGCTGCACGAGTTTCCGGTGTCGGTGTCCGCGCAGGAGCTGGTCGGCACGTTGAGGCGCCTGCAGCCGCGCCTCTATTCGATTGCTTCGAGCCCGAACGCGCATCGCGGCGAGGTGCACCTGACGGTATCGACCGTC
This sequence comes from Paraburkholderia sp., assembly GCA_035492135.1. GTDB lineage: Bacteria > Pseudomonadota > Gammaproteobacteria > Burkholderiales > Burkholderiaceae > Paraburkholderia. Next base: position 69,851 of record DATJJN010000105.1, on the reverse strand, counting down.
CGTTACAGCAACGGCCGACGCTGGCGCAAGGGCGTCGCGTCGACGTTCCTCGCGGATCGCGCGCTCGACGCCGACGTGCCGGTGTTCGTGCAGCACTCGCCGCATTTTCGTCCGCCGCGCGCGGGCGACACGCCGATCGTGATGATCGGGCCGGGCACCGGCATCGCGCCGTTCCGCGGTTTTCTGCACGAGCGGCGCGCGCGCGGCGATACCGGCCGCAACTGGCTGTTCTTCGGCGAACGCCACGCGGACACGGACTTCTACTACCGCGACGAACTGGACGAGATGCGCGCGGGCGGGCTGCTGACGCGACTCGACGTGGCGTTCTCGCGCGACCAGGGCGACAAGGTGTACGTGCAGGACCGGATGCGCGAGCAGGGCGCGCAGCTGTGGGCGTGGCTGCAGGACGGCGCGCATCTGTACGTGTGCGGCGACGCGAGCCGGATGGCGAAGGACGTCGATACGGCGCTGAAGGCGATCGTCGCGCAGCACGGCGCAATGAGCGCGGAGGATGCCGATGCTTATGTCAGTGGGCTTGCGCGCGAGCGGCGGTATTTGCGGGATGTGTATTGAGCGGGTGCGAAGAAAGATAAAGTTGTATAGCGGCTGTCTCCGAATTAATAGAAATAGTCGCCAAATAATGACCCGGGCCGGGTCATTATTTGAAAATTGGTATCGCAAAAACAACTATCGAAAAACTCGCGTTACTGTTGGGTCTCCTATGAGGACGGCGGGGCAAAATGCCTCCGAACGAACCGCAACTGAACGTGAGGGCAAGCGAGTGCCAATTCCAGCATATATGTGGCTCAAAGACGATGGGGGCGCGGATATCAAAGGCTCCGTGACTGTGCAGGGACGCGAAGGGAGCATCGAGATAATCGGATTTAGTCACGGTCTGAATCTTCCGGTTGATAGCAAGAATGGGGGGATTACCGGAACGCGTAACCATTCCCCGATGAATCTTGAAAAGGAGTTCGACGCTTCGAGCGCTTATCTGTACAAGGCCGTGGCCACCGGTCAATCGTTGCAATCCGCTGAACTGAAGTGGTATCGAATCAACGACGCTGGACAGGAGGAGGTCTATTTCATCATGTTGCTGGAGGGCGTGAAGGTAGTCGGCGTCAATCCTGGAATGACAAACACCAGGCTCTCTGCAATGTCCCAACTCAATCACGCTGAATCGGTCGGGCTGTTGTATGAACGTATCACCTGGCATTACACCGACGGCAATATCAAGTTCACGGACAGCTGGAATGAGCGGTCCTGACCATGGCACTACAGGGAAAATTCGTTGTCGATAACACGCCGACCTTGACGCTGATAATGCCCGGCGTGGGAGCCTTTCCAGCTTTCTCAGGGGATGACATTTATCGCAACCGTGGCGGCTGCACAGGCTTCGTAGGCAAAGGACCGTTGCCGGCGGGGAAGTATTGGATAGTAGCCCGTCCGGGTGGTGGAATAGCTTCCCGATTGCAGGCGTCGTTCAAGGACGTATGGAATGCTTTTCACGGAAGCCCGACGCATCACGACGAATGGTTTGCTCTTTATCGCGATGACGGCCTAATTGATGACTGGACGTGGGTAGAGGGCGTCAAACGTGGAAACTTCCGATTGCATCCGGTTGGTGGGGCCGGGGTTTCATTCGGATGTATCACGCTAAAAAGCGTTGCGGATTTTCGCAGGATCCGACGAGCTCTGATGCATACGTCGACTGTTTCGGTCGGTGATCCATCAATAAACGCTTACGGATGGATCGAGGTAACGACAATTGGCGACACTTGCCAGTAAACTGTTAAAACTGTTCCTCTTTTTTGTGCTGTTTCTGTTATCGGTTCGGTATATTCACACTTACCCGTTGCCTATGACCATCGAGCAGCAACATATATTAATATTGATTTCAGAAAAACTTGATGTCGCCGATTATGAGCTGCTTTACATCGGCGCAATGATGATTATAGATATTATTGCGGCGATCGTTCTTTATAAGCTCATAATGAGGATCTGGCGGGTCTTCCGGAGAAATAGCGCTACGTAACGTCGGTGGGGGGACTCGGTCGAGTGCCGTTCCTTCGCTTTCAACCGTTGTTCACCCACCGGCAACCCCGCCCACCCGACCAAGCGCGGTGATGCCGCTGAAGGCGGCGAAGCGAGTCCGCGCGGACGAAACCCAGCGCCTCGACGACAAGTTCATGCCTCTTGAGACGGTGCGCGATAATCTCGTTGATCCGCGTGCTGTACGACGCCGTGACGTTCTCGGGCATCGCCGGCATGGGTTTCCATTTGCCGCTGCTCCCCGGGTCGCCGGCCGAAAGCCACGCGGAAATCGCGAACGCGGCGCGCAGGTTGCTCGCGTTCGAACGTTCGCTCGGCCAGGCGGCCTGAGCGGACGTCGACAAAATCCAGGATCGACGGAGCAGGTATGCAGATTACCGGTGAGATGTTGTTGGGCGCGACCGCGGTGCGCGGTTCGCAAGGGAGCGTGCGCGCCTTCGCGCCCGCGCTGAATCAGGAACTGGAGCCGGCGTTCGGCGTCGGCGGCGTGAGCGAGGTCGAGCGCGCGTGCTCGCTGGCCGCGCAGGCGTTCGACGCGTTTCGCGCGGCGCCGCTCGACACGCGCGCGCGGCTCCTCGAAGCGATCGCGGACAACATCGCGGCACTCGGCGACGCGCTGATCGAGCGCGCGCATCTGGAGTCCGCGCTGCCGAAGCCGCGTCTCGAAGGCGAGCGCGGACGCACGATCGGGCAACTGAAGCTGTTCGCGACGGTCGTGCGCGAAGGCCGCTGGCTCGGCGCGGTGCTCGATTCGGCACTGCCGGAGCGCAAGCCGCTGCCGCGCTCGGATCTGCGCGCGCAACGCGTGCCGGTGGGCCCGGTCGCGGTGTTCGGCGCGAGCAACTTCCCGCTCGCGTTCTCGGTTGCCGGCGGCGACACCGCGTCGGCGCTGGCGGCCGGCTGTCCGGTCGTCGTGAAGGCGCATCCGGCGCACCTCGGCACGTCCGAACTCGTGGGCCGCGCGATCCAGAAGGCGGTCGCCGACGTCGGCCTGCCCGAAGGCGTGTTCTCGCTCGTGATCGGCGAGGGCAACGCGGTGGGCGAGGCGCTCGTCGCGAATCCGGCGATCAAGGCAGTCGGCTTCACCGGCTCGCGCCGCGGCGGCCTCGCGCTGTCCGCGATCGCGGCACGCCGCAAGGAGCCGATCCCCGTCTACGCGGAAATGAGCAGCATCAACCCGACGCTCGTGCTGCCGGCCGCGCTGGCCGCACGCGGCGAAGCGATCGCGGCGGGCTTCGTCGATTCGCTGACGCTCGGCGTCGGCCAGTTCTGCACGAACCCGGGCCTTGTGCTCGCGATCGACGGTCCGGAGCTGAAGCACTTCGCGCAGGCGGCCGCGGCGGCACTCGCCGGCAAGCCGTCGCAGACGATGCTGACGGCCGGCATCGCGGCCGCGTACGGCACCGGCGTGAGCGAGCGGATGAAGACGCCGGGCGTCGAGCATCTGGCGGACGGCGCCGAAAGCGGCGCGCATTGCGGCGCGCGTCCGGCGCTGTTCCGCACGGCGGCGGAACTGCTGATCGGCACGCCGGCACTCGAAGACGAGATCTTCGGGCCGACGTCGCTGATCGTCGCGTGCCGCGACGAAGCCGAACTCGCGCGCGTGCTCGAACATCTGGAAGGCCAGCTGACCGCGACGCTGCAGATCGATCCCGCCGACTACGCGATGGCCGCGCGCCTGATGCCGATTCTCGAGCGCAAGGTCGGCCGCATCCTCGCGAACGGCTACCCGACCGGCGTCGAGGTCTGCCATGCGATGGTCCACGGCGGCCCGTTCCCGGCGACGTCCGATGCGCGCACGACGTCGGTCGGCACGATGGCGATCGAGCGCTTCCTGCGCCCGGTCTGCTATCAGGACCTGCCGGCCGAGCTGCTGCCGCCCGCGGTGCAGGACGGCAATCCGCTCGGGTTGTGGCGTCTGCGCGACGGCGAACTGGTCCGCGGCTAAGCCGCGACCGCTTCCGGCCATGCCCGCGCGTCGCCGCACGGCGGGCGTGGCCGGCGCCGTCCGGCATGCGCCGGAAGCCCGCCGGTGCGGGCCTCGCCGGTTGGTGTCCCGTGGTCTTAAGTCGCTTGGCAACTTTTCGCATGGTCAGGCATGCGGACGGCAATCCGATCGGGCTGAACGTGCCGGAGCGCGAGCTGTCGACGTGACTGACGGGTCCGATCAACGGGCATCCGGCATTCCGACCTGTCCCGTGGATGACTTGCGATGCGCGATATCTGTCCGGATGTTCAATCCGGCATGCCGTGTCCACGGGTTTCCGGCAGGAACCACGGCAGCACGATTCCCAGCAGATACACCGAGCCCATCGCCATCGCGGCCTGCGGCACACCGCCGAACGACTTGATCATCGTGCCGGCGACGATCGGAAACACCCACGCAATCAGCCGCGCCGCGTTGAACACGAAGCTGATCGCCGTCGAGCGCACCGTGCTCGTGAACAGCTCGCACGGATAGATCGCCATCCACACATACGCGCAGCCGAGCGTGAAGAAGCCGTTGATCGGCGCGACGATCATCATCGCCTCGACGCTCGTCGTCAGCCTGTACGTGACGAACGTGGCCGCGAGCGAGCCGATGAACGTCAGCGACAAGAACGTCTTGCGGCCGATCGCGTCGATCACGAAGCCCGCGATCATGTACGCGCCGATCGCGCCGATCGTGTAGACGATCGACACGCGCGAGCCCCACGCGAGCGCGTCGGCGAGTCCTTCGGCCTTCGCGAGCGCGACCGTGTACGTCGGCAGCCAGCTCGAAATCGCCCACCAGCCGACCGTCGTGACGATCGACAGCACGACCAGCAGCAGCGTGCGGCGCGCGGCTTCGCGCTCGGTGAACAGTTGCGCGAGCGTGAACGGGCGTTTGTCCGACGAACACGCGTGGACAGCGGTCGCGTTCGTGTTCGTCGTGACGGCCGGTTGCGCGTCGACCGCATGCCAGCGCTTTTCGCGCACGGCGCGCTGCCACTTCTCCGATTCGTCGACGCCGCGCCGGATGTACAGCACGAAGAGCGCGGGCACCGCGCCGAGCACGAACATCAACCGCCACGTCTCTTCGCCGAGCGGATGCGCGGACGACAGCGCATACCAGATCACCGCGGCCGCGAGCGTGCCCCAGCCGAAGCCCGACTGCAGAAAGCCCGCGCCTTTCGCGCGCGCCTGTTCGGGCCACGTCTCCGACACGAGCGCGATGCCGGTGCTCCATTCGCTGCCCATCGCAAGGCCGGTGATGAAGCGCAGCGTGCACAGCATCGCGATGCTCGTCGAGAACGCGGTGAAGCCGGAAAACAGCGCATACAGGAACACGGACCACAGCATCATCCGCTTTCGCCCGACGTAATCCGCGAGGATGCCGCCGACGAGTCCGCCGACACCCCAGCCAAGCAGCGTGATGCCGATCACGAGGCCCGCGTAGATCGGCGTCGACGCGGCCTGTGTTTGCGTCAGCACCGAATGCAGCATCGGCGCGAGGACGACGACGAGCACGAGCGCCTCGTAGCCGTCGAAGATCCAGCCGAGAAAGCTCGCGCGCAGCACGCGCCAGTGCGTCGGCGTGAGGCCGTCGTGCCAGCGCGCGCGAGCGCGGACCGCCGCCTGTCCTGATTCCATCGTCGTGTCTCCCGTGGCGGCTTCGTGCCGCCGCCTTGTCGTGATTGTTGCTGTGAACGCGGCGATGGCGCCGACGCTGCTTTACGCCTGCGACCCGCTTTCGCTCGCAGGCGCGATCGGCTTAGGCCCGCCGACGGTCGTCAGCGTGCGTTCCGCGAGCACCGCGTCGCGCTTCGCGAGCAGGTGCGAGCGCAGGATGGCCGACAGTTGCCGGCCGTCGCGCGCTTCGAGCGCGCGGATCATCGCTTCATGCTCGCGAATCGCGCTGTCCCATTTCTCGACCTGAAAATTCGAGCGAAAGCGCAGCGCCTGCAGTCGACGGTTCAGCGTCGCATACGTCTGTCGCAGCGCCGAGTTGCGCGCGGCCGCGTTGATCCGGTCGTGAATCGCCTGATTGCGCGCGTAATAGCCGGACAGGTCGTTCTGCTCGCGGCACATCAGCATCGCCGCGTGCAGCGCCTTGACGTCCGCGAGTTCGGGCGCGGTGATCCGCTCGCATGCGAGTTCGCCCGCGAACGCTTCGAGCCCGCTCATCAGCTCGAACATGTCGCGGATCTCCGCCTCGCTCAGTTGCGCGACGCTCGCGCCGCGATTCGGGGAAATGTCGATCAGCCCTTCGGCCGCGAGCACTTTCAGCGCCTCGCGCAGCGGCGTGCGCGAAATGCCGAGCATCTCGCACAGCTTGCGCTCGTTGAGCTTCACGCCCGGCGCGAGCAGCCCCTCGACGATGAAGTCGCGCAGATGATCGACCACCGTGTCGTGCAGCCGCTGCCGTTCGACTTTCGGCAGCGCGGGCGCCAGTTGCGCCTCCGGAATGTCTGCATTTTGCATTCGAAACCCCTGTCGTTGCCAATTGCCGCAATTTTAGCGTAAGGTCGGTCGCTAGCCCTGTGTCCTTCAATAATCGGGTTTCCCCTGGGCCGATTCGACCAATCAGCGCTTTTCAACGCGGCGATCCTAGATTAGAGTATTTTGCATGCAAAATGCCATTTGGCTCAATCCGCACACTACGAGGGGCGCTTCATGCTGAAACTGGACTTTCATCCGGCCGGTCGTCACTTCCTTGGGATTCCGGGACCGAGCCCGGTGCCCGACCGCATCCTGCGGGCCATGAGTCTTCCGACCATCGACCATCGCGGCCCGGAATTCGGCGCGCTCGGTCTGTCGGTGCTCGACGGGATCAAGAAGATCTTCAAGACCACGCAGCCGGTCGTCATCTATCCGGCGTCGGGCACCGGCGCGTGGGAGGCGGCGCTCGTCAACACGCTGTCGCCCGGCGATCACGTGCTGATGTACGAAACCGGCCATTTCGCGACGCTGTGGAAGAAGCTCGCCGAAAACCTCGGCCTCAAGCCGGAATTCATCGGCCTGCCGGGTACCGAGGGCTGGCGGCGCGGCGTGCAGCCGGACATGATCGAAGCGCGTCTGCGCGCGGACACCGGTCATGCAATCAAGGCCGTGTGCGTCGTGCACAACGAAACGTCGACCGGCGTCACGTCGGACATCGCCGCGGTGCGCCGTGCGATCGACGCGACCGGGCACCCGGCGCTGTTGCTCGTCGACACGATCTCGGGCCTCGCGTCGGCCGACTACCGGCATGACGAGTGGGGCGTCGACGTCACGGTGTCGGGCTCGCAAAAGGGCTTGATGCTGCCGCCGGGTATCAGCTTCAACGCGGTGTCGGAGAAGGCGCGCGCCGCGAGCCGGCACGCGAAGCTGCCGCGCGCGTTCTGGGGCTGGGACGAAATCATCGAGATGAATCGTCAGGGCTACTGGCCGTACACGCCGAACACGAACCTGCTGTACGGCCTCGCGGAATCGCTCGACATGATTCTCGGCGAAGGGCTCGACCACGTGTTCGCGCGTCACCAGCGGCTCGGCGCGGCGTGCCGCGCCGCGGTCAACGCATGGGGCCTCGAGGTCCAGTGCGTGGATCCGGCGGTGTACTCGCCGGTGCTGACCGGCGTCGTGATGCCCGAAGGCGTCGATGCGGACGCGGTGCGCAAGACGATCTACGAGCACTTCGACCTGTCGCTCGGCACCGGGCTCGGCAAGGTGAAGGGCCGCATGTTCCGCATCGGCCACCTCGGCGAATGCAACGACCTCACGCTGATGGCCGCGCTGTCCGGCTGCGAGATGGGGCTGAAGCTGTCGGGCGTCGCGCTGCGCGGCAGCGGCGTCGCGGCCGCGATGGACTACCTGACGAGCCACGTCGCGAAGCCGGCGCTGAAGGTGGCGGCATGAGCGACGCGATCGTCAGCGACAAGGCGGTCGCCCTCGCGGCGCGCTTCGTCGACGCGCGAACCGCGAACGGCACCGACGGCGCACTCGATACGATCGCACCCGAGCTGCGCCCCGCGAACGCCGACGAAGCGTACGACGCGCAGCACGCGACGTTGCGTGCGCTCGGCGCGAGCATCGCCGGCTGGAAGGTCGGCGCGAAATCGGCCGACGGTCCCGCGCAGGGCGCGCCGCTGCCGGCGTCCGGCGTGTTCCGCAAGCCGGCGACGTTGTCGCGCGCCGGCTACCTGAAGCCGGGCCTCGAACTCGAAATCGCGTTCACGCTCGGCCGTCGCTTCGACGCGCACAGCGGCCCGTATGACGACGCGACCGTGATCGGTGCGATCGAGTCGGTCCACGCGGCGATCGAGGTGGTGGCGAGCCGCTTTCGCGCGTGGCCGGACGTCGACAAGCTGTGGCAGCTCGCCGATTTGCAGAACCACGGCGCGCTCGTCGTCGGCGAAGGCGTGCGCTACGACGCGGCCTTTCCGTTCGTCGCGCCGGGCCTGCGCTTCACGTTCGGCGGCGCGAGCGCGTTTGACGGCACGCCCGCGAATCCGGCCGGCGATCCGCGCCGGCTGCTCGCGTGGGTCGTCAATCACAGCGTCGCGCGCGGCGTGCCGGTCGAAGCCGGCACGATCGTGACGGCGGGCACTTACACGGGTCTTTACGTGCCGTCGGCGCCGGGCGTCGCGCACGGCGAGATCGACGGGCTGCCGCCCGTGCAGCTCGCATTGGTCTGATCGCCGTCGTCGGGGGAGTCGATGCTCAAATCCACGCCGAACCCATTGCTTCAGCCGATCCGGCTTGCGCCCGCGTCGGCGCGCGCGGCGCTCACGCCGCTCGCGCAGCGACTGCGTAGCGAACTGCGCGGCGACGTGATGTTCGATCGCGCGTCGCGCGGCCGCTATGCGACCGATGCGTCGATCTATCAGATCATGCCGGTGGGCGTCGTCGTGCCGCGCGATCAGGACGATCTGCTGGTCGCGCTCGACATCGCGCGCGACACCGACGTACCGGTGCTCGCGCGCGGCGCGGGCACGAGCCAGTGCGGGCAGACGGTCGGCGAGGCGCTCGTCGTCGACACGTCGAAGTGGCTGAACCAGATCGTCGGGTTCGACAAGGACGCGCGCACGGTCACGGTCGAGCCGGGCATCGTGCTCGACCATCTGAACGCATGGCTGAAGCCGCACGGCCTGTGGTTCCCGGTCGACGTGTCGACCGGCGCGCAATGCACGATCGGCGGAATGGCCGGCAACAATTCGTGCGGCTCGCGCTCGATGGCGTACGGGATCATGGTGCACAACGTCGACGCGATCGACGCGGTGCTCGCGGACGGACATCGCACGCGGTTCGCCGCGCTCTCGAAGATGCCGGGCGACGCGCGCACGCGCACGCTGATCGACGGCGTGCGCCGCATCGCCGAACGCGAGCGCGACGAGTTGCGCGAACGCGTGCCTAAGGTGCTGCGCCGCGTCGCGGGATACAACCTCGATCTGTTCGACTGCCAAAGCCCGCTCGCGTACGACCTGCACGGCGAGCCGAATCTCGCGAACCTGCTGGTCGGCTCCGAAGGCACGCTCGCATTCAGCCGCCAGCTGACGCTGCGGCTTTCTCCGCTGCCCGTGCACAAGACGCTCGGCGTCGTGAACTTCCCGACGTTCTACGACGCGATGGACATGACGCGGCACATCGTGAAGCTCAACCCCGTTGCGGTCGAACTGGTCGATCGCACGATGATCGACCTCGCGCTGTCGAATCCGGCGTTCAAGCCCGTGGTCGAGCGCGCGCTGGTGGGCTCGCCGCAGGCGGTGCTGCTCGTCGAGTTCGCCGGCGACGAGCGCGACGAACAGCTGCGCAAACTTGCTTCGCTCGTCGAACTGATGGGCGACCTCGGCCTGCCCGGCAGCGTCGTCGAGATGCCGGAAGCCGCGCAGCAAAAGGCGCTGTGGGACGTGCGCAAGGCCGGCCTGAACATCATGATGAGCATGAAGGGCGACGGCAAGCCGGTGTCGTTCATCGAGGACTGCGCGGTGCCGCTCGAGCATCTGGCCGAGTACACGAGCCGGCTCACCGAAGTGTTTCATCGGCACGGCACCGAGGGCACCTGGTACGCGCATGCGAGCGTCGGCACGCTGCACGTGCGGCCGATTCTCGACATGCGCCGCGACGGCGCGCAGAAGATGCGCGCGATCGCCGAGGAAGCCGCCGCGATGGTGCGCGAGTACAAGGGCGCCTATTCGGGCGAGCACGGCGACGGGCTGTGCCGCGGCGAGTGGGTTGCGTGGCAGTACGGACCGCGTCTGAACGAGGCGTTCCGCGAGATCAAGACGCTGTTCGATCCGGCGAACCGGATGAGTCCGGACCGGATCGTCGCGCCGCCGAAGATGGACGATGCGGCGAACTTCCGGTTTCCGCCGGTTTATCGCGAGCGTCCGTGGTCGCCGCGGCTCGACTGGACCGCATGGAACGTGACGCGCGATCCGCTGACGGGCGTCGAAGGCGCGCCCGGCTCGGGCGGCGACGCGAGCGACGGCCTCGCGAAAGCCGTCGAGATGTGCAACAACAACGGCCACTGCCGCAAGTTCGACGCGGGCACGATGTGTCCGAGCTATCGCGTGACGAAGGACGAGCGGCACGTTACGCGAGGTCGCGCGAATACGCTGCGGCTCGCGCTGTCCGGCCAGCTCGGAAACGACGACGGGCTCGCGAGCCGCGACGTGAAGGACGTGCTCGATCTGTGCGTGTCGTGCAAGGGCTGCAAGCGCGACTGTCCGACCGGCGTCGACATGGCGCGCATCAAGATCGAGGCGCGCGCCGCCTGGCAGATGACGCACGGCCTCACGCTGCGCGACCGGTTGATCGCGTACTTGCCGCGCTACGCAGGCGTGGCGGCGCGCATGCAGCCGATCGCGCGCGCGGTCGAGCGGATGCCGCGCGTGGCCGGCTGGATCAAGCGGCGCGTCGGCGTGGCCGAGCAGCGCTCGTTTCCGGCGATCACGCGCGGATTTCTCGATGGCCCCGAGGTGGCGCGGCGTCGTACGGATCGTGCGACGTCGACGAACGGCACCGGCGTGAAGGAAGTCGTGCTGTTCGTCGATACGTTCAATAACGCGATGGAGCCCGACAACGCGCGAGCCGCGCTGCGCGTGCTCGAAGCGGCCGGCTACACGGTGCACTTCAATCGGAATGCAGAACAACGGCCGCTGTGCTGTGGGCGCACGTTTCTGGCGGCGGGGCTCGTCGACGAGGCGAAGGCCGAGGCGCGGCGCGCGCTCGACGCGCTGTGGCCCTACGTCGAACGCGGCGTGCCGATCGTCGGCCTCGAACCGTCGTGTCTGTTGACGCTGCGCGACGAATGGCTCGGCTACGGCTTCGGCAACGAGGCCGCGAGGCTCGCTGAATCGGCGTGGCTCTTCGAGGAGTTCCTCGTGCGCGAGCACGCGGCCGGACGCCTGCAACTCGCGCTCGATCCGCTCGCCGAGCCGCGTGCACTCGTGCACGGGCACTGCCATCAGAAGGCGTTCGACGCGGTGTCGCCGGTGCAGACCGTACTCGGCTGGATTCCGGGTTTGAAGGTATCGACGATCGAGTCGTCGTGTTGTGGAATGGCCGGCAGCTTCGGCTACGAGGCCGAACACTACGACACGTCGCTCGCGATGGCCGAGCTGTCGCTGTTGCCCGCGGTGCGGGCGGCGCGCGACGCGGGCGATGCGTTGATCGTCGCCGACGGCACGAGCTGCCGGCACCAGATCGCCGACGGCGCGCAGGCCGACGCGTTGCACGTGGCGCGCGTGCTGGAGCGGGCGTTGCGCGCCGATCCGGATAAGCCTGTCAACGATTAATAAAACAAATACATAAAGAAGTACACGGGGGCACCCGTTAACCACAGAAGAGAGCGCGCGATTGACGCGCGTTCAAGGAGACGACACTGCAATGAACCGATTCATCCTGTTGGGTCCGGAACCGGGCACCGCATAGCGCGCACACAGCGGCGTATCGCCGCCAGCCATCCGCCTTTGGAAGTACCCGTTGCCGGCCCGTTTGCGACGCATCGCAGCGTTTCTCGTGCCGTGCAAGCTCTTCAAGGAGACCATGATGTTTCGTCGAGCCACCACGCGCGTGCTGTTGCTGCTATGCGCGATGTATTTCATCACCTATGTTGATCGTGTCAACGTCAGCACGGCAGCCGCGAAGTTCGGCGCCGAGTTGCATCTGTCGCACACGGAGGTCGGCTTCGTGTTCTCCGCGTTTGCGTATCCGTATCTGCTATTCCAGATCATCGGCGGCTGGGTCGGCGACCGGTTCGGGCCGCGTCGCACGCTGACGATCTGCGCCATCATCTGGGCCGGCGCGACGGTGCTGACCGGTCTCGCGGGCGGCTTCATGTCGATGATCCTCGCGCGCCTCCTGCTCGGCCTCGGCGAAGGCGCAACCTTCCCGACCGCGACGCGGGCGATGTCGAACTGGATGCCGGCAAACCAGCGCGGCCTCGCGCAGGGCACCACGCACGCGGCCTCGCGCATCGGCAACGCCGTGGCGCCGCCGCTGATCGTCTGGCTGATGCTGCAGTTCAGCTGGCGCGGCGCGTTCATCGTGACGGGCGTCATCAGCTTCCTGTGGGCGCTCATCTGGGTCTGGTATTTCCGTGACGACCCGCGTCAGCATCCGCGGATCACCGACAGCGAATGCGAGGGGCTGGAAAAGTTCAGCGGTGCGAAGGAGCGCAAAGCGGTGCCGTGGCGCAAGCTCGTCGCGCGGATGTCGCCGGTCACCGCCGTGTACTTCTGCTATGGCTGGGTGCTGTGGCTGTTCCTCGGCTGGATTCCGCAGTACTTTCTGCACAACTACCACATGAACCTGAAGTCGTCTGCGCTGTTCGCATCGAGTGTGTTCTTCGCGGGCGTGATCGGCGACTGGCTCGGCGGCATCGTGACGGACCGCATCCTGCGACGCAGCGGCAACCTGCGGCTCGCGCGCAACGTGATGGTCGGCGTGTGCATGCTGTTCACGTTGCTGTCGCTCGCACCGATCCTGCTGCTGCAGAACATGACGGTGACGATTGCCGCGCTGTGCCTCGCCGGCGGCTTCTTCTTCAACGAAATGACGATCGGGCCGATGTGGGCCGTGCCGATGGATATCGCGCCGCAGCACGCCGGCACCGCCAGCGGGATCATGAACACCGGTTCGGCTCTGGCGGCGATCGTGAGCCCCGTGGTCGGCGGTTTCTTGATCGATGCGACCGGCAACTGGAATCTTCCGTTCACCGTATCGATGGCGATCATGGCCGCCGGCGTCGCGCTGTCGTTCGTGATGCGTCCTGACCGTCAGCTCGATACGGCGGAGGACGGCGTCGAACGTGCGCACGCGCGCACTTACGTATGACGCGCGCCGCTTAAGGGCACTTGCCGTTGCCATGCCCGTTTGTTTCGGGCTGCGATATGAAGGGGGACACGCTGTAGGGGTTGTCCCCCTTCAGTATTTGTAAGGGATGCCGTAAACGACGGGATGGGAGCGTCGGACCCGGCGCGCAGTACCCTTCGCAGTGCTTATCCGAAACTCTGCATGGTAGTCGTTATGGCGAAAAATCTGTCGATCCGAACTTGCCTCACACTGATGGTCGCGGTGTTCGCGATCACGCTTGTCGTTGGTGCCGCAGTCGGCTTGCTGTCGCTGCGCGCGAGCAACGAGTCCCTGCGGCAAACCTATACCGTCGATACGCCGGCCGTCGCGAATCTGGAAGATTCGTCGGGACAGTTGCTGAGACTGCGTCTGGCGCTCGCAACCTACGCGTCGCTCGACGATCTGCACGACGCGAGCGGTGCGCAGGCGGTCCTCAAGCGCGCCGACGACTACCAGAAAATCTCGGCCGACAAGCTTGCTGCGTTCCTCGCGACGCAAGGCGACGACGAGGCCGAGCGCGCACTCGTGCACACGATGCAGGCCAATCGCGACGCCTTCCTGCACGACGGCATTCAACCCGCGATGGCCGCCTTGAAGGGCGGCGACCGCGACGGATTCCTGAATCTGCAGGCGTACAAGCTGCCGAAGCTCTATAGCGCGTATGAGAAGTCGATGCACGCGGTCGAGAAGCTGCAACTGGAGCGTGGCGCGCAGCGCTACGCGGACGCGCAGCAGCGCTTCGTGCTCGTGAGAACGGCGGTCGCAGTCGGCCTCGCGCTCGCGCTGTGCCTTGCGGTGACGATGCGCGTGTGGCTCGTCCGCGCGATCGTGCGTCCGGTCGACAAGGCGGTCGCGCACTTCGAGCGCATCGCGTCGGGCGACCTCGGCGCGCATATCGTCGCGGACAGTACGAACGAAATGGGGCGCCTCACGCGCGCGCTCGCGACGATGCAGACAGCGCTGATCGCGACGGTGAGCGACGTGCGCGGCGGCGTCGACACGATCCATACCGGCGTGTCGGAAATCGCGGCCGGCAACTCGGACCTGTCGCAGCGCACGGAAGAGCAGGCGGCATCGCTGGAAGAAACGGTGGCGAGCATCGAGCAGCTCGCGAGCACGCTGTCGCAGACCGCGGACAACGCGAAGCTCGCCAGTTCGCTCGCGGCGGACGCGTCCGCACTCGCGAGCCAGGGCGGCGAGCTGACCGGCGAAGTCAGCACCGCGATGAGCCAGATCGTCGGCGATTCGCGACGCATCGGCGAGATCGTCGGGATGATCGAGGGCATCGCGTTTCAGACCAACATTCTCGCGCTGAATGCGGCGGTCGAATCCGCGCGCGCCGGCGAGCACGGCCGCGGCTTCGCAGTGGTCGCGGGCGAGGTGCGGTCGCTGTCGCAGCGCAGCGCGGCGGCGGCGCGCGAAATCAAGGACGTGATCCAGGCGTCGGGCGCGCGCATCGAGAACGGCGCGGAACTCGTGAACCGCTCGGGCGACGCGATGAAGCAGATCCTCCAATCGATCGCGCGCGTGAGTTCGCTGATGACTGAAATCGAAACGGCGTCGTCGGAGCAGCGCACCGGCATCGAGCAGATCAACATCGCGATCTCGCAGATGGATCAGGTCACGCAGCAGAACGCGGCGCTCGTCGAGCAGGCGGCGGCCGCTGCGATGTCGTTGAACGAGCAGGCGCAGCGGTTGAGTTCGGCGGTCGAGGTGTTCAGGCTCGATGGCAGCGATGGTGGGCATCATCGCGAGCCGGCGGGCACGGCAATCGCGGTGCCGGCAGACGCGGCGTTCGCTGCCGCCTGATGTTTGTTCGCCGCCGCGGCGCTCGCGGCGGTGGCGGATCGTTCCTGATGACGCGTGCAACGGCACGCGTTTTTTATTTGTCGCGGCCGTCGAGCGGAGAAAATCCGGGATCCGAATCAATGGCGGTGAGAACACGGCGCCGCATGGCGTACGAAATCGGCATGCGTGCCTCCTCCGATCCGCGATACGCAAACGAACCCAGGCATGGCGACGCATCGCCATGCCTGACAACATCGATACGCTCGAGCCCGCAGCGCGTGGCTGCGGTGCGCCGCTTACTGCGTGAGCAAGCCGCCTTCGACGCGTCGCTGCAGCTCGCGCACCTGACGCTGCACGTCACGCAGCTGACCTTGCGCCGCCGCCTTCTGCGCCTGCAACGCGTTCGCCTGATCGCGCGTTTCCTTCTGCTGATCGAGCACGAGCGCCTGCTGCTGACGCGCGATCGTCAGATCGGCCTGCAGCCGGTCGACGTGATTCTGCGCCAGCGCGATCATGCGCTCGGTGAAGGCCTTCTGCGCCTCGAGGCGAATCCGGCGAATCTCGACCTCGGAAAGCTGCCGCGTCTTCAGCGCGAAGTCGCGGTAGATGGCTTCGCCACGCGCTTCGTCGCTCGTCTTGATCACGCGCCAGAACGTCTTGTTCTGCGACAGCGCGACGTAGTAGGTCATTTCCTTGCCATTGAACAGCAGGCTCGCGTCGTACGACCCGTTGCTGGTCGAGCGCAGCGGTTCGACCTGCGAGTCGCGGATCATCTGCTGAAGCTCGGCCACATTGCCGGTCGCGCTCTGCTGCGCTTCATCCTGCGTCAGCACGACGGGCTGGCTCGATGCCGCCGACTGATCGGCCGCGGCGTCCGCGACCTGACTGGGTGGCTGGGCGGTCGACCCAGCGGGTTGCGGCGCCGTTTGTGCAAAACTCGCCTGCGTACCCCCGATCAGCACCATGACCGCCAGTGCTGCCTGGCGAACTCTCCACTTGTAGTCCATGTAGTACCTGTGTTGAACAGTTCTAGTTTTTGGCAAAACTGGCTGATTATTACTTACTTTCAGGCGGTTTCGGGACCCCCCGGAAAAATTTGATGCGCGGGTGCTGCGCGCAAACGTTTGCTCTCATTCGCGCCACACCGGCGCGATAGCCTGAAACGACCGCCACATGCGGCCCGCAGGGCCGTGTGATCCGAACCTGATTTGTCGCGGGGCACGGCATGTGCTGACGCGTCCGGTGACCGAATCGACACGCGCCGGAGGCACCCATGACCGAACCCGATATGCGGCCAGCCGCCACGAGACCGCCGGGCGAGTCGCGCGACCCCGCGACTCAACCGCCGAACGAGACATCCAAACCGGTGGGTGATGCGATTCCGGCGCCGCACGAACCGGGTCTCGATCAGCCGCTGCCGCCAAAGAAGCAGCCGGACGACGACGAGCCGGCCAAACCCCGACGACCGCAATGAAAGCTTCCCGAACGCCGCTGATCGTCTATGCCGTCGTGCTCGCTGTGCTCGGCGCACCCGCCGCGCACGCGCAAACGCGCGACGAGGAGGAGCACGCGTGCCGCGGCGACGCGATCCGCCTGTGCATCGTCGACGTGCCGGACAAGGCAAGGATCACCGAGTGCATGAAAGCGCACTACGAGCAGTTGTCACCCGCGTGTAAGGCGCTGTTCCACAAGCC
Organism: Paraburkholderia sp.; assembly: GCA_035492135.1. GTDB lineage: Bacteria > Pseudomonadota > Gammaproteobacteria > Burkholderiales > Burkholderiaceae > Paraburkholderia. The sequence goes on along the minus strand of DATJJN010000105.1, from coordinate 53,022 downwards.
TTCACACCCAGACTCCCCCCGCAGCCAGCGCGCCGACTAGCGCCGCGCAACCGATGCGTCGTTCGCGCGGCCCGTGAGGCCGCCGCGCGTCCGCTGATGCGGCCCTGCGAGCCCGTCAGCGGCGAGAGCCAGCGTGGACGGCGACCGTCCCGGCCACGAAGCACCGGGGTAGACTGACGCTCTTCGCGTTGCACACCGAACCTGTCTCTCAACCGAAGTTCTTCCTGTGAAAGGAGGTCAACGGTGCAGTTACCCGTTTCCGTCGCTACATTGCCTGACGAGGCGTTCTCCGACGACTCCCGGTCCGAACGCGATCTGCGGCGCGTCGGCATCCATCCCGACTTCTGGTACCCGGTTGCCTGGTCGCGCGAAGTGAAACGCGACGCGACGCTCGGCGTGCGCTTTGCGGGCGACCCGATCGTCGTCGTGCGTACCGGGTCCGGCGCGGTGTTCGCGCTGGAGGATCGCTGCGCGCATCGTCAGGTGCCGCTGCACGCGGGCGTGGTGACCGGCGAATCGATCCGCTGCTGCTATCACGGTTGGACCTACGATTGCACGGGCCGCTGCACCGATATTCCGTACCTCGGGCGCGAACGGCTGCCGAACGGCGTGCGCGCCTATCCGTGCCGCGAACTCGGCGGCCTGATTTTCGTTTTTGCCGGCGATCCGGCGCTCGCGGACGAACGCCCGCTGCCCGACCTGGGCGCGTCGTCCGATCGCGCGTACAAGACGCGCCGCTTCGGTCGCGAGGTCGCGTGCCATTACTCGTTCATGCACGAAAACCTGATGGACATGAACCATCAGTTTCTGCACCGTCGCCAAATGGGACAGATGCGCGCCCGCGCGCTCGGCCGCCGCCACGCAGACAACTGGCTGGAAGTCGACTACACGTTTTCGCGCACCGAGGGCAAGCGCCCGGCGGGCGAATCGATCATCTTCGGTCAGTCGCGCAACACCTCGGTCAGTCAAGGCAAGAGCGTGATGACCGTGCGCACTGATTATCCGTATCAGACGCTGCGCATCGTCAACGCGGAGCAGACGGTCGTAATGAGTCTGTGGATCGCGTACGTGCCGCTCGACGCGCAGCAGCGGACCAACCGCACGTTCGGGCTGCTGTCGGTGCGCCGGCCGTCGGTGCCGCTGATGCTGGATGCCGCATGGCCGCTGCTCGTCTGGTTCACCGAGCGGATCTTCGCGGAGGACCGCTGGATCGTCGAGCGCGAGCAGGAGGCGCACGACCAGCAGGGCGAAGACCGCAACAACGAAGTGTTCCCGGTGATACGCGAATTGCGCGCGCTGCTGCGCCGGTGCGGCGCGCCTTGATGAGGCCGGGGATGTTGCGACGTTTTCGGTGTGGCTCCCCGTCGCGGCAATGGTGGGTGCGGCAGAGCGGAATCGGAATTAGGCATCGGCCCATTACAATTTTCCGGGGGTCAACTCATCCTCTTGCCGGTACTGGCGAATCAGATAAACCTGACTTCCGTATCAGCGTCCGGCAAGAGGGGCCATCGATCCTGATTGTTGAATGGCACTGGCGAATCTTGCCCTGCGCGTAACGTGGCTTTGTGAGTGTCGTGTGTGTTGAGGGTTGGCGCGCCGGTGCAGCGAAACGATCGGCATGAGTGAAGCTTTCCGGCCCGGCAGCTAATGCACGCACCGACTGGCATTTTGGAGTCGATGCAATGAGAGTCATCTCCGTGGGCGTAGCCGATGACCATCCGGTCGTTCTGGAGGGAGTGGCCGGTCTCCTGCGTAACCATACCGATATCAACATCCTGTTCTCGACCGACCAGATAGGGCGGCTCCTCGACTCGCTGAAACAAAAGCCGATCGACGTGCTCGTATGCGACTACGAGTTCGAGTCGGACCGGCACGCCGACGGACTCAACCTGCTCGCGCGCATCCGTCGCATCGTGCCGGCCACGCGGGTGCTGTTTCTGAGTGCGCATTCGTCCGCCTTCGTCGTTTCGGCCGCGCTCGATGCGGGTGCGGCCGGCTTCATCGGCAAGCAGCACAACGATTTCGTGAATCTGGCTGTCGCGATTCGCAGCGTGTACAACCACGACGTCTACATACCCGAGTCGATCAAGAGCCGAATTTTCACGACGCGCGCAAGCGGCACGCGGCGCTCCGCGTGGCTGAGCCGCCTGTCGGACAAAGAGGCGACTGTCGTGAGGATGATTTGCGACGGACTGTCGATTGCGGACGTTGCCAATCGTCTCAATCGAAGCCCAAAAACGGTCAGCAATCAGAAGAACGCCGGCATGAAGAAGTTAGGCGCGCGCAACGACGTCGAGCTGGTCAAGGTCATGCGCGAAGCCGAGCTGACCGTCGGTGCCGAATTGCTGGTCCCTCACGAGGGATGACCCCGCGCGTATCGAATAGAGGCTCGCACGAGGGACGCCCCCGCTTATCCGGAATTCGCATCTCGCCGCCCTGTTTTTCCCGCTGATTTCCCCTTTGACGACCCTCGATGTCCATTCGTCATTCGACGAATGGACCGCCGAGGCCGTGCGTTCTTGTCCCATCCGCCTTTTAGGTAATGGCCCATGTTGCCCCACAGAATCGCCACGTAACATTTGGACATAGTTGATTTTCTCACTGAGTGAGTCGTTGGCCGGTACGACGAAACAATGATCGGGTGATCCATGGCCTTTTCGAGCAGCGCACAGAAATTTATCGCGCGTAATCGCGCGCCTCGAGTCCAGATTGAATACGACGTCGAAATCTACGGCTCGGAAAAAAAGATCGAATTACCGTTTGTGATGGGGGTCTTGGGCGACCTCTCCGGGAAGCCGCTTCAGGCGCTTCCCGCGGTGGGCGACAGAAAGTTCCTCAGTATCGATATCGACAATTTCGACGAACGCATGAAGGCGATTCAGCCACGCGTTGCGTTTTCGGTTCCCAATACGCTGACGAACGAAGGCCAATTGATGGTCGACGTCACGTTCGAAAGCATGGATGACTTCTCTCCCGCAGCGATCGCGAAAAAGGTAGACGCGCTCGCGCAACTGCTCGACGCGCGCACGCAGCTCGCGAACCTGCAGACCTACATGGACGGCAAGGCCGGCGCGGAGGGGCTCGTCAGCAAGGTACTGAAGGATCCCGCGCTGCTGAAGGCGCTTGCGAGGGACCCGAAGCCGCAGAAGCAGCAGCCGGCAAAAGAAGAAGCCACGAACAACGATTGAAACGCCGCGCTGGCCGTGTGTGACTTGCTCGATACTGTGGGGAAATAATGGCTGATCGTATGTCGAAAACCCGGTCCGAGGCCGGGACCGTTGTCGCCGAATCCGAATTCAATGCGCTGCTTTCGCGGGAATTCAAGCCTAAAACGGAACGTGCCCGCGAAGCGGTCGAGAACGCGGTCAAGACGCTCGCGCAGCAGGCGTTGCTCACGTCGGTGACGGTGTCCGATGACGCGTACAAGAACATCGAAGCGATCATTGGCGAAATCGATCGCAAGCTTTCGGAGCAGATCAACCTGATCCTGCATCACGAGGACTTCCAGAAACTGGAGAGTGCGTGGCGCGGCCTGCATCATCTGGTGACGAACACTGAAACGGATGAAAAACTGAAGATCCGCTTCATGGACGTATCGAAAGAAGATCTGCGCCGCACGATGAAGCGGTACAAGGGCATTGCATGGGATCAAAGCCCGTTCTTCAAGCAGATATACGAAGAGGAATATGGCCAGCTAGGCGGCGAACCGTATGGTTGTCTCGTGGCCGACTATTACTTCGACCACACGCCGCCGGACGTCGACCTGCTCGCGTCGATCGCGAAAGTCGCTGCTGCCGCGCACGCGCCGTTCATTGCGGGCGCCGCGCCATCGGTCCTGCAAATGGATTCATGGCAGGAGCTTGCGAACCCTCGCGATCTCACGAAGATCTTCACGCAAAACCTCGAATATGCGCCGTGGAATTCGCTGCGCAATTCCGAAGATTCGCGGTATGTCGGTCTCGCGATGCCACGCTTTCTCTCGCGGCTTCCGTACGGCGCGAAGACGAATCCCGTCGACGAATTCGATTTCGAAGAAGCGACGGACGGCTCCGACCATCGCCGTTACGTCTGGTCGAACGCGGCGTACGCGATGGCGGTCAACATCAACCGCTCTTTCAAACACTACGGCTGGTGCACGTTGATTCGCGGTGTCGAGAGCGGTGGTGTCGTCGAGAATCTGCCTTGTCATACGTTCCCCACCGACGACGGCGGGATCGACATGAAGTGTCCGACCGAAATCGCGATCTCCGACCGGCGCGAGGCGGAGTTGTCGAAGAATGGATTCATTCCGCTAATCCACCGGAAAAACACCGACTACGCGGCGTTCATAGGCGCGCAATCGCTGCAGAAGCCGGCCGAGTATTACGACCCCGATGCGACCGCCAATGCGAACCTGTCCGCTCGCCTGCCTTATCTGTTCGCGTGCTCGCGCTTCGCGCACTACTTGAAGTGCATCGTTCGCGACAAGATCGGTTCCTTCAAGGAACGCGAAGACATGCAGTTGTGGCTGAACGAATGGATCATGAATTACGTCGACGCGGATTCGTCCAATTCGACGCAGGAAACAAAAGCTCGACGCCCTCTCGCCGCCGCCGAGGTCGTCGTCGAGGATATCGAGGGAAATCCCGGCTACTACTCGGCGAAGTTCTTTTTGCGTCCGCACTTCCAGCTTGAAGGTCTGACGGTGTCGCTGCGTCTCGTCGCCAAGTTGCCGAGCGTAAAGGAGGCAGCCTGACGGCTTTCGCGCCGCAGGCGAACGAGCGATGGGCAGGCGCTCACCGAACATTCCTGCCGAATCAACCGGGCACTAAGGAGTAGCTAGCTATGGCGCAGGACATTTTCCTGAAGATCAATGGCATCGACGGCGAGTCGCAGGACGCAGCCCATAAGGATGAAATCGAGGTGTTGAGCTGGTCCTGGGGCGTCACGCAGCAGTCGAGCATGCACGCGGGTTCCGGCGGCGGTGCAGGGCGGGCGACGGTCAAGGACTTCACGTTCGAACACCTGATCGATCGCGCGACGCCGAACCTCACGCAATACTGTCTGACCGGCAAGCACATCGACGAAGCGAAGCTCGTCGTGCGCAAGGCTGGCGGCAATCCGCTCGAATACATCAAGTTCACGATGAAGGATTTGATTGTCACCTCGGTCGCGCCATCGGGTGTCAGCGAGAGCCAGCAACGTCCGCTTGAAGTCGTGACTCTGTCGTTTGCGAAGATGACGCAGGAGTACGTGGTGCAGAACGCGCAGGGCGGCAGCGGCGGCGCGATCACCGCTACGTTCGACATCAAGCAGAACACCTCGGCTTGATTTTCCGTCTCGTTCGAACTTGTCGATTCGCAACCTTGCCAGGCAGCCGGCGAGGTTGCGGCTGCGCGCGGACTGCTCGCGTGCGTCTGTCAGGCTCGCACGCTTGACAACGTAGCAGTCGATCCGCGCGACGATCACCGTTCAACACGATGGCTTTGACATCCTGCTTTCGCTCGTGTCTCGAATTGCTCAGCGCTTCGCGCTGGCTCGCCTGGTTCGGCGTGGTGATCTGGCTGGTCGGGTGTAGCAGTGCACCGCCTGCGCCGAAAGAAGAGCCAGTCGATCTGCGCATTCAGTTGATCGCGAGCGATAACGTCAATCCGGACGACAAGGGACGTGCGCTGCCAATCATGGTGCGCGTGTAGGAGCTGAAGTCGGGCGCCGCATTTCAGGCGGCGGACTTCTTCACGCTGCAGGAAGACGAGCGCAAGGCGATAGGGGGCGATCTGCTGGTCGTCGACGAGTTCATTCTTCGGCCGGGAGACAGGAAGACCATCGAGCGCAGGTCGAATGCGTCGACGAAGGTGATTGGCGTGATGGCCGGCTATCGGAATCTCGGCAAGTCGATCTGGCGCGACGTGTATGCGCTAAAGGGGCCGACGAAGTCGACATGGTTTGGGCGGATGTTCAGCGCGAAGAAGAGCGAAATACTGACGGTCCGCCTCGACAGGCAGGCTGTGTCGATTCGAGTACAACGTGGTGATCAATGGGTATTCCGTGCGGGAAGCGGAGGCTAACCCTCCGTTTCAGGCGTGCCGTTTTGTAATCGGAACTGGCGGATTGCGATGAGCTGGTACAACAAGGTCGTCTGGAGTGAAGGGCTGTTTTTGCGCCCGCAACTGTTTCAGCAGCAGGAACGCTACTTCGAATACTTCGCTCACAAGCGCAGCGCCGTGCTGAGCCCGTTTTTCTGGGGCTTCAGTCACTACGAAATCGATCGTGAGTCGCTCGCGTTCGGCAAACTCGTTTTGAAAAGTGGTGCTGGAATTTTTCCGGACGGAACGCCATTCGACGTGCCCGTCCATACGCCGCCGCCCCAACCGTTTACAGTCGGTCCGGAGCATCAGGGGCAGGTCATCTATCTGGCCGTTCCGTTGCGCCTGCCGAACGCCGAAGAGACGGCCTTCGCCGAACGCGATGGTTCGCTTGCACGCTACGTCGCGTACGAAAACGAATTGCGTGACAGCAACGCAATCGGTCAGGGGCCAAAGCCGGTGCAACTCGCGAATCTGCGTTTGCGGCTGTTGCCGGAAAAGGAACTGACGCAGTCGTGGATCGGCATCGCACTGACGCGCGTGAAAACGCTGCACGCGGACGGCGCCGTGTCGTTGCACACCGGCGATCACATTCCGCCTGTCACGGGTTATGGGGCGAATCCGCTGCTGCGCGAATGGGCGCTGCAGTTGCACGGCCTCGCGCGACTGCGCGCCGACGCGCTCGCCGCGCGCATTTCGGGAGGTGACGGGCGCGTTGGCGCATCGGCCGAAGTCGCGGACTATCTGTTGCTGCAAGTGCTCAACCGCTACGAGCCGCTGCTCGAACATATCTGCCAGATCGGGGAGATCGCGCCGGTTTATCTGTATCGCGAACTCGCGTTGCTCTCTGGTGAACTGTCGACGTTCGTTCGTCCGCAGACGCGCCGCCCGCTCGCGGCGCCCGGCTACGACCATGCGCAGCTGTACGACAGCATCAAGCCGCTGGTCGACGAAGTGCATTACCTGCTCAATCAGGTGCTGATACGCGGTGCGCAACCCATCCCGCTCACCGAGCAGGCACACGGCATCCGTACGGCCAGCATGTTGCCGACGGAACTTGCCAGCTATTCGAGCCTCGTGCTCGCGGTGGGCGCGCAGATGCCGCCGGAAGCCTTGCAGCAGCAGTTCCTGTCGCAGACGAAGATCAGTCAGCCGCAGCGCCTGCCCGAACTGATCCGCTCGCACCTGCCCGGTCTCACGATGGTGCCGTTGCCCGTTCCGCCACGGCAGATTCCCTATAACTCCGGCTTCATTTATTTCGAACTGTCACGCACCGGGCCGTTCTGGGAGCCGATCGCGCGGCAAGGCGGCCTCGCGATGCATATCGCCGGATACTTTCCTGAGCTGAAGCTCGAACTGTGGGGTGTGCGCCAGAAATGACGAACTACCCACACGACGACAGCGCGTTCGACTTCCTCAAGGATGTCGATGGCGAGAGGAATCGCCCGGCGGGGGTGTCCCCGGCGCGGTCGGCGCGGCTGCAGCCGGACCTCGGTTTCGATCTCGACGGCGACGCTGATTCGTCCGATCCGCCCGAGGACATGCAGACGCGGCTCGAACGCGTGCTCGCCGCGACCAATCCGTTGCGGGAAGCCGTTCAGCCGCTATTGCGAATCCTGGCCGAAATGCCGGCTTCGATGGAGTCGCAAGCGGCCGTCGAGCGCTTGCGTGCGCTGCTCGTGCGGGAAGTGGTCACGTTCCAGAAGGTGTGCGACAAGGCGAATCTGCCGTGGAAGCATATGGCGGCCGTTCGCTACTGCATTTGTACAGCCCTCGATGAAGCCGCGAACCGTACGCGCTGGGGCGGCGGCGGCGTGTGGGCGGCGAAAAGCCTGTTGATCACATTCGAAGGCGAGGTTGACGGCGGCGAAAAATTCTTTCTGCTGATCGGCAGAATGGCGACGGACCCGCAGGCTTACATCGACGTGCTGGAAGTGCTGTACCGGATTCTCGGCCTGGGGTTCGAAGGGCGGTATAGCGTGATCGTCGATGGCCGGCGTCATCTCGAACAGATCCGCCAGCGGCTGCTGACGCTGATCAGCGGTGTGCGCGATCCGGCTCATCTCGAACTGTCGCCGCATTGGCGCGGCGAGGCGCCCGGCAAGATGAACCCGTTGCGAGGCGTGCCCGTGTGGGCGACTGCCGGTATCGGCGCGCTCCTCGTGTTCGCGCTGTTCGGGTGGTTCAAATACCACTTGCTTTGGAAGGGTGACGCGCTCGAGGCGCGGATCCTCGAAATCGGCTCGCGGCCCGTCCCGCCGCCCGTGACGCCGCCGGCGCCGGCGCGCAAGCCGCTGCGCCTGCGCCTGTCCGTGTTGCTGAAGGAGGAGATTGCGCGCGGCCTCGTGACCGTCGTCGAGGACGATGTTCACAGCCACGTGATTTTCCGCGGCGACTACATGTTCGTGCCGGGAAAGGCGACCGTGCGCCCCGAAATCGAGCCGGTGCTTGCCCGGGTGGGTCAAGAGGTGGCGCGTGTCGAGGGCAGGGTGACCGTAACGGGCCACTCGGACAGTCAGCGCATTCATACCCCCGAGTTCCCGGACAACCAGGTGTTGTCGGAGAAACGGGCCGCGCTCATCGCAAGCGTTCTCGAATCTCAAGGTACGGCGGCGGCGCGCATTCAGGCGATCGGCGCTGGCGATACGCAGCCGCTCGCCGATAACGCCACGAGCGAAGGCCGTGCGCGCAACCGGCGCGTGGAGATTCTCGTCACCGAGTAACGGACAAACTCGAATGGGTTATCTGAAGCGCTTCCTTAGACGCCTCCTGTCGCGCAACACGCTCGTGTTCGTCGCGATCCTGCTTGTCGGGCTGGCGGTGTGGTTCATCGGCCCGCTTGTCGGGTTCGGTGACTATCGACCACTCGAAAGCGTGGTTTCGCGCATCCTCGTGATCATCGTATTGCTCGCGCTGCTGCTGTTCTGGCTGCTCAAATGGTCGGCCGTGCCGATCGTCGTGGTCATTTGCGCACTGCTGTTGTGGCACCTCGGACCGTTGCTCGCCTTCGGCGGTGTGCATCCGCTGGATCCTGTCTGGGTCCGCGTACTGCTGATTACGATTCTCGTTGCGTGCTTCGCGATCTACGGGCTCTTCCGGCTATGGCATGCGGTGCGCAGCAACGATGCGTTGCTCGAGCGCATCCTCAATCCGTTCTCGCGCCGTGCGCAGCAACCGACGGTTGCCCGCGCGGAACTTCGCGCCGTTCAGTCTTCGATGACTCGCGCGCTCGACAAGCTGCGCAAGATGCGCAGCGGCTCGTCGGGGTGGTGGCGTGGTCTCTTCGAAAACCAGCGCTACCTGTACGAACTGCCGTGGTACATGGTGATCGGCTCGTCAGGCGTCGGCAAGACAACGCTGGTGATGAACTCCGGGCTCGACTTTCCCGATGCGGCACAGATGGGGGCATCGGCGATCCGCGAGCGGATCGAGACGGCGAACTGCGAGTGGTGGTTCACCAACGAGGCGGTACTGATCGACACGGCGGGTCGTTACACCGTCCAGAATGCCAGTGAAGAGAATGCCGAAGTCAGCCCCGGCGCGAGAAAGGCGGCTGCCGAAATCAACGCCGCCGAGTGGCGTGGCTTTCTCGAATTGCTGCACAGGCACCGACCGCGTGCGCCGATCAATGGTGCGTTGCTGGTCGTTTCGGTGGAGGAATTGCTGCAGCAGTCGCCTTCGGCACGCACGACATTGGCGGCGGCTATGCGCGCGCGATTGAGCGAGTTGCGTGTCGAACTGGGGGTGCGTTTCCCGGTGTATGTGCTCGTGACGAAGCTGGATTTGCTGCCGGGCTTCGACGAGTACTTTCAGTCGTTGACAGCGGAAGGCCGCGCGCAGGTGCTCGGTTTCACGCTCGAATATCGGAAGGATGGCGAATCAACTAACACGCAGGAGTTGAGAAAGCGCTGCGAGGCGGAAACGCGCGAGCTCGGGCGGCGCCTCGAAGAGGGCACCAACCTGCGTCTGCAGGAGGAATATGAAGCTGACCGGCGCAGAAAGCTGTACGTGCTGCCCGACGAATTCCGCTGCCTGTCCACGCAACTACTCGAATTGATCGGACTGGTTTTCCTCGATTCGCTCTACGACGACGCGCAACTCGGCAACATGCTGCGCGGCGTGTATTTCACGAGTGCCGCGCAAACGCAAGAGGTCATCCCCGCCGATCGCAAGACGTTGCTCCAGCGCCTGCGTCGCCGGCTCGCGGGCATCGCAGGCATGGCAGGCACGTCGGGCGATACCGCTGCCGCGGTCGCGCCGGCCACGTCGCCACCCACCTATCGCGGCTATTTCCTGCGTACGCTGTTCAAGCAAGTGATCGTTGCGGAAGGATATCTGGTGCGGCCCAACGTGGGTTGGGAACTGCGGTTTCGCGCGCTGCTCATCGTCGGCCATCTGCTGTCGGTCGTCGTCGCGCTGTGGCTGATCGGTGCGTTGATCATCAGCTTCGGCAATAACCGCGGGTATCTGGCGGAGATCGACAAGAAGACGACCGCGCTCGCGGAACTCGTCGCCGGTTTCCGGAAGGTCGAGCAGCCCGGCGCGATGGCAGACGTGCTGAGCGCCTCGCACGAGCTGCCGCAGTATCGCGATCTCGATCTGACGAGTCCGGGCAGCGCATACCGATACGGGTTGTACACGGCGCCCGGGGTCGTCGACGCATCGCGTACGACCTACGCGAACCTGCTCGACCAGATGTTGTTGCCGCAGGTGTCGGGTCGTCTGCAAGCCGTGCTCGACGCGCAATTGACGGAAGGCGACGCGGATGGCGTGTACCGTACGCTCGCGATCTACCTGATGCTTTACGACGCCGCGCATTACGACGCGAAGGCGATCAAGACGTGGGTGCTCGACGACTGGGAGCGCGAGGCCAGCGGCGGCGAGATGGGCGAACGCGATGTGATGGCCCGCCATCTGGACGCGCTCTTCGCCGACGGCGTACCCGTGCAGCCGCGCACGCCGGTCAATGCGGATCTCGTCAGGGACGCACGCGATTTTCTCGATCGCAATCCGGTCGCCGGCAGACTCTACGAGCGGGCGATGGCGGCCATGCAAAAAGACGCGCCGGAGAACCTCACGCTGACGGGCGCGGCCGGTCCGCAGGCGGCAGCGGTGTTCACGCTCGTGTCCGGCTCGAAGCTGGAGCGCGGTATCCCGGGCCTCTACACGTACGACGGTTATCACGAGGTGTTCAGCCAGCGTCTGCCCGAGTTTCTGGCGCAGGCCCAGACGCGCGATGCCTGGGTGATGGGCCGCGAAGACGACAGCAAATCGAGGCTCCCGCGCGCGGCGGGCGCGCGCGTGCCGGGGTTCGATCGCGACAAGCTCGCCGACGAAGTGCGCCGCCAATATCTGACCGACTATGGCAACTACTGGCAGCAGCTTCTCGACGACGTTCGTCCCGCCTCCGTCGGTCGGGGCGGCGGTCTCGCGCTCGATCTGCAGACGCTGCGCACGTTGGCCGAGACGCACATCGTCGGCGTCAGCCACACGCTCGCCGTCGGCGCCACGCAGGACATCACCGTGGGCGGCGCGCAGAGCACCATCGTCGGCGGTGTGTTGACCAGCAAGGTCGGCGGCGCCGCCGACTATGCGGTCGCCCTCACGCACAACACCACGGTCGGCGGCGCGAAGAGCACGCTTGTCGGGGGCGCCGAGTATACGACCGTCGGCGGTGCGTCGGGGCGTGTCGTCGGCGGCATCTACACGGTCACCGTCGGCGGCATGTTTTCGCTCGTCGTCGGCAATTCTTCGCTGACGATGTTCCCGGACGGCACGATCAAGCTGCTCGGCAAGGACATCAAGGTCGAAGGCAGCAACGAAGTGATCGTTCAGGGCAAGAAGCTGAAGCTGAATCCGGGCGACTGCGAGGTGACCGGCGTGATTGCGGCGGTTCCGATTCCGTGACCATCACCGAGTCCGACATCGTCAGATCGGTTTTGCCGTTTCGCGGGACGAGTCTCGGCAGATCGCGGTTCGTGACCCACGCGTCGACGGACAGATAGCGGATGTCGTCCGACCAGGGCGCTTCTGCCTGATCGACGAGTGACACGTAGACTTCGGTCCCGATGTACGGCGTGCGGGTGCCGTACCGGCGCGCGTTGTCGGACAGCAGGCGCTGCTCGCGCCGGACAGAGAAATAGCGGCCGTGATTGCCGACGTCGCTATGGAGCGTCTGATAGAGCGGATTGAACACGACTTCCACCGACGTCTGCGCCTTCTGGCCGAACACGCGCGACACCGAAAAGATCTCGTAGTCGAGCGGGCGGGTGCGGTCGGCGAGCAGGTGGAATTCGGTCAGCGCACGGTTGATTTCCACGCGGTCGGTGCGCTTGCGGAACAGGTTGACGACCGGCGTGCAGAACAGCATGAAGCGCGACGCATCGACGTACGTCGACAGTTCCTCCGGCAGCCGGTCGAGCAGCAGCACGATTTCGGCTTCCTTGCCTTTGACGTGCGATAGGCCCGGCGCGAGCTGCGTCAGCGCGAAGAAATAGAAGCGCTGGCGACACGCGAAGTATTCGTGCAGCAGATTGTGTCCGTGGAAGACATTCCAGGGCAGCGGCAGCGCACCCTGATCCGCGCGCAGTCCTTCGAATTCGACCGGCGTCTTCGCGACCACGTGTCCTTCGCCGCGCGCCGCGCCATAGCTGCGCACCACCGACGCGACACTTCCCGCGTGAATCAGCTCGAACAGATGCGACGCAATCCGTTCGTCACCGCCGATATAGATCGACAGGCGGTCGAGCCCGCTGATCTGGCTGAATTTCACTTCGCCGATCGTGCGTAGCCGCAGGCGCAGCGCGCCGCGCAATTGCTGATACGGCAGCAGATGGCGCCCGGTGTCCGGGATATCGGGCGGCACCGCGGTCAGCGTGGCTTCGGCGATCTCGACCGGCCACAGCACGACTTCCTGACTGCTGCGAAACTCGCACGCGGTCTGTTCGCCGGGTGCAATCGCGGAGCGCAGCGCGCTGTGGCGCGGCACGGTCAGTCCTTTCGAGAAAACGCCTTCTCGCAGGCTCGGCAACAGTTGCGCGACCGCGATCGACGGCGTCGGCGCCACGTAGTTCGGATAGACGACTTCCAGCAGCCGCTGCGTGAAGCGCGGGAATTCGGCGTCGAGCTTGATCTGCGTGCGCGCGGACATGAAGCAGAACGCCTCGATCAGCCGTTCCACGTACGGGTCGGCGACATCGATGCCCTGCGTGCCGAGCCGGCGCGCGATCTTTGGGTGCTGCGCGGCGAATTCGCCGGCCATTTCGCGCATGAACGTCAGTTCGCGGCTGTAGTAGTCGAGGAACTGCGGATCCATGTCAGTTTTTGCGTGGGCTTACCTGTTGGCGCCGGGTTCGAGCGTCACGTTGTTCGTTTCGAAGTCGAACGTGCTCTGAATCTGGAATTCGAACGGATACGGCGACCAGTGCATCAACCCGTGCAGCGCGAACGACAGTTTGTTGTAGCGCAGCGCGTCCGGATCGCGGTTCGGGATGATCTGCAGCGACTCGGGGATCAGGCGTGGCTCGAACCGCATGATCGCAGTGCGAATGAGCCGCTCGATCTCCTCCCAGTTGCGGTCGGTCAGATAGCTGCCCGACAGCGGTGGAATGCCATAGTTGATGACCGATGCGGCCGCCGCCGGATGGCGTGTCGCGTCGATCTCGTCGTCGAGGCTCGTCGTGTTGAGCAGCAGGCTCAGATCGCGCTGCACGAGGCGGCGTATCGTTTCGCGATTCGGCGCGTACGCGTCGGGGCGTTCGGCGCGCTGCGACGGCGCGTCGTCCAACAGGCGATCGAACAGCGACGGCAGGAACGCTTGCCGGTGCCGCTTCTCAGGCTGGCTCATAGCGGGTCAGTGGTCGTCGTGCTGGAAGCGGACTTCGCCGATCTCGAGCAATCCGACGTCGCCGCGTTCGGTCGCCCACGTTTTTTGACCGCTCGCGATCACGCCGGTCTCGCCGACGTCCTCCCACGTGGTCTCGAGCGCGAGCCGGATTTCGTTGGAGCCCTGTTCGGAGCCCGGATAGCGCACGGGCACGTAGCCTCTCAGCATGGTGCCGTTGCGCAGCAGGGCGGTCGCGGAGCGCCAGACGACGTCGATCAGGCTAGTGACGGGCGCGAGCGACAGCGAGCGCATTTCGTCGAACGGGATCCAGCGGTAACCGCCGGCGACGACCATTTCACAGATCGGCCCGAAGCGGGTGTCGCTGTCCGTCAACCATTCGAACTCGCCGAACTGGACACACTCGCCGCGCGTGGCTGGCGCGTCGTTCAGTGCTGCTTCGCGCAGTTCGTCCGCGCTCGCGATTTCGCCTTTGGCAAGCCGTTCGTTCGCACGCACGAGCGTGTCCACCCAGGCGGGCGACGCGTCGACGAAACCGGGCGTACGCAAGCCCGAAAAAACTTCGGCGCGAAACATCTCGCTCTGGATCAGCCCCCGGTACAGCTGCGCACTCGACTGGCCCTCCGGTTCGAGGGCGGCCCAGGTCTGCAGTTGCGTGAGCGCGCGATCCCATTCGCCGTCGACGCACAACAACTGGAACAGCAGCCAGCGATTGCGTGGATTGGACGGATGGTTGCGAACCGATTCGACGGTGCTGGCCTTGAGGTCGTCGAGACTCTGCGTCTGCAGCAGTTCGCGCAGTGACGGCACGCCCGATGCGGGGAGTTCAGTGGTCATTTTCATCGTGTGATCCGGGTTCGTCGGACGGCGTGGCGATAACGTCAATGCGGCTGTCCACGCTGATCAGGTGATGTTCCTCGCGCGCGAGTTGCGCGGCCCGCGAGGCTCGCGGTACGGTGCTTCCCTGCGGTGCGAGGAGCCAGAGGATTTCTTGCCGCCGGTCGTCTTCGAAGATTCGCTCGGCGCCGAACGAATCGAGGCTGTCGAGGATCGTGTCCACGTTCTGGCCGACCACCAGCAGATCGAGCAACGACTGGCTCGAAGGCGCGCGTTCGGCGTCCTCGAATGGGTCGGCAGGCGGTCGCGCGCTCGGCGGCCGCTCGATCGCGCCCGCATTCAGCTTGTGCCGCGCGCCTGCTGTTTCGTTCAGCAACGCCTGCTCGTATTCGGCCGCGAGGTTCAGCAGCGGGTCCGAGTCGTGGTCGAGCGTCAGTACGGACGGTCCGCGTGGCCGTCCGGCACGGTTGCCGACCGTCGCGTGGAGCGCGGACGGATAGTCGTGATAGCCCTCGTCGAGCGGCGCGGGACCGGCGAGCGCGATCAGGTCGCTGAAATCGCCGGGTGCGTGGACGGGGGCTTCGACGGGCGGTTCGCGTGGTTCGCCGGCCGGCCGCGATGGCTCGTGCGAAGACGTCCGCGTCGCGCTTTCGTCGGCTGCGGGTCGTGGCGGCTCCAGGCCCGGCCACAACGAGTCGAGCGTTTCAGCTGTCGGTGCGGCGGTTGCATCGTTCGATGGCTGCGGCGCTTCGCGTAGCGGCCGCAAGGCGTCGTTGTTCTGGGGCTCGTTTGCGCGCGATTCTGCGAACGGTTCCGCAGGCGATTCCGCAGGCAACTCCGCAGGCGATCCACCGGCGGAAGACAACCACACGAGCGGCCGCGAGGCGACCCGCGAAACGTCTTCATGCTTTCCGGTGCGGGGATTGTCGACCGACAGCAGCGTGCGGGCGACTGTCCTGACGTAGCCGCGCTCGATGCCGTCGATATCCCAACAAGCGTGGTATCTGGTCATCGTTAGATAGAAAACGGTCGAGTGTCAGTAATCGGGACGCCGCTCGTGTCCAGGTTCGGTGTTGACCGTAGCCTGACGAGACTGCGCGAGCCGTGCCGAGAGAGGTCATCCTACTGAGGCGCCCGCCACCGGAATATGGGCACGAGCCCAAATACACGACGGCATCGCGGTTCTATTCTGGCCGCAGCGCCTCGGGGCGCTGGCAGGTCCTCCTTCATCCGTTATCTGCGACGAAAACCATGTCCATTTCACGCCATGCGTTGTTCGGAAAGCTCGGCAGTACGCTCTTCCGGAGTATCGAATCGGCGACGGCTTACTCCAAGCTGCGCGGCAACCCGTATGTCGAACTCGTGCACTGGCTGCATCAGTTGCTCGCGCAGCCGGACAGCGATCTGCATCGCGTGATCCGGCATTGCGAGATCAGTCGCGAACTGCTCGACCGCGACATGCAGACGGCGCTCGACGGGCTGCCTTCCGGCGCCAGTTCGCTCAGCGATTTTTCACATCATGTCGAGGAAGCGATCGAGCGCGCCTGGGTGCTCGCGACGCTCGCTTTCGGCGACCGGCGCGTGCGCGGCGGATGGCTCGTCGCCGCGCTCGTCGAAACGCCGTCGCTGCGTCGCGTGCTGCTGTCCATTTCGCCGACATTCGGACAGATTCCGCTCGACCGGCTGCACGAGATGTTGCCGGCGTGGATCGACGGTTCGCCCGAGGCTTCCGACGAACCCTACGATCGCAGCGATTTCTCGGCCGCGGTGCCGGGCGAAAGTTCGAATGCGATTGCGGCGCCGCGCAGCGGTTCGGCGCTGGAACAGTACTGCACCGATCTCACCGCGCGTGCGCGCGCCGGAGAAATCGATCCCGTCGTCGGCCGCGAGCTGGAAATCCGCACGATGATCGACGTGCTGCTGCGCCGCCGGCAGAACAACCCGCTGCTGACCGGCGACGCCGGGGTCGGCAAGACGGCGGTCGTCGAAGGGCTGGCGCTCGCGATCGCCGCCCGCGACGTACCGCCGAAGCTCGCGGATGTCCGGCTGCTGGGGCTCGACGTCGGCGGGCTGCTCGCGGGCGCGAGCATGAAGGGCGAATTCGAGGCGCGGCTGAAGTCGGTGCTGGAGGGCGCGGCGAAATCGCCGGTGCCGGTCGTGCTGTTCGTCGACGAGATTCATACGCTGATCGGCGCGGGCGGCCAGGCGGGCACCGGCGACGCGGCGAATCTGCTGAAGCCGGCGCTGGCCCGCGGCACGATCCGCACGATCGGCGCGACGACGTGGGCCGAGTACAAGCGGCACATCGAAAAGGATCCGGCGCTTACGCGCCGGTTCCAGGTGCTTCAAATCGCCGAGCCGGAAGAAGCGGCGGCGATCGACATGGTTCGCGGACTCGCGCGGACGGTGGGGCACCATCACGGCGTCGTCGTGCTCGACGAGGCGATTCGCGCGGCGGTGACGCTTTCGCATCGGTACATTCCCTCGCGGCAGCTTCCGGACAAGGCCATTAGCCTGCTCGATACCGCGTGTGCGCGCGTGGCGTTGTCGCAGCACGCGGCGCCGCGCGAATTGCAGCGCGTGAGGCAGCGACTGCAGGCGGCGCGCGTGCAGGCAGAACTGCTCGAAGAAGAACAGCGGATCGGGCTCGGCAGCGACGACGCGTTCGCCGACGTGTCGCGCTGCATCGCCGGGCTTCAGGAAGAGGAAGGGCGCATCGAGGCCGCATGGCAGGCGCAATCGGACGCCGCGAGCGCGTTGATGACGGCGCGCGGCGCGGCCGGTGAAGTCGACTCACAGCGTCCGTCGGTCGAGGTGCTGCGCGACCTCGAAACGACGCTATCGAACTTGCAGGGGCAGACGGCGTTCGTCTTCCCGGAAGTCAACGAGGCGATCGTCGCCGAGATCGTGTCGGACTGGACCGGCATTCCCGTCGGCAGGATGGTCACGGACGAAGTCGCGGCCGTGCAGACGCTGCCTGCAACGCTCGCCGCGCGCGTGATCGGCCAGGACGGCGCGCTCTTTCGCGTCGCGGAACGCGTGCAGACCGCGCGCGCGGGTCTTGCCGATCCGCGCAAGCCGCTCGGGGTGTTTCTGTTGACCGGGCCGTCAGGGGTCGGCAAGACGGAAACGGCGCTGGCGCTCGCGCAGGCGTTGTACGGCGGCGAGCAGAATCTGATCACGATTAACATGAGCGAGTATCAGGAAGCGCACACGGTGTCGGGACTGAAGGGCGCGCCGCCGGGGTACGTCGGCTACGGCGAGGGCGGCGTGCTGACCGAAGCGGTGCGCCGCAGCCCGTGGTCGGTCGTGCTGCTCGACGAAATCGAGAAGGCGCACCGCGACGTGCACGAGATCTTCTACCAGGTGTTCGACAAGGGCTACATGGAGGACGGCGACGGCCGTTACATCGATTTCCGGAACACGACGATTCTGCTGACGAGCAACGTCGGCGCCGAGCTGTCCACGACGCTGTGCGCCGACGACGACCTCGCGCCGGACTGGGACGCGCTGCGCGACGCGTTGCAGCCGGAACTGCTGAAGGTGTTTCCGGCTGCGTTCCTCGGGCGGGTGACGGTCGTGCCGTATCGTCCGCTCGGCGAGGCGTCGCTCGCGCAGATCGTGACGCTGCATCTCGATCGCGTCGTCAGGCGGATGTCCGACAGTCATCGGATCGCGCTCGTCTATGCGCCGTCGGTCGTCGACTACATCGTCGCTCGCTGTCTCGTGCAGGAAACGGGGGCGCGGGTGCTGATCGGCTTCATCGAGCAGCACGTGTTGCCCGCGCTTGCGCGTCACTGGCTCGATGCGTTTTCGGCGAAGCGTGCGCTCGCACGAATCGAGATCGACATTGCCGATCCGAACGCCGCTCCGGTAGACGCGTTGATTTTCCGGTCAGTTGACGGCGGGTAGGGCTGGTTCGCGCGCGGGTTCGCCCGCGCGGGCGTTTATTGAGATACGATTCCATATCGGCCACTGGTCGACGCGCGACGTTCCGCGCAGAAGCCGCGTTGTTCCGCCTCCGCAGTTGGTCGGCGAGCAACGACCGTTGTGTGCTCAACCTGATTTATCGCATGACCATCGGGTCGTCGATCACGAACGAGCGCCATCTCATGGAGTCGACATGAACGCAACGCCCAAGCCTTCTTTGACAACGGACGCGTCCCCGATTCATCCCGATGAACGGCAAGCCCGCGTGCAACTGGCGGCCTGCTATCGGATCTTCGACATGATCGGCTGGACCGAACTCATCTATAACCACATCACGCTGCGCGTGCCGGATAGCGCGAGCGGCGGCGAGCGGCAATTCCTGATCAATCCGTTCGGCCTGCACTACAGCGAGGTCACCGCGAGCAATCTCGTGAAGATCGACGCGACAGGCCGCATTCTCGACGACTCGCGCTATCCGGTGAATCCGGCCGGGTTCGTGATCCACGCGGCGATTCACGAAGGCATCGAACGCGCGCATTGCGTGATGCACACGCACACGACGGCCGGCGTAGCGGTCGCGAGCACTGGGCGCGGGCTCGCGCAAGACAACTTCTATAGCGCGCAACTCTTCGATCGCGTCGCCTATCACGACTTCGAAGGCATCACCGTGCGCGCGGACGAAGGCCCGCGGCTGATCGCGAGCATCGGCGAGTGCCAGGCGGTGATTTTGCGCAATCATGGGCTGCTGTCGTGGGGCGAGACGCTGCCGCAGGCGCTGGCCGTGCTGTGGACGCTGAATCGCGCGTGCGAGATCCAGATGGCGACGCACGCGATGGGTCGTGCGCTGCCGATCTCCGACGACGTCGCGCGGCGTTCGTCGCGCGACGCGCTGCAATTCGATCCGCGCCACGGTGCGGGCCAGGACATTTTCGACGCGCTGGTTCGCAAGCTCGATCGCGTCGATACCAGCTACCGGAACTGACGCGATGAAGGTCGGCATCTATGGCGCCGGGGCGATCGGCGGGTGGCTCGGCGCGCGGCTCGGGCTCGACGGTCATCGGATCGCGGCGCTCGCGCGCGGCGCGACGCTCGACGCGCTTCGCACACACGGTCTGCGCTTGACCGAGGGCGGCGGCACGCGTTCGGTGCGCGTCGAGGCGAGTGCCGATCCGGCCGCGCTCGGTGTGCAGGACGTGGTCATCGTCGCGGTGAAGGCGCCGTCGACGGCAGCGGTCGCAGCCGGCATCGCGCCGCTGCTCGGCGAGCATACCGTCGTCGTCAGCGCGATGAACGGCGTGCCGTGGTGGTTCTGCGCAGGGCTCGCGGCACCGTTCGCCGGCACACGTATCGAGTCGGTCGATCCGGACGGCGCGATTGCGGCGGCGATTCCGGCCGCGCGCACGATCGGTTGCGTCGTGCACGCGAGTTGCCTGCAGGATGCGCCGGGCGCGATCCGCCATCATCTGGGCAACGGATTGATCGTCGGCGAAGCGACCGGCGGCGCGAGCGAGAGGCTCACGCAACTGGCCGCTGCGTTCTCGTCGGCGGGCTTCGATGTTCAGTGTTCCGAACAGATTCAGCGCGACATCTGGTTCAAGCTGTGGGGCAACATGACGATGAACCCGATCAGCGCGCTGACCGGCGCAACGACGGATCGCGTGCTCGGCGACGAACTGGTGCGAGCGTTCGCCACGCGGGTGATGCGCGAGGCGGCCGAAATCGGTCGATGCATCGGCATTCCGGTCGAGCAGGACCCGGAGGAGCGTCATCAGGTGACGCTGCGCCTCGGCGCGATGAAGACGTCGATGCTGCAGGACGTGATCGCGCACAGGCCCGTCGAGATCGACGCGCTCGTTTCCGCGGTGCGCGAACTGGGGCAGGCGACGGGTGTGGCGACGCCGTTTATGGATGCATTGCTGGGGTTGTCCCGGCTTCAGGCCAGCACGTTGGGGCTGTATTGAAGCGCGTCGGCTCGATGCCACGAAGAAAGCCGGGCTAAAGCGACGCGCAGACGTTACGCGAACCGCATCGGGTGAACGCCGGTTGACCACTCCGCAGGCTCCCGTTGCTAAACTGGACATCACCATGAAGGCTCGCCGATGCGCGTATGCATCGGCGCCGCCGACGGTGGCAGAGCCGGAATGCGGGCGCGTTAAGTATCTGGCTAGGTGCTAGTCGGGCCGATCTTTGCGCGATACAAGCAGGGCGTACGAGAACGGAGCGAGACGTGCGGGCATCCAGAACAGCAAAAAAGGCCTGGTTACCGAGCGAAACGGCCTCTCCACGTAAGAACCGGACAGGCAAAGCGGACGCCGACCTGTTCACGGGCCGCGGTCCGCTCAAGCTGAGACTCGCCCGGGGCCGGGATGCGCGCAAACGGGTTTCGCGAAGCCAGCTTGCAATCTGCAAGATCGAAAAGCGCGATCCGATCGAATTGCTCGAGGCGTCCAATGCGGGGCGCGTGCCCGAACTGATCCCGATTCGCTACGGACGTATGCTCGACAATCCGTTCGCGTTCTATCGGGGCGCCGCGTCGTTGATGGCATTCGATCTCGCGAATCTGCCGCATTCGAACGTGACCCTGCAACTGAGCGGCGACGCGCATCTCGCGAATTTCGGGCTGTTCGCGAGCCCGGAGCGGCGGATTCTCTTCGGGCTCAACGACTTCGATGAAACGCTGCCGGGCCCGTTCGACTGGGACCTGCGCCGCCTCGCCGTTTCGTTTGTGATCTGCGCCCGCGTACACGGATTTGCACTGGGCGATCAGCGCAGGATCGTGCTGCGCCTGTGCGAGACGTTTCGGCAATGCATCGCGGAATTCAGCACGATGGATACGCTCGACGTCTGGTACCACCAGTTCGCGTCGGCGAACCTGCTCGCGATGGCCGACACGAGCCGGCAGAAAAAGAAGGAAGCGGCGGTCATCGACAGGGCGCGCTCGCATTCTTCGCGGTCTGTGTTGAGCCATTCGGCGCAGTGGGTCAAGGGCAAGCTGCGGATCGTCGACGCACCGCCGCTCGTCTATCACCTGCCCGCCAAAAACCAGCGCGAGCTGAAGCGTTTCGACGGGATGATCCGGCGATTCTTCGCCGACTACCGGCAGACACTTCCCGACGACCGGCGCGCGCTCTTCGACCGCTTCGAACTGGTGGACCTCGCGATGCGCGTGGTCGGCGTCGGATCGGTCGGCACGCGTTGTTACGAGGCGCTTTTCATGGCCGATGGAAAAACCCCGCTGTTTCTGCAGTTGAAAGAGGCGAGGGCATCCGTGCTGGAGGGGTATCTGCCGGCCAGCGAGTATCCGAATCATGGACGGCGCGTGGTGAGCGGCCAGCGTCTGTTGCAGTCGGCGAGCGACATCTTTCTCGGCTGGTCGAAGATGCGCGCGACGGGCACCGACTTCTACGTCAGGCAGTTGCGCGACATGAAAGGCGCGTTCGACTTCACGAAGTTCGACGTCGACGGTCTGTCCGAATACGCGGTTGCATGCGGCACCGCGTTGGCGCAGTCGATGGCGAAGGCCGGCGACCCGGCGCCGATCAACGGCTACGTGGGCAAGTCGTCTGCGTTCGACGAGGCCGTCCTGCAGTTTGCGCTCGCCTATGCGGAGCAGAACGAGGCGGATTGGGCGGCGCTGAAAGCGGCGGTCAAGACGGGGCGGCTTCAGGCGACGCGCGAATGAGCGTTCCGCATGCCGCGCTTTGCGCGCAGATTCACGCGTAGATCGCGACTACGGGCGCCTGCCCCGCGCGAATGAATCCGCGATACATGCCCTCGGTGTTGAACGGCATCGCGACGTTGCCGTGCGCATCGACGGCGACGAGGCCGCCGCGTCCGTCGATCTGCGGGAGTCGTTCGTGCACGACCGTATGCGCGGCCTCTTCGAGCGACGCCGCGCCGTATTCGATGCGCGCCGAGATGTCGTGCGCGACGGCCATGCGGATGAACATCTCGCCCGTGCCGGTCGTCGAGACCGCGCACGTGCGGTTGTTCGCATAGCAACCGGCGCCGATGATCGGCGAGTCGCCGACGCGCCCCGGCTGCTTGTTGGTCATGCCGCCCGTCGAGGTCGCCGCGGCGAGATTGCCTTGGGCGTCCAGTGCGACGGCGCCGACGGTACCGAGCTTGCGATCCTCGTCGAGCGGCGTCGGCGTGGCCGCGTGCGCCGGGAACGACAGCGGCACACCGCAATCGCGTGGCTGCGCGGCGTCGTGATCGAGCGCAGTCTCGCCCGCTTGCGCGCGCCGCACCCGTTCGAGCTGCTCGCGCCGCGCGTCCGTCGAAAAGAACGCCGGATCCACGCATTCGAGCCCTTGCGCACGCGCGAACGCGTCGGCCCCCGCGCCGACGAACATCACGTGCTGACTGCGCTCCATCACCGCCCGCGCGGCGAGCACCGGGTTGCGCACGGTCGTCACGCCGGCGACGGCGCCGCTTTTCAGCGTGCGGCCGTCCATGATCGACGCGTCCAGTTCATGCGTGCCCTCGCTCGTGAAGACCGCGCCGCGTCCCGCATTGAAAAGCTCACATTCTTCGAGGAGACGCACCGCTTCGGTGACCGCGTCGAGCGCGCTGCCGCCCCGTTCGAGCACGCGTCCCGCGTCGCGCAGAATCGCCGCCAGCGCGGTTTCGTAAGCGATGCGCGTGTCGTCCGACGTTTCGGCGCGGGCAATCGCGCCGGCGCCGCCATGAATGGCCAATACGGCTTTCGCCATGTTGATCGCTCCTTTGAAAGGGGAGCACGCATGATCGACGTGCTCCCGATGTAAACAAGCGGTGCATGCGCGGTATCCGCGCCGCGCGACGGTCGCGCAGCCGCGCGCGGATACCGGGCACATCCGATGCTAACGCCTTCGCGGGCACACCCCGCACCGGCCTCGTATGCAAACTACCGACACGACAGCCTTCATTCTCGCGCGCCTGCAGTTCGCGTTCACGATCGGCTTTCACATCATCTTTCCGGCCATTACGATCGGGCTCGCGAGCTTTTTGACCGTGCTCGAAGCGCTGTGGCTGAAGACCCGACGTGAAGCGTACCGCGATCTCTACTACCACTGGTCGAAGATATTCGCGGTCAACTTCGGAATGGGCGTGGTGTCGGGCGTCGTGATGGCGTGGCAGTTCGGCACGAACTGGAGCCGTTTTGCATTCTTCGCGGGTGGCATTACCGGGCCGCTGCTGACTTATGAAGTGCTGACGGCTTTCTTTCTGGAAGCCGGTTTTCTCGGCGTGATGCTGTTCGGCTGGAACCGCGTCGGGCGCGGCCTGCATTTCCTCTCGACCGCGATGGTCGCGCTCGGCACGCTCGTGTCGACCTTCTGGATTCTCGCGTCGAACAGCTGGATGCAGACGCCGCAAGGCTACGAAGTGATCAATGGGCGCGCGGTGCCGGTGCATTGGCTCGCGGTGATCTTCAATCCATCGTTCCCGTTTCGCCTCGCGCATATGGCGATTGCGGCGTTTCTCGCGACGGCGTGCTTCGTCGGCGCGGCGTCCGCGTGGCATCTGCGCCGCCGCAACGACAACCCGCCGGTCCGCACGGCGCTTTCGATGGCGATGTGGATGGCCGTCATCGTCGCGCCGATTCAGGCGCTCGTCGGCGACGCGCACGGCCTGAACACGCTCGAACATCAGCCCGCGAAAATCGCCGCGATCGAAGGGCACTGGGAGAACGTGCCGGGCGAGCCGTCGCCGCTCATTCTCGTCGGCTGGCCGGACATGAAGGCCGAAGAGACGCGCTACGCCGTCGAGATCCCGGTGCTCGGCAGCCTCATCCTCACGCATAGCCTCACGCGTCAGATTCCGGCGCTCAAGTCGTTTCCGCCCGAAGACCGGCCCGATTCGACGATCGTGTTCTGGAGCTTTCGCGTGATGGTCGGCATGGGCCTGCTGATGATCGCGATGGGCGTGTGGGCGCTCGTGCTGCGAGCACGCGGCAGGCTCTACGTGTCGCGGACCTTTCTTGCGTTTGCGCAATGGATGGGGGCGGCCGGGCTGATCGCGCTGCTCGCCGGCTGGGTGACGACCGAGGTGGGCCGTCAGCCGTGGGTCGTCTACGGCGTGATGCGCACGGCGGACGCGACGTCGCCGAACCCCGCCGCGCAGGTCGGGCTGAGCCTTGCGATCTTCGTGCTGGTCTACTTCGCGCTGTTCGGCACGGGCATCGTCTATATCCTGCGGATCGTGCGCAACGGACCGCAGTCGCACGAGGGCGAACGCGTGACCGAAGGCGGCGCCGGGCGCTCGCGCACGCCGGCGCGCCCGCTGTCCGCCGCGCCGGAAGACGTGGGGCCGCCGCGTGCGCCGTCACACGAGCCGGATTGAGGAGGCAACACCATGGGCGTGGATATCACGTTGATCTGGGCGGCGATCATCGCGTTCGGCATCATGATGTACGTGGTGATGGACGGCTTTGATCTCGGCATCGGGCTCCTGTTTTTCACCGTGCGCGATCACGAAGAACGCGACGTGATGATGAACACCGTCGCGCCGGTCTGGGACGGCAACGAAACCTGGCTCGTGCTCGGCGGCGCGGGGCTTTACGGCGCGTTTCCGCTGGCGTATTCGGTGGTGCTGAGCGCGCTGTATCTGCCACTGATCTTCATGCTGATCGGGCTGATCTTTCGCGGCGTCGCGTTCGAGTTCCGCTTCAAGGCGCACGAGACGCGGCGCCATCTGTGGGATCTCGCGTTCATCGGCGGATCGCTTGTCGCGACGTTTTTTCAGGGCGTCGTGCTCGGTGCGTTCATCGACGGGCTGCCGGTGCGCGACAACGCATGGGTGGGCGGCACGCTCGACTGGCTGCGGCCGTTTCCGCTGTTCTGCGGCGTCGCGCTGCTGGCCGCGTATGCGCAACTCGGCTGCACGTGGCTCATCATGAAGACCGACGGACGGTTGCAGTCGCACATGTACCGGCTGTCGTTCCGGCTCGCGTGGGCATTGCTGGCGGCGATCGCGCTGGTGAGCGTGTGGACGCCGCTTGCGCATCCGGCCATCGCGCGCCGCTGGTTCACGCTGCCGAACCTGGTGTTCTTCCTGCCGGTGCCCGTGCTGCTGGTACTGGGCTTTCTCGCGAAGCTGCACGCGCTCGCGCACAAGGCCACGGTGACGCCGTTCCTGATCACGCTGATGGTGATCTTCCTCGGCTATAGCGGGCTCGCGATCAGCTTGTGGCCGAACATCGTTCCGCCTTCCGTGTCGCTGTGGGACGCGGCCGCGCCGCCGCAGAGCCAGCTGTTCATGCTGGTGGGCGCGCTGTTCATCCTGCCGTTCATCCTGATGTACACGGCGTGGAGCTACTACGTGTTCCGCGGCAAGGTGAGACCGGGCGAGGGCTATCACTGAGGGTGGCGATGGACGAGACGAATAGCGATTCGGCTTCGGCTTCGGTTTCGGGTTCACGCCGGCCGCGCGTGTGGCGCACGAGACTGTTGTGGCTCGTCGGCCTGTGGACGGCGAGCGTGCTCGTCGCGATGAGCGTGGTGGAGATCGTGCGTCTCGGGATGGACGCGGCGGGGATGCCCACGCATTGAGGCGGTGTCCCGCATCGCGCTGCGGGCAGGTACGGGCGATGCGACAGCGGGTTGGCCATCATCGGCGATTGATCGAGCCCGCAAGGAGAATCAGATGGATCAGCAAACCGAAGAACGGATCCGGCAGCGCGCGTACAGGCTTTGGCAGGACGACGGTTCGCCCGAAGGTCGCGCCGACGAGTACTGGAGCCGCGCCGAGGCGCAGCTCAATGCGGAAGGCGCAGAGGAACCGCCGGCGCCGTCGGTGGAGCAGTCCGACAAACGTCGTCTGGCCGGTGCGCCGCTGGAAGAAGACGACTCGGTGCCGGCGGCGGAACGCGAAAGAGAGCGCCGTCGCGGCGGGGTGGCGGGTCGGCCTCGGTGAGCGGGGGCTAGTGCCGTGTGAACCGTGGCGCGATATGTCGACGCCAGATGGCCGACGCGGCGAAATAGACCGCTGTGCCGACGATTAAATTGGCGCACGCGAGATAGAAAAGTACGGCGACTGGCGCAATATCATCTTCGGGGTCAGGCATGTCGTCATTGACAAACAGGCGAAAGCCAAATCGAATTGCGCGTTCCAGCCAGTAGGGCATATTGAATGGCAACGTACAGAACCAGGATGTCATGTGTATTGCCCCGATGAACGTCAGGGCGATACAAAGAAGCATCCATATACACAGTGTCAGCCGCTTCATTGGACGTCAACCGTACCGTATGCGTTGAACGTCTGTCCGGGCACCGGTTTATCGGGCACTCGCGAACGAATGTACCGTTGCAACAGATCGAACTGGGCAGGGCTGACAACGGTTATGCAGCCTTTGCTCAGATTCTGCGGACCCGC
The DNA here is from genome assembly GCA_035492135.1 of Paraburkholderia sp. GTDB lineage: Bacteria > Pseudomonadota > Gammaproteobacteria > Burkholderiales > Burkholderiaceae > Paraburkholderia. The sequence continues at coordinate 25,992 of DATJJN010000105.1, read as the reverse complement.
CGGGTGCAAGCGAAAGCTTCCGCGCCTGATGCCTTCAACAAATGCGCTATCTCCGGTTCGTTCGTGCCACAACATGAACCATTTCGAATGGTCCGTAGTGACGTGAAGGCTCGTGCCAAGCCAGTCCCAGAGCCAGCCAAGGCGGCCGCCGGACTGCCGGTCGACCAGATAGTAGCGACCGCTTGGCAGCGGTCCGATGTTCGCCATCGCTGTTGCGCGTGGGTTGTTGCGTCCGGGTCCGGTTCCCGAAAAAGCCTCGACCGACCCGAAGCCGGAACAGAACAGACGGGAGGTCGTCTTGCCGTTTTCCCAGTAAGTGCATTGGACTGGCATCGTCACGCTCGCCTAGACGTAGGACCAGGCATCTTTGAAGATCAGATTCCCATCCGCGTAGGCCCACGCGATTTCCTCGTAGCGAAATTCGACTATTTCGAAGTGGTTTCTGTGCTGACTCTGTACTTCCTTGATGTTCAGCACCTTCGGCGAAACGCCAGTGACCTTGACGCTTTTCATCAGCATCGTGAAATAGGCTTCTTCCTTGCCCGCGTCATTCGTGCGGTAAAACCTGAGTTCGGCGGACTGCAATGTCACGCCGTAAACGACTGCACGGTAAAGAAGCGCGGAAGACCGGTCTATTTCCTTTTCGATTGTCAGTGGGCGATGCGAGCGGGAGCCAGTGAGTTTCCCTGTCGTGTAGTCGGTTGGCGAGTGGACGCCATGAGTCAGGCTCAACACTTCAATACTTCCTTCTCGACCGGACACGCTGCTGCTACCGCGAATGTCCGCGCCGCCTTCGTCTTTCAGCCAAAGATGCAACGGAACCGCCATGGTGAAAACCTCGTTTAAAAACAGGTCTTCCGTTCTAGCACATGCTTCAAAGAGGAAGGCCTGACAAACGTCCGAATTGCTGTCGCAACATTGGCATTGCTTGTTCGCCGTCATGCAGACGCGTCTGAGCTTAGACATTTGCTCCCGGCAATACCGCAATGGAATGGCACGTCGAAGCGGCCAAGCGGGATCAGACCTCGACTATCGTGCATTTGCCACCGCGCCGATCCCATTAGGTACGCGCGTTGCTCGGAACATCCCATCAATCCACCCGGAGATCACCATGACGAGCAAACGCATCGCAATCGCCGCAGCGGGTTTCATCGTCGGTGGGATGCTGTCCATGCAGGCGCATGCGGCGGGATGCACGAAGGGCGCGGTAGTGGGGGGCGTCGCCGGGCACGTGGCCGGCAAGCATGGCGTGGCAGGCGCGGCGGCGGGATGCGCGATCGGCCATCATGAGGCGTCGAAAAAACAGAAGGCCGCGAGCGAAGCCGCCGCGGCCAGCGCACCGGGATCGAAGTAAGCGCCGGGCGATAAAGACAGCGGGACCGGCGCATTCAAGTTGCGCGGTCCCGCTTTTTTTACTGCGTTCTGTCCACGGCTCGAATAGACAAACCGCTAGCGGATTGCCAGCGCAGCGCGCCCACTCGCCACCGGCTTCCCCAGTCGAGCCCGATCGGCGGCTGCATGTGCGCTTGCGTTTCGCGCCGCGTTAGCCGGCGTCGTCTGCGCCTCGATGCGGAACACCGCCACCGCATTGCGCAGCATGTCGGCTTGCGCTTCCAGCGATTTCGCGGCCGCCGCGGCTTCTTCGACGAGCGCCGCATTGTGCTGCGTGACCTCGTCGATCTGGCTGATCGCCTTGTTGACCTCGTCGATGCCGGCGCTCTGTTCGAGCGCGGCGGCCTCGATGTCGCTCATGATGCCGCTCACCCGGCCCACCGACTCCATCGCCTCCTGCATCGTGATGCGCGCCTCGCCGACGAGCGACGCACCCTGGTCGACCTTCGCAGCCGACTCGCCGATCAGTGCCTTGATCTCCTTTGCCGCCGCGCCCGAGCGTTGCGCGAGGCTGCGCACCTCGGATGCGACCACCGCGAAGCCGCGCCCCTGCTCGCCGGCACGAGCGGCTTCGACCGCGGCGTTCAACGCGAGAATGTTCGTCTGGAACGCAATCCCTTCGATCATGCCGATGATCTCGACGACCTTGCGCGACGACTCGGCGATGCCGTCCATCGTCTCGGTCACGCGCGTGACGACCTGGCCGCCGCGCGTGACCGTCTGCAGCGCGCCCTGTGCGAGACGGCTTGCCTGCTTCGCGTAGTCGGCGTTCTGCTTGACCGTCGCGGACAGCTCTTCCATGCTCGCGGCCGTCTCGCGAAGCGCCGCGGCTTGTTGCTCGGTGCGGCTCGAAAGATCGGCGTTGCCCGAGGCGATTTCGTTCGCGCCGGCGGTGATCGCATGCGTGCTGCCGCGCACCTTCGACACGGTCTCGACGAGCCCGTCGCGCATCTGCGTGAGCGCCGACAGCAACTGGCCCATCTCGCTGCGCGAGCGCGACCCGACGGAGATCGTCAAGTCACCTGCCGCGATGCTGCGAAAGTGCGAGATCGTCCGGTTCACCGGCTTGACGACTGCCGCCGACAGCCCCGCGCGCGCAATCAGCCCGACCACGACACCGATCACGCCGATCGCGCCGAACAGCAGCGTCGCGATGTTCAGGCGCTGCGCCGCCGTTTCGGCCTGGTGTTCGCTTTCGGCCGTCTGCAACTGGTTCAGCGCGGCGATCGCCTTCGCATACGCCGCGTAGAAGCGATTGGCCGTCTCGCCCTGGATCGTATGGAACGTGTTGAAGTCGTAGTCTTTCAGCGCATTGAATTCCGGCTCGATCGCGTGGTCGACCAGCGCGGCGCGCGCCTGCTCGACGGCCTGCGTGAGCTGCTTTTCTTCGTCGCTGGCAAAAGGGCCCGTCGCGTAGCTGCGGAACGCCGCGGTGGATTCTTCGAGCGTCTTGTGCGCGGCCGGGAGCAGACCGTCGGTCGGCTTGGCGGCCATGAAGAGCGTCTCGTAGCTGCCGAGCGCGAGCCGCACCTGCAGAAGCTGCTCCGAGCTGGTTCTCAGTTTCGCGATCGTGGACGCGCGGTGCTGTACGTCCTCTAGTCCGCTGCTGGTGAGCTTGAGTGCCCCGTAGCCGACGCCGATTACGATCAGCAGAAACGCAACGAAAACGCTGATGACCAGCGTCAGGCCACCACGGATGGTGAGGTTCTTGAGCATTGGGTCTCCGGAGTGTCGGGGCGGCTTTGGCGCGCGTGATCGCGGTAGCCCCGTTCTGCGGCTGGCGGCCGATGTTTATTAACGTTACCCCTAACGTCCGCCGATGCTAATTGTCTGCGCTGACCGCCGCCATGCGGGGTTAACCTGGTCGCATGCGATCTCGCGCCGAGCGCGTGTTCGCCCATGCGATACGGTATAAAACGCGCAAACGTTTTCGCTAATTCAATGCGGCTAGCCGTTACGGAAGCCCATTGGCTGGCTGCTAAAACGCGCCGCTGCGAATATCGCGTCCCTTTCCATAATCCCGATTGGTCTGATCCGGATTCCGGTTTACCAGCGGTCGCGCAAAGAGAGGATGGCGCAGACTCCGCACCTCGTGTTCGATTTGAAAACCGTGCGCGCCGCTCGACGGATCGACGATGTCCGCGAATCGATATTGATGCGTTTCTTCGCCATAGGTGAGCCCGCGTGCGGCAAGCCACGCATAGGGCCCGGAAAAATCGGCGACGTAAAGCTGGATGTGATGCCCGTCGTACTCGGGAATCGCTGCACGCGTTTCCGCGAAGACAAGTTGCTGATGCGTTCCGACCGCGATGACCGCCTGCGGCAGCCCATCGCTTTCGCGCACATCGGCGGACGCATTGAACGCTTCGCGGTAAAAGGCGGCAATCGATTCGGCGCGCCCCGGGGGGACATCGAATTGCACATACGCGATGCCGAGATCCACGCCGGACCACCGCGCCTTCCCCCTAAATGCTTCCGGTTCGAGACAGTCGTAGCGATTCCCCCACGGACACGTCACTTCGACCCGATCGGCTCGCTCCGTCCACCCGAACGCCGTGCCGTCGAGCACCGGCTGAACCGCACGCAGCCGCTTGACGAGCGACTGGCGCTCTCCGACGATGAGCCCGACGTGCCCGCGCAGGTGCTGCGCTGCACCGTGCGGCAGATGAATCTGCGAGCGGCCCACGTTGATCCACATATTGGACACGCCTACCATCAGATACGGGTCGCGCGTCAGTCCGAGCCCGCTGACGTAGAACGCAGTGGCAAGCCGCTGGTCCGGAATCGTGACGTTGACGTGTTCGAGCAGAACGAAGTTGCCGGTGTCTTCGAGAACGTAGCGGGAAGGTTCCATTTCTTGCCCTCGTGAATGTCGCGCGTGAATTCGCTCAATGGTAGCGAATCGGCGCCGTCAGCGTCGCGACGAAAAACGATTATTAACCTGCGAATCGGGCCAACGATCCATTGACGAGTAGGAGGAAAGTGCCATGCAAATCGGTGTCCAAAGTTTTGCAAGCCGCTCGCTGCCCGTATTCGAAACGAAAGACGCCGAGCGAACCCATGTGCTGCAGCGGCTCGCGGCAAGCTGCCGGATTTTCGGGCGGCGCGGCTACTCCGAAGGCTTGCTGGGCCACATCACCGCGCGCGACCCCGAATGGCCGGACCATTTCTGGGTCAATCCGGTGGGCGTCCCGTTGCATCGCGTGCGCGTGTCCGATCTCGTTCAGGTGAATCACCAAGGTCAGATCGTTCGCGGCAGCGGGATGGTGAACCCGGTCGGGCTGCTGCTGCATACGGCCGTCCATCAGGCGCGGCCTGACGTGATGGCGGTGTGCCACACGCACGCGCTGCACGCGTCGACGTGGGCCGCGTTCGAACGGCTGCTCGATCCGATCACACAGGACGCCTGCGTGTTCTTCGAGCAGCAGGCGCTGATTCTCGAGCCTCGTGTCGTGCGCGACCGCGACACGGCCATCCGCTTTGCGGCGGCCTTCGGCGACAAACGGGTGGCGATCCACGCCGGCCACGGCATCTTCACGACCGGACAAACGGTGGACGAGGCCGCATGGTGGTTCGTGCTGATGAACCGCTGCTGCGAAGCGCAATTGATGGCCGACGCGTGCGGCGTGCCCACCCAGTGGTCCTCCGACGACGCGAGATGGCTCGCTTCGGTGCTCGGATCGCCGCAGTTCGGCTGGCTGTCGTTTCAGACGCTGTGGGACGACATCATCGTTAGCGATCCGGATTTGATCCAGTGACCGCCAGCGAGCGCGACGACCGAACTCGCGTTCACGCTCGTCGCGCCAGTTCGCGAATGCTCGCCGCGAGCGCCGGCATTCCCGAATCGCGCGCGGCGTACTGCGTGATCTTGCGCGTGGCCAGATCGATGGTGACGTTGTCGTCGGGCGCTTTCGTGTTCGGGCCGTCTACCGCCGCGTGATATTCGATGCGCAATTGCGCGTCGTTCACGATGATCCGCAGATACCCGTAATTCTGGTCATCGTAGTTTTCCAGCACGACAGCGTCTGTATCGGCCGACGCCGCCTGAATCAGTTGCGGCGCGCGCAGCGGCGGCTGTCCATTGGTGGTGAGCCGCTGCACGTTGTGCCCGCCGTTTCCGCAGACGATGTAAGGAATCTGCGTGCCGTCCGGGCGGGTTCGCGTGAAGCGCTGGTAGTTGTGCGCGTGTCCCGCAAGGTCCGCATGCGGCCATACGCCGACCTGGTTGCAGACGGCGTCGATCTGCTGCTGCATCTCGACGCTCCAGCCATGCCGGCCGCGCGCGACGTACGGCGGATGGTGATGCGCGAACAGCAGCGCACCGCGATAGTTCTCTTTCTTCACGCGCGTCAGCGCTGCTTTCAGGAATTTCAGCTGGCTGTTGCCGATATCGCTGTTCGCGATCACGCCCGGGTCTTCGAGCGTGTTGCTGTACAGCGCGATGATACGCATGAACGGCGCGTCGAACGTGAAAAACACGCCCGGCTGGATTTGCGCGGTACGCGAAAGGTTGCCTGCGTCCGGCGATACCTCGAAGCAATCCGCGCAGAAATTCCGCAGAAAAGCCTGCAGGCTCTTTTCGTGCCGCAGCGGCGAGATCATCCCGTCGTGATTGCCCGCGGCCGCGAGAATCGGCGCGTGATAGTCGCGATACGGATCGTAGAACTGGTCGTAGTAATACTGGGCTTCGCCGAAGTTGTAGACGATGTCGCCGAGCAGAAAGTTGAACTGCGGCACCTCGGCCGGGTCGGTTTCGTCGAAGTCGCTGACCATCTTGTCCGCGACTTCGTTCTGCGTTTTCGGGCCTTTCGTGCTGCCGCAGTCGCCGGTGGAATGAAAGACGATCTGTTTGTTCGCAGCGATCTGGTCGAGCACCGTCTGGTTGTTGGCGATCACCTCGGCGAGCGTGAGCCGCGGCTCGGTGCCGCCGCGCGGCGCGGGGAACGGAAGTGCCTTGAGCTTGTGCTCGCGGTTCAGTTCGTCGATGACCTTGTATGCGGCGGTATCCGACGCATGCCGCACCACGAAGGTCTGCGGATCCGGCGTCGGCTGAGGTTGCGAGAAAACCGGCGCGGCTAGTACTCGGTCGCTGCGCGATCCATTCGGGCGCTTCTTCGGCATGTCACGTTCTCCGGAGCAAGGGGGTTCGTTGCCAGTGGCCCGGATGGGACGACGGCATCGCGACGAAGTTCACGCGAAGTTCAGGGTTTCGTATGAATGCGCGCCGGGTAGGCAAGCTGTAAGGCGAGCCGCACGCCACAGCGCGGCTGTTGCCTGGCTCGTGTTCGAACAGAAGGGGGGCTTGCGATGCGTGCTTGCAACCGCAGAAGGTGAAGCGGGCCGTCGCGGCGCGGCTGCGCTCGACGACGGGGCCGGCCGTGCTGGAAGTGCATGTCGATCCGGCCGAACCGGCGACGACACCCGACACGCTGACGTCATGAGTCCCGTGCGGCAAGCACGCGTCGGTGCTCACCGCACGGGCGGCCGACACGTTTTATTTTCTGTGATGCTCGTCCGCTTTCCGTGCCATGTCCTTGGCGTCGCCGACCTTCTTTTGCGCCTCGCCGGCGCCTTGCTGCACATCGCCCTTCATCTCGCGCGCCGGGTTGTCGGTCGCTTTGCCGATCGCTTCGTTAGCCTTGCCTTTGAGCTTTTCCGCTTCGCCTTTCACATGATCCTTGTTCATGGTCGATCTCCAGGTATCCGCGCGAACTGCGCCTGACGATCTTCGCAATCGGCATTCCCGGATGTCGAAATGTATTTATTCATCGCTTACTTCAGGGCGAGCGGGGCTACTGGGTCAACACGACGGCGGTGTACCCGGTGCCGCTGCCGCCGGTGGCCTGGCACTGCACGGCGGCGACCATGTTCTTGTACTGGCAGTCTTCGCCGTAGCCGGCGCTCGACGACGAACGGATCTGCGAGCAGTGGGACGACGCGCCGTAGTCCGCCTCGTTCGCGCCTTCGCCGCCGGCGTCGTCCCACCAGAACACGGCGGCAGGCTGCACGGCAGCCGAGCCGGACCCGCTCGCGAGTGCCGAGAGCTGCGCGCAACTGGGCGCCGAATTGTTGGCGCCGCCCGATGTCACGTCAAAGCAGTTGCCGACGGCCGACGACGGAGCCGACGACTGCGGCGTGAGTCCGTTCAGATACGACGACGTGACGCCCGAGCCGGTCTGCACGTATAGCGAGCAGTTGCTGGCGGTGGTCTGCGTGCTCTTGCGGTACTGCGTCGTGCAGCTGTATTGCTTTGTCGTCTGGGAGCCGCTGGTGCTCGTCGATAACAGCTGACAGTTCGAATTCGCCGAGCCGGGCGCGTTCACGCCGAAGACCATCGCAAGCTGATTCGAGCCGCCCGGAAAGTCGGAGCCCTTGCCGCTGATCGTCTTCCCGTTCGGATACAGCGTGCTCGGCGGCAACTGGACCGTATAGCTGACGACGTTCGTGCCCTTGGACCCGCTCGTCGTCACGCTCGCGGTGTACGTGTAGTTCGTCAGTTCGCTCGGCGACTGGCCGTTCATCAGCAGCGACGAATAGAACGTCTGCGACGACCCGCTCGGTGCGCCATAGGAGTTCGCGCCGGTCACCGTAATCTGGCAGTTCGGATTCCCGACGTTGCCGTTCGTGTCGTTGCGCAACATGACGCCTAGCGGCTGGTTGACCGAGAAAGTCGGCAGCGTCTGGTCGGGTGTCTTGCCGAGCGCGACCGTCGGCGAATAGCTTGTGTAGATCTGGTAGTAGTTCGTGGAGTTGAAAACGGGGACCTTCGAATAGTCGTAACCGGTATTGGTCGAATTGCCCGGCACCTGGTAAAGATAGAGCGTATTGCCGTCGCACGCGTTGGATGTCAGTTTCGGGAACGACAGGTTGGCCGATACCACCGGATTCGCCGCCTTCGCCGTGACGGTGAACGTGACCAGCGACGGGGCGACGAGCGACATCAGCGTCGTGTTCGCCGTGGCGGTGGCGGTCACCGTCACCGTGTGAGCCGGCGCGTTGCCGAGCGCCGGATTGATCGTGTCGTTCGCGTTCGGCGTGACCGTCGGTGCGGAAACGGAAACGCTCGCGGGCAGGATCGCGCGCTTGAAGTAGGTCGTCGCGACGGTGGTCGCGAGTGCCGACTGCGTCGATTCCATGAACGCCGCGGCGCCCGCGAGCGCTGCTTCGTCGACGGCGTTTTGCAGGTCCGAGCGGAACTGCACCATCCGCGCGACGTCGACCGCGAGACCGACCGCCAGCAGCAGCGGAATCAGCAGGATCGCAAACATGATGCTCGACACGCCGCGCTGGGCGCGACGCGACGAAGCGAGACGCGGGTAGCGGCGCGTGGGCGCGACGGCGTTCACGGAATCTTTCGTCATGAGCAAGGCGAAGCGCAAGATACCACGCCGTTGTTGCGCGGGCGCGCGAACGCGGTGTGAGTGAGGCTCGTGAGGCCGGGGAAAAAGTACTGGATCGGCGAGTCGTAGCGGTACGTCACCGTCGCGACGATCACGCTGTCGCCGGGCGCGCCGGCCGTCGGAATCAGGTTGGTCGGCGACGTCGCGAGCGTCTTCGCCGTTGTGCCGAGCGCGAGCGCCGTCGTCGCGCACGACTTGTCGCTTTCCCAATCGACGGTGACGCCGCTCGACGTGTAGTTCGTCACACTCGCGACCGCCACGCTGAACGCGCCGTTGCTCGCGCCGACCGGGAACGGCGTCATCATCAGCACGCCCGCGGTGCAGAAGTTGCCGAGCGAGCCGGACGTTCCGCTCGTGACGCCCGCCGCCTGTTGCGCGACCATGTCGGCGATCGACTGCGCGGCGCTGTCGACTTTCAGTTGCACGCGGACATACTGCGAGAGTTCATACGTCGCGAACAGCAGCGACAACATGATGGGCAGAACGATCGCGAATTCGAGCGACGCGACGCCCCGATCGTTCGTCAGCAGGGACCGTAACGCGCGCATCAGTAGGGTTCCGTCTGGAAGGCGATCGTGGACATCAGCATCGTCGTGCCGGTGACGAGCGACAGGCCTTGCAGCGACCACGGCAGCGCAAAGCCGATCTGCATGACGACGTCGTTGTTCGCCGATACGGCCGCCGTCGATTGCGTCATCGTGGGGCCGGTCACCGTCGCGGTTTTCAGCGAAGCGAACCCGGAGCCCGCGGGCGTGCCGGACGGTGCGGCCGCCACGTAGAGCTGGATGTTCTGCGCGCACGACGGCAGCAGCGTGAAGCTGCTGGACGTGAGGTCGTTGCAGATCGCCGTCGCCAACGCCGTCGAATAACCGCCGTCCTTCAGCGTGCCGATGCGCAGCAAGCGCGCGCCGTCGCGCGCCGCATTGTCGAGCAGTTCCTGCGCGGCGAACGCGAGGCCGAACTCGACAATCATGAACACGACGAGCAGAAAGAACGGCAGGATCAGCACGAATTCGAGCGTCGTCGCGCCGCGCTCGCGCGCGCGTCGCAGGAGCGTCGAAGGCTGCCGTCGCGCGTGGCTCATCTCGCCGCTGCCTTGTTGCTGAGCGCGGCGCGCACGCTCGCGTAATAGCGCAGATTGTCCTGCACCGAGTTCTTCGGCAGATCCGCGAGCAGGATCTTCTCCGCCGCCGCGTCGTTGCCGAGCAGCCCGTACGCGAGCGCGAGATCCTGACGCGCCTGCGGCGGCGCATCGCCGATCGCGGCCACGTCGAGCAGCACGTTCACGCCTTCGCGCGGCTTGCCGGCGAGCGTCAGCGACAGGCCGAGGTCGATCCGCAGCGCCTGGCTCTCCGGATGGCGCGCGAGCGCGCTGCGGTAGACCGCCTGCGCCGCGTCGTGACGGCCGGTCAGGTCGAGCAGCGTGCCGAGTCCCGCGGACGCGGCGGGGTCGTCGGGCGTGCGCGCGAGCAGTTCGTGGTACAGCGCGAACGCTTCGTCGAAGTGGCGCTGCCGGATCGCGGTGCGCGCGAGCGCGAGCTTCGGCGCGAGCGCGTCCGGTGCGAGTGCGGCGGCCCGACTGTACGCGATGCGCGCGCGCTCGACGTCGCCGGTCTGGTACAGGCAATCGCCGAGGCCGAGATTCGCCTCGACCGATTTGGGGTCCGCCCTCAGCGCTTTTTCGTACAGCGAGCCGGCCAGTTGCACGTCGCCGGATTCGAGCGCGCCCTCGGCGATGCGCAGTTCGTCGGCGCTGCCGAGCGTGCGCGTGAGCGGCTTCGGCGCGGGCATCGACGACGCGTAATGCGGCGTGCTCGAACACCCCGCGAGCGCGCCGAGCGACAGGAGGATCATCACGGGCAGCGCGCGCGTCGCGCGCTTCATCAGACAGGTTGCGTTCATTTTCCAAATACCGTCATCAGGCGCATCACAGCGGGGCCGGCGGCGATGATCGCCACCGTCGGCAGAATGAAGATCATCATCGGCAACGTCATCTTCGGTGCGAGCTTCGCGGCCTTTTCTTCGAGTTCGAGAATTGCCTGCGTGCGGCTGCTCTTCGACAGCGTTTTCAATGCGGTCGTGATCGGCGTGCCGTATTGCTGCGACTGGATCAGCGTCGACACGAGACTGCGCACCGAAGGCAGATCGATGCGCTCGCCGAGGTTGCGCAGCGCGAACGACGCATCGCCGCCCAGATGCAGTTCGGACGCCGTGATCTCCAGTTCGTTGGCGAGCGGCGCGGACACCATCCGGATTTCCTTCGCCACGCGATGAATGCCGACCGCGAGACTGTGACCGGCGTTCGTGCAGATCACGAGCAGATCGAGCGCGTCGGGCAGCACCGCGGCGATCTGGCGGCGTCGGCGGCGGGCCCGGAACGCGAGCGCGTATTCCGGCACGATCATTCCGACGATGAACGCGGCCAGCATCAGCATCGCGCGCAGCAACAGGTACTGGCCGAATACCGGCACCCGGCTGCCGAAAGCCAGCATGTCGATGCTCGCGCCAATCCCGCAGGTGAACTTGATGCCGACGAGCGCCGACACTGCGCGAGGGCCGTAAAATCCGGCACGCTGACACGCGAGCGCGAGCGCCGCGCGCTGCTTCGCATCGAAGATCGGCAGACGTTCGCCGATATGCGCGAGCGCGCGGCCTGCACGGCCGATGTGTTCGCGCAGCGTCTTTGCCGAGCGTTCGTTCGCGACGGCCGCCGTGTGCACCGGCTGCGCGGCGCGCGAACGCGCGCGCTCGGCCACGCGGGCGCGCACGCTGTTGCCCGCGCGGACGTACAGGTACACGCCCATGAGCAACAGCACGAGCAGCAGAAAATTGCCGGTTGCAACGGAAATCGCGTTCATCGGCCCGTCTCCAGTTTTGCCGTACGGCTCACGATCGCAAGACCGATCGTCAGCATCACCGCGGCGACGGCCAGCATGTCGTGACCGAGCTTCGTCGTGAACAGCGTGCCGATGTAGTCCGGATTCAGCAGATAAAGCGCGCCCGCGATGAAGAACGGCACGGCCGCAACGAGCTTGCTCGTCATCCGGCCTTCGGCGGTGAGCGCCTTCGTCTTCATCTGCACTTCGCGGCGCGCGCGGATGATGGTCGCGAGATTCTCCAGGGTCTCCCCGAGCTGGCCGCCCGTCTCGCGCTGCAGGCGCAGGCACACCGAGAAAAACGCGAAGTCGGGAATCTCGATGCGCGCGTTCGCGGCGTCGAGCACTTCGGTCACGTCGATACCGAGCTTCAGCGCATCGCCCATCGTGCGAAATTCGGAGCGCACCGGTTCGTCGGCCTGTTCGGCGGCATCGGCGATTGCGTGCGTCATCGGCACGCCCGCGCGCACGGCGCGGATGACCATGTCGAGCGTGTCCGGAAACGCCTTCAGGAAGCGCTGACGAAAGCGCTGGTTCAGCGCGCGGTACGTCGTCACGACGCCGAGTATCGGCCACGCCACGAACGCGAGCGGCACGAGCGAGCCGGCGATCCACGGCAGACGCACGACGACGAGGCTCGCGATGAATCCCGCCAGGGCGGACAGCACGAGCCACGTCATCGCGTGCTTGCCGCCCACCGTGGACAGACGCTGCCGGTAACGCCGGTACTGCGCGTCGAGCCAGCTGTCGGGCGAGCGCAGCCGGAACAGCTCCGTGGCGGCCGCTTCTGCGGGCACCTCGGCGATCTGGCGCGCGCGCAGTTCGCGCAGGCGCGCGCGGATGCGCACGTCGGGCCGCGCGCGGCGCGCGTCGCGCATCGTCGACACGATGAAGCCGACGAGCACGGTGCCGACGAACGCGCCTGCCGTGACGATATCGGCGGGCGTCATGGACGGATCGCTTCCATCAGCGCGTCTTCGAGGCCGTAGTAAGCGGCGCGGCCGGCGAACATCGGGCGAATCGACGAGCATTCGAAGACGCCCTTGACCTCTTCGTTGTAGCCCGTCGTGTCGTAGCGGAATACGAACAGGTCCTGCGTGGTGATCACGTCGCCTTCCATCCCCGCGATCTCGGAGATGCGCGTCACGCGCCGCACGCCGTCGCGCATGCGCTCGACCTGCACGATCATGTGGACCGCGCTCGCGATCTGCCGGCGAATCGACGGCATCGGCAGGTTGCCGTTCGCCATCATCACCATGCTTTCGAGGCGCGCGATCGCGTCGCGCGGGCTGTTCGCGTGGATCGTCGTCATCGAGCCGTCGTGGCCGGTGTTCATCGCCTGCAACACGTCGAACGCTTCAGGGCCGCGCGTTTCGCCGAGGATGATGCGATCCGGGCGCATCCGCAGCGCGTTGCGCACGAGTTCGCGCTGGCCGACCGCGCCGGTGCCTTCCGAATTGTCGGGCCGCGTTTCGAGGCTCACGACATGCGGCTGCTGAAGCTGCAGTTCGGCGGCGTCTTCAATCGTGATCACGCGTTCGCGCTCGTCGATGAAATGCGACATCGCATTGAGCAACGTCGTCTTGCCCGAGCCGGTGCCGCCGGAAATCAGGATGTTCAGCCGCGACGTGGCGGCGATTTTCAGCACGCGCGCCATCTCGTTCGACAGGTTGCCTTGCTGCGCCATTCGCGCGAGCGTGATGTTCCGCTTCGAAAACTTGCGGATCGCGATACACGCGCCGTGCACGGCGAGTGGCGGCAACACGACGTTCACGCGGCTGCCGTCCGCAAGACGCGCATCGACCATCGGGCTGCTTTCATCGACGCGACGACCGATGGCCGCCGCAATCCGTTGCGCGACGTTCACGACGTGCGCGTTGTCGCGGAACTTCAGCGGCGTCAGTTCGAGCCGGCCGTGCCGCTCGACATACACGCGGTCCGGGCCGTTGACGAGAATATCGGTTACCGAATCGTCGGCGAGCAGCGGCTCGATCGGGCCCACGCCGAACATGTCGTTCAGCAGTTCGTCGACCACGTGCAGCTGTTCGGCGAGCGTCAGGTTCATCCGCTCGCGCTCGACCACATCGGACACGATCTGCTCGATGCCCTCGCGGACCTCGTCACGTGTCTTCAGCACCGCCGCCGACACGTTCATCGACGAAAACACGTTCGCGCGAATCGCACGAAATGCTTCGGAGCGGATCATCGTTTCGGCGGGCGGCGGTGGGACGGGGGTCTCGCGTGGCTTGCTCGCGGGCTCGCGCATCGCATGCGATGCGGGCGACACGTTCGATACGTTCGGCACGTGGGTCGTCGCGTCGATGTCGTCGCCGCGACGCGGCTCGATCGTTTGATTGGCGCGCTCGCGCTCCGAGCGCTTGAGGCCGAAGCTCATCGTTGTCTCCGCGACAGAAAGCGCGCGTACCACGGCGCCGCGACGGCGGCTTGCGTGCCCGTGAAATTGTCGGCGAGCGTGCTGATCGCGGCGCCGAACTCGCTGCCCGGGTCCACGCGTTCGCCGAGATTTTCGGCGGTGGCGACCGTCTTGCCGTCGAACGGAAATTCCTGCGTCACCGGAAAGCCGATCGCGTGCGCGAAGTCGCCCGACGCCACGCGCCCCGTTGCGGGCTGGCCCGGATGGTTGACCAGCACGAAGATCGCCGGCTCGTTGCCGCACGCCCCGGCGTGGCGAATCAGGCGCGTCGTTTCGCGCGCCGAATGCACCGACGGGTCCGCGACCAGATAGATGTTCTGCGCGGCCGAGAACGCCTCCTCGGCCGCGATGCCCGAAGGCGACGGCACGTCGAGCAGCACGTAGTGAAAGTGATGCTTGAGCATCGACACGAGTTCGCCCAACGCGCCCTGACGAAGCTCGAACGCGCTGCTGTAGTCGAGTTCGGACGACAGCACGAAAAGCCGCGGCCCCTGCGTGACGAACGTGCGCTCCATGTACTGCACGTCGAGCCGATGCACGTTTTCCAGCACGTCGACGAGACCGTTGTTGCTGGTGATGCCGAGCAGCGTGCACGCCGCGCCGCCGTTGAGATTCAGATCGACGTAGGCGACCCGGCGCGTCGTGACGTCCGCGAGATGCCGCGCGAGCGCGACGCCGATCGTCGTCGTCCCGACGCCGCCGCGCGTGCCGGCGAGCGCGAGCACCTTGCCGGTGCGACGGTGCTGCAGCGGCTCCGCGCTGGCGGTCGTCTCGAACGTGCGCTGCAGCAGTTCCGGCGTGAGCGGCTTCACCAGATAGTCCTGCACGCCGATCCTCAGCAGATTGCGAAAGAGACCGACGTCGTTGCGCTCGCCGATCGCGACGACGGAGATCGAGGGTTCGCAGACCTGTGCAAGCCGCTCGAGGTCGGACAGCGGCATCACCGAGCCGGACACGTCGATCAGCAGTTTCGACGGCGGGCGCTCCATGCCCTTTAACCGTTCGATCGCGTCGTCGATCGTGCCTGTCGCGACGAACGCGTGCGCGATCATGCGTTCGTGCACGAAACGGCGCACCGTGTCTTCGGTCTGCGCGTCGCTCGCGAACGCGACGAAATCCGCGGCCTGCGCGGCGGCCGCGCCGCCGCGAATGCGGGACAACGTGTCAGTCACACCCATCGCCAATGCTCCCTCGTTCCCTCTTATTGACTGACGCCGACGCTGCTGGTCGCGGGCGCGGCGTCCTTCGACTCGCTCTTCGACGTCGGCGGGTTGTCGTAGCGGGCGACCGACCGGGCGGCCGCGCCGCCATCGGCGCCGGCATACGCGGACGGCTCGACGATATCCGCGGGACGCGCGAGCTGCGCCGCGAGATTCGCGTAGGTCGCGCAGCCGAACGGAATGGTGGGGTGCGCGAGCAGATCGGGGTCGCCGAGCCGCGACGGAATCGCGATCGAGCGGCAGTCCGGGCCGTGCGCCGCGTCGCCGTCGAACGTGATCACGCGCGCGTCGGGCAAGCCGAGCGGCGGGCGCGCCGACATGCAAGCGGTGAGCGCGAGACTCAATAGCATCCCGAACGAAAAGCGCGCGAGGCGCAGGCGCTGGTTAGGCATGCAATCTCCTTCAGTAGACGAATCCCGCGGCCCCGACGAGGCGCGGCGTGTTGCCGGACAGAGGATCGATCCCGAGCGAGTGCTGAAAACCGTATTCGATGTCGCTGGCGGGCGACATCAGCGTGTCGAGCGGCGTGCGCAACCGGTTGCCGTCGGTCGGATTGACCAGGTACGGCGTGACGATCACGACAAGTTCCGTCTTCTTGTCCTGATACGAGCGCGAAGAAAACAGTTTGCCGAGCACGGGCAGCGTGCCGATGCCGGGCAGCGCCGACAGCGTGTCGCTCGAATCGCTCGTCAACAGGCCGCCGATCGCGAAGCTCTGACCGCTGCCGAGCTCGACTGTCGTGGACAGGCGCCGCACGGAAAGGCCCGGGATCGTCACGCCGTTGGTCGTCACGCTGGCGGTGCTGTCGAGCTGGCTCACCTCCGGATTCACCTTCAGGCTGATGCGGTTGTCGGACAGCACGGTCGGCGTGAAATTGAGCGACACGCCGAACTGCTTGAACTCGACGCCGATCGAGCCGCCCGTGCTGCCGCTTTGCGCGACCGGGATCGGGAATTCGCCGCCCGCGAGAAAGCTCGCCGTCTCGCCGGACATCGCGGTGAGATTCGGCTCGGCGAGCATCGTGATCAGCCCTTCCTGATCGAGCGCGTCGATCAGCGCCTGAATGTTCGTCTTGCCGGCCTTGAAGCCGAGCAGCGTCGAAAACGCGTTGCTGCTCGCGAGTTGATAGACGCCCGATGTGTCCTGGATCGTGCGGCCGGACAGCATGCCGCCGATGAAATTGCCCCACAGCCCGCCCACGGCCGACCAGTTCACGCCGAACTGCTGCGTCACGGTGCGATCGACTTCGGCGATCCGCACGTGCAGGTTCACCTGCAGCGAGTGCGTGACGGACAGACGGTTGATCAGCGATTCCTTGTCGTGCAGATACGGCGTCAACGTCTGGACGACCGCGTCGGCATCCGCGGCGCTCGGCACCTCGCCGGACACGAGCAGCGAGCCGGGCGCGGCCTCGACGTGCAGCGTCAATGCCGGGAAGCGCGTGGCGAGCAGTTCGCGCAGCGTCGCGACGTCGGTGTTCACGACGACCGTGCGTTGCAGCACCGTGTTGTTGTTCGCGCCGAGCGCGTAGAGCGTCGTCGTGCCGGCCTTCTTGCCGAGCACGAACACCGCCTGCGGGTTCGGCACGTGGACGTCGGCGATGTCGGGATCGGCGAC
Source organism: Paraburkholderia sp. (assembly GCA_035492135.1). GTDB lineage: Bacteria > Pseudomonadota > Gammaproteobacteria > Burkholderiales > Burkholderiaceae > Paraburkholderia. The sequence goes on along the minus strand of DATJJN010000105.1, from coordinate 9,053 downwards.
GAATACGGCGGTCGCGGGCGCGGGCAGGCGCAGCATCACGCCCTTGCCGGCCCCGACGTTGAGTGCGGCGCCGGGGGCGTCCGCCGCGGATGCAGTCGCCGGCGTGTCTTGACCGTTGGGCAAGCCGCCGGCGAAGGCGGGCGTGGCGTTCGCAGCGGCCGTCGCAATCGCGAACGTGGCGGCGATGAACGCCGGCGTGCGGGGCGTCGGCAGGCGGCGGCTACGGGCCAGAATGGATTTCATAAGCAACGGTCTTTCGGGGATACCCCGGCTTTTAAACAAGTGACGCGCAGTGCGGCTGCGGGGCATCCTGGCTCTCAATGCATGTTCAACGACGGGGCGGAAATGCCGGACGGAAGCGGCGGCAGCGGCGGGGCGCCTGACGTCGTCGTTGCGCCGTCGTTGCCGGCTTGCGTCGACGGCGTCGATCCGCGATAGATCACGACAGACGCCGGGGCTGCCGCGACGCGCGCAGGCGTGGCGGACGTCGCGGCGCTTTCGCGGCTCGCGCTGCCCGGCAGCGCACGCACCGCGCGCGAGATGTCGCCGGCCCACACGGGCTTCGTGTCGGGCAGCGAGTCCGACGTCGCATCGGCGGCGGACGCGGCGTTCGACGTGCGATCGAGCGTCGCGAAACTGCGCAGCGCGAGCGACAGGCTGCCGAGGCGCGCGGCCACCGCGACGGCTTCCGCCGTATGCGGCGATACTTCGAGCGTGACGGTGCGAGCGCGTGTGTTTGCATCGGACGTGTCTTTCGCCGGTTGCAGATCCGAGCCGACCGCGAGCACGCGGGCGTGCTGCACGACCGTTTCGCTCGACACCGATTCGTCCGGCGACTCGGTCTTGCCCTGCATGCTCTGCGTGAGAATCAGATCGACGTAGTCGCCGGGTTGAATCAGACCTGCGTTGCCGGACACGTCGTCGATCGCGACGGACACCGCGCGCATGTCGGGATGCAGTGTCGCGGACAGAAAGCCGGGCGCGTTCGCGAGAATCACGTCGGCGGCGACGATCGGCGTGCCGGCCGTCACCGCGTGGCGCAGCACGGCGCCCTTCAGTTCGACCGGATGCGGCGTGCCGTCGACGACCGCGCCGGCCGGCGTGCTCGCGTGCGGCACGGTTTTCCAGGCGAGATCGTCGTCGCGCAGCAGCAGGCCGCGCGGCAGGTCGGCGCCGGCGACGCGAATGCGGTCGAAGCTCGGCGCTTGCGGCGCGGCGGGCTTCGATGCCGCGATGAAGAATCCCCGCATGATAAGCGCGACCAGCGCCGCCAGAATAATCAGTATCGCTATCTTTATCGTGTTTGACATGCGAGTCGACAGATCCGGCAAATTAGACGGCCATGCCGCCCGACAACAATCGCGCGACGATGACGGGCAGCGCACCGAGTGCGATGGCCACGCCGTACGGCACGCCGCGCGTCGCCGCCCACGGCGACGCGACGCGGGCCATCGCGCCCGACGGCGCGACGCGCACGAGCCATCCCGCGGTGACCGCCACGAGCGTGACCGCGAGGCCGGCGACGGAAATCAGTACGAAGGCCGGCAGCGCGAACTTAGCGCCGGCCCACAGGAATACGGCGGCCGCGAACTTCACGTCGCCGCCGCCGAGCATGCCGGCCGCAAAAAGCGCGGTGCCGGCCGCCAATGCGATCAGTGCGACGCCGATGTGCGTTGCGATCGACATCGGCGAGACCCTGGCGGACGCGGCCATCACGAAATAGAGCACGACGAGCGCGCCGACGAGCTTGCCCGGAAGGCGCCGCTGCGCGACGTCGAACCACGCGAGGGTCAGCAGCAACGCGGTGGTGATGAGGCAGGGGAGCGAGTGCATCCGGGTAGGCGAGCTGAAGCGAGGACGCCTCAGGATGTCGGCTGGCGGTTAGTTCGCGACGCCGAACGCCGTAGCGTTCGCGCGCCGCGCGGGTCGCCTGTCAGTTCGGCAGCGCGCCCGTAATTTTCAACATGATGGTCTGGAAAATATAGGGCAGACCGCCAGTCGTACTCGTCAGATACGCGCCGGCAGCGACTACCGCACTTGCAACGATCGCAGCAAGCAGTGCGTATTCGATTGCGCTAACGCCGCGCTCGTCGCGCCAGACCTTATTCATTAGTTTCAGCATTTTGGGCTCCTGGAAGAGATGCGCGCGGTTTCCGCAAGAGGGATGCGCGGGCTGAATTCTATTGAACAAGTCAGCAGGAAAACAACTATCTTTAGTTAGGTAAGCAATTGAAAGAACGACATCTTTTTCGGTCACAAAGCGGAAATGAAGAGAATCGCCATCTGAATTATTGTTTCGATAGAAATGCGCAAACGTTTTAATCCGACGGAAAACGTTTGCTGTTTCCGCTTTCATATAAACGTGCGATAGCTATGGCGCGTGCATCGCAAGCATAGCCGACGAATTTCGGTGGCCACGGCCAACGTTGTGGCATCGCCAAGTGTTGCGTCGGCGCCAATCGTTCGGCTCGATCAGCCTCGCCCAAGGCGCGGTAACGTGCGAGACATTGCGCGAGCGAGCCCCCGCATCGGCAGCCGTTCCGTGTCGCCGTTTCCGTCGAGCGCGACGCTCACGCCGTTCGCTTCGATGACTGCGATGCGCGCGGGGGCGGAAAGGAGGCTCGCCTGTTCGAACTGGCGATGCAGCCAGGCGATCTCGAGGCGCGTCCGCCCGCGACGACCGTCGGCGGTCGGCATCGCCGCGCTGGCTGAAGTCCCGATACTTCAGCCGCCGCCCCGCGTCACGTCGGCCGTTTCGACGAACTCCGTATTCCCGACGCCGCGCGACTTCGCCCGGTACATCGCGCCGTCGACGGCGCGCATCAAGCTGCGCGCATCGACACGAGGGTTGCCCGCGCGCTCGGTCAGCAGACACACGCCGATGCTGCACGACACCGCAATCGGATAACCGCTGACGGTGCGCATGTCGCCCAGAATCGCGTGGATGCTGTCGGCGACCGCCAGCGCATCTTTTTTGTTGCAGACGCGTCGCGCCAGCACGACGAATTCGTCGCCGCCGAGGCGGGCGAGCGTGTCCTTGCGGGGCATCCGGCGAACCAGCATCGTCGCGAAGCTGCGGAGCAGTTCGTCGCCGACCGCGTGCCCGAACGAATCGTTGACTTCCTTGAAGCCGTCGAGATCGACGAGCAGCATCGCAACGCAACCCGCTTCGGTGCCGCGCGCGGACAACGTCCGGCCGATCGCCTGTTCGAGCCGGATGCGGTTGTCGAGTCCGGTCAGCGGATCGGTCAGCGCCTGGCGTTCCAGTCGATGGACAAGCACCGCCAGATAGAGCGACGCGGCGGCGACGCTGAACGCGATGCCGAGCGCCGCCGTAAAATTCGCACGCCACCACGGCTGCCACTGCATCAGGCCCACGAGACCGACGAGGGCGACGCCGCACGAGAGTGCCAGCATGCGCTGACCGTAGCGGCAGCCGGCGCCGACCAGAAACCAGAACATGCCCCACAGCAGCGGCAGCGCGGCCGAACCGCCGACGGCCAGCATGGCTATTACGCTCGCCTGATCGGCGAACGTGGTGAATGCGAGGCGCGCGCGCGAGTACGCGGGCCACAGCGTGGCCGCCATGTAAGTGGCGGCGCCGAATATCACATAAGCGACGAGCGCAATAAGCGTCGCGTAGGCGCTCGCTGAACGATTGGGCGAACTGGCGATCAGATAGACGAGAACCACGATTGAACCGAGCGAGATTCGCAGTGCCGCCTGTTCTCTCTCCGGATGCGTCGGCAATGCGCGTAAAAGCGCTATTCCGGGCCACGAATGGGTGTCCCTTTCGCCCATCGCACTACCCCCCGCTCGAAAATCCTGGTTTTATTGTCAGGTAGTTTAACGCACGCCTGTCACGCGTTAAAACGCCGAAATAAAAACGAAATGAATTGTGCCGTGGCGGACGGACCGCGAGACGAAACCGCTCGTCGAAGGGAACGTTTCGTGCTGGCAGAGAGCCAACCCGTTGCCGAGTCGCTCGATGTGCTTTCGTCATAACAAACCGGATCGCAGCATGCAAGGGAGCGCCCGGCCAGCGCATTCGTGGGCGGCGGACGTGGGTCCCGGGCTCGTCACGGCCGCATCGGACAACGATCCGAGCGGCCTCGCGACCTATACGCTCGCGGGTGCGTGGTATGGGTTCGATCTGCTGTGGGTCTGCGTGCTCACGTATCCGTCGACGGTTGCGCTACAGCTGATCGCGAGCCGTGTCGCCGCGATTACCGGCCGCGGATTGACCGCGAACATGCGCGAACACGACTGGCCGCCGCTGTTCTACTTTGCCGTCGTGCGATTCCTGATTGCCAATACGTTCAATATCGCCGTCGACGTCCTCGCGATGGGCATCGCGCTGCGCGTATTCATCGACGGATCGCTGTTGTGGCTGACGCTCGCGTCGGGTGGCGCATCGCTGCTGCTGCAATGGCGCATCCCGTACGCGCGTTACGCGCAGGCACTGAAGTGGCTGACGCTGGCGATGTTCGCGTATGTCGGGGTCATGGTGCTCGTCGACGTGCCGTGGCGAACGGTCGTTTTCCGCTCGTTCGTGCCGCACGTCGCGTGGAACGAGGGTTATATGACGATGCTGGTCGCGGTGCTCGGCACGACCGTCAGTCCGTATCTGATGTTCGCGCAGGCCGAGCAGGAAGCCCGGGACTCGAACGCGGGCGAGTCCGCGCGCCGGCACGCATTGAACGACAAGATGCGCCGCGTGCGTCGCGACACGCTGCTGAGGACCGCGCTGTCCAACGCGGTCGCGATCTGCGTGATGATCGCGGCGGCGGCGACATTGCATCTCGTGCAGCGCACGCCTGCCGGCACAGACGTGCAGATGGCCGCCGTACTCGTACCGTTCGCACAGGGCTACGCGCGTCACGTTCTGGCGCTTGCGCTGTTCGGTTCTGCGGCGCTCGCGTTGCCGCCATTGGCGGGGTCGGCCGCACAGGCCGCCGCGAGTTCGTTTCGCTGGGAACGCGGCGAGCGGCGCGACGGGCGCCTTGCGGCGCTGCTCGTCGCGATCATGGTGATAGGCATCGCGGTCGCACTGGGGCTCGCCGCCTTTCGTGTCGAGCCGGTCACGACACTCTACTGGAGCGCGGTGTTCAACGGAATGACCGTGACGCCGGTGCTCGTGACGCTCGTGCTGCTGAGCACGAAACGCGAAGCGGTGGGCGATCTGGCAGCGCATTGGTCGCTGCGTTCGCTCAGCTGGCTCGCGACCGTTGCGACGGCGGCCGTGGTGATCGGCCGCTTTATCAGCGAATTCGTCTGAGCGCGCTCGCGGGGCATCAACGGATCGCGTCCGTCGAACGCGGCTGGGCGCTCGACGGGTCGAGGATCGCCGCAGTCATCGACGCGCCGAGCACGTCCTCCGATGCAACCGGTCTGCTGAGCAAATAGCCCTGTACCAGATCACATTGCGCATTCCTCAGCAATTCCAGTTGCGCCATTTCTTCAACGCCTTCCGCCGTCACACTCAGCCCCAGCGCGTGCGACATCTGGATGATGCCGGATACGATGCTGCGCGTCGCCTCGTCGTGCACGAGGCGCGCGATGAACGAGCGATCGATCTTGACGCTGTCCGGCGAGAAATCGGCCAGATAGCGCAGGCTCGAATAGCCGGTGCCGAAATCGTCGATCGCGATACGCACGCCGAGTCTCTTCAGCGCGAGCACCGTTCGCTGTGCGACGCCAGGGTCGTCCATCAACGCGCTTTCGGTCAGTTCCAGTTGAAGAGCGGAAGGGGGAATGGCGTGCCGCCGCAGCGCCTTGTCGACGATCTCGACGATCGACGCGTCGCGCAACTGCCGCGCCGACACGTTCACCGAAACGCCCAGCGAGCGAGCACCCGATTCGCGCCATTGCGCGAGCTGGCGCAGCGCATCGTCCATCACCCACGCCCCGACGTCCGTGATGAAGCCGCTGTCCTCCAGAATCGGAATGAACACGCCCGGTGACACGAGGCCGCGCTTCGGATGCCGCCAGCGAAGGAGTGCTTCGACGCTGCGGACCTCCAGCGTTCGCGGCTCGTGGATGGCCTGGTAATGAAGCTGAAACTGCCTTTTATCGAGCGCCGCGGGAAGGTCGCGCTCGAGTTCGAAGTCGACGATGCGCTCGTTCGAGTCCTTGTCCGCAAAACGGTAGCCGTTGCGTCCCGCCTTCTTGGCGGCGTACATCGCGATATCGGCGCTCGTCAGCAGTACCTCGCGGTGGGTGCCGTTCTCGGGAAACACGGAAATGCCGATCGACGCCGTGATCGTGCCGGCGCGGCGTGCACGATCTGCGCGCACGAGTGCGTCCAGCGTGCGACGCGCGATCTCGGCGAGACGTTCCCTGTCGTTCGTGCCGTCGATCACGACCGCGAACTCGTCACCGCCGAGGCGCGCGAGAAACGCATCGGCCGGCAGCGCCGACCGGATGATCTTGCTGAGCGACCTGAGCAGGCGGTCGGCCGCCGTGTGACCGAGCGTATCGTTGAGCACCTTGAACCGGTCGAGATCGATGAACATCAACGCGAACGGCGCGTTGTTGTTGCAACGTTCATCGATCGCGCGCATCAGTGACGCGCGATTCGAGAGCCCGGTCAGCGAATCGGTGAAAGCGAGACGGTCCAGTTCCACCAGCCGGTCCTGCTCGGCAGTGATGTCCTCGCTGATGCCGACGACGCGCACCACGTATCCGCCGTGGTCCAGCACCGGCGAGCCGGTGCTTTGAATCCAGCGCACATTGCCGTCCGGTCGTCGAATGCGGTATTGCACTTTCTGGCTGACCCTCGAGTCTGCGATTCGGCGCATCGCGGCCGTCAATTGCGGGAGGTCTTCCGGCAGCACGAGTTCCATCCACGCTTGAGGCGACTCGCGTAACGTTCGTGCATCGAGGCCGAATACCGACAGGCAGCCGGCGCTAATGTGATGAAAATGGGCAAAATCCGCGCTATACGAGTAGAAACAAAGGCCGACGTGTGCCTCCATTTCCGTCATTAACGTGTCTTTCTCACGCACGGCTGCCGCGAGCTTCGCTTCCTGCGTGACGTCTCGCGACGCGCACAGGATGCCGGTGACGCTGCCGTTGCCGTCATCGATCGGAATGAGACGGGAATGCCATGCTTTCGGAGCACCCGCCGTGGTCGGACAACTGCCTTTGAATTCGGTGCGCACGCCGTTCATCGCGGCATTAAATGCATTGCACGCGGCCATTGCATCGTCGTCGGACCAGAAAGCGAGCCAGTGAGACCCCGCGAGTTGCTCAGGAGTGCTCGCCCCCATCAATTGAGCGCCGTATTCCGAAATGCGCACCATGCGTCCTTCGGAGTCGAGCAGCTTCAAACACTCGCGGTTAGCGTCCAGAAGGGCTCGCGCGAGCGCCGTTGTTGCATTCGATCGGGAAGCGGCGCGGCGCGCGCGACGCTTCCCGATCGTGAGCGCGATCACGCCGACGGCGGCACTCGCGCCGAAAGCGGCGCCTCTCGGCGCGAAGGCCAGCGCCAGGTACACCAATGCGCCGAGACCCCAAGCCGCTAGCGCGATCTGCAGTAAACCCGACGCACGGAGCGTCGCGTCGTCCGACCGCGTGGACAGGAAAAAAGAGAGGAATTCCTGATTCTCTGCGGACCCGGGCCCCTGCCGTGAGTCGTCGTCGCGAGCGGCGGTGCGGGACGATCCGGAATTGGGCTTCTGGGACATTGCGGTGAGGGCGCGGATTTTAAGTGAATACGCAATTGGGGGCGCGCATCGCTTCTTTTTAGCGAAGCATTGGCTTGTTTACGTCACCGCGGATCCGATGCTTTAGGGCCCGGTTGCCCGAGAATTGGGGGTTCAATCATCAGACAAAATAGGTAAAGGTAGTTTTTTCCGTCCGATCGGCCGGTTTTAGACTGCAGGAATAATGTCGTATGACGTATATCGTCTTTTGAATTCATATTAGCGACCTAGGGTTTATACCTAATGGTGAATGCTGAAAATTTGTTAAATTACGGTCATAGAATAATCGCTCTAAACTGACCGCATCAATGAAGCGGTCATTTCAGACATAAATTGAATTCAAAAAATCGTGCTTTACGGGGTTAGCGTCTTTGAGTTAATTTTGTATGACTAATCGGGAATAGAATTGATGTCCGTATCCGCACTCCAGCCATTGCGCACCAGCCACCAAACGGCTACCGCAGCGTTTATTGCACTCGCTCAGCCCATTATCCAGGGCGTGCAGACCGTAATCGATCTGAACGCGCAAGCCGGCAAAACGGCCATTGCCGAAGGCGAAGCCTCGCTCAAGGGCGCGCTTCAAACCACCAGCCCGCTGGAACTGGCCACCCGGCAATGGGGCGCGTCGCAGCAGGTCGCCGCCAATGTCACGTCGTACGGACGGCATCTGCTCGATATCGTGTCCGCTACCCAGCATGAATGGCTGCGCGCCGTTCGGGCATGTGCCGGCGACCATGATTTGCCGTTCAAATCCTTTTCCGACAGTTTCGGGCAGGACGCCCCGATTGGGCCGGCAGCCTTTATCGCAGCCATTAACTCAACGGTCGCCGCCGTTAATCACGCCGCCGAAACGGCGTTCGGAATTTCTCGCCAGTCGACCGAGACTGCGCAGCGCGAGGCCGGCAATACCGTTCCAGCCGATGAAGTCGTGAAACCGGTCGCCGTCAAGGCGAAAAACTCGGCCAACGCCTGAAATCCCGCCGATTCGATGCCGGGCGTCGCACCGTCATTCAATAACGACGGCCCGATGCGAACTGGACTATTTTTATATATTTTTTCGATTATCTCGGCGTAATTGCAGAGAGGAACTTCTCATGACTGACATTGTGATCGTATCGGCCGCGCGTACGGCAGTCGGCAAATTCGGCGGATCGCTGGCGAAACTCGCAGCCCCGGAACTGGGCGCGGTGGCGGTGAAGGCCGCATTGGAACGCGCCGGACTCAAACCCGAGCAGGTGAGCGAAGTGATTCTCGGGCAGGTACTGACGGCCGGCTCCGGGCAGAACGTTGCCCGCCAGGCTGCGATCAAGGCGGGGCTGCCGTCGGCGGTGCCGTCGATGACGATCA
>DATJJN010000104.1:0-3767 GCA_035492135.1 Paraburkholderia sp. | reverse complement strand
CAACAGTTGCTTTTCGTCGAGCCCGCGAATGCGCCGCAGACGCTCGACCGCATCCTTGTCATCGAGATGACAGGCAACCGCATAGGTCGAGTCGGTCGGCAACGCGACCACGCCGCCGTCGTTGATGATCTGCACGGCCTGTTTGACCAGACGTGGCTGCGGATTGTCGGGATGGATCCGGAAGTATTGGGACATGGTGACTCACGATGACCGCGGGTGACCCGCGGCGAATGGAGTACCGCGCACTCGACGTGCCGTCCTGGCACGGCGCGCGGTCACAGCCAGCGTTCCCAGACGGGCTTGAGATCGGCTGGCAGCGGCGGCAGCGCGCCGAGTTCGATGCGGCCTTCGCCGGGGGCGTGGAAATCGGAGCCGCGCGAGGCCTCGAAGCCAAAGCGGCGCGCGACGTCGGCATACTCGCGGTACTGGTCCGGTGTATGGCTGCCCGTCACGACCTCGATCGCCTTGCCGCCGAGATCGATGAACTCGCCGAAAAACGCGTCGAACTCTAGCGGCGAATACGCGTAGCGGCCCGGATGCGCGACGATCGCCTCGCCGCCCGCGGCCTGAATCCAGCCGAGCGCGTCAGTGAGCTTGGCCCAGCGATGCGCAATGTAGGCCGGCTTGCCATCGCCGAGATAGCGGTCGAATACTTCCTGGGTGTTGCCGCAGTGGCCGTGCTCGACCATGAAGCGGGCGAAATGCGTGCGCGACATCATGTCGGGATTCGAAACGTACTTGAGCGCGCCTTCATATGCATCGGGGATGCCGAGCGCGTCCAGTTGCTCACCGATGGCCTCGGCGCGCGCAGCGCGGCCGTCGCGGGTGCGCGCGAGACCGTCGATCAGCACCTGGCTGGCCGGATCGATGCCGAGCCCGACGATGTGAACGGTACGTGCGGCCCACGTGACTGAAATCTCGACGCCGCTCAGATATTTCATGCCAAGCGCTTCGGCGGTCGCGCGCGCCTCGTGCTGGCCGCCCACTTCGTCGTGATCGGTGAGCGCCCACAGCGTCACGCCGTTCGCGTGCGCGCGGCGCGCGACGTCGGCCGGCGCGAACTGGCCGTCGGAAACGGTGGAGTGACAGTGGAGATCGGCGTTCATCGCGGCTTTCATCGTGGGCCTGAAAAGTGGGCCTGAAGAGGTTGTTCGATCATTTTACTGCAACGCAGTAAATGCCCGCAGAGCTATCTCGCGGCGGCGGTTCATGGTTTCGCGTCGCGCGAATTCAGAACCGGATCGATGCCGCCCGATGCCCCCGTCGGATTCGCATCACGCGCAGAATCCGTCGATCAGCGCCGCGATCTGCTCCGGCTGGTCGTGATGCACCATGTGCCCCGCGCCATCGATGATCTCCTCGCGCCAGTCGGCAAACGCCTGAAACCGCGCCTTGAATTCGTCGAGCGGGATGTCGCCGGCAATCTGCGCGAGCGTCGGCGAACCGGCGGCTTCGACGTGCAGCACCTTCGCGCTCACCTTGCGCCATACCGCGGTCACTTCGTCGAGCCGGTACAGCGTCGGGCCGCGCACCTTGTGCGCGGGATCGGCGAGCAGCATGAAGCGCCCTTCTCCATCCGGCTTCGACCAGTGCTGCGCGAGAAATTGCGCGCGTCGCGGATCGAGCCGCGGATTGGTTTTGATCAACCGCGCGGCGACATCGTCGAGCGATCCGTAGCGTTTCAGTTGCGGCGAATCCCGCAGCTCGTCGAGCCAGTTGAGCAGCCGTTTCGGCGACTGTGCCGGATGCGACGGCGCGAGCCCGAAACCTTCGAGATCGACGACCCGCCGTACGCGCTGCGGTCTCACGCCCGCGTACAGGCACACGACGTTCGCGCCCATGCTATGTCCGACGAGGTTCACCTCGCCGCTTGGCGCATAGTGATCGAGCAACGCGTCGAGGTCGCCGAGATAGTCCTGTATCCAGTAACTGCCGCCGCCGCGTTCGGCGACCGGCCAGTCGGACAGACCGAAACCGCGCATGTCCGGCGCAATCACCTGCCAGCCGCCGCCGAGCGCGTCGACGACGAACTGGAACGACGCCCCCACATCCATCCAGCCGTGCAGCATGAACAGCATCGGCGCGTCGGGATGCCCCCAACGCCGCACATGCAGACGGACGCCGCGCACGGCAACGAATTCAGAGCGGGAAATATTCATGAAACGGCACACCCAAAAACAGAATGGTCGTTCGATTATAGAGACGGCGAGACGGCAGGTGATAGCGGATTATTCCGGCGACCTTCGATCGTCGGTTGCCGGCTCGGGGGTTGGCTGTACATCGAGGCTTGCGAGCGCGGCGAGTTCCGTGTCGTCGAAGCCGGCGTCGCGGCGCGCTTCGAAATTGAACGGACCGCGCAGCTTCGGTGCGTGATATTCGTCGGCGAGACGCAGATACGTCTCGTGAGGATCGAAACCGCCCGCATCGCACAGGTGGCGGAACCAGCGATTGCCAATCAGCACATGACCGATTTCATCTCGCAAAATCACGTCGAGAATCACCGCCGACGCCTGATCGCCCGCCTGCTGCAGACGCGCACGAATCGGCGGCGACGCGTCGAGGCCACGCGCTTCAAGCGTGCGCGGCACCAGCGCCATGCGAGCGAGCACGTCGCCGCGGGTGCGCTCGCACATGTCCCACAGGCCGCCATGCGCCGGGAAATCGCCGTACTCATGACCGTATTCGGCCAGACGGGTGGCGAGCAGCGAGTAATGGTAGGCCTCCTCGGCGGCGACCTTCAGCCAGTCGGTATAGAACGCGGCGGGCATGCCGGTAAAACGCCAGACGGCGTCGAGTGCGAGGTTGATTGCGTTGAATTCGATGTGCGCGAGTGCATGCAGCAGCACCGCGCGGCCTTGCTGCGAGTGCATGCTGCGCCGCCCGAGGTGGCGCGGCTCGACCAGTTCGGGCCGCGCGGGTCGGCCAGGCAGGTCGGCGGGTTCGGCGAGTGCGATGTCCGGTGACCAGATCGCGCGACCGTCCAGCACGTCCGCATAGAGTGCCCGAGTCGACGCCGCCTTCGTAGCCGGATCGCGGTCGCGCAATGCAGCTAGCGCAGCGCGACGGGCGCAATGGGGCTCGTCACGGAAGGTCGATGCCGAGGAGGTAGAGGAAACGGGCGAAGCGGCAGACGTCATGACAAACGGATTGGCAAACGGGGGCGGCGAAAGCAACGGATAACCAGCGGTGGGACGAGCTGCGGCAGGCATCGCCGGGGAAAACCGCTGGGGAAAACAACTGGCAGACGTGCTCGGCGCGGCAATAGGACACTTGCCCGTCAGCGGCCCGCCAGTCCATGCACACCAGTCTCATCTCGCTAAATCGCGCGTAATCAGAACGAAACGAGAACGGGATCGCCGGGCGTCCCCGCGCCATTACGCCGGTGATCGAAACATACAACCGTTTACAATACCCGATTCGACCATCCGGCGCGCCTTCGGACGTACATCACGCTGGCAGGACCGCGCGCACCGACCCCGCGCCGCGCATATGGTGACCGATCAACAGGAGACATTGTGACGATATACAAGCTGGGCGAAGCCGCCCCGATCATCCATGAAAGCGTGTTCGTCGCGGATTCGGCGAACATCATCGGCAATGTGACGCTCGCGGAAAACGCGAGCGTATGGTTCGGTGCGACGCTGCGCGGCGACAACGAGCCGATCACGATCGGCGCCGGCAGCAACGTGCAGGAAAACGCCGTGCTACACACCGACCCCGGCTTCCCGCTGACGGTCGAGCCGAACGTCACGATCGGTCATCAGGCG
>DATJJN010000103.1:0-2240 GCA_035492135.1 Paraburkholderia sp. | reverse complement strand
ATCTGTCCGCGGCGGCGTGGTTCGGTGCGCATGTCGCAGAGCCGATCGTTTGACGCTGCGAGGGCGGCGCGGCCGAGGCGCCTGGTTGTTTCGTCCCGCGCCTCGCTCGGCGTCGCGTCGGCGCTTTCTGCCCGACTTTCTGCTCGACGTTCCGCCCCATTCGGCTCGCATCGCGCCGCAGCTTGCGAACCGCTTGCAGTGCGTGCGGCTTCGTACGCGCGACACGCATCCGTGGTCCAATAGACGGCTCCGCGACGGGCCGGCGTTGCACCGGATAAAACTGTCCGCGGCTCATGGGACCAAACGCGTGCGCGCACGCATGGAGGAGCAGATGAAGATAAAACACCTACCGGCGACGCTGGCCGCCGTCATGGCGATCGGATTCGCGATGCATTCGCCGCTGGCGTCGGCGACGCTCAAACCCGGCGATGCCGCACCGACCTTTACCGCCGACGCGTCGCTTGGCGGCAAGACCTACACCTACTCTCTCGCGGACGAACTGAAGAAGGGCCCGGTCGTGCTGTACTTCTATCCGGCCGCGTTCACGAAAGGCTGCACGATCGAAGCGCACGAGTTCGCGGAAGCGGTCGACGAATATAAAAAGTACGGCGCGACGGTGATCGGTGTATCGCACGACAACATCGACACGCTGACGAAGTTCTCGGTCAGCGAATGCCGCAGCAAATTCCCCGTTGCAGCCGATGCCGACGCGAAGGTGATCGACTCCTACGACGCGGCGCTGCCGATGAAAGGCGGAATGGCCAATCGCGTGTCGTACGTGATCGCTCCGGACGGCAAGATCATCTACGAATACACGAGCATGTCGCCGGACAAGCACGTCGAGAACACACTGAAGGCGGTCAAGGATTGGGCGGCCGCGCATAACGCGAATTGATCCGCCGGGCGGCATGCGGTCGTGCGCCGCGGATGTTGCCGCCGGCGCTGCAGGCGTGCGCATGCCAGCCCCCCGTCGCATACGGCGTTACGATTCGCATAATGGCCTTTTGTGCGCGGATCTGACGATCGCGTGTGGCAGCCTGAACCCTTTTGCCGGGTGAACTAGCGATGCCGATTGTGGTTGCGTTGCTTGCGCTGATCGCGCTGATTTACGGCGCGGTGCGCGCCTTTTATGCGTTACGGCTCGCCTTCGGGCTGGCCGTCGCGCTTGGCGTCGCTGTACTGGTCGCGTTGCTGCTGATCGGCGCGCTCGCGTATTGGTGGCAACGCCGCCGCGAGGTCGCGCCGAACGTGCACGATGGCGACTGGACCCACGAGCTGACGGGGAGTTGGGGTTCCGTACGGCTCGCCGCGGCAAAGCGGTTCTGCGAGATTCGCGTCGGCGACGAGCAGGGCGCCTATATCTTCGCGGATCTGCTGGGCGCTGAAGCGCAAGGCCGCGGCACCGATGCGCAGCTCGCACTAACGGTGAAGGATGCGCGCCACGGGGGTGCCCGCCACGGCGAATGGCTGGTGCCGATGTCGGACGAACGGCAGGCCCGGCAATGGCAGCGGATTTTTTCGCTGGCGATCGAGCAGAAGCTCCGCGCTCGCTGAATATCCGTCATCGATGCTCGGTGCATCGGCATGCATGAAAACGCGCCGCATGCCGCTGCACCGTACAGTCTTCACCTCGTCATGACGAGGTCGGCGCCGTGCCACCGGTACGGCGTGCCTTTCTCGCCTCCCAGCGCACGCGGATGCGATCCATATACAGATAGACGACCGGCGTCGTGTAGAGCGTCAGCACCTGGCTCACGATCAGACCGCCGACGATCGAAATACCGAGCGGCGCACGTAACTCCGCGCCTTCGCCGCTGCCGAACGCAAGCGGCAGCGCGCCGAGCAGGGCGGCGAACGTCGTCATCATGATCGGCCGGAAGCGCAGCAGACACGCCTGATAGATCGCATCGCGCGACGACAGTCCCTCGCGCGACGCCTGGATCGCGAAGTCCACCATCATGATCGCGTTCTTCTTGACGATACCGATCAGCAAAATCACGCCGATCAGCGCGATGATGCTGAACTCGGTCTTGAACAGCAGCAGCGCGAGCAACGCGCCGACGCCCGCGGACGGCAGCGTCGACAGAATCGTTAGCGGATGGATATAGCTCTCGTAGAGGATGCCGAGCACGATATAGACGGCCGCGAGCGCGGCGAGAATCAGGATCGGCTGGTCGGACATCGACTGCTGGAACGCTTGCGCGGTGCCCTGGAAGCTGCCGTGAATCGTCGCGGGCATG
>DATJJN010000102.1:0-5563 GCA_035492135.1 Paraburkholderia sp. | reverse complement strand
CGCGCCGCTGGATTCCGCTCGGCATCACGAACATGCAGCCGTCGGAAATCATGAAGCTCGCGGTGACGATCTACGCGGCGAACTACACGGTGCGCAAGCAGGAATACATGCACAGCTTCGCGAAGGGCTTCCTGCCGATGGCGTTCGCGGTCGGCGCGGTCGGCGCGCTGCTGCTGCTCGAACCGGACATGGGCGCGTTCATGGTGGTCGCTGCGATCGCGATGGGCGTGCTGTTCCTCGGCGGCGTGAACGGCAAGCTGTTCGGCGGGCTCGTCGCGACGGCGATCGGCACGTTCACGATGCTCGTGTGGCTGTCGCCGTGGCGGCGCGAGCGGATCTTCGCGTATCTCGATCCGTGGGACGACCGCTACGCGCAGGGCAAGGCGTACCAGCTCACGCACTCGCTGATCGCGTTCGGACGCGGCGAGTGGTTCGGCGTCGGCCTCGGCGGCAGCGTCGAGAAGCTCAACTATCTGCCGGAAGCGCACACCGACTTCATTCTCGCGGTGATCGGCGAGGAACTCGGCTTCGTCGGCGTGCTGATCGTGATCCTGCTGTTCTACTGGATCGTGCGGCGCGCGTTCGAGATCGGCCGCCAGGCGCTCGCCCTCGACCGCACGTTCGCGGGCCTCGTCGCGAAGGGGCTCGGCGTGTGGTTCGGCGCGCAGGCGTTCATCAACATGGGCGTGAATCTCGGCCTGTTGCCGACGAAGGGCCTCACGCTGCCGCTCGTCAGCTACGGCGGCTCGGGCATCTTGCTGAACTGCGTCGCACTCGCGGTGCTGATGCGCGTCGATTACGAAAACCGTGTGCTGATGCGCGGAGGGAAGGTATGACCCCGACGCACTCGCGCACGCTGATGGTGATGGCCGGCGGCACCGGGGGACACGTGTTCCCGGGCCTCGCGGTCGCGCACCGGATGCAGGCGTGGGGCTGGCGCGTCGTGTGGCTCGGCAACCCGGCCGGGATGGAAGCGACGCTCGTGCCGAAGCACGGTATTGCGATGGAGTACGTGCGCTTCGGCGGCGTGCGCGGCAAGGGCGTGAAGACGAAGCTGATGCTGCCGGTGAACCTGCTGCGCGCGTGCAACGAGAGCCTCGCGGCGCTGCGGCGCGTGAAGCCGGACGTCGTGCTCGGCATGGGCGGGTACATCACGTTCCCCGCGGGCGTGATGAGCGCGCTGTCCGGCCGTCCGCTCGTGCTGCACGAACAGAACTCGATCGCGGGGCTCGCGAACAAGGTGCTCGCGAAGCTCGCGAAGCGCGTGCTCGTCGCGTTCCCGGGCGCGCTGCCGCACGCCGAGTGGACCGGCAATCCGATCCGCGAGGAACTGGAGCACATCGACGCGCCCGCCGCGCGCTACGCGTCGCGCAGCGGACCGCTGCGGCTTCTCGTCGTCGGCGGCAGTCTCGGCGCGGCCGCGCTGAATGACGTCGTACCGCGCGCGCTCGCGCTTCTCGCGCCGAACGAGCGTCCGGTCGTCGTGCATCAGGCCGGCGCGAAACATATCGACGCGCTGCGCGCGAACTACATCGAAGCGGGGCTCGCGCCCGGCAACAGCGTCGAACTCGTGCCGTTCATCGACGACATGGCCGCCGCGTACCGGCAGGCCGATGTCGTCATCTGCCGCTCCGGCGCGATGACGGTCGCGGAGATCGCAGCGGTCGGGGTCGCCGCGTGCTTTGTCCCGTTCCCGTTCGCGGTGGACGATCACCAGACCACCAACGCGGCGTTCCTCGCCGACGAGGGCGCGGCGCTGGTCATACAACAACGCGACCTGTCGGCGGAAAAACTCGCCGGCTGGCTGCGCGAACAGACACGCGACACGCTCGCCGCGATGGCAGAACGTGCTCGCGCGCTCGCGAAACCCGACGCCGCCGAAGAAGTCGCGCGCATCTGCGCGGTGGTCGCTGGCGCGAGCGATGGAGGAAAGCCATGAAACACATCGTCAAACATATTCACTTCGTCGGCATCGGTGGCGCCGGCATGAGCGGCATCGCCGAGGTGCTCGTGAACCTCGGCTATCAGGTGAGCGGCTCGGACCTCGCGCGCAACGGCGTCACCGACCGGCTCGCCGAACTCGGCGCACGCATCGCGATCGGTCACAGCGAAGACAACATCGACGGCGCGGATGCGGTCGTCGTCTCGACCGCGGTGCGCAGCGACAACCCGGAGGTGCTCGGCGCGCGGCATCGACGCATTCCGATCGTGCCGCGCGCGGTGATGCTCGCGGAACTGATGCGCCTGAAGCAAGGCATCGCGATCGCCGGCACGCACGGCAAGACGACGACGACGTCGCTCGTCGCGAGCGTGCTCGCGGCAGGCGGTCTCGATCCGACGTTCGTGATCGGCGGACGCCTGATCAGCGCGGGCGCGAACGCGCGGCTCGGCACGGGCGACTTCATCGTCGCGGAAGCGGACGAATCCGACGCATCATTTCTGAACCTTTTCCCGGTGATCGAAGTCATCACGAACATCGATGCCGATCACATGGACACGTATGGCCACGACTTCGCGCGGCTCAAGCAGGCGTTCATCGAATTCACGCACCGTCTGCCGTTCTATGGGATCGCGGTGCTGTGCGTCGACGATCCGAACGTGAAGGAGATCCTGCCGTTCGTGTCGAAGCCGATCATCCGTTACGGCTTCGCGGCGGATGCGCAGGTGCGCGCAGTGAACGTGGTCGCGCGCGGCGGACAGATGCAATTCACCGCGATGCGCGAGGATGCGGCGCCGCTCGACATCGTGTTGAACCTGCCTGGCACGCACAACGTGCAGAACGCGCTCGCGGCGATTGCGATTGCGACTGAACTTGAGGTGAAAGATGCCGATATCCAGCGAGCGCTCGCGGATTTCAACGGCGTCGGCCGGCGTTTTCAGCGCTACGGCGAGATCGCGGCGAACGGCGGCGGCAGCTACACGCTGATCGACGACTACGGCCATCATCCGGTGGAAATGGCCGCGACGATCGCGGCGGCGCGCGGTGCGTTTCCGGACCGGCGTCTCGTGCTCGCGTTTCAGCCGCATCGCTTCACGCGCACGCGCGATTGCTTCGAGGATTTCGTGAAAGTGCTGTCGACGGTCGACGCATTGGTGCTCACCGACGTTTACGCGGCGGGCGAAGCGCCGATCGTCGCGGCGGACGGCCGTGCGCTCGCACGCGCGATTCGCGTGGCCGGCAAGGTCGAGCCGGTGTTCGTCGACACGGTCGATCAGATGCCGGAGGCGCTCGCGGCGGTGGTGCGCGCGGGCGATGTCGTAATCACGATGGGCGCAGGTTCGATCGGCGGCGTGCCGGGGCGGATCGCACAGGAACAGAAGGTGTGAGATGAGCAGTATCGATCCGAAACGGTTCGGCAAGGTGGCGGTGTTGCTTGGCGGCGTGTCCGCCGAGCGCGAGGTGTCGCTCAATTCCGGACGGCTCGTGGTGCAGGGCCTGCGCGAAGCGG
Organism: Paraburkholderia sp.; assembly: GCA_035492135.1. Classification (GTDB taxonomy): domain Bacteria; phylum Pseudomonadota; class Gammaproteobacteria; order Burkholderiales; family Burkholderiaceae; genus Paraburkholderia. The sequence goes on along the minus strand of DATJJN010000102.1, from coordinate 2,114 downwards.
GCATCGACGCGCACGCGTTCGATCCGGCCGAGCGGCCGCTGTCCGCGTTGAAGGACGAGGGTTTCGTGCGCGCGTTCAACGCACTGCACGGCGGTTATGGCGAGAACGGGCAGATCCAGGGCGCGCTCGACTTTTACGGCATTCGTTACACCGGCAGCGGCGTGCTCGGCTCCGCGCTCGGGCTCGACAAGTTCCGCACGAAGCTGATCTGGCAGCAGCTCGGCATTCCGACGCCGCCGTTCGACACCGTCTTGCGCGGCGACGACTACGCCGCCCGCGCCACGGACGTCGTCGCGAAGCTCGGCTTGCCGCTCTTCGTGAAGCCGGCGAGCGAGGGTTCGAGCGTCGCGGTGATCAAGGTGAAGACGGCGGCCGAATTGCCGGCGGCGCTCGCGAAGGCCGCGCAGTTCGATTCGATCGTGCTGGTGGAAAAGAGCATCGAGGGCGGCGGCGAGTACACCGCGTGTATCGCGGGCGATCTCGATCTGCCGGTCATCCGGATCGTGCCGGCCGGCGAGTTCTACGACTACGACGCGAAGTACATCCTCGACACGACGCAGTACCTGATTCCGTGCGGCGTCGCGCCGGAAGTGGAAGCACAACTGAAGAAGCTCGCGCGCCGCGCGTTCGACGTGCTCGGCTGCACCGACTGGGGCCGCGCGGACTTCATGCTCGACGGGGACGGCAAGCCGTATTTTCTCGAAGTGAACACCGCGCCCGGGATGACCGATCACTCGCTGCCGCCGAAGGCGGCGCGCGCAGTCGGCATCAGCTACCGGGATCTGGTGGTGAAGGTGTTGTCGCTGACGCTCGCGGACGATCCGCAAGCGGCCAACGGGTGATGGACAGCGGAATCTTTTGACGCAACGACCGGACATGTGGAACAACGTACGCCAGCTCAACCTTGCCGCCAGCGCACTGCATGCGCTGCTCGCGCTTGCGCTGCTGCTGGCCGGTGCGTACTGGCTCGTGCAGCGTCCGGGCTTCACGCTGCGGGAGATTCGCATCGAGGGCGACACCGAACACATCAACTCGCCGACCGTGCGCGCGACGGTGGTCGGCCGCCTGCGGGGCAACTTCTTCACCGTCGACCTGGACGCGGCGCGCCAGGCGTTCGAGCAGATGCCGTGGGTGCGCCATGCGAGCGTGCGGCGCGTGTGGCCCAACGCGCTCGCGGTGACGCTGCAGGAGTATCAGCCGCTCGGCACGTGGGGCGGCGATCAGCTGGTGAGCGTCGACGGCGAGCTGTTCACCGCGAACCAGGGCGAGCTGGACGACGACCTGCCCGCGTTCGACGGTCCGGATGGGTCGGCGAAAGAAGTGGTCGCGCGGTATCACGATTTTCAGAAGTGGTTTGCGCCGATCGGCGCAACGCCGGATGAAGTGACGCTGTCGCCGCGCTACGCGTGGACCGTGAAGCTGTCGAACGGCATGCAGGTGGAGTTCGGCCGCGAGCGCAATCAGGACACGCTGATGGACCGCAGCCGACGCCTCACCGCGGCGTGGTCGGCGGTCACGCAGCGCTGGGGGAAGGACATCGAATATGCGGACTTGCGTTATCCGAACGGTTTTGCGATTCGTGCAGCTGGCATGCGCTTCATTACGGAACCCGACAAGGGCAAGAAGTAACAGGACATCACTCGCAATGAGCACGCTATGAGTAAAGACTATAAAGATCTGCTGGTTGCCCTCGATATCGGCACGGCGAAAGTCGTGGCTATCGTCGCCGAGCTGAAAGGGGAAGGCCATTACGAGGTGATCGGCCTCGGCCAGAGCGAGTCGAAGGGGCTCAAGAAAGGCGTGGTGGTGAACATCGAAGCGACAGTGCAGTCTATTCAGCGGGCGCTCGAGGAAGCGGAGCTGATGGCCGACTGCAAGATCACCAACGTGTTCACCGGCATTGCAGGCAGCCATATCCGCAGCTTCAATTCGAGCGGGATGGTCGCGATCAAGGAAAAGGAAGTGACGCAGGCGGATGTCGCGCGCGTGATCGAAACGGCGAAGGCGATCAACATCCCGACCGATCAGCAGGTGCTGCACATCCTGACGCAGGAATTCATCATCGACGGCCAGGAAGATGTGCGCGAGCCGATCGGTATGAGTGGTATCCGGCT
>DATJJN010000101.1:0-21875 GCA_035492135.1 Paraburkholderia sp. | reverse complement strand
TGCGATCGGCCATCCGATCGGCGCGTCGGGTTGCCGGATTCTCGTCACGCTGCTGCACGAAATGCAGCGCCGCGACGCGAAGCGCGGGCTCGCCTCGCTGTGCATCGGCGGCGGGATGGGCGTGGCGCTCGCGGTCGAGCGTCCGTGATGCAAGACGGCGCGCCGCCCGCGCGGCGCGCGAAGCCGCTGCCGGTGGCGGCGGCCGACTCGTCACTGACGCGATGCGCACGGCAGGACAGGCAGGAACAGGTTGCGAAAGGCGAAGCCGGGGTGCCGCAAGGCGCCTCGCATAACGATAATGGAGCGTGATTTATGGCACAACGTATAGCGTATGTGACGGGCGGCATGGGTGGCATCGGGACGAGCATTTGTCAGCGCCTGAGCCAGAACGGCTTCAAGGTGGTGGCCGGGTGCGGTCCGAATTCGCCGCGTCGCGTGAAGTGGCTGGAAAGCCAGAAGGCGCTCGGCTTCGATTTCATCGCGTCCGAGGGCAACGTCGGCGACTGGGAATCGACGCGTCTCGCGTTCGAAAAGGTGAAGGCGGAACTCGGCGAGGTCGACGTGCTCGTGAACAACGCCGGCATCACGCGCGACGTCGTGTTCCGCAAGATGACCCACGAAGACTGGACCGCGGTGATCGACACGAACCTGACGAGCCTCTTCAACGTGACGAAGCAGGTGATCGACGGAATGGTCGAGCGCGGCTGGGGGCGTATCATCAACATCTCGTCGGTCAACGGTCAGAAGGGGCAGTTCGGCCAGACCAACTACTCGACCGCGAAGGCCGGCATTCACGGCTTCACGATGGCGCTCGCGCAGGAAGTGGCGACCAAGGGCGTGACGGTGAACACGGTGTCTCCGGGTTACATCGGCACGGACATGGTGAAGGCGATCCGGCCGGATGTGCTGGAGAAGATCGTCGCGACGATTCCGGTGCGCCGACTCGGTGCGCCGGAGGAAATTGCATCGATCGTGGCGTGGCTCGCGTCGGAGGAGTCCGGCTTCGCGACCGGTGCGGACTTCTCGCTGAACGGCGGGTTGCACATGGGGTGATCCGCGCGAAGCAGAGGCGCGCCTCCCGCCCGCCCGGGTCACGATTTTTCGGACACGGCGGGCACGAGGTCCACGACGCGTCTGCCGCACGGATCGGTAACGGCAAGGCGTCCGTCAAGGCACCGGGACGGACACGGCTGAAGAGCTACGCTGCGCGCGCGCTGTCGCGCGGGCGAACAAGGGCGACACATGACGACTACAAAGAAGACCGCCGAACGACTGATCAAAAAGTATCCGAACCGTCGGCTTTACGACACGGAGACGAGCACCTACATCACGCTCACGGATGTGAAGCAGCTCGTGCTCGATCAGGAAGAATTCAAGGTGATCGACGCGAAGACCAACGAGGACCTGACGCGCAGCATCCTGCTGCAGATCATCCTCGAAGAGGAGAGCGGCGGCCTGCCGATGTTCTCGTCGTCGATGCTCTCGCAGATCATCCGCTTCTACGGGCATGCGATGCAGGGCATGATGGGCGCCTACCTGGAGAAGAACATCCAGGCGTTCATCGACATCCAGAACAAGCTCGCGGACCAGTCGAAGAGCCTTTACGAAGGCAACGCGATGAATCCGGAGATCTGGTCGCAGTTCATGAACATGCAGGCGCCGATGATGCAAGGGATGATGACGAGCTACATCGAGCAGTCCAAGAACATGTTCGTGCAGATGCAGGAACAGATGCAGAACCAGGCGAAGTCGATGTTCAGCAGCTTTCCGTTCAAGCCTGCGTCGCCGGTGACGCCGTCGACCGGTGCACCGTCCGGTTCGGGCGACGAACCCGAGGAAAAGAAGTAAATCGCGATCGGCGGGCCGGCGACAGTCGCCGGCTGCCGGCTCCCGCGAGGCGGTCGCGCGACCGACGCAGGGCCAACGCGCGGTCGACCAGGTCCGCACACGGGCAAGACAGGTAAAATATCGGATTCGCCCAGGGCATCTGGCCCTTGGGCTCCCGCACGCGTCACCCTGGATCGTTCCCCGTGGAAAACCCTTTGAATTCCGCTGAAAAGCAAGACCGCAAGCAAGCTCAGCCGCCCAAGGTCGGCATGGTCAGCCTCGGCTGCCCGAAGGCACTCGTCGACTCCGAGCAGATCATCACGCAACTGCGCGCCGAAGGCTATGACATCTCCGGCACCTATGACGGTGCGGACCTCGTCGTCGTGAACACTTGCGGCTTCATCGACGAAGCGGTGCAGGAAAGCCTCGACGCGATCGGCGAAGCACTGAGCGAAAACGGCAAGGTGATCGTCACCGGCTGTCTCGGCGCGAAGAAAAGCGCGAGCGGCACCGGACTCATCGAGGAAGTGCATCCGAAGGTGCTCGCGGTCACCGGCCCGCACGCGGTCGGCGAGGTGATGCAGGCGGTGCACAGCCATCTGCCGAAGCCGCACGACCCGTTCGTCGATCTCGTGCCGCCCGCGGGCGTGAAGCTCACGCCGCGTCACTACGCGTACCTGAAGATCTCCGAAGGCTGCAACCATCGCTGCACGTTCTGCATCATCCCGTCGATGCGCGGCGATCTCGTGTCGCGGCCGGTCGCTGAAGTGATGCTCGAAGCGGAAAACCTGTTCCGCTCCGGCGTGAAGGAACTGCTCGTGATTTCGCAGGACACGAGCGCATACGGCGTCGACGTCAAATATCGCACCGGCTTCTGGAACGGCCGCCCGCTGAAGACGCGGATGACCGAACTCGTCGGCGCGCTCGGCGAACTCGCCGCGCAGTACGGCGCGTGGGTGCGTCTGCACTACGTGTACCCGTATCCGCACGTCGACGAGATCATCCCGATGATGGCCGAAGGCCCGCTCAAGGGCCACGTGCTGCCGTATCTCGACGTGCCGTTCCAGCACGCGCATCCGGAAGTGCTGAAGCGCATGAAGCGCCCGGCGAACGCCGAAAAGGTGCTGGAGCGCGTGCAGGCGTGGCGCGCCGCGTGCCCGGACCTGACGATCCGCAGCACGTTCATCGCGGGCTTTCCGGGCGAAACGGAAGAACAGTTCGAGACGCTGCTCGACTTCATCCGCGAGGCGGAACTCGATCGCGTCGGCTGCTTTGCGTATTCGCCGGTCGAAGGCGCGAGCGCGAACGAACTCGACGGCGCGCTGCCGGACGACGTGCGCGAGGAGCGTCGCGCGCGCTTCATGGAAGTGGCCGAGCAGGTGTCCGCGAAGCGCATCCAGCGCAAGGTCGGCAAGACGCTGAAGGTGCTCGTCGACGAGATCAACGCCGACGGCGGCATCGGCCGCACCGCGGCGGACGCGCCGGAAATCGACGGCGTCGTCTACGTGGCGCCGTCGACGAAGGCGTCGAAGCGCTACAAGGTCGGCGACTTCGTGTCGGTGAAGATCACCGGCGCGGACGGCCACGACCTGTGGGGCGAAGTCTGACGCGGGTGTCGGATCCCGACGCGGCGCGCCCGGCCGCGCGCACCTATTAAAACGACATTCATCAGGAACCGGAGGAGGAGCACATGGAACGCGAAGTGGTGGTGGCGGCCGGCGTACGCACGGCGATCGGCGATTTCGGCGGCAGCCTGAAGGACTTTTCTCCGACGGATCTCGGCGCGCGCGTGGTGCGCGAAGTGCTGTCGCGCGCGGACGTCGGCGGCGACGACGTCGGTCACGTCGTATTCGGCAACGTGATCCAGACGGAGCCGAAGGACATGTATCTCGCGCGCGTCGCGGCGCTGAACGGCGGCGTGGCGCAGCACGCGCCGGCGCTGACGGTCAACCGGCTGTGCGGGTCCGGGCTGCAGGCGATCGTGTCGGCGGCGCAGAGCATTCTGCTCGGCGACGCGGACATCGCAATCGGCGGCGGCGCGGAAAGCATGAGCCGCGCGCCGTACGTGATGCCGTCCGCGCGCTTCGGCCAGCGCATGGGCGACGCGCCGCTGATCGACATGATGCTCGGCGCGCTGCACGACCCGTTCCAGACGATCCACATGGGCGTGACGGCAGAGAACGTCGCGAAGAAGTACGGCATCTCGCGCGACGCGCAGGACGCGCTCGCGCTCGAATCGCACCGCCGCGCGGCGCGTGCGATCGCCGACGGGCGCTTCGCAAAGCAGATCCTGCCGATCGTCATGCGCTCGAAGAAGGGCGACGTGACGTTCGACACCGACGAGCACGTGCGCACCGACGCGTCGGCGGCGGACTTCTCGAAGCTGCGTCCGGTGTTCGCGAAGGAGGACGGCACGGTGACGGCCGGCAACGCGTCCGGCCTCAACGACGCGGCCGCCGCCGTGTTGCTGATGAGCGCGGATGCGGCCAGCAAGCGCGGCGTGACACCGCTCGCGCGCCTCGTGTCGTATGCGCACGCGGGCGTCGATCCGGCGTATATGGGCATCGGCCCGGTGCCGGCGACGCGCCGTGCGCTCGAACGCGCGGGGCTCACGGTCGCGGACCTCGACGTCATCGAAGCGAACGAGGCGTTCGCGGCGCAGGCGTGCGCGGTCACGCAGGAGCTGGGCCTCGATCCGGCGAAGGTGAATCCGAACGGCTCGGGCATTTCGCTCGGCCATCCGATCGGCGCGACGGGCGCGCTGATCACCGTGAAGGCGCTGTACGAACTGCAGCGCGTGGGCGGTCGCTACGCGCTCGTGACGATGTGCATCGGCGGCGGGCAGGGGATCGCCGCGATTTTCGAGCGGATTTGACCGTGTGCCGCGCCGCCCGTGCGCGTGGCGGCACGGCATTCAGGAAGGAACACGAAGGATGGAAGTGACGATGTCGATACAACGCAATGCCCGCTCGCTCGCGCGTCGGTGGGCTCGCGTGCTCGTGGTGGCGGCGAGCGCCGCGCCGGTTTTCGCGAGCGCGCAACCGCACGGCGATCCGGTGAAGGAACTGGCCGCGCCGGCGCCGGCGCAACTGCCGCTGAAGCCGAACCCCGCGTTTGCGCAGTTCCCGCGCTACGTCGGCACGCTCGGCAACCGGCAGATCGTGCTGCGGCTCGGCGCGAAGTCCGGCGACGACACCGAAGGCGTGCACGGCGAGTATCAGTACGCGGACACCGGCGAGGTGATCCTCGTCGCCGGCGACCGTGACGGCAGCACGCTCGAAATCGAGGAATCGAACGACGGCACGCACATCGTCGGCAACTGGGTCGGCACGTTCGCGGACGACGGCTCGTTGACGGGCGACCGGATGAACGTCGACGACTCGCATCCGCAGCCGTTCGACCTGAAGCCGACGGCGGCCGGGCAGCGCGCGGCGCCGGGCGCGCAGAGCCAGCCGCAGCCGGCAGCGCCGCCTGCCGCGCAACAGCCGCCCGCCGCGCCGGCCAGAGGCGCTCAGGCGGTCGGCGGCGTCAGCAATCTGACGACCGGCGACTGACGCGTCACCGCGCCCGGCGTTCGATCCGCGCCGGGCAGTCTCAGTCACAGTCGCACGACCGGCGCGCGCAGGGCGAGCCGACGGTCGCCGCCGACTCTCCCTGCGCACGCGCACACCCGGCGCGATCCTCGGTTAATCTTCCGGATGCGGCGTACGCCGCCCCCGTCATGCGTTAGCGCCCATCCCACCGAAAGTCCGACATGAAGAAATCCGACTCCAGCCGCGCGTTGCAGACGCGCATCGTGCATCCGCAAGACGACATCACGCCCGGCTTCGAATCGTTCGCTGCGCCGGTCACGCGCGCGTCGACGGTCGTGTTTCCCGATCTCGCGTCGGTACGCGCGCTCGACTGGCGCAACGACGCGCAATGGCGCTACGGCCTGCACGCGACGCCGACGTCGACGATGCTGCAGCAGCGTCTCGCGACGATCGAAGGCGGCGAGCACGCGCTGCTGCAGCCGTCCGGCCTGTCGGCGATCTCGAACGTGTATTTCGGCCTCGTGAAGTCGGGCGACGACGTGCTGATTCCCGACAACGTGTATTCGCCGAACCGCGAGCACGGCGAGTGGCTCGCGCGCGACTTCGGCGTCAGCGTGCGCTACTACGATCCGATGATCGGCGCGGGCATCGCGGAGCTGATCCGGCCCGAGACGCGGCTCATCTGGCTCGAAGCGCCGGGCTCGGTGACGATGGAGGTGCCGGACGTGCCCGCGATCACGGCGGCGGCGCGCGCGCGCAACGTCGTGACGGCGATCGACAACACGTGGTCCGCCGGCATCGCGTTCCGGCCGTTCGAACACGGCGTCGACATCTCGGTGCAGGCGCTGACGAAGTACCAGTCGGGCGGCAGCGACGTGCTGATGGGCGCGACGATCACCGTCGACCGCGAGCTGTATCTGAAGCTGAAGCTCGCGCGCATGCACATGGGGATCGGCGTGTCGTCGGACGATTGCTCGCTCGTGCTGCGCGGGCTGCCGAGCATGAAGGCGCGCTTCGATACACACGACCGCAATGCACTCGCGCTCGCGCAGTGGCTGAAGGGACGGCCGGAGATCGCGGCGGTGCTGCATCCGGCGTTCGAGGACTGTCCGGGGCACGAATTCTTCGAGCGCGACTTCACTGGCGCGGGCGGGTTGTTTTCGGTGGTGTTCGATGCGCGCTACACGCCGGCGCAGATCGATGCGTTCTGCGAATCGCTGGAGCTGTTCGCTCTCGGCTGGAGCTGGGGCGGCGCGCACAGCCTCGCGATGCCGTACAACGTCGGCTCGATGCGCACGGCCGCGCGCTGGCCGCATCACGGGACGCTGGTGCGCTTCTACGTCGGACTCGAAGATGCGGAAGACCTGCGCGCCGACGTCGACCGCGCGCTGGCCGTGCTGAGGTAGAGAGCCGGCAACGTCGAACGCGCGCGAGCGGTGTTCGCACTCGCGCGCGTTTTTCAGATCAAAAGAGGCGCAGCAGCCCGTCGAGGCCGACGTAGTTGAACGCGACGCTCGCCGCCTCGCGCACGACCGGCTTCGCGCGGAACGCGACCGACAGCCCCGCCTGCGCCATCATCTTCAGGTCGTTGGACCCGTCGCCCATTGCGATCGCGCGGCGCGGATCGATGCCGAGTTGCGCGCAGGTCTCGACGAGCGTGCGCGCCTTCACATCGGCGTTCACGATCTCGCCGGTCACGCGGCCGGTCAGCTTGCCGTCGACGATCTCCAGCGTGTTCGCGCGCGTGAAGTCGAGGCCGAGCTGAGCCTTCAGCCGCTCCGTGAAGAACGTGAAGCCGCCCGACACCAGCAGCGTCTTCAACCCGGCCGCCTTCGCGCCGGCGAGCATCTGCGTCGCGCCCGGCGACAGTTGCAGCCGTTCTTCGTAGACCCGTTCCAGCGCACTCGCGTCGAGCCCTTCGAGCAGCGCGACGCGACGCGTGAGGCTCTCGTTGAAGTCCTTGATCTCGCCGAGCATCGCCGCCTCGGTGATCGCCGCGACTTCCTTCTTCAGCCCGCAGAAATCGGCGATCTCGTCGATGCATTCGATCGTGATCAGCGTCGAGTCCATGTCCATCGCGACGAGGCCGAATTGCGCGAGCGTGCGGCCCGGCTCGACGAACGCGTAGTCGAGCTGGTGCGTGCTGCAATAGACGTCGATGTCGGCGCGCTGCGCGAGCGACGCATCCTCGATGCGGATCGCATGCGCGTCGAGCGGCTCGACGCGGCCGCCGCGTGCGAGCGCGGCGAGCGGCTTGTGGTGATCGGCGCTAAGCGGCTCGGGACTCTGGATGACGAGATTCATGACGAACGAGAAGGACAGGGGACAGCATGCGGCAGTCGGGTTGGGCCACGAAAACCGGCCGCATCGAAGCGGCCTGCAGCAGCCGCGTGGCCGCGGATCGCGCGGAAAATCCGGCTATTGTACCGTGCGCCGCGCGGGCGGCCGGCACGCCGGGTGGCGCGCGATCGTCGTTCGCCGCAGCTTGCATGAACGGGCAGACCGACAGTCGATCGGATGCCACGCCCGTGCGCGCACTAACGGCCAGATCCCGTCGCGGCGCAAGCCGGGTAACACCTGGCGTTATACCTGGCCGCGCTCGCCCGCATCGCGGCGCGTCGCTTGCTAGACTTGACGACAGACGTTACGCCCACAGGACGCGCGGTGTGCCGCTGTTGCAAGACGCGCGGCCGACTCAAGCCAGGAGATGACGTATGTTCTGCGTTCCCCGCCGTTCAGCGGCGTTTCGCGGTGCTGCGCTCGCATTCGCATCGGCGTTCGTGTTGTGCGCTCACGCAGCGCCGCCGATCACGGTCACGTCGAAGACCGCGACCGACGGGCCGATCCGCTACACGGTCAAGGTCATGTCGAAGCAGTTCGGCGATGCGCAGCAGACGCGCACGCTGCGCTCCGGCGAAACCGACGACTTCACGTGGCGCACGACGCCACCCGGCGGCGCCGTGCCGACACCGGAGGGCTGTCCCGACATGGCGTCGCTGCCGCTCGACGCGAACGGCGCGATGGTCCGGCAGACGCAGGTGCGGCTCGCGCCGATCGTCGCGTCGAACGGCACCGCGAACGTGCAGTTGAGCTTCAGGGCGCAGGCGCCGCGCGGCACGCAGACGGTGACGAGCGGCGGCAAGTCGCTGACGTGCCCGGCTGTGGTCCAGCATGCGGAGGTGGTCCGCTTCTCGATGCCGACGAGCGGTGCCGCGAAAACGGTGAAGCTCGCGGACGGCACGCAGATCACGATTTCGGCGGTGCGTTAAGACGCGACGCGTGCGATGCGGTCCGCGTGGGGCGCCTTCCGCTGCTTTCCGCCGCTTTCCACTGCTTTCCGCGTCCCGCCACGAGGCGCTCGCCGCTCATCCGGCGGCTCGCCGTTTCGCGCGCGCGGTGCGATCGACGAGCCGCGACACGAGAAACCGATGTTCGGCCGAAAACAGATGCCGGTACGCAAGCAGCACGGCGCCGACCGTGCCGAGCGCTGACGACGCGGCGATCAGGAACATGATCACGATCTGGTAGCGGACGGCCTGCAGCGGCGACTGGCCTGCAAGCACCTGGCCCGTCATCATCCCGGGCAGACTGACGACGCCGACGACCGCCATCTGGTTCAGCGTCGGGATCATGCCGGCGCGCACCGCTTCGCGCGCGGGGCCCTGCGCGGCCTCCCAGCGCGTCGCGCCGAGTGCGAGCGCCGTCTCGACGCGGTCGCGGCGCGCGGTCAGCTCGCTCGTCATCCGCTCGATGCCGAGCGATACGCCGGTCAGCGTGTTGCCGAGAATCATCCCGAGGATCGGAATCGCATACTGCGGCGTGTACCACGGCCGGATGCGGATCACGACGAAGAGCCCGACCGCCGCCACGAGCCACGCGCTGACCCAGATCGACACGATGCTGTCGGCGCGTTGCCCGGCATACGTGCGCGCGCCGCGCTGCGATCCCGCGACCCCGGCGATCAGCGTCATCAGCACCATCAGCGGCAGCACCGCATACCAGCGGTCGTACGCGAACACCCATCCCAGCACGTAGCCGATCGCGAGCAGTTGCACGACAGTGCGCAGCGCGGCCCACGCGAGCTTGCGTTCGAGATCGAGCTTCAGCAGCACCGAGATCGCGCCGTTCACGAACACGAGCAACGCCGCGATCGCGACGTCGACGAGGCTCAGATTCTGCAGTCCGGTGTTCATTGGACAGTCTCCGCTGACTTTGTGGTCTCGCCGTCGGGCGGCGCCGCAGACAGCACGCCCGCGCGCATCACCAGTTGCCGCGTGCCGACACGCGCGGCCTGCGCCGGATCGTGCGACACCCAGATCGTCGCCCGCGCGTCGGCTCCGCGCTCGAACCAGCCCGCGACGAGCGCCTCGATCGCGCGCGCGGTGCCGGGGTCGAGCGATGCGGTCGGCTCGTCGAGCAGCAATACGTCCGGATCGAGCTGAAGCACGCGCACGAGCGCGACGATCTGTGCTTCGCCGCCGGACAACTCGGACGCATCGCGTTCGAGGAAGTCGGCGCCGCGACCCGCGCGTTCGAACAGCGCGCGGACGCGGTCCGCGTCGAACGACACGTCGCGATAGACGGCGAGCGAATACGGATAGCGCAGATTGTCCTCGACGCTGCCGTCGAGCAGCGCCGCCCGCTGCCGCAGATACGCGACGTGCCGGCGAAACGTCGGAATGCGCGAGCGCGTGACGGACCGTCCGCGCCATTGCACGCGGCCGCCGTCGAGCGGATCGAGCAGCGCGAGCGCGCGCAGCAGCACGCTCTTGCCGGAGCCGGACGGACCGGTCAGCGCCACGCGCTCTCCGGCGTCGAGCGTCAGGTCGGTCGGTTCGAGCAAGGTTTGGTTGCGCGCCGCATCGCGGCGCACGATGCGCTGCGCGGCAATCAGCGGCGCGGTGTCGGGGGGCGCGGCGGCGCGGGAATCGGTCATCGGAAACGGAGCGGTGGCGAGTGCTTGCGTGAGTTGTGACAAGGATAAAAAGCGGTGACAAGAAGTGAAAAACAGCGAAAAGCGAAGCACGAATGATGCCCCAATACGGCATCATCGCGTGGCGTCGGGCATGACAGGTGCTCGCTGCGGTAACGGAAGGAGAAAAAACAATGGAGTGCGCATGACGTCCACGCAACCGAAGGCACGCGGCATCGGCCGCACGCTCGGCAAGATGTTCGCATGGCTCGTGCTGGTTGTCGTCGTTCTTGTCATCGGCGTCGTGGTGTTCGTGCTGACGTTCGACTGGAACCGCATGAAGCCGACCGTCAACGAGAAGGTGAGCGAAGCGATCGGCCGGCCGTTTGCGATCGAAGGCGATCTGAAAGTCGGCTGGCGGCATCCGGTCGGCGAGACCGGGTGGCGCGGGTGGGTGCCGTGGCCGCGTTTTTCGGCGACGCGCATCACGATCGCGAATCCCGACTGGACGAAGCAACCCCATTTCGCGACGCTCGACGAGATCGACTTCGAAGTGGAAGTGCTGCCGCTCATCGCGCACGACATCGTGATTCCGGCGATCAATCTGGTGAATCCGTCGATCGACGCCGAACGGCTCACGGACGGGCGCAATAACTGGACGTTCAAGCTGCCGTCGTCGACCGGGCCGTCGACGTGGAAGCTCGATCTGCACGACATCGCGTTCGCCAGGGGCTATGTCGCGGTCGACGACCAGCAGTCGAAGACCGCTGTGCAGATCGCGGTCGATACGCTCGGCCAGCCGATTCCGATCGGCGACGCGTTGAAGCAGCAGGAGAGCGCGTCGCGCAGCGACTCGGCGCAGCTGATCGGGCGCTCGGGCGCGAACCGGCTCGCGCAGCAGGAGAAGAAGGCCGAGGCGGCCGAGGCGGCGAGCGAAGCGGGCGCGGCCGCGCAGGCGGCGAGCGGGGCGAGTGGGGCTGGGGGCGTGCCGGGTGCATCCGGTGCATCGCCTGCGTCGGGCATGGTGCAAGCGTCGGGCGCGGCGGGCGCGTCGACACTGAGCCCCGCGGGCGCGAACGCGAGTGCACCGGCTAGCCCATCGGCGACCACACCGGCCAGCACGTCGGCGAACACCACCGCCGCAGCCGGCGCAACCGCGCCCGCGAGCGGCGCAGCGGCGCCGTCACGCGCCGAGCCGCTGTACGCGATCGGCTGGACCCTGACGGGCACGTACAACAAGACGCCGGTTTCCGGCACGGGCAAGGTCGGCGGCGTGCTCGCGCTGCAGGACTCGAACCGGCCGTTCCCGATCCAGGCGGACGTGCGCGTCGCGGACATGCACATCGCGCTCGTCGGCACGCTGACCGACCCCGCGCACCTCGCCGCCGTCGATCTGCGGCTGTGGCTGGATGGGCGCAGCATGGCGCATCTGTACGGGCTGACCGGCGTCACGCTGCCGGAAACGCCGCCGTACGCGACGGAAGGCCATCTGATCGGCCAGTTTCATCCGCATCGAAGCGTGTTCCGCTACGAGAATTTCACGGGCCGCGTCGGCGGCAGCGACCTGAACGGCACGCTCGTCTACGCGCAGCGCGATCCGCGGCCGCTGCTGTCGGGCGATCTGGTGTCGAACCTGCTGCAGTTCTCGGATCTGGCGCCGATCATCGGCGCGGACAGCAACGCGAGCAAGAAGTCGCGCGGCGCCGCGCCGGATCAGCCGGCCAGCCGCGCGCTGCCGGTCGAACAGTTCCGCACCGACCGCTGGAAGGCGATCGACGCGGACGTGAAGTTCACCGGCCGCCGCATCGTCCGCCAGGGCAGCCTGCCGATCTCCGACCTCTATACGCACGTCGTGATGACGGACGGCGTGCTGACGCTCGAGCCGTTGCGCTTCGGCGTGGCGGGCGGCACGCTCGCGACGAACCTGAAACTCGACGGCAGCGGCGTGCCGCTGAAGGGCAGCGGCACGGCAGAAGCGCGCCATCTGAAGCTCAAGCAGTTGTTCCCGAACGTCAAGTCGATGCAGTCGGCGCTCGGCGAGGTGAACGGCGATGCATCGCTGTCGGCGACCGGCAACTCGCCCGCCGCGCTCGCGGCGAGCTCGAACGGCGAGCTGAAGATGCTGGTCACGCAGGGCACGGTCAGCCGCCTGCTGATGGAGGCGGCCGGGCTGAATGTCGCGAACGTCGTCTACGAAAAGCTGTTCGGCAATCGCGACGTGAACATCAACTGCGCGGCCGCGCATTTCGTCGACACCAACGGCGTGCTCGACTCCCAACTGTTCGCGCTCGACACCGACGATGCGGTCATCGACATCGACGGCCAGGTGAACATGCGCGACGAGGCAATGGACCTGAAGATCCACCCGCATACGAAGGGCTTTCGCGTGTTTTCGCTGCGCTCGCCGCTGTATGTGAAGGGGACGTTCAAGGATCCGCACGTCGGCGTCGATGCGACGGCGCTCGCGCTGCGCGGCGGCGCGATGGTCGGGCTCGGGCTGCTGAATCCGCTCGCCGCGCTGATCCCGCTGATCGCGCCCAGCAACAACCAGCCGCTGCCGTGCGCGTCGCTGCTCGCGCAGATGCGCAAGGCGACGAGCGCGCCGCCGCCGGGGCAGAAGGAACGCGCGCCGGCGCCGGACCTGCCGGCGACATCGAAGCCGGCCGCGAGCGCGGGCGGCCATGCGGCGCGTCCCGCGCAGCCGGGCAGCAACGGCGCGAACAGCGGCAACGCGGGCAGTGCGCCGAGGCTTGCGAATCCGTCGAACCTGTACAAGGGAAGCTGACGCGCGCGCACGGCGGGCCGCGGCGACGGGCAGAAAGCCCGCCCCGCGGCCGCTGGAAACGATTAACGCGGAAAAAACGGGGAAAAGCGCAAGGGGACGTTAGCGCAGCGAACGCGGAACGGTGTCGCCGGCCGTGCGTTGACGCCGCGGCGCGCGCTGTGTCGTGACAATGCCGGGCCGCGTCGCGCCGAACTCCGCGAGGATGCGCGTGCGCGCACGGCTCGCGAACACGAGGAACCCGAACCCGTCTGCTTCATACCAGTAGCCGCCGTTCTCGAGGCCTTCGAGCGGCTGCTCCAGTGCGTGCGCAATGGATTCGATGCAGCGCCGCCTCAATTCCGACGTGGCCGGATACGGCGGCTGGGCGCCGCGCACGCTGCACAGCAGGACATCGAGCCCGGGCAGCACGTGCGCGTACAGGACCGGTTCGTCCTGGGCGCGTGCACGCGCGATCTTGGTATCCAGTTGACCGAACGGTTTGAAGTGGTTCAGCACGGCGAGAAACGATTCGTCGCCGTCCGGCTTCACGCGCTTACGCTTTTTCGGGAAGGACATAAAAACTCGCCTGAAAAAGGATTGCAAAAAACGCAGCGTTCCCATGCGACCACTCCCGGCTTCGCGCGCCGCACGTCGATCCTTTATAGCATACGGACCCGCGGGATTCACGAACGATCCATCCTGCACGGATGTTCGTCGCCGCTTCCCGCACGCCCTATGCCCGACCGGTGAGTTGCGCGTCAGTGAGTATCCCGGCGCTCTTCTGTCTCCGGTCTCAATAATAGACCTGTGTGAACGTGCAGTGTGTCGGGAGTGCGTAAAAAACCGGGTTTTCCTGTAAGCCTGTGTGCAACCGCACTTTCGTTGTCATCCTGAAATTTCTTGCCGATAATGGTTCCGGTTAGGGCGATGCCTGGTTGTCTCAGTGGGCGCCATCGGCCAGCTTCATCAGCCCGCTTCGGGTGGACCGGCTTCTTCGCCGACCCGCTTCGCATTCAATCCGTCATGAAACTGCTCGCAAAGGGTCTGTTGCTGATCGCCGTGCCGGGCGCAATCGAACTGGCGTTGCTCGGCGCGGTTTTCGGCACTCAGCAGGAAGCGGCCCGGGCCGCGCGCAACGCGGACGCGAGCCAGCAGATCCTGTGGCAGGCGTCGAGCCTCGCCGATCCGCTGATGCGCGAAGCCGCGCGCGTACGTACCGGCCTTGCGCTTGGCGACTCGTCGTTCATCGACCGGCATGCGGTGTGGATCGAGTTTGCCGATCGCAGCGCGCAGCTCGCGCGCGCGGTCGCGGACAACCCGATACAGCGCGCACGTGTCGACCGGATGCGCGAAGCGGCCGACGCATGGCGCACGCGCGTTGCCGATCTCGCCGACGCACTGCGCGCCGGCCGTGGCGACGAGGCCGCGCTCGCCGACGGCGACGCGCTGCCGCCGCAACTCGTCGTCGTGCGCAGCGAGCTTCACCAGTTCGTCGCCGACGAACGTCAGTTGAGCGAAAGGCGGAGCGCGTCGTGGCAGCGCACGCGCGATCGCCAGCAGGCCGTGTTGAGCATCGCGGTGATCGGCTCGATGCTGATCTGGGCCGCGGCCGCGGCGGTGTTCTCGCGCAACATCGGCAACCGTCTTGCGCAGCTTGGCGACAACGCGCGGCGCTTCGGCGAGCGCCTGCCGCTCGCGCCGCCGCTGCCGGGCAACGACGAGATCGCCGCGCTCGACGCGGTGCTGCATCAGACGCACGACCGTCTGCGCGACGCGGCCGGGCAGCAGGCCGCGCTGAAACTGCAGCTGGAAGCGCGGGCGGCCGATCTCGCGAGCGCGAACGAGCATCTGCGCCAGGAAACCCAGGATAACGAAATGTTCGTCTACAGCGTGTCGCACGACCTGCGCTCGCCGCTCGTGAATCTGCGGGGATTTTCGAAGGAGCTGCAGGTGTCGTGCGACGAGCTGCGCGTGAATATCGACGCGGCCGGTCTGCCCGAGCACGAGCGCGCGCGCATGGCGAAGCTGCTCGACGGCGACGTCGGCGAATCGCTCACGTTCCTGCATCAGGCGGTCGTGCGCGCGGCCGCGATCATCGACTCGCTGTTGCGCGTGTCGCGCGCCGGGCGCGTCGAATATCGCTGGCAGCAGGTCGACGTCGCCGCGCTCGTCGCGCGGCTGATCGACAACCTGCGCGCGTCGCACGAAGCGCGCGACGTGCGGATCGCCGTGAGCGCGCTGCCGCCGGTGTGGGGCGACGCACATGCGCTCGAGCAGGCGTTCGCGTGCCTGATCGACAACGCGCTACATTATCTCGACTCCGCGCGGCCGGGGCACGTCGAAATCGGCGCGCTCGACGACGGGCCGCCGCCCGCCGCCCGGGGCAACGACGCGCCGGCCGGAGCGGTTTTTGCCACGCCAACGAGAACTTATTTTGTGCGCGACAATGGCGTCGGCATCGCGCGGGCCTATCTGCCGAAGCTCTTTCATGCCTTTCAGCGTCTGCACGGCGACGACACGCGTGGTCACGGCATCGGTCTCGCGCTGGCCCGCCGCATCGTCGAGCGGCATGGCGGCCGGATCTGGGTCGAATCGGCCGAAGGCGACGGATCCACGTTTTTCGTCGCGCTCCCGGCGGTGACGCCGGCCGGCATCGCATGACGGACTCGCGGCCACGCCGTATTCATGAAGTCAACGCCTGATGGAGGCCAGATGACAGACGGGGAACAGGTCAGCATCGTGCTGATCGAGGACGACGACGGCCACGCGACGCTAGTCGAAAGGAACCTGCGGCGCTCGGGCATCTCCAACGGATTTTTGCGTTTCCGGGACGGCCAGCAGGCACTGGATTATTTTTTCGGTGCGGTCGCGACGGCAGGCGTGACCGCGGCGGCGGAGGACGATGACGCGACGGATTATCCGTCGCGCGACGAGTTGTCGAATTTCGTCGTGCTGCTCGATTTGCGCATGCCGCGCGTCGACGGCTTCGAAGTGCTGCGGCGGCTGAAAGGCGAGCCCTCGACCGCGACGGTCCCGGTGATCGTGCTGACGACCACCGACGATCCGCGCGAGATCGAACGCTGCTACGAGCTCGGCTGTAATGTGTACATCACGAAGCCGGTCGAGTACGACGCGTTCATCGAGGCCGTGCGGCGGCTCGGCTTCTTTCTGCAGGTCGTCAAGCTGCCGGCGGGCCACCGGCTCGCGCGGCAATGAACGCAACGACATGACACACCGATGAGTGACGAAGCAACGATGCTGGCGGACGCGAACGTGCTCGTCGTCGACGACGACGAGGGTATCCTGCGTCTTGCCCGCAAATCGCTGGAGCGGGCCGGTGCGCGCGTACAGACGTGCACCGGCGTCGCTGCGGCGTCGCTGCAGCTCGCCGGGCAGACGCCGGACGTGCTCGTGCTCGACTATCAGTTGAACAGCGCGGAGACCGGGCTCGACTTCTTCCGCCGTCTGCGCGCGCAGAACGTGCGCGTGCCGGCGATCCTCGTGACCGGCTTCACCGACGAGTCGCGCGTGATCGAGGCGCTGCGCGCCGGCGTGTCCGACGTGGTGCCGAAGTCCGGCGACTATCTCGACTATCTGCCGGAGGCGGTCGCCCGCGTGCTCGCCCAGGTGAACCTGCAGCGCGCGTCCGACGAGGCGCTGTTGCTGCGCGATCGCGAGGAACATTACCGCACGCTGTCGGAGGCGCTGCCGCATCTCGTGCTCACGTGCAACGCGGGTGGCGATTGTGACTTCGTATCGAAACAATGGCTCGCGTATACGGGCCTCGATGAACGCCAGTCCTGCGGGCTCGCATGGCTCGACGCGGTGCATCCGGACGATCGCGAGGAAGTTCGCCGCACGTGGCTGAAGGCGGTCGGAAGCGGCGCGACCGACTACCGGCACGAACTGCGGATACGCCGTCACGACGGCGCGCATCGCTGGTTCGACATGCGAATCGTTGCGATGCGCGACGGAACTGGCGGCGTGAACAAGTGGTTTTGCAGTTGCACGGACATTCACGTTCAGCGCGAGGCGCTCGACGAGCACGAACGCCTCCTCGCATCCGAGCAGGCCGCGCGCCAGATCGCCGAGGACGCGAACCGCGCGAAGGACCGGTTTCTCGCGATGCTGTCGCACGAACTGCGTACGCCGCTCACGCCGGTGCTGGCCGGCACGCGTCTGCTCGAACAGATGGTGGATCTGCCGGAGCTGGCGCGCGCGGGCGTGAAGATGATCCGCCGCAACATTGAACTGGAAGCGCGGCTGATCGACGATCTGCTCGACCTCACGCGCGTCGCGAACGGCAAGCTGAACCTGACGCTCGAAACCGTCGATGTGCACGAGGTGATCGACGCGGTGCTCGATCTTTTTCACAGCGAAATCCAGGTGAAGCAGCAGGACGTGCACGTCGAGCTGTACGCGCACGAGCACTACGTGCGCGGCGATCGTGCGCGGCTGCAGCAGATGCTGTGGAACCTCGTGCGCAATGCGGCCAAGTTCACGCCGGACGGCGGGCACATCTACGTGCGCACGCGCGACGAGCGGATGCACGTGCGCATCGACGTCGAAGATACCGGCATCGGAATCGCGCCCGAACACATCGGCAAGCTGTTCAACGCGTTCGAGCAGGGCAGTCACAACCTGACGCGGCAGTTCGGCGGGCTGGGCCTCGGGCTCGCGGTCACGAAGGCGCTGACCGACGCGCACGGCGGCGCCGTCTGCGCGGTGAGTCCGGGCACGCATTGCGGCGCGACGTTCTCGATCCGGCTGCCGACCGCCGAGGCGCTGCGCGACGCGCCCGCGCCGGCCGACGCGGCGCTGCCGCAGCAGGCGGGCGCGCTGTCGATCCTGCTGATCGAGGACCACGAGGACACGGCGGACGTAATGGCGCAACTGATCCGCGGCCTCGGTCACGACGTGGCCGTCGCGGGGCGCGTGGCCGACGCGCTCGCGCTCACGCAGAAGATGCCGTTCGATCTGGTCGTGAGCGACGTCGGGCTGCCCGACGGCACCGGGCTCGATTTCGTGCACGCGTTTCGCGAGCATTCGGCTGCGCCCGCGATTGCGCTGACGGGCTTCGGCACCGACGAAGACGTGCGCCGCTGCCTCGATGCGGGCTTCACGTCGCATCTGACGAAACCAGTCGACTTCGCGCAGCTCGAACGGATGATCGAGCAGGCACTGGTCGCGCGCTTCGACGCGCGTATGCGATAGCGCATCGCGATCGATTCGCCGCCTCCCGCCAAAACGAAAAACCCGCGCGCGAATGAACGGCGCGGGGTCGGTGTGTCTGCAGCGGAAGCCGCGCGTGGCTTACGGCGTCTGCCTTTTCAGCTCGTCGCGGATTTCGCGCAGCAGCAGCACGTCTTCGGGCGTCGGCGGCGCTTCGGCCGGCGCTTGCGCGGCCGGACGGCGCAACTGGTTGATGAACTTCACCATCAGAAAGATGATGAACGCGAGGATCACGAAGTTGATCACCGCGGTAATGAACGAGCCGTAACCGAACACCGCGACGCCCGCCGTCTGCAGGTCGCGGTAGGAACCGGGATTGCCCTTGTAGTTCGCCGGAATGTCGCCGAGCCGGATAAACAGGTTCGAAAAATCGAGGCCGCCGGTGACGACGCCGATGACCGGCATGATCAGGTCTTTCACGACCGAATTCACGATGGACGAAAACGCGCCGCCGATGATCACGCCGACCGCGAGATCCATCACATTGCCCTTGACGGCGAATTCCTTGAATTCCTGAATCATGCTCATGGGGGAGTGCTCCATTAGATTGACTCGCGGCTAATCCGCATTGGCGCAATCATAACGAACGCCCGCCAGGTCGGGTAGCGAATTGACCTTTTCTGTACCTCGCCGATGCGTCAATGAACCGTCGCGTGCGGCCCCGCGATCTGCAATGCGAAGCTCGCCGGATCGGTGTTGCTGCCGCACAGCAGCACGCCGACGCGCCAGCCCTGCAGCCGATCGCGCAGCGGCCCGAGCAACGCGGCGGTGGCGGCCGCGCAGGCCGGCTCCACCGCGAGCTTCAGTTCGTCGAACAGCACGCGCATCGCGCGGCGCAGTTCGTCGTCTGTCACGGTGACAATCCGGTCGACGTGTCGCCGACACAGCTCGTAGCTGTACTGCTCGGTGTGCGGGGACATCAGCGAGTCCGCGATCGAATGCTGGCGGCCGAGCTGTACCGTGTGATTCGCGGCGAAGCTGCGGCTCATCACGTCGGCGCCTTCGGGCTCGACGCCGAACACGTGCACGTCCGGATTCGCGAGACGCAGTGCGGTCGCGACGCCGGCCGCGAGTCCGCCGCCGCCGACCGGCACGATCACCGCTTCGAGGTCGCGCGCCTGGGTCGCCCATTCGTAGCCGAGCGTCGCCGTGCCGAGCACGGTGCGATAGCCGTTGAACGGGTGCACGAAATAGCGGCCTTCCTCGGCTTCGATGCGTCGAACGATGTCGAACGCCTCGCGGCTGTTGCCTGCCATCACGATGTCCGCGCGATAGCGCCGGCACAGCGCCACGCGCGACTCGCTCGCGGTGCGAAACAGCACGACCTTCGCGCTGGTGCCCACGCGCATCGCCGCGTACGCGACTGCGATCGCATGATTGCCGCCCGACACGCAGGTGACGCCGGCGCGGCGCTCCGCCGGATCGAGCGCGAGCAGATGGGTGAACGCGCCGCGCACCTTGAAGCTGCCGGCCGCCTGCAACAGTTCGAACTTGAAGTTCACGAGCGTGCTGTCGAGCGTGCTGAATCATGGCGATCGAAAACCGGCGTGCGCAGCACCCACGGCGCGAGCGCGAAATGCTGCGCGGCGATGTCGTCGAGCGTCGGAATCGGCTCGCCGTCGATCGTGTGGTCCGTGTGGTGCGGAATGCCGGCGGACATGGCGTTTGCCAGGACGGGCGCGCCGTTTCACCGAGGCTGCGCGTCGACCGACATCCCGCGAACCAGCTTGCGCAAGAACGCCTCGCACGCGGACAACTGATCGAGCGACACGAATTCGTTGGCCTTGTGCGCCTGCTGGATGTCGCCCGGCCCGCACACGACGCTCGGAATGCCGGCGCGCGAAAAGAGTCCTGCCTCGGTGCCGTACGCGACCTTGCGGCGGTCCTGGTCGGCGGTCAGCGCGCGCACGAGCTGCGTGATGGCGGCCTGCTCGGACGCTTCGAGGCCGGGTGCGGCCGCAAGCTTCGTGAACTCGATCGCGGCCGACGCGTGCTCGCGCCGCATTTTCGGCAATAGCGTCTCGCGTGCGTACTCGTCGATGCGCGCGAAGATCGCATCGGGGTCGAGCGCCGGCAGGTTGCGGAACTCGAACACGAAGCGGCATTCGGCCGGCACCGTGTTGATCGCATTGCCGCCTTCGATCGTGCTCGTCTGCGCGGTCGTGAACGGCACATCGTACAGTTCGTCGAACGGACCTTGCTCGCGGAATTGATCGGCGACGTCGCGAATATGGCAGATGAGCCGCGCCGCGTATTCGATCGCGTTCAGCCCGCGCGGCGTCAGCGACGAATGCGCAGCCTGGCCGCGCACGCAGCACTGATAAGCGTTGATCCCCTTGTGCGCCACGACCGGCCGCATGCTGGTCGGCTCGCCGACGATGCAGCCGTCCGGCTTCACGCCGCGCTTCACCAGCTCTTCGATCATCAACGGGGCGCCGACGCAGCCGACTTCCTCGTCGAACGACAGCGCGAGATGGATCGGCTTCGCGAGTTTCGTCTGCTGGATTTCGGGCACGAGCGTGAGCGCCGCGCCGATGAATCCTTTCATGTCGCAGGTGCCTCGGCCGTACAGCAGCCCGTCGCGAATCTCCGGACGGAACGGATCGCTGTCCCACTTCTGCCCGTCGACCGGCACGACGTCGGTGTGGCCGGACAGCACGATGCCGCCGTTCGTCGAGCCGTCGTCGGCGGGCAACGTTGCGAACAGATTCGCCCATTTGCCGTCGCGGCCATGCGTGAGCGTCGATTCGATGCCGCGCTCGCGCAACGCGTCGCGCACGGTTTCGATCAGGCCGAGATTCGGATGGCGGCTCACCGTGTCCATCGACACGAGACGGGTGACCCAGGGCAGCGATGCGGGGAGGGCGGCAGCGGAAGCGGTGGACGAGGCAGCGGACAACGTGGGCGCGGATTCAGCGGTCCCGGCAAGGGACTGACTTCGGGGCGCGACGGACATGGGATGACTCCAGACGGACAGTCATCTCATATTACCGAAAAAGCGTGCGCGGCGAAGGCGGCGAATGCCGGGCGGCAGCGCGCGTTGCGCGATGCAGCATCGCGCACCAGCGCGCCTTGCAACCGGCCCGACGCGCGGCTTCGCACCGCCTTAACGCATGGCGGCGCTTGCCGTTGCGCGCGCCGGCGCGCCGAGCGCACGCAGCGTTTCCTTCACCGTCGCGACGCGCACCGCGAGATCGGGGCTGCGCGTCTCGATGCGCAGCTTGTCCTGTCCCGCGAGCTTGATGTGTTTGTGCTTCTGCACCATCTCGATGATCCGCATCGCGTCGACCGGCGGATTCGGCACGAACTGCAAGCCGATCACCGCTTCGCCCGCGTCGATCTTCGAGATGCCGAGCGGCTTCGCGGCGAGCCGCAGCCGATGCGTGTCGATCAGCGCCTGCGCCTGCGGCGGCAGCTTGCCGAAGCGGTCGACCAGCTCTTCGTGGATGCCGTCGATCGCATCGTCGTGCTCGCAGTTCGCCAGCCGCTTGTACAGCGACAGGCGCTCCTGCACGTCGCCGCAATAGTCGGCGGGCAGAATGGCGGGCGCGTGCAGATTGATCTCGGTCGTCGCCGCCAGAGGTGCCGTGAGGTCCGGCTCCTTGCC
>DATJJN010000100.1:0-3118 GCA_035492135.1 Paraburkholderia sp. | reverse complement strand
GCCGTTTGCGTTGCCGGCCGGCGTGCGCTGCACGACGATCGACAACTCCGGCGCGCTCGAAGAAGCGGG
This sequence comes from Paraburkholderia sp., assembly GCA_035492135.1. Classification (GTDB taxonomy): domain Bacteria; phylum Pseudomonadota; class Gammaproteobacteria; order Burkholderiales; family Burkholderiaceae; genus Paraburkholderia. The sequence continues at coordinate 3,049 of DATJJN010000100.1, read as the reverse complement.
GCACGCGTTGATCACGGTGCTGAAGGAGCAGGTGAGCGCGTAGCGCAGGCATGCAGGCGAGCGGCCTTATTGCACAGCCCCCATTCGCTCCCGCGTCACCTGCCGCAAACATGCGACGAACTGCTGCACGGCCGGCGTCGGCAGCAGGTCGCGTCGCGAGATGATGCTTAGATCGTAGTTCGGTAGTGCCTCTTCGATCTGCGCGACGCGAATGCCGAGCGGCGCGACCTTTTGCGCGAGCGGCCGCGTGAAGCAACTGATCACGTCGGTCTGCGATACCAGCCCGAGCGTCACCGCAAACGACGACGGCGCGCGCAGCAAGCGCTTCGGCACCGGCAGGCCATGTGCGCCGAACATCGCAATCATCACGCTGTGAGGGACGTGATCGGCGCCGACCGTGACGATCCACTCGGCGTCGAGCAACTCGGACAGACGCGTGACGTTCTCGAGCGGATGCCCGGCGCGCATCGTGACGACGAACTGCGTCGAGTACAGCGGCACCTGCACCAGATCGCTATCCAATGCCAGAACGTGATGGATCGCCGCGAGATCGAGCGTGCCGTTGCGCAGACGCGCGAGCGCATCGGGCACCGTCACTTCCTCCAGATGCAGACTCACGAGCGGCATCTTCTCGCGAAAGCTCGACACCGCATGCGGCAGCACCGTCAGTGCCAGCGATGGCATCGTGCCAACGCTGACCTTGCCGGCCAGTTCTCCCTTTACCTGCTCGACGGCCTCGACGGTGCGGCGCATGTCGCCTAGCAACTGCTCGGCGCGCGGCAACAGCGCGAGCCCGCACGCGGTCAGCTCGACGCCGCGCACGCTGCGCACCATCAGCTCGGCGTTGAGCGCGCTCTCCAGCTCGCGAATCGTGTGCGTGACGGCCGGCTGCGTGACGCCAAGCTCACGCGCGGCCGCGCGCAGGCTGCGGTGGTGCGCGGCGGCGACGAAGGCCTGCAACTGCTGCAGTTTCATTAGGGTAACCCCGTATATAAGAGCTGTTAATCAGGGTGAAAAAAATAGCATCTTATTCGAACAAAACGGCATGGCTATAGTGCGAGGCTACTCACTGGAGCCCTGCAAACTATGAACGAGACCCCGCGTTTGACCGAAGTGTCTGATCTGGAACCCGCCGCCGCGAGCCTGCGCGAGATTCGCCATCACATTCACCACCATCCCGAACTCGCGTACGAGGAAGTGCGGACCGCGGCGCTCGTCGCGGAAAAACTCGAACAGTGGGGCTGGCAGGTCACGCGCGGGGTCGGCAAGACCGGCGTGGTCGGCACGCTGAAAGTGGGTGACGGCAAGCGCAGCATCGGCATTCGCGCGGACATGGACGCGCTGCCGATCATCGAACAGACCGGCCTGCCGTACGCGAGCGGCACTCACGGCAAGATGCATGCGTGCGGCCACGACGGTCACACGACGATCCTGCTCGGCGCCGCGCAACGTCTCGCGGCTACACGCAATATCTCGGGCACCGTGCATCTGTATTTCCAGCCGGCCGAGGAAAGCGGCATCGACAGCGGCGCGCTGAAGATGATCAACGACGGCCTGTTCGAGCGCTTCTCGTGCGACGCCGTGTTCGGCTTGCACAACCATCCGGGCGCGGAACCGGGCGTGCTGCTGTTCCGCAAGGGGCCGTTCATGTCGGCGGGCGACAAGGCGATCATCACGATCGAAGGCGTCGGCGGCCATGCGGCGCGTCCGCATCTGACCGTCGATCCGGTGGTGGTGGCCGCGAGCATCGTGATGGCGCTGCAGACGATCGTCGCGCGCAACGTCGATCCGTCGCAGCCGGCCGTGGTGACGGTGGGCTCGATGCACGCGGGCACCGCGAACAACGTGATTTCGAGCAGCGCGCGGCTCGAACTGAGCGTGCGCTCGTTCAGCCCCGAGGTGCGCGCGTTGCTGAAGAAGCGCATCACTGAACTCGCGGAGTCGCAGGCCGCGAGCTATGGCGGCACGGCGAACGTCGAGTACATCGAAGGCTATCCGGTCGTGATCAACACGGACGCCGAAACCGATTTCGCGGTGCAGGTCGCGCGCGAACTGGTCGGCGACGACAAGGTGGTCGAGCAGACCGACATCCTGATGGGCAGCGAGGACTTCGCTTTCATGCTGCAGAAGCGGCCGGGCACGTTCCTGCGTATCGGCAACGGCGTCGGCGAGGACGGCTGCATGGTGCACAACCCGCACTACGACTTCAACGACCGCAGCCTGCCGATCGGCGCGGCGTTCTGGGCTCGGCTGGTGGAGCGTTATCTCGCGCAGTGAGCGATAGGAGGAAATGCCGTAGCGCGCGGCAAACGCGCGCGCTCGGCAGCTTATAACACGCGGCCAGAGCCACGACGCCGGTCGGCCAGGTGGCCGCGTGCGTTAGCCGCGCCGCGCGACCATCTCCGAGACCGTCTGCGCGGCTTGCTGCAGCGGTTCCAGAAACGCCTTCACCATCTGTTTGGCCGAATTGCGCTGTGCGTTGCCGCTGATGTTCATCGCGGCGATCACGCGGCCCTGGCGATTGCGAATCGGCGCGGACAGCGAAATCAATCCGCCTTCGAGCTCCTGATCGACGATCGCCCATCCCTGGCGACGCACCTGCTCGATCAGCTGCTTCAACTCTTCCTTGTCGGTGACGGTGCGCGGCGTGTGCGCGTGAAGCGGCGACAGGTTCAGCGTCGCGTCGAGCGCTTCGTCGTCGAGCGCGGCGAGCAGCACGCGGCCCATCGACGTGCAGTACGCGGGCAGGCGGCTGCCGATCGACAGGTTGATCGTCATGATCTTGTGAGTCGGCACGCGCAGCACGTAGACGATCTCGGTGCGATCGAGCACGGCGGCCGAGCAGCTCTCGTGCACCTGCGCCGACAGGTTTTCCATGATCGGTTCGGCGACGTTCCAGAACGGCATCGACGTCAGATATGCGAATCCGAGGTCGAGAATGCGCGGCGTGAGCCGGAACAGCCGGCCGTCCGCCTCGACGTAACCGAGCGTCTGCAGCGTCAGCAGAATGCGCCGCGCGCCGGCGCGTGTGAGGCCGGTGGCGGCGGCG
>DATJJN010000099.1:0-177611 GCA_035492135.1 Paraburkholderia sp. | reverse complement strand
CCACCTTCGCTTTGAACGCCGCTGAGTGCGTCCGTCGGGTTCTCTTCGTCATTTCCTCGGTTCCTTTGCCAGCATTATCGCTGGCTTAGGCCTCGGCCAAACCACTTATCCGACTGTCCGAATTTGCGCGGCCACCTCTGTACACACAATCGATGCTTGCGCGAGGCAGGTCTTCAACGTACAGCAACGAAATTGCGTGACTCGCGCGAATTCGGAAAAGGTGCGTCGGAGAGCTTGTCACGGGAAGCGATAACCCGCTAACCACGCTGGCCCCCGTACGCTGTGTCCTGCGGCGGCGGCCTGATCAGGCGTCGTTTCTACCCCGCGACCGTCATTTCGACACTCACGGAAGTGGCCCCGAGGCATTACTTATCCAATGCTTGTGGCGCGAAAATCAGGTCGTTTCTATCCCTGCGGAGTCCGGCGAATGTAGTCGACGTTGTTGGGTGAGGGATACCGTTCAGCAATTATTTGGAGTACTGGTCCAGATAATGTTGTGCTGCGCGAATGACATGCCGTTCCGCGAGCAGGGCCGCAAGCGCTGCGTCGCCGGACTGAACAGCACGCAAAATGGCAGCGTGCTCTTCCCAGGTCGTTCGAATCTCGTCTTGTGTCGCATTCACGAACAGCATTCGCGTGCGATCACGCAACGTCCGCATCAGGTCGGCGAGCATCGTGTTCGCGCCGGCCGAGTAGAGGAGATCGTGAAATCTGGCGTTGAGTTCCGGTAGTTTTACCGTTTCCCCGGATGCGAGCTTCGCGTTGCCTTCGACAAGAACCTTGGCTACCTCGCGGGCGAGTTCGGGCGTGCAATGTTCAGCAGCCAGTCGTGCGTTTAATCCTTCTAGCGTGGCGCGGATCTGTACCATCTCTCGCGCGGAAGCGGGATCAAGCGACGCAACGACTGCGCCGTGTCGCGGCCGGACTTCTACGAGGCCCTCTGCAGCAAGGGCGCGCAACGCTTCGCGAACAGGGACGCGGGATACGTTTAGCTCCTCCGCAATACGTCCTTCGATCAGGCGTGCGCCCGGCGCATAGGCTCCCGACGTGATGGACTCCCTGATTCGTGCCGTCACCAATTCGGAAAGTTGACGGTGAAGTATAGGACTGGCGGTAGACGACTCGCGGGCGCCTGCGGCTGAGATATCCGGCTGTGTACTCATTAGGGTTTCCACACTCGTCGTTGCGTGCCTGTGCGATGCCGCGGCGGCACCTTAAACCATCTTAATGTAGGTTCGGATTTTTGTATATGGTACACTTGGCAGTCGTGGTTGAGTCAAGCACCGTTGCGGTGCGGGCGAACAGGTGCTGCGATGTTATCTGCACCAGGTGACGGCGTGGCTTTATCTGAGCGGGTCGAAAGATGGAAATGGCCCGCACAGATAGTTCGGCCAACCCCATTTGTGCGTTCGCACGGGCAGCATTAGCTGCTTCTTATGGGCTTTCCCCATACCCGGACGCGCGGCACCCAGTTGCTTGACGCGTCCGCATAGTCACCGAAAGAACCTGAACGAGCGGTCCCTTGCAGGGCGTCATGCCGCCCGTCGCGGCCAGCCGTGCGACCGGTTCTCTCGCCACAACTCCGACGACTCCGCGCGTAGCAAACGGCAACCCCAACGACCTCCGGCGTTGGTATTCCTTCGCGCCCCGGGTACAGTATTTGGTATACAGGTGGCTGGATCATGCCGAGATGTAACCCGGTGTGGAAGGGCAAGAACGTGTTGCCTGGGTCCTCCGCTTTCAATCCGAAGCGGTGAGCGGGAGGAAGGCTTCACTCTTTGACTTCGCGATACTGCCGGCAATGTCCCGGACGATCTTGAGGACTTCCGACGTATGCCGTCAAATGACCTCAAGATCCGGGGCTTCATTTCAATGCGCCACGCTGGACCGCGGGATTCGGTACATCGCCGATGAAATGAAGGATTTCGCGCCCGAGGTATTCCTCACCCGAGTTGAAATGCGCGACGATCGACGTATGGTTGTGCCCCCGCATCTGGACGAGCCGGGGCGGAACGCCACGGCACCGCAGAGCCTCGATGAAGAACTGGGCACCGTATTCGTCGAGGTAGGGATTCTCGAACTCGGCGATCGCGATCATCAGCGGCACCGTGGACCGCGCCACGTGCGTGAGCGGCGAGCGGACCGGATAAAGCGTTTCATCGTCCCCAAAGTACGCGCGAACAGGCTTTGCATTCGGATTGCCGTTGCGTACATCGGCAACGACCCGGGCGCTGATCAGCACCAGCCCGGCAACGGGCGGGGGCGGAGTCTTGTCGATGATGGCCGGGTCGAACAGGCAGGTCGCCGCATGCGCACCGCCTGCCGAATGGCCGACCACGAAGATGCGGTGCGGGTTGATGTTCAGCCTGTCCGCATTCCGGTGGATGAATGCGAGCGCATCGCAGACATCCCGAGCCCCTTCCGGATACGGCGCGGCGTCCGCAAGTCGGTATTCGACATTGACGGCGGCAAGCCCTTGAGACGCGAACCAGTAGCAGACATTGTCATAAATCTCGCCGTTCACGCTCTTGTTGCCGCGGACGAATGCACCGCCATGCACGAACAAGACGGCATCGAGCGGTCGTTCCGGCGGGGACTGGACCGCGTTCGTGCTGCCGGCGGGCAGGAATATATCGAGCACATGCCGTTCGTGCGGACCATACTGCACGTCCCGCTCGACCACGATCCCGTCTTTCGGCATCGCCGCCACGACAGGCGTATAGCATTCGATCACTTTCTGCCGGTGACCGAGAATATCCTTGCCCCACCGGGGGCCGATATCCAACATCAGGCGACGCTGCTCTTCCGGCAGCGCGCCATGCGGTTCAATTGTCGTTTTGAAAGTCACCATGACACGCTCACGTCACCGTTGACGAATGTCTGGCAAGCCATCCGGTAGCCTGCCGCGAGTTCAGCGGCGTTCAGATGCCGCTTTTCTTTTTCTTTCACGGCATCGGTATTCTCGATGCCCTGTTCGACCTTGCACTTGCAAGTGCCGCAAAGTCCTCCGCCGCACTTGAACGGAATCCCCCCTTTTTCGCGCAGGGAAACGCGAAGCAGATTGCTGTTGGGCGGAGCGCTGACGCGCTTGTTGTCATTGCTGAGAAAAGTAATCTGGATCATGCAGAAAGCCTGTTCTGTTCTACTGCTGGATCAATGCGAAGAGGTGGTCAGGAGGCACACGCGCCGACCCGCTGCAGAAGCTGCGCGTCGGAATTGCGCGTGCCCACTAGTATCTGGAGCGCGTTGAACGCGGCATCGCGGTCAGGGAATTTTTCGAGGAATCGGATCGGCATGTCGTTGACGGCCGCGTCGCCGGATTCATCGACGACGCGAATCCGCGCCTCGCCATAAAGAGCCGCAATGACGAACGTGGCCAGATGGCGCCCGGAATACAGGTAGTCCCACGCTTCGGCCGGGACCAGTTTGCCTGTCGCCTCCGTCCGGTATTGGCCCGGCTTGCTGGTAAGAATGACGTAGCTGGCAGGGCTGGTTGCGATGTCGTTCATGTCGCCTCCCGGTCCGTTTGTTCGAGCTCGATGTCGTGCTCGATCCAGAGTTGGCAGGCGAGACGATAGCCCTGCTCAAGCCGCTCGCCGAGCTGCTTCTTTTCCTTCCAGTTGGGGGGGGGAAGATGTTCGCCGCCGCCGCGGACGACGCATGCACATTTGGAGCATTTGCCCATACCGCACTCGTACCGCAGATGCGGGAAGGGAAACTGCTTGATACCGGCGCGAACCACCAGGTTGGTGTGTTCCTTTACTTCGTCCCGGTAGGTCTGCCCGTCCCGGTGAAATGTGACCATAGGCATTACTGTCTCTTCCTTTCCATCTAGTGGGTCCAGGACCCGACACGTCACTTCGGCGCGCTTTTACGCGACCATTTGGAACATTGTATACTGTCGTCGTCACTGGCGATATAGATTCGCCATCGAGCGTGGTGCTCATGCTGCACCCGGGGTTTTCCGTTGAAGCCAGTGTGGGGCGGCGCTGCCGGCGATGGGCAGCAGACGATTGGGGTAAACACTGCCTCTAGACGGTATACAGTATTCTTTTGTTTGATTATGCTATGTCCGCTGTCTGCTGTTCGGGCCCCGGCCACGCACTGCGGACATAGTTCCCACCAAGATCAGGAGCAGAAAAATGGCCGAACTGTTGAATCGAGACGATTTCCGTAAGGCGCTTGAAGAAGCGATCAAAGGCAAGAGCGCGAACAAGGCGCCGTTCAGTATTGCGTGGGCGAGCGGCAAGCTCACCCGTGCACACCTCGCGCGCTGGGCCGAGAACCACTACCACTATGTCGGCCCGTTCGCCGACTATCTCGGCTATCTCTACGCCCGCACGCCGGACCATATGACTGAGGCCAAGGATTTTCTGCTGGCCAATATGTACGAGGAAGAGATCGGCGGCGATCGTCATACCGACCTGCTGATCCGCTTTGCCGAGGCGTGCGGCACGACGCGCGAGCGCGTGACCAACCCCGACAACATGTCGCCGACGACCCGCGGCCTGCAGGCCTGGTGCTACTCGGTGGCGATGCGGGAAGATCCGGTTGTCGCCGTTGCGGCGCTCGTGGTCGGTCTCGAGTCGCAAGTGCCGTCGATCTACCGCAAGCAGACGCCGACGCTGCGCGAGAAGTATCAGTTCACGGACGAAGAAGTCGAATTCTTCGACCTGCATATCGTGTCGGACGAGATCCACGGCGAGCGCGGCTATCAGATCGTGCTGGAGAACGCGAATACGCCGGAACTCCAGCAGCGCTGCCTGAAGATCTGCGAAATCGGCGCGCAGATGCGCCTGCTCTACACGACGGCGCTCTATTACGACTACGTCGAAAAGGAAATTCCGCTGCCGGAACTCGGGCTCGCTGCCTGAGGCCGTCGGGGCCGGGCATCACGGCCCGGTCGTTTTGTTCGTGCGGCGGCGGCCGGGCTGCCGCCGCGTAAAAAAGGAAGTGTGATGAGCGAATCCGCAACTGTATTCAAGAACCTGATTGCTGGGGAGTGGACCGACAGCGTCAGCGGGAAGACTTTCGCGAATATCAATCCCGCCGATACCCGCGACGTCGTCGGTCATTTCCAGGCGTCGGTGGTCGCGGATGCGCAGGCGGCGATTCAGGCTGCGTCGGCGGCGTTTGCACAGTGGCGCCGCACGTCCGTGTCCGCGCGGGCCAGGATCGTCAACAAGGCAGCCGACTGGCTCGAGGCCCACGCGGATGCGTTCGCGCAGGAGTTGACGCGCGAGGAGGGCAAGCCTCTCGCGCAGAGCCGGGATGAAATCCTTCGGTCTGCTCAGGTGTTGCGCTTTTACGCGGTCGAAGCGCAGACGTTTACCGGCGAGACGTTTCCGAGCGACGATCCGGACCAACTGGTGTACACGCAGCGCGAGCCGCTCGGCGTGGTCACCGTCATCTCGCCGTGGAATTTCCCGATCTCGATTCCGGCGCGCAAGATCGCACCGGCATTGATGGCCGGGAACACGCTTATTTTCAAGCCGTCGTCCGACGCTCCGCTGATCGGCTACCGGCTGGCGGAAGCATTCGCCCAGGCGGGCATTCCTGCCGGCGTGCTCAATTTCGTCACGGGCCGTGCGTCGGATGTCGGTGCGGCGATTACCGAGTCGCCTGTCGTGCGTGCCATCTCGTTCACCGGATCAACTGCCGCGGGCGAACATATCCACCGGTCGGTGCCGATCACGACGCGCACGCAGATGGAGCTGGGCGGCAAGAATCCGCTGATCGTGATGGAGGATGCCGATCTAGATCGCGCTGTGGACCTCGCGGTCAAAGGCGGGCTGTCGCTGAGCGGACAGGCTTGTACCGGCACGAGCCGGATCCTCGTGATGGAGTCGGTGCGCGAAGCATTCACGACGAAGCTGGTTGAACGGGTGAAGAACCTCAAGATCGGCAGTGGCGTTACGCCCGGTATGGATCTCGGGCCGCTTGCCAATCGCAAGCAGCTGGACACGGTACTCGGCTACGTCGCGTCCGGCAAGGAACAGGCGACGCATCTGATCGGCGGCGACCAACTGACGGGCGAGGGTTTCGAGCACGGGTATTACGTGACGCCTGCGGTATTCACGAATGTTCCCGAAAGCGCGCGCATTTACCGCGAAGAAATCTTTGGACCGGTGCTCGCGATCGTGTCCGTGACGAGCTACGACGATGCGATCGCGAAGGCGAACGACACCGAGTACGGCCTGTCGGCGGCGATTGCGACGTCGAACCCGCGGTACATGCACCGCTTTGCCGACGAGATTGAGTCGGGGACCGTCAAGATCAACCGCACCACCACCGGAAATGTCATCAACGCGCCGTTTGGCGGCCTGAAGCGATCGAGCACGTCCACGTTCCGCGAATCGGGGCGAGCCGGGCTCGAGTTCTACACGCAGATCAAGACCGTCTATCGCGGGCTGTAATCCGGCATCGCGGGCGACCGTTCGCTGCGGCGACATTCAATTCAATTCGGAAACTGCATCATGAAGAGTTCTTTCAAGCTTGAACTGGCGGAGGCGCGTGCGATGGCGCGCGCAGCACTGGAGAAGGCGCAGGCGATCGACGTCGCCGAGACGGTCTGCATCGTGGACGAAGGCGGGTATCCGCTCGTCCTCGAGAGGCTGGACGGCGCACGCATCACCGGGCCCCAGATCGCATGGAACAAGGCCTTCACGGCGGCGGGCCATAAGCGCTCGACCCATCTCTTTACCAAGGCGCCCCATGGTCCCGCATTGCCGGGCAACGAGGCGTTTGGCATTCAGCTGAGTTTCGAAGGGCGCTTTGCTGCGTTTGTCGGTGGCTTTCCGATCGTGGTCGACGATCAGGTGATCGGCGGCGTGGGTCTGAGCGGCGGCAACGGGGAGCAGGACACGCAGTGCGGCCTCGCGGCCCTGCAAGCGTTGCACGATCTGCTTGCAGCCAGCGGACATCGCGTCGTTGTGGAAGCCGACATCAAAAAGTAATTTCGTCTGCCGCCCAGTGGCAGGCTGGTTCATTGTTTCGTTAGAGATTGCAAGATGGTCTATCAGATTGAAATGGCGGGAACCGGCGAGCGATTCGAGGCCCGTTCTGACGAGTCGCTGCTGCAGGCGGCGACGAGTGCAGGGATTGCAATTCCTCACGATTGCCAGCTGGGCGGTTGCGGAACGTGTCGCATAAAGGTGGTGAGCGGAACGCACGAGTATGAAGAGTTTCCGTTCGGCATCTCGCAGGAAGAGGCAGACGCCGGTTTTGTGCTTGCGTGCCAGGCGCGGGCAAGCAGCGACATGGTGATTGCTGCGGCGCCGGTGGGCGCGGAGGCATCCGCACCTGCGAAGATCGAAGCGCGCGTGGTCGACGTCAGCACGCTGGGGCCGGACGTCCGCCGCCTGTCGATCGAGCTGCCCGAAGAGGTCGAGCTGAAGTTCAATCCCGGACAGTACATGAACGTTCTATTGGGCGATGGTGAGCGCAGAAGCTTTTCCATGGCTTCGGCGGCTGCCGGGTCGGTTCTTGACTTCCACATCAAGCGTGTTCCGGGGGGGCGGTTTACCGACCACATGCTGTCGTCCGTGAAAGCAGGAGACCCGTTGCATGTCGAGTTGCCGCTGGGTAGCTTCCGCTTTCATGTAGAGGACTATCGCCCGCTTGTGATGGTCGTGACGGGAACGGGACTGGCACCCGTGAAGGCGATTCTGGAGTCGCTGATGGACGATCCGGACTGCCCTCCGGTGTGGCTCTACTGGGGCGCGCGTACCGAGGCGGACCTGTATCTGCACGACGAGATTCAGCAATGGGGGGCGCGTCTTTACGAATTCCAGTACGTCCCGGTGCTCTCGCGTCCCGGCGAAGGATGGGCAGGAAGGCGCGGCTACGTGCAACACGCGGTCTGCGAAGATTTTGACGAACTGTCGGAGTTCTCGATCTACCTGTGCGGCTCCCCGACGATGATCGACGATGCCCGGCGCCAGTTCTTGAATAAAGGGGCGAGCATCGATCATCTCTATGCGGACAGTTTCACTTATCAGCACGACGCCGAAGCGCTCGCAAACAGCGAAACGTGAGCGCTGTCCGCACGAAACGCAGTGACTGGCGAAATGCGTTTGTCCTCCATTCTTATTCTGGCTGCAAAAGGTAGGCTTCATGATTCATTTGACGGATGCGCAGATCGACGAGCTGATCGACATCGATGATGCGATCCCTGCACTGGAGCGGGGATTTCGAGGGCTTGCCGGTGGCAATGCGGCCGTGCAGAAGCGGGTACGTACCGAGGCAGGCGGGGTAAAGCTCTCGACCTTGGGCGCGGTGATGCCCGAGCTGGGCGTTGCCGGTGCCAAGGTGTATTCGACCATTGCCGGGCAATTCAATTTCTCGATCGTGCTGTTCTCGACGGTCGACGGCAGTCTGCTGGCCACGCTGGAAGCCAATGCGATCACGCGTCTTCGCACGGCTGCAACGACAGTGGTGGCCGTACGCGCGCTGGCACGAAAGCACGCGACCACTGCGGCCGTTTTCGGCACCGGGGTCCAGGGGCGGGCGCACGCGCTGGCACTCGCCGCTCATACCGAACTCAAATCATTCCGTATCGTCGGTCTGGAGGGAACGGACGAGCTTGCAGCAGAGATCAATGCCGCAGGCGCATCGCGTGGCGTGGGGGCCGTCGTCTCCGATGCGAAAGACGCAGTTCGCGGTGCCGATGTCATTGTCACGGCGACCCGCGCGACAGGTGCGCTGTTTGACGGCGCCACGGTGCCTCAAGGCGCGCTTGTCGCTGCCATTGGCTCCAGCTTGCCCCATACGCGCGAACTCGACGACGCGCTGATCGCGCGCGCCACGCGGATCGTGGTCGAGCTGCGCGATCAGGCTCGCGAAGAGGCGGGCGACCTCGTCCTCGCGAAACCCGGAACGTTCGACTGGGCGGATACGGTCGAGCTCGGCGACGTCCTCGTCGGCCGCGCGACGGGGCGCGTGCGGGACGACGACGTCATCGTCTACAAGGCAGTCGGCATCGGGCTGCAGGACATCGTTCTGGCGGGGATCGCATGGGAGAAGCACGTGAGTCGCAACACGACCGGATTGCGCGGAGCGTCGCAGGGGCCGCAATGAGCACGACTCCCGGCAGCGCCCGGGAGAAAGGCCTATCCGCTGGCCAAGGTACGAGGTCTTTCCGGCAGTCACTGCTTGCGATGCTGGGGCTGTCGAGCGTGGTCATGATGGTGGCCATCGACCAGACGGTGGTCGGCACCGCGTTGCCGTCCATCGTCGCGGATCTGCGGCGCTTCGATCTCTACGAGTGGGTCGCGACTTCCTACCTGCTGACTTCGGTGATTACCGTGCCGATTTTCGGGCGGCTCGGAGACTGGTTCGGCAGAAAGCCGCTGATCGTGATTGCGATCGTGCTCTTTACCGTCGCCTCAGCGTTGTGCGGTCTCGCGCAGACGATGCCGATGCTGATCGCGTGCCGCGCATTGCAGGGGGTAGGGGGAGGCATGCTCGTCGGAACGTGCTTTGCCTCGATACCGGATCTCTTTCCCGATCCGGTGGTGCGGCTGCGTTGGCAGGTCCTGTTTTCGAGCGCCTTCGGTCTCGCCAATGCGATCGGGCCGTCGCTCGGCGGTTTTCTGAGCCAGCATTACGGGTGGCGCTCCGCGTTTCTCGTCAACATACCGGTTGGCGTCGTGAGTCTTTATCTCGCCGCGAAACATCTGCCGCATATCCGGCATGTCAGGTTCGAGCGGTTGAACGCGGACTGGAAAGGCGCATGCCTGATTACCGTTGCGCTGGGCTCCCTTCAGCTTCTCGTCGAGGCAGCAGGCAGCGCAAGTGCACATGCGGGTCTGTACGCGGCGGTGGCCGTGTTGTCGATGGGATGGCTCGTGCAGCAAGAGCGGCGCGCGCCCAATCCGGTCATTCCGCCTGGATTGCTGAAGGATCGCGCGACCGTCGTGCTGCTCGTGCTGTCGCTGCTGATGGGCCTCGCGATGTTCGTGCTGCTCTTTTATGTGCCGCTGCTGTTGCAGGGCGGTCTGGGTCTCGACGCCGGCAGGGCCGGGATCGTCGTCACGCCGATGGTCGTCTGCATTACAGTCGGCACCATCACCAATACCCGCATCGTGACTCGCCTAAAAAAGCCGAACCTGCTGCTGTATTTCGGCTTTGGCCTTCTAGGTTTGTCGTGCGCGGCCATTGCTTCTGTCGGCGCCAGCAGTGCGAGCGTGGCGTTCATCGTCGCGATGGTGATGGCGGGCGTCGGAATCGGCTTCGTGATGCCGAATTTGACCGTGTTCGTGCAGCAGGTCGCCGGAAAGACACGCCTCGGCATCGCGACGGCGCTGATCCAGTCGGCGCGGATGGTGGGCGGCATGCTGGGAACGGCGATCGCGGGGACGATGGCGCGCCACCTGTATCGAGCAGGGCTCGAACGCGCGTTGGTCGCGAGGGCGATCGCATTGCCGGGCCATTGGATCGTTGCGTTGCAGGATCCGCAAACGCTCATGTCGACGCAGGCGGCAGCGCGCTTCGCAGCGCAGGCCGATCGCGCGGGCCTCGACGGCGACGCAATGCTGACGGCGGCGCGCGGGGTGCTCGTCCATGCGCTGCAAAAATCGCTCTTCGGGGTCGCCCTGCTGATGGCGGTGGCATGCGTGGTCGTGTGGCTGTTGCCGTTGATTCCGATTACGTCGATGGCGGCAGTGAGGCAGCAGGGAGCACCGGAGTGATGAACACGGAAAGAACGCGGCCAGGCGATTCGTGTGGCTTGAATACGTTGCGCGCATTTCGTCAGCGCAGAACGACGAAAAGAGAACTCAATGTGTGGCGCCGAAGGGCATCGCACGATCTTTTCGGGCGCACGGCCAACGCGAGTTGGCAAGGAAAAGAAACAAGCCGCCTGTCGTCCGCGTGGAGGTCGCTGTTCCGGGGCGCATGCGGGATAGCGCTCGCCGTATTGGACGCGTACTTGATCGTCGGCCAGATACCTCACGCACCGCCGAATTTGCACGAATTCGCGCGCAACGATCCAAATCGCGAAGAGGCCTCCGTACGCTCGCCCGAAGACCGGGCGAGAAAGTGATACAGGCCTCATGTGAAGCAATCGGTTGCACGTCCAGATCCACACATTTTCCTAGCCACGCCGGCTACTACGGAAACAGCCCTTCAAACAGGCTTGTTTCGACGACGGCGTTTATGGATACGCAACGCCAATTTGGTGAATTTACGGAGATACGATGGCAGTCGCCGGAAAAGTAGCGCCGCTGGGTAATTATCCCGCGGTGAAGTGTTTTGGAGATCTGATCTATGTTTCGGGTATCAGTGCGCGCCTGCCCGACAATAGCGTTGCAGGAGTGGATCAGATCGGCGGGCAGGTGAAGGGTAATGCGGCAATACAAACCCAGGTCATTCTCGACAAACTGAAATCACTGCTCGAGGAACATGGCTCCGGTCTGGACAAGTGTCTTGACGTTACTGCGTTTCTGACCGATATGGGCGACTTCCCGGCATTTAACCGGGTCTATGCGGAACATTTCCAGATCGAAACGGGGCCGGCCCGCACAACGATCGCGGTTAAAGCGCTGCCGAAGCCCGGGATGGTGGTGGAACTGAAAGTCGTCGCCGGTCGTCGATAGATCGGCGTGAAGCGGCTCGCTTCAATGGTTTGGTCCACCTCGACGAAGATGGACCGCAAATAGCAAAAAACCCCGCTGCGACGACGCTTTGCGGGGTTTTGCTGGACTGCTTCGTACTACCGGAAACCGCTTGATGGTGCCCAAGAGAGGACTCGAACCTCCACGGTGTTGCCACCGCCAGGACCTGAACCTGGTGCGTCTACCAATTCCGCCACCTGGGCACGTCTTCAAGACAGACTACTATTCTAGCGGGCCGATGCTGCCTGTCAATCCAAATCAGGCGGTCCATCGTACCGCTCGCCGTTCGGCTGCCGGGCTTGAACCGACACTGAACGCCGTGCTGCTCACTACTGCTTGCTGCATTCTGGTGCCCAAGAGAGGACTCGAACCTCCACGGTGTTGCCACCGCCAGGACCTGAACCTGGTGCGTCTACCAATTCCGCCACCTGGGCAATCTGCTGCGCTTTGCTGAGGTTCTTGCGTGTGCAATTCAGCAAAGACAGCCATTATAGCGGGTCCCGAACGCCTGTCAAGGCTGTCTCTTTATGTTTTCGCCGCGGCACGCGACGTCCCGATTTCGTGCGCATCGCAGCCGGCTTGCGACCCCTCGTGCGACGCGGTCGGAATCCGCCGCGAGCCGCGCCCGGTCGGCCCTCGCGGCGGCTGGTCGCAGCAGGTGCGGGTGTTAGAATGCCCCGAGCAGCGCCGCCCCCGCCGGTGGCCTGCCGCATCGCTCGAAAAATGGGGGCGCGCCGCATGGGGCGGCGCAGCGTCCGGCGTCCACGCAACGAGAACAACCATCGACAAGCCCTTGAGCAAATATCCGTACCCGATTCCGAGCCGGGAAGAGATTCTCGGCGTGCTGCGC
This sequence comes from Paraburkholderia sp., assembly GCA_035492135.1. GTDB lineage: Bacteria > Pseudomonadota > Gammaproteobacteria > Burkholderiales > Burkholderiaceae > Paraburkholderia. The sequence continues at coordinate 165,146 of DATJJN010000099.1, read as the reverse complement.
ACCAGCGAAACCCCGTGCACCGGGAATGACATCGCCGAAGCGCTCTCGATCAAGCGCCAGGAGCGCGAAGGGTTCTTCAGGCGGCTCGCCGCGATGGAGCGCGACGGGCAAATCCGCATCGACTCGCGCGGCCACTACCAGCTCACGCATCCGTCCAGCTTCGTCGCGGGCCGCGTGCAGGGGCATCGTGACGGCTACGGTTTCCTGATCCGCGACGACGGTCAGGACGATCTGTTTTTGCCGCAAGGCGAGATGCAAAAGGTGATGCACAACGATCGCGTGCTCGCGCGCATCGTCGGCTACGACCGGCGCGGCCGTCCGGAAGGACACATCGTCGAGGTGACCGACCGCGCGAACCGTCGCGTGATCGGCCGTCTGCTGAACGAAAACGGCGCGTTGATCGTCGCGCCGGAAGACAAGCGCATCGGCCACGACATCCTGGTCACGCAGAACACGAAGAAGGCCAAGGTCGGACAGGTGGTCGTCGTCGAGCTGACCGATTTTCCGAGCCGTCATTCGCAGCCGCTCGGGCGCGTCGTCGAGGTGCTCGGCGACATCGACGACCCCGGCATGGAGATCGAGATCGCGGTGCGCAAGTACGGCGTGCCGCACGAGTTCAGCGACGCCGCGCTCGCCGAGGCCGCGAAGCTGCCCAACGAGGTGCGGCCGGTCGACTTGCGCTATCGCGTCGATCTGCGCGACGTGCCGCTCGTCACGATCGACGGCGAGGACGCGCGCGACTTCGACGACGCCGTCTATTGCGAGCCGATGAAGGTCGGACGCGGGGACGGCTTCCGGCTGATCGTCGCCATCGCGGACGTTTCGCACTACGTCGAGCCGGGCAGCGCACTCGACGTCGATGCGATCGAGCGCAGCACGTCGGTGTATTTCCCGCGCCGCGTGATTCCGATGTTGCCGGAGAAGCTGTCGAACGGTCTGTGCTCGCTGAATCCGCAGGTCGATCGTTGCGTGCTCGTCTGCGACATGGTGATTACCGCGCGCGGCGAGATCAAGGCGTACCAGTTCTATCCCGGCGTCATTCACTCGGCCGCGCGGCTCACGTATACCGAAGTCGCGGCCGTGCTGAAGAACACGAAGGGCCCGGAAGCGCAGCGTCGCGCCGCGCTGCTCGACGACCTGCAGAATCTCTATGGCGTGTACAAGGCGCTCTTCGCCGCCCGGCAAAAGCGCGGCGCGATCGACTTCGACACGACCGAGACCTACATCGTCTGCAACGCGCAGGGCAAGATCGAACAGATCGTGCCGCGCCAGCGCAACGACGCACACAAGCTGATCGAGGAATGCATGCTCGCGGCGAACGTGTGCGCGGCCGACTTCATGAAGCGCAACCGGCATCCGGGCCTGTACCGCGTGCACGCGGGGCCGACTGCCGAGAAGCTCGAAAACCTGCGCACGTTCCTGCGCGGGATGGGCCTCACGCTCGGCGGCGGCGACACGCCCCACGCAAGCGACTACGCCGCGCTGATGGCGCACATCCGCGACCGGCCCGACGCGCAGATGCTGCAGACGATGCTGCTGCGCTCGATGCAGCAGGCCGTCTACAGTCCGGACAACATCGGCCACTTCGGCCTCGCTTACGAAGCGTACGCGCACTTCACGAGCCCGATCCGCCGCTATCCGGACCTGCTCACGCATCGCGCGATCTATGCGGTGCTGCAAGGCAAGAAGTATCAGCCGCAGGCGCCGCAGGGCGTCGAGCTGAACACCGCGTTGTCGCCGCGCGCGCGAGCGTTGCAGGCCGAAGACGAGGAAAAGCGCGGCAGCAATCGTACCCGTGGCGGGAATACGGCGATCTGGGAAGAACTCGGCCTGCACTGCTCGGCGAACGAGCGTCGCGCGGATGAAGCGTCGCGCGATGTCGAGGCGTGGCTCAAGTGCTATTTCATGCGCGATCGTCTCGGCGAGGAATACGGCGGAATGGTGAGCGGCGTCACGTCGTTCGGCATCTTCGTGCAGCTCGATGCGCTCTTTATCGAGGGCCTCGTGCACGTGACCGAACTCGGCGCCGATTACTTCCAGTACGACGAGATCCGCAACGAGTTGCGCGGCGAACGCACCGGCATTCGCTACCGTTTGTCGGATCGCGTGCGCGTGCAGGTGAGCCGCGTCGATCTCGACGCGCGCAAGATCGATTTTCGTCTCGTGCGCGATACGCCGGTGAAGCCGCCGGTGCCGCGTGCCGCCCTCGGCGACAACGGCGCGGCAGAAGGCGGCCCGCGCGTGCGTCAACTGCCGCAGGGCGACGGCCCGCGTCGCAAGAAGGCCACGAGCGCGCCGAGCGCCGCGGTGAAGGAAGCGCGCGCCGCGCGCAGCGCCGCGAAGAAGCGCGCGGCGCCGAAGCCGGCGCTCAAGAAGCAGACGCACAAGAAGCGTTGATGGACCGGCGCGCGCATGGGTGCGCGCCGCAGCATTTGATCAGGGGTTGTACGAGCCATGTCACGTCTTAAGGTTCTCTACGGTTTTCATGCGGTGACCGCACGCTTGCGGCACGACGCGTCCACGGTCGAGGATGTCTACTACGATTCGACCCGCCGCGATCGCCGCATGCAGGACTTCCTGCACATGGCAAAAGAAGCGGGCGTACGTGTGATCGCGGCCGACGAAACGCGGCTCTGGGGGCTCGCGCATACCGAGCGCCATCAAGGAGTCGTTGCGCGCGCAACCGATCTGCCGCTCGCGCAGAATCTCGCGGAACTGCTCGACGGCATTCAGGGCTCGCCGCTGTTGCTCGTGCTCGACGGCGTGACCGATCCGCACAATCTCGGCGCATGTCTGCGCGTGGCCGACGCCGCCGGAGCGCACGCGGTGATCGCGCCGCGCGATCGTGCGGTCGGTTTGAACGCCACTGCCGCGAAGGTGGCGAGCGGCGCGGCGGACACGGTGCCGTACATCACGGTCACCAATCTCGCACGCGCGCTGCGCGAACTGAAGGAGGCGGGCGTGTGGGTGGTGGGCACCGCGGGCGATGCGAGCGCGAGTGTCTACGAGACGAAGCTCGACGGTCCGGTCGCGCTCGTGATGGGCGCGGAAGGCGAGGGCATGCGACGCCTCACGCGCGAAACGTGCGATGAGGTGATGCACATTCCGATGGCCGGGACGGTAGAGAGCCTGAACGTGTCGGTCGCGTCGGGCGTGTGTCTGTTCGAGGCCGTGCGTCAGCGCAAGGCAAAATAAAAATCGACCGGAGTTCGCGGCACCGACTGTGCCGCGACTTCATGCAACGGCTGAGCGGTGCCTCGCGCCGCCCCACCCATCCTCGATGCGTTCCTTTCTTGCCGCTCCGTTAGCATTCGCGCTGCTGCTTGCCGGCTGCGCGGGCAACTTCGTCGACCGCGGCGCGTATTTCGCCGATACGACTCATCGCGCGGTGAGCGCCGATTCGCGCATCCGCTTTCTCGTGATGCACTACACCGCGGACGATGACACGCGGTCGCTGGAAGTCCTGACGAAGGAGGATGTGAGCGCGCATTACCTCGTGCCCGAGCATCCTCCTTTGCGCGACGGCCGTCCGGTCGTGTGGCAACTCGTGCCCGAGTCGCAGCGCGCGTGGCATGCGGGCGACAGCTTCTGGCAGGGCACGACCGAATTGAATGCGGCATCGATCGGCATCGAAATCGTGAACGCCGGTCCTGTCGCTACGCCGCAAGGACCCGGATGGCAGCCTTATTCGCCCGACCAGGTGGACGCGATCATCCGGCTCGCGAAGGATATCGTCGCGCGCTACCGGATTCCGCCGACGCGCGTGGTCGGCCACAGCGATATCGCGCCACAGCGCAAGACCGATCCGGGGCCGCTGTTTCCGTGGAAGGCGCTATACGACGCGGGCGTCGGCGCATGGCCGGACGCGGCGACGGTCACGGCTGAACTCGCGGGCCGTGCGCCCGACGCACCGGTCGATGTGCGCGAGCTGCAAACGAAGCTCGCGCGCTACGGCTACGACGTGGCGACCGACGGCGTGCTCGACGATCGCACGCGCCGCGTGTTCTCGGCGTTCCAGATGCATTTCCGGCCGCGCGACGATTCGGGCGTGCCGGATGCCGAGACCGATGCGATCGCGCAGGCGCTGCTCGACAAGTACCTGCCCGAAGTCGCGCACGAGCCGGACGCACCGCTCTGATACCGGCCGCGAGGCCTTGGTGCTGCGGGCAACTCCGGTAAACTACCGGTTTTTCCGCATCGTTTTTCTTCTTCTCGCAGGCCACTCCCCATGACTCAAGACGAACTCAAGCAACTGGTCGGCCAGGCCGCCGCCGATTACGTGAATGCGAACGTGCCGGAAGGCGCGGTGATCGGCGTCGGCACCGGGTCGACCGCGAACTGCTTCATCGACGCGCTCGCCGTGCACAAGGGCCGCTATCGCGGCGCGGTGTCGAGTTCGGTCGCGACGACGGCGCGTTTGCAGTCGCACGGTTTTCGCGTCTTCGATCTGAACGAGATCGAATCGCTGACGGTCTACGTGGACGGCGCCGACGAGATCGACGCGCAAGGCGCCATGATCAAGGGCGGCGGCGGCGCGCTCACGCGCGAGAAGATCGTTGCATCGGTGGCCGATGTGTTCGTGTGTATCGCGGACGCGAGCAAGCGCGTCGACGTGCTCGGCACGTTTCCGCTGCCGATCGAAGTCGTGCCGATGGCGCGCACGGCAATCGGCCGGCGCGTCACCGCACTCGGCGCGGTGCCGGTGCTGCGCGTGCAGAAGGACGGCTCGCCGTTCATCACCGACAACGGCAACGAGATCATTGACGTGAAAGGCTTGTGCATCGCCGATCCGGTCGGGCTCGAAGCGCAGATCAACGCGTGGCCCGGTGTGGTCACCGTGGGTCTGTTCGCCGCGCGCGGCGCGAATCTGTGCCTGCTCGGCACGGAGAGCGGTGTCGAGCGGATCGAATACGCGGCGCGTTAACGAGCGTCGCTGTCAATTACGATTCGGATCCCTACCTTGTTCACCGCGTAGCGCACTTCGCAGCCAATCGCCGCAAAGAGAAATATGAGGGCGAGGTTCGCGAGCGCTCTCGGGGTCGGTAATGCGCCGGAGCATGGGCGCGTCATCTGCTTGTCACGCTTGGCCATACGTTATGCGCCGCACAAAACGCGCGGGATAGCGGTGGTATCGCGTGCTGCACCTGCGGTATAAACGACTCGCCGAAACCCGACGCTGCAACGACGCAGCGCAGCCGCGGCGCGCTGCAGGCGCCGGCACGACCGTCGCCGGCCGAGAAGCGGAGATGATGCGACGATGGAAACGGTTCATTTATATCGACGTACGTCGAGACGACGAAGATGGCCGCCTATGCCGCTGTGCGATCCGGCCATCGAAGAGCGTCCGCTCGGAGGGGGCGGCCGCTCGCAGCACGAGCCCGACCGACCTCGCTGGTACTCGACGAATTCCGCTTACCTGCTGACGATAGTGGCCGTGCTGGCGCTGAGCGCCGCGACGGCCGCCGCAACCGGCTTCCTGACCGTCGATTCGTGGAATTACCTGCATCTCGCCCAATCGATCAGACACGGCGAAGGATGCACCATCGCAGGCTCGTACTTCGCGACCTTTCCGTGCGGCTATCCGCTGGCAATCGCGCTGACCTCACCCTCATCCGATATCGCGAGCCTGATGATCAGCAGCAAGGCGACCAATCTGTTGCTGCTGTCTATCGCGTTTCTGCTGCTGAAACGCACGTTCCATAACATTCTGGTTTCCACGTTCGTGATCATCAACCCGTTCACGATCGAGCTGTCTCTGTACACCTGGTCGGAGAACCTCTTTCTGGTTGCTTGCTGCGGCAGCCTGTTCGCGCTGTCGCGCATGCGTCGCGCCGAGGTGCATTATCCGTATCGCGCGGTCGCAACGCTGATGTTGTTCCTGCTCGTTGGCGTGACGTCGCGGTATTTTTTCGCGCCATTTGCCGTGACGGTGTTTGTCGCCGCGTGGCTCGCGTACGGATGGCGGACGGCGCTCAGGGCGTTGCCCGCGTTCGTGGTCGCCGCGCTTTTTTTTGCGGGTTACATGGCGCTCAATCTCGCGCTGACCGGATTGTCGACGGGCATGCCGCGTATCGAGGCGCAGGAGACATTCGGCTTCCTGCTGTTCAGGTTCCTCCGGCAACTGGCGAAGGAAGGGGTTTTTCAGGGCGTTTCCGTGCTGGTTCTGCTGGGACTCGCAACGCGCTACTGGTCCCGGCAATCGGCGGATGCACCGAAGGAACCAGACGAATACCCCGAGTTGCGAATGCTGATCTTCGCGGGCGTCGGCTTTCTGCTGCTTGGCTTCTACCTGCGCTTGCGTACGCAATACGACATCTATTCGCCGCGGACCCTCAGTTATGGGCTGACGTTCGTCGTTGCAGGGCTGCTGGGATGGCTGACCCGGGTTCCGGCGCGCCGCTTTCCCGCGGTGCCGGTGCTGCTTTACGGCATCCTCGCGACGCTCACGGCCCAGAGCGAATCGTTGCCGCCGATGCTGAAAAGCGTGCTTGCGAACCGATACGTGTCGCCGGCGCGCGCGTTGCAGGGCTATCACAGTGCGCAAACGAATGCCGATCTGATCGTGACGCTGGATCCGCCGAACGTGGGCGCGACGATGGACGGCTATGCGGGGCTCTACTATCCGAAGCACGCAGCGGTCGTCAATGTGCATTCGGGTCCGTACGACAAGCGTGACCGCATGGCGGACTTCAGGAAGTCCATCGCCGCCCGGGGCGCGCAGGCGTGCGTGATCGACTTCACGCCGTTCGCGACGCGCGAGGATTTCGAACGCTACATCGACCAGACGTTTCCGGTTGCGTTGTCGTTCAGTTCGGTAAAGCGGGCGCCCCGCACTGTATACGAACCGGCGTTCGACCCGGGCATCAGGGACGAACTGCTCGCGATCTTTCAGCCCGCGCGATATGTTCCGTGCGATGCGTGGTTGAAAGCGACCAGCGCAAAGACGGCGGGCTGACTGGCGCCACGGTAGCGGCCGGTTGGGTGCCGGGTGGGCCGGTTATCGGCGAAAGTGCCCCGGCGTACGAAATAGAATGCTGCACGTGCGATATAAACGAGTCGCCAAACGGGGAGGCTCGCACAACGATGGGAACGGCACAGCTAGATTCACGGCCGCTGGACGCACCGTCCAGCGAACGCTGGTACTCGACGAAATCGGCGTACCTGCTCGCGATATTCGTCGTGCTGTTTTCGAGCGCGGCGATTGCGGCGGCGGTCGGCTTTCTGACGCACGACTCGTGGAATTACCTGCTGATTGCCCAATCGCTGAAGCGCGGGGAAGGGTGTTCGATCGCGGGTTCCTATTTCGCGATGTTCCCGTGCGGCTATCCGCTCGCGCTCGCGTTCACTGCGCCTTCTTCGGACATCGCAAGCCTGATGATCAGTAGCAAGGCCACGAATGTCCTATTGTTATTCCTTGCGTTTTTGTTGCTGAACCGCACGTTTAAAAACGTCCTCGTTCCGACGTTCGTCATCGTCAACCCGTTCACGATTGCGTTGTTTTTGTACACGTGGTCGGAGAACCTGTTTCTGCTCGCCTGTTGCGGGTGCTTTTTCGCACTCTCGCGCGCAGGTCGAAGCGGTGCGCGCTATCCGTATGGCGCGAGCGCGCTGCTGACGTTCTTTCTGCTCATCGGCGTGTCGTCGCGCTACTTTTTCGCGCCGTTCGCGGCGGTCGTTTTCCTGTGCGCGTGGCGGGTATACGGCTCGCGTACTGCGCTCAGGATTCTGCCGGCGTTTGTGATCGCGGCACTGTTCTTCGCGGCTTATCTGCACTTCAACGTCGCGCTCACGGGGATGGCCACGGGTATGCCGCGCATCCCGGCGCCGGAGTCGCCAGGCTTCCTCGTGTTCCGGTTCGTTCGACAAATGGCGAAAGAGATCGTGATTCTCGGCGTTTCGGTGTCGGCATTGTTATGGCTGACCCGGAAATCCGCGTGGCAGCGATCGGATGCCGGCGACGCGGGGGACGCGACCGACGAACCCGAAGCGCGATTGCTGGTCCTCGCGGGCGCGGGCTTTTTGCTGCTGGGTTTCGTGCTGCGTCTGCGGACCCAGTACGATTTGTATGATCCGCGAACCCTCAGCTATGGGCTGACATTCGCCGTCGCAGGGCTCGCTGGATTGCGCACGCGCGTCGCGACGCGCACGTTCCCGACCGGGCCGGCGCTCGTCTACGGGCTGCTGGTCGTGCTGGCGGCGCTCGCCGATGCAGTCACGTACTCGAGCAGTTCATGGCTGCCGATCGCGAAGGACGTGGTCGCCGCCCGCTATTCACCGCCTGTTGCCGCGTTGCAGCGCTATCACAGCCCGCCAACGGATGCGGACCTGATCGTCACCTTGCGGCGGCCGCCCCGCATCGCCGAGACCGTGGATGACGAAGCGCGCCTCTACTACCCGAAAAAGGCAACCGTCGTCGAGATTCAGCGAGGCCCGTACGCCAGGCCCGATAGCGTCGACGATTTGATGAAGGCCATTGCCGCGCATCATGCTCATGCGTGCGTGATCGATTTCACGCCATTTGCAACGCGCGAGGAGTTGAAGCGCCAGTTCGACGGGTCGTTTCCGGTCGGCTTTTCATTGGGTTCCGGCAGCTGGTGGCCTGCAACCGTGTCGAGGCCGACTTCCGATCCGGGCATGACGGAATTTATGCTGTCGATTTTTCAGCCGGGTCGATACGTTCCTTGTCCTGCGTGAACGAACGCGAGTTCGGCCACGCGGGGATGGTGATCAGCGGCGCGGGGCTTCGCTCGCGCCCGCCTGTCGCGCGGGCGGCAGCGAATAAACGCGCACCCAGTCGATGTCGAACGTCGAGCCTTCGTCGACGTTCGAAAGCGGCCAGCCGCCGCCGAGCGCATAGTCGATCATCATGTAATACGGCCCCGTCATATAGTTGGCGCTGCCCGACGTGGGCGTCTGATTCGTCATTACGCCGTCGATGTACCAGGTAATGTGCTCCGGGTCTATCTGACATCCGTAAATGTGAAAGTCCTCCCACGGCTTCGCGCCATTCGGCATCGGCGTGTACGGCGAATACAGTTCCTTGCCGGTGACCCGGGCGCCGCCCGCCGGCCAGTTGTGACTCGCCTGCTGGATGATCGCGTGGTTATCCGTGTAGGTCTTGCCGTACCACTCGAAAATGTCGATTTCGGAGGTGTTTTGGGATCCGAAGTTCAGGTTCGTCGAACTCACGAGCCAGAACGCAGGCCATGAACCGGTGCCGGATCGCGGCATTCTCGCGCGCACTTCGAAATAGCCGTAGAGCTGCGAAAAGCCGTTGCCGCTTGCGTCGAGCGACGAAAGATTGCCGGAATGCCAGTTGCCGCCTGCGTCCTTGAATATCCTGATCGACAACACGCCATTGGCGACGCCCAGCGCGTCAATGTCCCATCGCGACGCCGAATAGTTTCCGGCCGGACCATACGGCGGCGCGTAGTACCACGTCGCGTTGCCTTTCGGCGATTGCGCGGTGGCGCTCAAACGGTCGAACTCGTCAGAGAACGTCAGCGTGTAGCCGGTGAGATCGATGTCGCCATGCGTCGCTGTCGGCGCAGTGCCTGCGACCGCCGGATCTCCATTCGCCACCCACGTCGCGATTGATAACACCATTAACGAAACCGCACGGTTCATCGCCTATCTCCTTTCTTCCGGTCTTTTCATATGAACCGGACCGGGTGAAAACGCGCCTTGCATGATGCTTTTTTTTGGAAGCGCGCTTTGTTATGCAACCCACGAACCGCGACGGTTCCAGATGGCGTCCGGACCCGGTGCGCGATATAAACGGTTACTGAGGATGGCGTCCAACCGGGGATCGAAATATGGAAATGCAGGTATTCGGCGTGCTCGTGCTAGTGCTGGGCGTGCTCGCGCTGAACGTCGATTCCCGCTGGTCGATCTACATTCTGATCGTGAGCTGGCTGTTCGCGTGCGCGGCCACGCTTGCGCTGCCGGCACTCGGTGGTATCGCCATTCCACCGGACAATCTGTTCCTGATCTTTCTCTTTATCCGTGCGTTCAACATCGGCGGCACGAAGGGATTGTGGCGTCCGCTCGCGCCCGGCAGTCCCGGATTTCCGCTGATATGCCTCGCCCTCGTGGCGCTGGTGGGCGCGTGGTTTCTGCCGCGCGCGTTCGCCGGCGCGACCAACGTCTATGCGATCAACCACGGTCCGTCCGATCCGAATGCGGTAGGGCCGATCCCGCTCGGTCCGGTGTCCGGCAATCTCACGCAGTCGGTGTATTTCCTCAGCGACGTCGTGATCTATAGCTGCATGTCGATCTTTCTGGCGAGGCGAGGCGGCTACCGGCATCTTGCGCAGGCGATGCTCGTGCTCGCGGGGCTGAACGTGGTCGCGGGCGTCGTCGACATGGCGGCGGGTGCAGTCGGCGTCAACGCGCTGAGTGCGATCAAGACGGCGGACTACGCGGTTCACGATGGCGACATGGTGGGCGGACTTCGACGCATCACCGGCACCTTCACAGAGGCGTCGACATTCGCCGGATTCACAATGCAGCTGTTCGCGTTTACGGCCAACATGTGGTTGTTCGGTTACCGGCCGCGCATCACGGGCCTGATCGCTTTCGCATCGGCCGTGCTGCTCGTGCTGTCCACGTCGGCGACCGCGTATGTGGGATTTTCTGCGTACCTGCTGTTGCTGTTGTTCAGCCGCGGCGACCGGATCGCGCCGCGAAGCCGCGCGAGAAAGGGCTATTTGTTTATCGCCGTCGGTTGTCTCGCGATACTGGCGCTGATTTTCGGGCTCGTATTCAAGCCCGGCGCGGTCGAATCGGTCGGCAATTTCTTCAACGACGCGGTGCTGGCGAAGGCTGACAGCGATTCGGGTCACGAGCGAGGTGCGTGGAACCAGCAGGCGCTCACCAATTTCGTCGAGACGTATGGCTTCGGTATCGGACTAGGCAGTGCGCGAACGTCCAGTTTCATCCTCGCGCTGCTGTCCAACCTCGGTTTTGCGGGGGCCGTGCTGTTCGGCGTGTTTGCATGGAACTGCCTCGCCGCGCCGATTCCGGAGCGCGCGCCGCTGCTCGATCGCATGGTTTGCCATGCGATGCGGCAAGCGATGTTCGCCGCTGTGATCATGGGGTCGATCGCCGGCACGATGTTCAATCTCGGATCGAATTTCTATGTGTTCGCGGCCGCGGCGACCGCGTTGTCGTTCACCGCGCGCAGGGCGGCGCCGGTTCGTCGCACGAATGGCGCGGCAGGTCACAGCGTCGGACATCGCGCGACCCCGCCTGCACCGCCGCCGCGGCACGCGTGGCTGTCGCCGCAGGAATACGGCGATACGGGGAGCCTTGCGTCACCGCTGCTCGGAACCACTGATCGACAGAGACGCGTACCCGCATGGCCACATAAACGTTGAATCGACAATAACGCTGTAATGCCGGCTGAAAATAACCGTGAATTCAAGCTCCAGCCTGACGAGAAACGCGATCTTCAATTTCCTCGGGAGCGTGCTGCCACTCGTCGTATCGCTCGTCACCGTGCCGCTTTACCTGGATCGCGTGGGGACGGCGCGCTACGGCGTGCTGGCGATCGTATGGATGCTGCAGGGCTACTTCGGCTATTTCGATCTCGGCCTCGCGGCGGCGACGTCCAATCGTGTCGCGCAGCTTTCCGATCCGCGCGAACGCGAGTCGCTCATCTGGACGGCGCTCGCGCTGAACACCGTGTTCGGTGCAATCGGCGGCATCGTGCTGTTTGCGGTCAGCGATCTGCTGCTTGCGCGGTTTCACATTAGTCCCGACATCCTGGCCGAAGTCGTCGCGGCGCTGCCGTGGCTCGCGTGCGCGGTGCCGCTCGCGACGATCGGCGGCGTGCTGTTCGGCGCGCTGATCGGGCGCGAGCAGTTCGCCGCGCTGAATGCGGTACAGGTTCCCGCAGGCATGCTGTTCCAGATCGCGCCGCTTGCGACCGCGATCGTCGCGGGGCCGAAACTTCAGCAACTGATTCCTGCGGCGATCCTGTCGAGTGCGGCGTTCACGGTGTTGCTGTTCGTGGTCGTCTGCCGGGCGGCGCCGTTGCGGTATTCGAGCGGACCACGACGGCGATTCATCAAGCCGCTGTTTTCGTATGGCGCGTGGGTGACGCTGACGAATCTGCTGAGCCCGCTGTTGTCCACCGCCGACCGGCTGCTGATCAGCGGGACGATCGGAGCGCAGGCCGTTGCCTACTACCAGGTGCCGTTCAATCTCGCGATGCGTGCGCGCATCCTGCCTGGCGTCATTACGCGCACGCTGTTTCCGCGGCTCTCGGCGCTCGAACTCGCGAGTGCGAGCGAACTGGCACTGTCGGCCGTGCGCGGGCTCGCGGTGGCGACCACGCCGATGATCGTGTTCGGCCTCTTCTTGATGCGACCATTCCTGACGCTATGGACGGGCCACGACTTCGCGTCGCGATCGAGCGCGGTGGGCGAGGCGATTCTCGTCGGCGTCTGGATCAATTCCCTGGCATTCCTGCCTTCCAGTCATCTGCAGGCCACTGGGCGTCCCGGCGTGGTGGCGCGTCTGCATCTGATCGAACTGGTTCCGTTCGTCGCGCTGCTGTGGTGGTCGCTGCACATGTTCGGCCTCGTCGGCGCCGCGCTCGCGTGGAGCGTGCGCAGCGCGGTCGACGGTCTGCTGCTGTTCTGGGCCGCCGGGTACGGCCGGCAAGTGGCGCGGCACCTTTGCGTGCCGTCCCTGCTGATCCTCGCTGCGTACGCGGCGACCGAACTGCTGGTGTCGCTGTCGTGGTGGCGCGCGGCGGCGTGGGTTGTGTTCACGTTGCTGTCGCTCGCGTGGGCCATACGCGCCGAGCCGCAGGTGCGCACGTGGATCACGTGGCTGGCTTCGCGATTGCTTCGAAAGACGCGCGAACGGTTGACCCGCCGGCGAGACGACCGAACCCAGCCGGGCGCATGCTATTCGAAGCGCGCGTGGGACGGCGAAGCCGTTTGCCGAAGCGATGATTGAGCTGCGGTAGTTGCGACAAGGAAGATCCGTCGCCCGCCTGAAAACCCATTGACTTTGTCATTTACGAGATGATTCGGATACCTACGGGTCGAATATCATGTTTGCGCCGCTTCTTGTTTTATCCAGTCTTCACCCGCCATCGTCGTATATGCCGTGGATGGCGCACTCGTCCGCATGGATGCTTCTGTGGGTCGGATCGACCGCTCCGCAGGAGCGGCCAGGATTTCCGGTTGCCGATCTGATCATCCTGCACGAGTACGGTGAGCCGTCTCACTATGCAGGGGCGGTGAGCGCGGCGTCGACGCTCGATTTCACGTCCGTGGCGCAGGTGGAATTCACGCCGCTGCGCAAGCTCAAGCAGGGCTTCGAACAGCGCGACTTCGACCGGATGAAGAAGGCCGTGCGGGACGCGGTCTGGCTCGCGCTATGGACGCTCTTTCCGCACACGCTGAAAGGCAAGACGGTCATCGTCGGCATAGCACCGCTCGACTGGCGGATCGCATTTTTGTCGCGGGCGTTGCGGCGCGCGAGGGTGATCTACCATTCGTCGTGGACCGACTGGAGCGGTGCGCACTTTGCAAAGAAGCCGACCGTTCTCGGGAGGACGATACGCCGGGCGTGGTCGAATTTTCTGACTCAACAGGTCCACCGGTTCGCGCTGGTCACGCCGCGCGTAGCGGAGCAATTGCAGAAAGTGTTCAAGATCGAATGCGAGCGCATTTACGTCGTATTCCATTCTTATGATCACAAGGTCTTTCGTCCGGCCAGCGACCGCCGGCCCGCGACCCCGCTGAAAGTCGTGTTCGCGGGCCGGCTCGACGACTCGAAAGGCGTGGCCGACGTCGTCGAGCTGGCGCGGCGTCTGCCGTCGGTCGAATTCGGACTGGCGGGCGACGGTCCGCTGAAAAACAGCATTGAACGCGCGCGGTTGCCGAATGTGACGCTGTTCGGCAGGGTGAAAGGGCGCGCGGCGCTGTCGGCGATTTTCAGGCGGCACCACGTCGTTTTGCTGCCTTCGAAGCGCACGATGGCTTGGGAGGAGCTTTTCGGCATGGCGCTCGTCGAGGCGATGGCTTGCGGTTGTATTCCGATGACGACGGACCACACGGGCCCGATCACGATCGTGTGCGATGCCGAGTTGAGGGAGCTGATCTTTCCCGAGGACGACTTTCTGGACGGCGCGATGTCGGCGCTGAAAGTGCTGGAAAGCGAGGCCGACCGACGGGGGATTCTCGAGCAGAAGTCGATCGAAGATGCACGGCGGTTCGCGCTGTCGGAAATCGAAAAGATCTGGATCGAGGTCCTCAAATGAATGAGACGAGTGTTTTCAGATCGCGAGCAGCATGCTCCCGACGCACAGACCCATCACCGCGAGGCTGACGCGGTCCTTGAACGCGAACACGATCGGGTCGTCGTGCATCTGGCCGCGGAAAGCGAACATCCAGATGCGGCTGACCCAGTAAAGCGTCAGCGCGAACACGGCCCACAGCGCCTTCGGATGACGATACAGCGTCTGCAACTCGGGCGAGTTCAAATAGAGTGCGAGCACGAGCACGGCCAGGTACGCGGATGCGGTGCCGAACGAGCGCAAAATCGACAGGTCCTGTGTGATGTAGCCGCGTCCGGCGGCCTTCATCTGGCCCGCGCGCAGAATGCCGTCGAGTTCGACGTAGCGCTTGACCATCGCAAGGCTCAGAAACACCGGCACGCAAAACAGAATCAGCCAATACGACAGATAGATGTCGTTCGCCGCGCCGCCCGCCACCACGCGCACCGTATAGAGACAGGCGAGCGTGAAGACGTCGATCAGCGCAAGCCGTTTCAGGAAGAACGAATACGCGACCGTCGTCGCGAAGTACGCGACGAGCACGACGCCGAAGCGCCACGGCAGCAACGCGGCGAGCGCGGCCGCGCTTGCGGCGAGCACAACGGTCAGCCCGATGCCGAACGAAAGCGGCAGATTGCCAGCCGCGAACGGCCGGCTGCGCTTGCGCTCGTGCCGTCGATCGGCGTCGAGATCGAGCATGTCGTTCAGCAAATAGACCGACGACGCGCACAGGCTGAACGACGCGAACGCGATGCACGCGGCGAGCACCGCGGCGGTATCGGAAAAGCGGTGCGCGCTGAGCAGCGGCAGAAAGATCAGTACGTTCTTCACCCACTGATGCACGCGCATCTCTTTGAGCACGAGCGGCAGATAGTGGCGCTTGTTCTCGAAGAAGATGATCGCTGCGTTGACCTTGCGCGCCGCCGCCGCGAGGTGCCGGTCGCCGACCACGATCGCCTGCCGGGCCTGCCGCCATACCGGGACGTCGGCGAGCGCGTCGCCGCAGTAGTCGAAGCCGTGGTCGCCGAACTGTTCGACGAGTGCCTTCGCCTTGTTGCGTCCGAGCAGGTTGTGGTCGGCGCTGCTCGCGAGCACGCCGTCGAACAAACCGAAATGATCGGCGACCTGATCGGCGAAGCGCTGGTTGGATGCCGTGCACAGATAAAGCGGCCGGCCGGTGGAGCGTTCGAGCTTCAGGTAATCGACGAGCTGCGTGTTATACGGCAGCACGCCGACGTCGATCGTCACGCGGCGGGCGATCTGTTCCTTCAGATGCGCCTTGCCGCGCAGCAGCCAGCCGATGCAGAGGAAGATCGCCCAGGGACGCTGCTTGAGCAGCACGAGCAGGCCTTCGAGCAGGAAATCGGTGCGGGTCAGCGTGCCGTCGAGATCGACACACAACGGAATAGCCGTATTCGACATGGCAAAACTCTCAGGGCGCGTGGCGCTTGTCACGTTCGGTGATGCTACGGATTGCGCGCTCCATGCTCTGTGCGCTAGCCCACCCGTCACTGCGCGAACACGAAACGCCGGTCGAGCCGGTACTTGGTGAAATAGCCGAGCACAAGGCCGATCACGCCGCCGGTCAGGCGCGCCGGTTCCGTATGGAAGAGCGCGTCGGCACCGAATTCGAATGCCCAGAAAATAAAGGTCGTGCCGAGCCCCATTGCGGTGTACAGCACGAAGGTGCGAATGCCGTGCGCGACGCTGCGATGCGCGTAGTGAAAGATCCATGCCTTGTCGAGCGCGTATTTGACGACGAGGCCGACGGCCGTGCCGACGATCACGGACACGGTCACACCGCCGACGCCGTGCCAGATCCAGAACGACAGCTTCTGCGAGCCGATGTTCGCCGCGATCGAAAGCGCGGCGAACAGCGAGTACGCGACGACGAGCCGATACGGCGGCCGCCGTTCTGCGGCGATCGCATCGGGCGTGAGATCAATCGGTTTGCGCTGCGGAGCGGCGGCGCTCACAGCGTCACCCGTTTGAATACGAAGCCCGGCACCGAGCGGATCACGAGCATGATGCCGGCCCAGAACCACGGCGTGTACAGCGAGTCCTTGCCGCGCTCGATGGCGGCGGTGATGTCGGCCGCGACGCGCTCGGGCGTTGCGACGAGCGGACCGGGCAGCGCGAGTCCGGCCGTCATTGGCGTGTCGACGAAACCGGGCTTGATCGTCAGCACGCGTACGCCGCGCTTGAACAGACGCGCGCGCAGGCCCTCGCAGAACGTCGTGACGGCGGCCTTCGCCGCGCCGTACACGTAGTTCGACGGCCGGCCGCGATCGCCGGCGACCGACGACAGCACCGCAATCGTCCCGTGCTTTTGCCGCTCGAAAGTACCGGCCAGCAGAGTGAGCAGCGCGATCGTCGACATGCCGTTGGTCGTCAATTCGCGCATCGCGGCCTCGACGTCGTGCTCGCAGCGGGTCTGGTCGGACAGCGTGCCGTGTGCGATCAGCACGACGTCGATGTCCCCGAGCGCCTGGGTACACGCGGCTAGCATCGCCGGATGCTGCGGATGATCGTTGACGTCGAGAACGTGAGTCGCGACCTCGGCCGCGCCGCGCACGCGCAGGTCCTGCGCGACGGCGTGGAGGCGCGCGTCGTCGCGCCCGGTCAGGAAGAGCCGGTCGCCTTGCGCAGCCCAGCGTCGCGCGCACGCGGTGGCAATGCCGGACGTCGCGCCGACGATCAGGATGTTCTTCATGATTGCGTGGTCCTTTTCCAGAAGCGTGACATCAGCACGGGATCGCGCTGCCGTTCGAGCGCCTCCCAGCCGGGATACGCGGCGCGAAAATCCGCTCCGCTCATATGCGCGTCTTTCGCCGGATATTGGCGACCGCGTGCGTCGCGCACGATCGCGTCGAGCACGGAAAACAGCGCGTCGTTGCGGCGCTGGTGCTGCGGAAAGTCGAGCGCGAGGGAAATACCGGGCATCGGAAACGAGATCAGCCCTGGCGAAGGCCACGCGCCGCAGCGTTTCAGTACGGCCAGAAACGAGCCCGAGCCGCTTTTCGCGATCGTGGCAAGAATGGTTCGCAGCGCGTCGGCGGCGGTGGCTTCCGGGACGACGCACTGATACTGCTGAAAGCCCGGCTTGCCGTACAGGCGGTTCCAGTTGCGAATGCGGTCAAGCGGGTAGAACCAGCTCGCGAAATCGACCGTGCTCTGTTGCAGTTCGCGTGGCTGGCGCGCGTAGTAGAGGGTGTTGAACGCGCTCAGCGTCCAGCGATTCACCGGCGACCACGGCAGCACGAACGGTACGCCGTGTGTGCGCTTCGACGGCATCGGGAACGCGTCGTCGGCCGCATGGTCGCCGGCCATGTACACGCCGCGCCCGAGCGACTTGCCGCTGCTCAGACAGTCGACCCATGCGACGCCGTATTCGTGCTTCGGGTCGAGTTCGTTAGAACGACCAAAGAACTCGTCGAGATTCCCGAAGCGCACACAGCTCGAGGCAATCCGGCTCGAACGCACCGGCATCAGCTGGATCTCGACCCACTCGATCACGCCGGTGAGCCCGAGCCCGCCGATGGTCGCGCGAAATAGCGCGTCGTTTTCACCGGGTGCGCACTCGACGGGCGCCCGATCGCTGCGCAGCAGCGAAAAACGCCGGACGTGGCCACCGAACGTGCCGCGTACATGATGATTCTTGCCGTGCACGTCGTTCGCGACCGCGCCCGCGAGCGTCGCGAACTGCGTGCCGGGCGTGACCGGCAGCATCCAGCCGCGCGGCAGCGACTGCGCGAGGATCTCGCCGAGCGTCACGCCCGCCTCGGCCCGTAGCACGCCGGTGGACCAGTCTGCTGCGATAAAGCGATCCAGCCCTCGCATTTGCAGCACATGGTCGGTCGCGGCGAGACAACTGTCGCCGTAACTGCGGCCGTTGCCGTACGGCAGCGTCGTGCCGAAACGCGAGCGCGCGCTTTCCAGTGCGGCCTGCACGGCGTCGCGCCACCTCAGCGGATCGTAGCCCTGGGGCGCATCAGGATAGTGGCCCCACGAGCTGAGCTTCGATGCGCTCATAGTCGTCAGCGCGGTCTCTCGACAAGGTTTCAAACGCAGGCGAGCTTAGTCGTGCGCTGCAATAAGCACCGTTCGGCAGGGCACAGAAGCGATATTCGCGCGCGCCGGCGCCTTGTGGACGGGCGCGCAGCATGCGTTGCGCGACCGCCGTCCCCTACGTTGAGGACCGCACACAACGCAGGCGATATCGATGGCGACGCATTGTGCGCCCGCGATATAAAGATACCGCCGGGCTGTCACACGACCGGTAGCCGGCGAGGATTGAAGGCGAAGAATGCCGGCTCGATGGGGGACACGACATGACGTACGCCGCCGCGCAACTCACTGCCGACACGCCAGCGATGCCGCAGGCCGTCGAGCCTGCGGCGCGTCGGATCGGACTCGTGCTGTTCGAACGGTTCTCGCTGCCCGACGTGAGCATGGTGGCCGAATTGTTCCAACTCGCGAACCGCCATGGCACGGCCGGTAACCGGCCAATGCGCTATTCCGTGCGCGTGCTGTCGATGGACGGTGGTCGCGTCGCGAGTTCTTCGTTGCTGCAACTCCACACCGAAGCGCTCGATGCGTGCACTCGCGAGCGCTTCGACGGGCTGTTCGTGTTCGGCGCACGCGACGACAGGGGCGTGGCGCGCGACGAGCGTCTCACGCGCTGGCTGAGTGCGGCCGCGCCGTCCGCGCGGACGGTCGTTCGTCCGTTGCGGACTGCGCACTCGATACCGGGAACGCATCGAGGTTTGTGTGCTATGCAGCAGAACGGCGACGCGGTGAAAGGAACAATGGGCGTGCAGACGACGAGCGCGGCCACTGCGACGATAGCGGCGACGGTCGCGATCGATCGCGATGAACCGGCGAGGAGCGCATTGGCTTTCGTCGCACGCGATCTGGGCCCGTCGGTCGCCCGCGAGATTGCCGCCGAATTGATGCCGGACGCGAACGCGAGATTGCTTTACGCGGCGAACGGCGCCGATCTGTCGGTGGCGGAAAGGATTCATGGCTGTGCGCAGTGGTTGCGAAGGAATTGCGAACGGCCGATTTCCGTTGCGGATGCCGCACAGGAAGCCGCGATGAGCGAGCGTAATTTCCTGCGGCGTTTCAAGACGGAATTCGGCTGTGCGCCGTCGGAGTATCTGCTTCAGGCGAGGCTCGACATGTCGTGCAAGCTGCTTGCCGCAACCGAGCTGCCGGTGGACAAAGTCGCTCGCCGCTGCGGAATGGGCAACGGCGACAACCTCGCGCGGATGTTCCGCAAGCGCTGGTCGATTTCGCCGACGGAGTACCGGCTGCGCCATCGCGGCGAAACGGCGAAACCCGTCGACGGGGTGCCGCAGCGCACGCCGGTGGAATGAACAGCACGAGCGGGACCGCGTAGTCAGGTTGGACGGAAAATAGAAGCAGACATAAGCAGTTAGATCAATACAACTAATTAAGTTGCCGGGATGGAGATCGGGGAACACCAGGCTTGTTCACGCGAGAGCGTTCGCGCCTGTGCCCGTATTCCGGCACGAAAGCGCGTTCGAGCTGTGTTTCTGGCATCGAACGACGTTTTTTGGGGTGGCTGGAATCGGCAAGGGATGAATGGTTTGGAGTGTCGAAAATGCCTGGGCTATTTCATCGAGCAATCGATATCGCGTTGATCGTGTTGGGCGGATTTGGTGCGCTGCACCTGCACGCGACCGGTCCCGCGCACCTGCACGAAATCGAGTTATCGCTCGTTGCATTCGTATCCGCGCTGGCTTTGTCGGTTTTTCCCGCTTGCGGCACTTACGGCGTCGAGCGAACCCGCTCGGTCGTCGGTATGGCCGGGCGCACTGCCGTCGCATGGCTCGTCGTGCAGATGGGCGGCCTTGCGCTGCTGTATGTGATCCATCGCACACAGCTTTTGTCGCTTCCGTGGTTTACCTATTGGACGCTCGCGACCGGCGTGTCGCTGCTGCTGTCGCACACGCTGACGTACGTGATCCTCCGCGTCGTGTGGCCCGCGCTGCAGCGTTCGTGGACCGCGTACGCCGCCGTTCAGCCGCTGACGCCGACGCTGGTCGCGCGCCGCTTCGTCAAGCGCGGGTTCGATCTGACGCTGGGCAGCGTGTTGATCGTCGCGCTGTCGCCGTTGCTGATCGGACTGTGGATCGCGGTCAGGCGCGACGGCGGCCCGGCGTTGTACGGGCATCTGCGGGTCGGCCGCAACGGGCAGAAATTCAGGTGTCTGAAGTTTCGCTCGATGGTCGTGAATGCCGATCAGGTGTTGAGGCATCTGCTCGAAACCGATCCGCAGGCGAGAGCGGAGTGGGAGCGCGACTTCAAGCTCAGAAACGATTTGCGTATCACTCCGATCGGCCACTTCCTGCGCCGCACGAGTCTCGACGAATTGCCGCAACTGTGGAATGTCGTGCGGGGCGACATGAGCCTCGTCGGCCCGCGGCCGGTGATCGATCAGGAACTGGAGCGCTATGGCGACGACGTGGATTACTACCTGATGACGAAGCCGGGCATGACCGGACTCTGGCAGGTGAGCGGGCGCAGCAACACGGATTACGCGACGCGCGTGTCGCTGGACGTCGCCTATGCGAAGGGATGGTCGCTGTCGCGTGACATCGCGATCCTCTTCAAGACGTTCAAGGTCGTCGTGCAGGGCAGTGGTGCTTACTGACGCTGATTGAACAGAAACAGCAGCAAGCAGCAAGCAGGAATGCCGCCGTCACTGACCGGGCTGCGGCACGCGGTCCGCCGGGGCGTTGGCGGACCATGGGTGATCCAGCGAAGGGGCGTCGTAGGACAGGTTGTTCCAGCCGCCGAACGCATAGGGATCGGATACGGCCGCGGTAGGCGGACGGGTAGCGCGGTGTCGTGGAGTGCGAGCAGGGGTAGCGTTCGAGCCGGGACTCACAGACGGATACGCGAATGGCGGATAGGTCTGCGCGTTATGGTCCGGACGCCTGGCAGTGTCGCCCGCATGCGGGGCGCGGCCGATGAGCGGGGTTTGCGCAACGGCGGAGTTGGCGAGCACTGCGAAGCACGGCAGCAGAACAACAACGAGAAGTCTCTTGCTCATGGCGATCGGCACCTGTTGGTTAGCGGCGAGCGAGAAGGAAAGCCGAGGGGTTAAAGCGATGGTACACATCAGACCTTTATTTGCAAGACAGCGGGCGTTCGATGGCGCGCGCTCCGGTGAACATGACGCGATCGCGGCACGCGCCACGCGAGACGCGCTGTTGCGCGCGTGCGGCCGCTGTGCCGCCGTGTCCGCGGTGATCGCCGCGGCGCTGGGCGGTTGCGCGATGTCGCCGGGCATGTCGTATTCGTCGATGCCGGGCGCCGTGGCGACCGCGCGCGCCGCGTCCGACCAATCGGGTTCGACGGGCGGCGCGCGTGGTGCCGATGTGCCGCCGCCCGGCGGCCTCGTGGAGATCAACAGCGATCTGATCGACAAGGAGCACGCCGCGCGCTCGAAAACGATCTCAACGGACATCAAGAAGCTGTTCGGCACGCCGGGGCCCTACACGCTCGGACCCGGCGACGTGCTGAACATCGTCGTATGGGACCACCCGGAAATGAACATGCCGAACGCACAGACGGGCGGCGGCGGCGACGGCGCGACCAGTTCCGTCATCTCGGGCTACACGATCGACGCGGGCGGAATGATCCAGATGGCCTACGTGGGGCCGATCCAGGTGACGGGATTGACGGAGATGCAAGCGCGCGACTTCGTCACGCAGAAGCTCTCGCGCTATCTGCGCAGCCCGCAGGTGACGCTGCGCATCGAGGCGTATCGCAGCAAGCGCGTCTATGTGGATGGCGAGGTTCGCAACCCGGGTCTGCAGGTGATGAACGACATGCCGATGACGCTGCCGGAGGCGATCAACCGCGCAGGCGGGTTCACCGCGAACGGCGACCGCTCCGAGGTGAGCATCACGCGCGGCGACGACACAGTGGTCGTCAGCATTCCCGACATGATCAGAAAGGGCGTGAATCCGGACCACATCATGCTGAAGAGCGGCGATCTGGTGCGAGTCTATTCGCAAAACGACAGCAAGGTATTTGTCGTCGGGGAAGTTCAGCACCCGGGAAGCGTGTCGCTGAACAACGGACATATTTCGCTTAACGAAGCACTCGGGTCGGCCGGCGGGATCAACCAGGGCTCGGGGGATGCATCGCAGGTGTACGTCGTGCGCGGACGCGACGAAAAACATCCGAAGGTGTTCCACCTCGACGCGTCGTCGCCCGCATCGATGGCGACGGCGGACGGCTTCGATCTGAAGCCTAACGACGTCGTGTTTGTGGATGCGTCGCCGCTCGTGCGCTGGAGTCGCGTGATCAACCTGATTTTGCCGAGTACGCAGGCGGCCGCGACGAGCCGCGCAATCGGTTATTAAAAGCCCCCGCTCTCGCGCGGCCCTATGCCTACGGAAGTGGAGATGCCTATATGAGCTACCCCGATATGTCCGTGACGACGATCGATATGGAACCGGCGCAAGGTGCGCACGGCCGCAATTATGCGGACATGCTTCATCAAAACCGTTATCTGATCGCGGGCATCACCGCGGGATTCCTGTTGGCGGGCGTCGCGTACGCGATGCTGGCCGAACCGGTTTACCAGTCCGACATCCTGATTCAGGTGGAAGAGAACGAGGGCTCGTCGAAAAACGCGCTCGCCGATCTGTCGTCGATGTTCGCGGTCAAGACGGCGGCTTCCGCGCAGATCGAGGTGCTGCGATCGCGAATGGTGCTGTCGCGCGCGGTCGAGAGCACGCGGCTCTATCTGCATGCGCAGCCGCTCTATTTTCCGGTCGTCGGAAAATGGATCGCGACGCATTTCGGCAATCTGTCGTGGTCGGGTTTCGGCGGCTATGCATGGGGGCCGGAGCGCATCGACCTCGCGCGCTTCGACATTCCCGCGACGCTGAACGGCTCGCCGTTCACGCTGACGTCGCTCGGCAACGGCAATTACCGGCTGACCCAGGAGAAGCGCCACATCGTTCTGAGCGGGCGTGTCGGGCAACTGCTGCAGGCGAACGTGGACGGCGGCCGGCTGTCGCTGCTCGTCAACGATCTCGTCGGTCAGGCGGGCGCGCGCTTTACGGTGTCGCGCGACTCGATCCTGGCGTCGATCCTGTCGCTGCAGGGCAGTCTGCTGATCACCGAGAAAGGAAAGGATTCCGATGTCATCGGCGTCGCGCTGGAAGGCGCCGATCCGGAAAAGATCAGCGACGTGCTGAACGCCGTGGGGTCCGAGTACGTGCGGCAGAACATTCGCCGCACCGCGGAGGAAGCGGAAAAGTCGATCGCGTTTCTCGACCGTCAGCTTCCCGAGCTGAAGGCGCAACTCGAAGATGCGGAAAGCCACTTTAACGAATTTCGCGCGGAACACGGCACCGTGGATCTGAACGCGGAGGCGAGTTCGCTGCTCGCGCGTTCGTCGGAGGCGCAAAGCAAGGTCGCGGATCTGCAGCAGCAACGCACGCAGTTGCTCGAACGCTTCACGGTCGAGCATCCCGCCGTGCGCGCGATCGACGATCAGATCGCCGACGCAAACGCGCTGGTCGCCTCGCTCACTGTCGCAACAAAGAAGCTGCCGCCGCTCGAGCAGGGGTTGCTGCGCCTGCAGCGCGACGTGCAGGTGGCGACGGACCTGTACACGAATCTGCTGAATTCGCAGGAGCAGTTGCGGCTCGTGAAGGCGGGGAAGGTCGGTAACGCGCGTTTGCTCGACAGCGCGATCGTTCCCGAAAGCCCGATCCGGCCGAAGCGGATGTTCGCGATCATCGGCGCGTTGCTGAGCGGGTTGTTCGTCAGCATTGCGGCGGTGCTGCTCAAGCGTGCGATCGTGGACCGCGTCGGCGCAGCGGCGGAGATCGAATACGGCACGGGTCTCACCGTGTTCGCGACGGTGCCGCGCAGCAAGGCGCAGGAAACACTGGCGCACAGCATGACCGGCAACACGAACACGAACCTCGTGCTCGCGCAGACCGCCTCCGACGATGTGGCGATCGAAAGCCTGCGCAGTTTCCGCACGGCACTGGAGTACGCGCTGCTCGGCGCACCCAATCGCATCGTGATGCTCGTCGGGCCGACGCCGGTCGTCGGGAAGTCGTTCGTGTCGGTGAATCTGGCCGCGCTGATCGGCGCGTCGGGCCAGCGCGTGCTGCTCGTCGACACCGATCTGCGCCGCGGCGCACTGCATCGCTATCTGGGCACGACGCACAGCCCCGGAATCAGCGAGCTTGTGATGGGTGGGCAGCAGTTCGAGGACGTCGTGCGGCCTAACATCCTTCCGGGCGTGGACTTCGTCGCGTGCGGCGATTACCGGTCGAATCCGAGCGAAATCCTGATGCACCGCGATTTCCTCGCGTTGATGCGCTACGCGGAAAGCGAGTACGACGTCGTGCTGATCGATTCGCCGCCGATCCTGCCCGTCGCCGACGCGGGAATCGTCGCGAAGCTCGCGGGCACGGTGTTCATGGTTGCGCGGCATGGCGTCAGCAGTCTCGCGGACATGCGCGAGTCGGAGCGCAGGTTCGCGCAGATCGGCGTGCCGATCCGCGGCGTGATCTTCAACGACATGTCGCGTCCGGCGCGCTACGCGAGGGAATACGGCACGTACGGCACTTACGGCTACACCGGCGATCGCGACAACTTGAGGGACAGGGGGGCCGTGTCGTGAAGGACATCACCATTGTCGTTTGCAGCTACAACTACGAGCGGTTCCTGCGCGAAGCGATCGATTCGGCGCTCGCGCAGGTGCCGGCACGTACGCACGTGATGGTGATCGACGACGGATCGACCGACGGCTCGCGCGCGATCATCGAGAGCTACGGCGATCGCATCGAGGCCGTGCTGAAAGAAAACGGCGGCCAGGCGAGTGCGTACAACCTCGGCCTCGAACGCACGAAAACCGACTACCTGCTGTACCTCGATTCGGACGACGTCCTGTATGACGGCGCGGTCGCGCAGGTGCTCGACGCATTCGACCGCGGCGACTACGCGAAGGTGCAGTTCCGTCTGTCCGTGATCGACGGCGACGGCGTGCCGACCGGCGCGCATGTGCCGAATTCGACGCCGCCCGAGGATTGCGGAAATCTGCTGCGACGCGGCTGGCTGTATCCGTCGCCGCCCGCGTCCGGCAATGCGTACCGCGTGAGCGCGTTGAAAAGGATCCTGCCGATTCAGAAGGCGAAAGGGCGCGGCATCGCAGCCGATTTCTTCGCGATCTACGGCGTCACGTTGCTCGGCCCCGTGCATGCGATCGACAAACCGCTAGGGGGCTATCGCGCGCATCGTCCGGCGGCGGACAGCGAGCCGGGCGACGCGCCGCAGGTCGGTCTGTCGATCGCGAACTGCGAGGACATCGACGAAGTCGTGCGCGCGTTTCCGCATCGCTGGGATGCGTTGCGCAACCTCGTTCGCGAACGGTTGGGCGAAGCGCTGCCGGAGCACGCGATCGACTTCTCGTATGAGAAGGCGCGTTTGTGCGCGCAGGTCTACGACGTGTCGCTCGCTCAGCGCTGGCACTGGATGCTGTTCGATTCCGGCCGCTATTTCCATTCGATTGTCGCGAATCCGTTCTGGAGCGTCCGCAAAAAGGTGTCGGCGATCGCGTTGACGCTCGTTTGCCTCGTGCCGTCGCGACGCGTCAGCGATCACGCGGTCCGGTACATCGCGAATCCGCTCGCGCGTCAGGCGAGCGCGGGTCGCTGACGGGAGCGCGATGTGGAATCCACGATGACGAGCCCACCAGCGGGACGGCTCGCGATCAACGGCCGCTTTCTCGGCCGACCGGCCACGGGCGTCGACCGCTTCGCCTTCGAAACGGTGCGCGCGATCGACCAGCTGTTCGCAGCCGGCGATCCGATCGTCGCGGGGTTGTACGCGGAACTCGTCGTGCCCGAGACATTAGGCTCGCTAACCAATCCGTTCACGCATATTCCATTTCGCGAGGCGCGCGGCGCAGGCGGCATGCGGTGGGAGCAGGTCAGCCTGCCGCGCGCGGCAAACGGCTCGCTGCTGCTGAACCTGTGCAATTCCGGCCCGCTGTTTTGCCGGCGCCAGGTGACGGTGCTGCACGACGCCGCGCCGGTGCGCATGCCGCAGAGTTACAGCCGCGCGTTTTCCGCGTGGTATCGCGTGATGGTGCCGCGCGTGGGTCACGTCGCGCGGCGCATCCTGACGGTATCCGAGTTCTCGCGGCGCGAGCTGTCGGACGCGTATCGCATTCCGGCCGCGAAAATCGGCGTGGTGTCCGAAAGCGGCGAGCACATGCTGCGCGTGCCGGTATCGGATATCGCGCCACGCTGGGGAGCGCTGAGCCGGCCGTACGTGCTTGCGGTCGGCAGCACGAACTATCACAAGAATTTTCGGCTCGTCGTCGATGCGGCGAAGCATCTGGGCGACGCGCAGTTCGACATCGTCGTGGTCGGCGGCAGCGATCCGCGCGTGTATGGCGGCTCGCAGCGCGTAGAGGGCGGGCCGGTGCGCCACCTCGGCTATGTGAGCGATGCCGAACTGACGGCGCTCTATCGCGGCGCTGCGTGCTTCGTTTATCCGTCGCGCTACGAGGGTTTTGGACTGCCGCCTGTCGAGGCGCTCGCGCTCGGATGTCCGGTGATCGCGTCGCGGCTGCCGTCGATCGAAGAAGCGTGTGGCGATGCGGTGTTGTACGTGTCGCCGGACGATCCATCCGGACTGGCCGAATTGCTCCAGCGCGTGACCGCCGACGACGCGCTGCGCAACAGCATGCGCGCGAAAGGGCATGCACGCACCGCGCAACTGACGTGGCGCGCCACCGCAGTCAAACTGCTCGAAGAGATATCGCCATGGCTGACCTGGCACTGAACGAAATTCCGTCGATCGATCCGGCGCGGTTCGGCCGTGTCGCCGTCGTGCACGACTGGCTCGTGACTTACGCGGGTTCCGAGCGCGTGCTCGCGCAGATTCTGCGGATGTGGCCCGACGCCGAGCTGTTCAGTCTGGTCGATTTCTTCCCGGACGACGAGCGCCACGTGTTCGGCGGCAAGCGTGCGAATACGTCGTTCATTCAGCGTCTGCCGCGCGCGCGCACGGCGTTTCGCAGCTATCTGCCGCTGATGCCGATTGCAATCGAGCAGTTCGACCTGTCGGCGTTCGACCTCGTGATCTCGTCGAGCCATGCGGTCGCGAAAGGCGTGATCACGAGCCCGAACCAGGTGCACGTGAGCTATGTGCATTCGCCGATCCGCTATGCGTGGGACCTGCAGCACCAGTATCTGACGCAGGCGGGCGCGGTGCGCGGCGTGAAGAGCTGGATCGCGCGCGCGGTGCTGCACTACATGCGGATCTGGGACCAGCGCACCGCGAACGGCGTCGATACGTTTGTCGCGAATTCAGCGTTCATCGGCCGGCGCATCCGCAAGATCTACGGCTGCGATGCGCAGGTGGTGTATCCGCCCGTCGACATCGATCGCTTCGAGCCCGGCACGCGCCGCGACGACTTCTATCTGATCGCGTCGCGAATGGTGCCGTACAAGCGCGTTCCGCTGATCGTCGAAGCGTTCGCGAAGCTGCCGCAGCGCAAGCTGGTGGTCATCGGCGACGGGCCGGATTTCGAGCGCGCGAAGGCGCTCGCGGGACCGAACGTGACGCTGCTCGGTTATCAGTCGTCCGACGCACTGGTCGACTACATGCAGCGCGCGCGTGCGTTCGTGTTCGCGGCGGAGGAGGACTTCGGCATCTCGGTGGTCGAGGCGCAGGCGTGCGGCACGCCGGTGATCGCGTACGGCCGGGGCGGCGCGCTCGAATCGGTGATCGAATCCGCCGATCCGCGTTTTGGCACCGGCGTGTTCTTTCACGAGCAAAGCGTCGCGTCGATCGTCGACGCGATTGGCCGGTTCGAAGCACATGCGCCGTTCGATCCGGAAGTGTGTCGCCAGAATGCGGCGCGCTTTTCGGTGGGCCGATTCCGGCGGGAATTTCTGCGCGTCGTCGAGCAGGCGATGGATACGCGTCCGGTGCGGTTCGTCGAGCATGGCCGGCCGTCGCTGGTTCTGCGTCGCTGATGCCTGAACATCCAGTCAGGGGGAATGATGAAGCGTTTCGTAATCGTTGCGACGAAGGGGCGTGCCGCGGAAACCGCGACGCTGTTCGACTATCTGTTGAAGCAGACGCAGCGCCCGGATGTCGTCTATGTCGTCGGCGCAGAGCCCGCGGATATCGAGGGGCTCGCCGCGCACGCGCTGAACGACGCGGTCGCCGTCACGCTACTGATGTCGGAGACGGCGGGACTCACTGCGCAGCGCAATTGCGGCGTGGCGGCGCTCCTGCACGACGTCGGCCCGGACGATACGCACGAGCTGTGGTACGCGGTGTTTTTCGACGACGATTTTCGTCCCGACGACGCCTGGCTCGAACACTGCGATGCGTTGTTCGCCGCCCACCCGGAAATCATCGGCATGTCGGGCCAGGTGCTCGCGGACGGCGTGAAGAACCGGGGCGTGACGGAAGACGAAGCGCTCGGCTATTTGCGCGGTGCACTCACGCGGCAGGAGCACTGGGCGTCCGGCGACGAGCGGCGCGAAATCACGTCGGCCTATGGATGCAACATGGCATTCGTCGACCGTGTCGTGCGGGTGTGCCGGTTCGACGAGGCGCTGCCGCTGTACGGCTGGCAGGAGGATCAGGATTACACGTCGCAGGCTCGACGGTTCGGGCAGTTCGTCTACGAGCCGTCGTGTCGCGGCGTGCATCTCGGCGCGAAAAAAGGCCGGATTTCCGGGGTGCGCTTCGGGTACTCGCAGATCGCGAACCCGATCTTCCTTGTGAAGAAGAACACGATGGCGCGCAAGAAGGCCTATGTGTTCATTACGCGGCATCTCCTGTCGAACCTGTATCACAGCCTGCGATCCGATCCGATATTCGATTATCGCGGCCGCCTGCGGGGAAACCTGCTCGCGTTCTTCGACTTCGTGTGTGGCACGGGCCACCCGAAACGAATCCTGAAGATGTGACGCAGCGATCGAAGCGTAAGTCCCCAGGCAATTAGTGAGGATCACGATATTCATCAGCGATATCTGTCCGATCAGGAAGCCAGTTAGGCGGATTAGGCGGAATGTCGGCTGCCTAGAATGAGTTGTTGCACGCGCCACTGTGAGAAAGTCATGATGACCGATAGCAAAGCAGCCGTTGTGCCGGTAACCCAGCCGTATCTTCCGCCGCTCGATGAGTTCACGCCGTATCTCGAACAGATCTGGGCGAACCGCTGGGTCACGAACGACGGACCGTTTCATCACCAGCTCGAAAAGGCCCTGTGCGAGCACCTCGGCGTCGAGCATCTGAGTCTGTTCTCGAACGGCACGCTCGCGTTGATTACCGCATTGCAGGCGCTCAACATCACCGGCGAGGTGATCACGACGCCGTTCTCTTTCGTCGCGACCACGCACTCGATTCACTGGAACGGCATCAAGCCGGTGTTCGTCGATATCGACCCGGTCAGCATGAACCTCGACCCGGCGAAGATCGAGGCGGCCATCACGCCGCAGACGCGCGCGATCATGCCGGTGCACGTATACGGCAATCCGTGCGAGGTGGAAGCGATCGGCCGCATCGCGGACACCTACGGACTGCGCGTGATCTACGACGCCGCGCATGCGTTCGGCGTGAAGCGCGACGCTCGCTCGGTGTTGAGCTTCGGGGACATGTCGGTGCTGAGTTTCCATGGCACGAAGATTTTCCATACGTTCGAAGGCGGCGCGATCGTGTGCCGCGACGCGGAGATGAAGCGGCGCATCGACCGGCTGAAAAACTTCGGCATAGAAGACGAGGTGACGGTCGTCGCACCGGGCATCAACGGGAAGATGAACGAAGTGCAGGCGGCGTTCGGGCTGCTGCAGCTGCAGCACGTCGATCGCGCGTACGAAGCGCGCGCGCGCATCGACCGTCGCTATCGCGCCGCGTTCGCCGGCGTGCGCGGGATGACACTGCATCACATCGCGGAGAACAACACGCGCAATTACGCGTATTTTCCGGTGCTCGTGACGCCCGAATTCCCGATCACGCGCGATGCGTTGTACGCGGAAATGCGCGCGCGGCAGATCGCGGTGCGTCGATATTTCTATCCGTTGATCAGCGAATTCCCCACGTATCGAGGGCTGCCGTCGGCGGATCGCGACAACCTGCCGGTCGCGAACAGGATTTCGCGCGAAGTGCTGTGCCTGCCGATTTTCCCGGCGCTCGAGGCCGACGTGCAGGAGCGCATCATCGACATGGTGCTGGCGTTGGCCGGCGCGGTGGCCGCGTGAGCGAGATCGCAACCCAAACGGTCACCGAGCCCGCGACGCACGTCGGCGCGAAGCGGGCGCCGCGCGTGCTGCTCTCGCCGTACACGAACACGACGAATCCGTATATCGAGCTTCAGAAGGCGCTGCTCACCGACATCGGCTACGACGTGCGGCCGATGTCGCTCAAAAGCCTCGCGCAGGGCGGTTTTGTCGACGTGTTCCGGCCGGGCACCGTGCTCGTTTTTCATTGGCTCGAACTTCGCGCGTTCAATTGCCTCGGAAAAGAAGTCGTCCTTTCTCCGAGAGGGCTTTTGGTGTTCGCGTTCTATTGTCTGCTGATGCGGGTCGGTCGCGCGCGCACCGTCTACTTCGTGCACGATCACGCGGTCCACAACACGCGCGGCAAGGTTCGCCGGTTGTCGATGCGGCTGATGTCGATCGTGCGCCGGCTCGCCGACTTTCGCGTCGTGCACGCGCCGGATTTCGAAGCGCAGTACGACGCCCGCTATCTGCCGCATCCGCTCTATTGGGACGTGCCGGAACGCACGCCGGACGAGCCGCGGCAGCGTCGAAAGCGCGCGAAGCCGGCCTTTGCGCTGCTCGGCGCGATTCAGCCGTACAAGGAAATCGCCGCGGTGCTGCAGGTGTGGCCGCGCGACTCGGAACTGGAGATCGCCGGCCGGAGCAATCCGGCGTATGTCGAAACGCTGGACGCGATCGTTCGCGAACGCGCGCTCGGCGACGTCGTGACGATCGATGCGCGCCTCTTGTCCGACGAAGAGTTCGAGCAGAAAGTCGAGGCCGCGGACGTGGTGATCCTGCCGCACGCGGCCGATTCGATGCTGGTGAGCGGTGCGTTCTTCGAAGCGATCGGGCGGGTGCCGTTCGTTATTTCGCGCGCGATTCCGTTCATGAAATGGGCGGCGCAGCAGTTCGACAACGTGCTGCTGTTCGACAACGTGGACGAGTTGCCCGCGCTGGTGGAATCGGTCGCGCGCCGGTGGGCGGCGCTGGAGAGCGAGGAGGGCGGCGGCTCGCGCGAGCAGCACCGCGCAATCGACGCGTTCGGCTGGAATGCGTGCCGGCGACGTTATCAGCAGTTTTTCGGCGATATCGTCGGCGTACCCGCGAAGCGTTAATCAGTACCCGCGCAGTTTGGTGCGCGTGGTCGCCGGCATCATCTGACTCGCGTGCAGCACGCCCGCGAGCAGATCCTTCAGCGCGCTCTTCGTTCCTTTGGCCCAGACATCGGCGTTGCGATATCCGCCGCGCGCCATGATATCCGCGAACATCCGCAGCCGCGTCCCGACCGTCGCGCCGCGATACAGCGCGACGCGGTCGCGATACAGCCGCGCAACGCCGCGATACTTGTCCGCTCCGGCACGCGCGGCATCGGCATGGCGGGATGCGGCGTTCGCCGCGATGGCGTCGAGAATCGCGCTCCGATGCTCGAACGCGAGCGCATGATTCTCCCAGCGCGGCAGGCATTCGAACAGGAAGTCCCACTTCTGCGCGCCGATCGACGCACCGGCCCACGTCGTGTGCGTCGCTGCGCTCGTGTGCCGCCGGTACTTCGCGAGCGGCTCGTCCACATAGAGCACCGCGCCGAACACGCCGGCGAGAAAGCAATACCACTGGTCGTGGCCCTCGTTGCTATGGCCGTCGTTCAGGTCGATCGACTGTGTCCACAGCGGCGAGAACTGCGTGAGGCGCCGGTCGATCAGCATCGTGAAGCCGAGCGCATGGTGCAGCGGGTCGATCGTCAGCGGCGCGTTATAGGGCGCCGCGAGCGCGTCTTTCGCGAGCGTATCGATGGGCGCGAGCGCGCTGTCGGTGACGATCGCGTTGTGACAGAGCAGCAACGCGTCCGACGCATCCAGTCGCTCGACGCAGTATTGCAGCTTGCCGTCGAGCCACACGTCGTCCTGATCGCAGAACGCAACGATGTCCGACGTGCAGAGTCCGGCCGCCTTCATGAAATTCGCGCGATACCCGAGGCGCACGTCATTGCCGATCACACGCACCGGAAACGGCGCGCTGCGCGAAAACGCGGCGAGGAGGGAAAGCGTGTCGTCGGTCGAGCCGTCGTCGGTGACGACGAGTTCGGCGGGCCGTTTTGTTTGCCGCGCGAGGCTTTGCAATTGCTCGGACAGATAAGCGGCGCCGTTGTACGTCGCCATGGCTACGGAAACAGACCTCATCGACGGGCCTCGTGATGGAGCAGCGACCGGCGTCGCGATCGTCCGCATCGGGGGGATGTCGTCAATGATAGGCGCGCGCACGCTGCGATCGTGTGCGCCGACACACAGAAACGCTGCGAGCGTCAGGAGCCGGAATGCTTACAACCACCATGCGTTTACTTTTCGTAAGTACGTTGGCGTACCGGTGTTTGCAGCCAAAAGCGGACCTGTCGAATCGGGCAGGTCGAATGGCCGATAACGACGGCACGGAGTCAACAGTATGGACGTGATGCCATTCAGCACGTTGTTGCGGAGACATCCTGCATGCGGGGAACCGATACAACATGAATCCACGTCTATCGGCGTCAGCCACTGTTTCGCTTGGGCAGCGGCCCGTGCATGTGCACTACATCGACGGCCTCCGCGCGATCGCGGTGCTGTCCGTCATCGTGTACCACCTGCACGCGCGCTGGCTGCCCGGCGGGCTCGCGGGCGTCGACGTGTTCTTCGTGATCTCGGGATTCGTCGTCAGCGCATCGGTCGGCGAGCTGCATTCGATGCGCTTTTCGCGCTTCGTGATGTACTTCTATTCGCGGCGCGTGCAGCGCATCGCGCCGGCGCTGATCGTGTGCCTGCTCGCGACGGCGCTCGTCAGCGCGCTGCTGATTCCGTCCGCGTGGCTCAGCGACACGAATGCGAAGACCGGACTGTTCGCGTTTTTCGGGCTCGGCAACGTGATTCTCGCGCACACGCACGACGACTATTTCTCGCCGCGTGTCGAATTCAATCCGTATCTGCACACATGGTCGCTCGGCGTCGAAGAGCAGTTCTATCTGGTGTTTCCGCTGCTGTTCTTTCTGTGGGTGCGCACGAACGCGCGTCCGCGATGGTCGTTCGCGCTGTTCGCCGCCGGCTTCTGCGCGTCGCTGTGGTACGCGTACTGGCTCGCGCCGCGCAACGAGACGTTCGATTTCTACCTGATTTTCGGGCGTTTCTGGGAACTGGCAGCCGGCATTCTGCTGTATCAGGCGCTGTCGTTCGCGCATCGTCCACTCGGCGCGATCGATCGGGCCGGCACGAATGCGGCGACGCTCGGCTTGCTGGTTTCGCTCGCGTTACTCGCGGTGGGCTTTGCGACTGCGCGCCCCGACACGTTTCCGTTTCCCGGCGCGCTGCTGCCGGTGGCCGGCACCGTCGGTGCGCTGTATTTCCTGCACGGCAGGGCGCCGCACGGCCCCGCACACCGGCTGCTGATCTCGCCCGGCGCGGTGTTCATCGGCAAGATTTCGTATTCGCTGTACCTGTGGCACTGGCCCGTGCTCGTGCTGATGCGCTGGACCACCGGGCTCGACGAGGCCGTCTGGCGCGTCGTGGCCGTCGTCACGACGTTCGCGCTCGCGTGGGCCTCGTGGCACTTCGTCGAGCATCCGGTGCGGCGCTCGGCGATCTTGCGCGGCATGCGGCGCGAGTTCGTCGTCGCGCTCGGCTTCGCGGCGGTCACGCTCGGCGCGGGTCTGTCGTTCGCCGTGCATGCGGTGCAGCCGCAACTGTCGATGAGCGTGGTCGCGCAGCGCGCCGACGACTGGTACACGTACGGTCCGTTGCCGGCACGCGCCGACGGCTGCCGCGAAAACTGGCGGTCGGACAACCTGAACGGCGGGATGCTGTGGATCTATTCGCGCAAGGGTTGTGCGCTGCCGCCCGGCCACGCCGGCCGGCTGTTCGTGATCGGCGATTCGCATGCGATGGCGTACAGCATGATGCTTCGCGAGCTGGCGCTTGCGACCGGCGTCGAGGTGTTCGCGTACAACAACGGCGGCTGTCCGTTCATCGGGCTGCTGCCGAGCGAGAAGCAGAATGCGCTGCATTGCAAGCCGTACACCGATGCGGCGATCGCGCGGATCATCGACGATGCGCGGCCGGGCGACGTCGTGTTCATGCCGTCGCTGCGTCTGCCGCGGTTCTCCGACGAATTCGCGCGCTTTGACGACGCCGATACGCGCGCGGCGATGTTCGGGCCGAGGGCCGTGTCGAGCCGGCGAAGCGGCGAGGAGGAGGCGCTGCCGATCTTGAGCGCGCTTGCCGCGAAGGGCGCGCACATCGTGCTCGAAGCGCCGACGCCCGTATTCCGGACGCAACCGTTTCGCTGCGCGGACTGGTTCGATCGCGACAACCCGATCTGCCGTTCCGGCGACCGGATCAGCCGCGCCGAGCTGGAGGCGTTGCGCGCGCCGGTGCTCGCGTCGTACGCGCGGCTGCAGCGCGCGGTGCCCGCCGTCAGCGTGTGGGACCCGTTGCCGGTGCTATGTCCCGATTCGATCTGCTCCGCGCATGCGGGCAACGAGCCGCTGTTCTTCGATGGCGATCACCTGAGCGGCTACGCGAACCGGCTGTTGTTTCCGGACTTCGAGCGATTTGTCGGCCGGCTGATGGATGGCGCGAAGCCGGACGATCCCGATGAGCACGCCGCGAAAACCTGGGCGATGCGTGTGCCCATCGACGTCGACGATCGGCTGACGGCGAACGGACGACCACCGGCGATGTCGATCAGCGAGGACAGGCCGTGGGGGAAGCTGTCCGCGAATTAGCACGCGTTTCGCGCGACGAAGCCATTCCCGTCGCACACGCAAAAGCACGCACGGCGCGATTGCCGCGCGCGTACGTACGCACGACGGCCCGCCGCGCGTCAGCGCGACGGGCCGGTCGCCCGTTCAGGATCGCCCGCTTCTACAGACCGCTTCAACAGACTGCTTCGCGCCGATGCAGATCCGGCAGCAGACGGGCGAACTCGCGGCGCACGATGCCGTAGCACTCGCAGGCCCGCGCTTCGAGGCCCGCGCGGTCGAGCACCTTGATGTGTCCGCGGCTGTGGTGAATCAGCCCGTCGTTGTGGAGCTTGCCGGCGGCCTCGGTGATGCCTTCGCGGCGCACGCCGAGCATGTCGGCGATCAGTTGCTGCGTGACGACGAGTTCGTCGCCGGCAACGCGATCGACTTCGATCAACAGCCAGCGGCACAGCTGACGCGACAGCGAGTGATGGCGGTTGCACGCGGCCGTCTGCGCGACCTGGGTGAGCAGCGCGTGCATGTAGAGCAGCATCAGGCGGCGCAGGAAGTCCGAGCGCGCGAACTGCTGACGCAGCGCCTGTGCGCTCATCCGGTAAGCGAAGCCCGCGCATTGCACCTGCACGCGGTTCGGCATCGTTTCGCCGCCGGTGAGCACCGGCACGCCGGTCATTCCTTCGCGGCCGACGGCGGCGATTTCGACCGAACTGCCGTCCTCCATCGTGGACAGGAGCGAGACGATCGCGGTGGTCGGGAAATACACGTGATGGATGCGTTGTGCCGCGTCACACAGCAGCTGCTCGGTGCGCAGGTGCACGAGTTCGAGGTGGGGAGCAAGGTTTTGCCATTCGCTGGGCGGCAACGCGCCAAGCAGATGGTTGCCGTGGAGATCGGATTGAAGGGTAAGCATGGTCTGTGCTCCCGCTGAAAGCCTGTTCAATGGCTTTTGATAAATCCGGCTGTTGGCTTGCGAGCCGCGCATCCTGCGCGGCGTCACTGGCTGGACCAGCCGGCCCCGTGTGTGGCCTTGTGCCGTCGCGGTATGGCCTGTCGTTCGCGATGGCGTTCTGTTGCTGCGCACGGTGCCGAGCGAGATGTGTGCCAGCGACCCTCAGATCCAGATTCGGTGCGGTGCAGCGAAAACCGCGGTCGGTAAGTTTGTATCGAAAAGTCGATTTCTGTTTCACATCTGTACATTGGTCATTTTGCGAAGCCGCCGAGATTTAACCTTTTTTGACAGAGCTAACCCATTGATCACAGGGGAAATTTTTCTGGGAAAGCCTCGCCGACGGCTTGCGCACGCGAGCCGGGCGGTCGCGGCGAGCACGCCAGATGCGACTTGGGACCCGTGAGCAGAAATGATTCAGTTGTGTTTCATCGTTTTTGTGGGCCGCCGAACAGATCGTGGGATTCGGTAAAACCTTCCGGATCGGGGGGACGTGGTTCGCTTTTCACGAGGGACAGATTTACTTGTGTTGCGCCGCGTCATGAGCCCCGCGAAGCGCGGCTCGCGCGGGAGTGACTGCCGAACTGCGCGGTATTTGTCGCGTGCCGCCGACAGTGTGTGAATGCGCACGGAAGCGGCCCGGCGCGTTTGGTCCAATGCGTTGATCGCCGCGGGCCGGGCCTTCCGGACCACGACGATGCTTTCCACTACAGCGAGGTTTCTCGTGTCGGCGAAGAAAGATGCAACAGCGCTGTACGTGATACAGATCTGCAACTACGTCGTTCCGCTCGTCGCGCTTCCGTATCTGACGCGAACGCTCGGACCGGATCGACTCGGCCAGATCGGGTTCGCCCAGGCCTTCATCCAGTTCTTCATCATGGTGACGGACTTCGGGTTCGATCTGAGCACGGCGCGGCAAGTTTCGATCAGTCGCAACGATCCCGTCGAACTCGCGCGGCTCTACTGGACCGTCACCGCCGCGAAGACCGGCCTCGCCGCCGCGTGCGCCACGCTGATCCTGATGCTCGTGCTCTTCGTGCCCGCGCTGCAGGCCGACCGGCTCGTGATCGCGGTGAGCCTGCTGTCGCTCGCGGGTACGGTGCTCAATCCGCTGTGGCTGTATCAGGGCCTCGAAAAGATGCCGCAGATGGCGGTCGTCAGTTTCGCGTCGCGCGTCGCGTGCCTGCTGCCGCTGTTTCTGTTCGTCCGGTCGCCGGATCACTATCTGGTGGCGGCCGCAACGCTCTTCGCGCCGCTTCTGCTGTCCGGGCTGTGGCTGACCGCCGCCGCGCATCGCACGGGGATGGTCCGGTCGTGGCAGCGCGTCACGTGGGACGGCGTTCGCGCACAGTCGATCGACGCGTTCCAGATCTTTTCCGGTTCTGCGCTGACCTTCCTGTACACGTACGCGAACACGATCGTGCTGAAGTTCGTGAGCGGCAACGTCGCGGTCGGCTACTACGTGACGGCTGAAAAGCTGGTCAGTCCGATCCGGCAACTGCTGTGGCCGCTCGTGCAGACGATGTACCCGCGCGTGTGCAAGCTGTATTCGGACGGCAAGACGGCCGAGGCCGACGACATCTTCCGCAAGTGCATGCTGATCGTTGTCGCGGTCAACGGCGCGGCGATCGTCTTCGTGCAGCTGTTCGGCAGCTTCGTGATCCGGATCGTGTTCGGCGCGCGTTTCATGCCGGCACTGCCGGTGCTGAAGGTGCTGATCTTCCTGCCGCTGGTGCTTGCGATCGCGGTGGTGCTGCTGCAGCTGCGCCTGCTAGCGCAGGGCGAGCTGCGTCCGCTCAAGCGCATCTACGCGATCGGCGCCGCGTTCCACGTGCTCCAGTCGGTGTGGCTCGTAATGAGCTTCGGCGCGGTCGGCACTGCGGTGTCGGTCGTGCTGACCGAGTTGCTGGTGGCCGCGCTCGTCTATCAGGAATGCAAAGGGGTGCGCGAGCGCAACCTGTTGCGCAGCCCGCCGCTCGGCATTCGCGACGGCCGGGCGTGAGCGCGCGCGAATGCGTTGGCTGCCGTACAGATTCGGCGGGGACGTGCTCTTAACGTAATCGACACGCGGCGTCTGGCTGCGCGGTCGTTCAAGCGTTCGGCGCGTTGGCGGCTTTGACGAGGGGCCGACAATCATGCGCATCGACCCCTGAATCCACATCGAATGCGAATGGCTGGCGGCAGGCGCCGTCAGCGAAAGGGGGGAACATCATGGGAGTGCGTGAACCGGATCTGGCCGGCTACGCCGGCGCAGAGGTGCTGTTTCGGCCGTCCCCGGAAGAGATCGCGTCGTCGCAGATGACCGCGTTCACGGAAGCGCTGCGTGCGCATACCCGCGAGTCGCTCGACGACTATGCGGCGTTACACGCGTTCTCGGTACGCGACTATCGGACGTTCTGGCGGTTCTTCATCGACTGGGCGCACGGCTTCGACCATGCCGGCGACCCTGAGCCGGTCTGCATCGGGGATGCATGCGAGCACGCCGTGTTCTTTCCGCAGCTCGAACTCAACTACGCTGACAACCTGCTGAACCTCGCGGTCGCACCTGCCGACGCGCCGGCGCTGACCGCGTGTCACGCCGACGGCACCCGCGTGCGGCTCACGCGCGGCGAGCTGCGCGAGCGCGTGATGCGGCTCGCGGCTGCGCTCGAAGCGCTCGGCCTGCAGCGCGGCGAGCGGGTCGCGGCCGTGATGCGCAACGACGAGAGCGCGGTGATCGTCGCGCTCGCCGTCACCGCGATCGGCGCGACGCTGTCGACCGCGTCGCCGGAGATGGGCGTCGAAGGGCTGCTCGACCGTTTCGGCCAGGTCGCGCCGAAGCTGCTGTTCGCGCATACGGCGGCGCCGTCGTCGACCGGCGCCGCGAATGCGCAGGACGCGCAGGACGCGATGCTGGCGACGCTCGTCGCGTCGCTCGATACGGTGCAGGCGGTGATCGGCCTCGACGAGCGGCCGCTGACGTGCACACTGCGCGTGCCGTTCCATGCGTGCCGGCAGTTGATGGAGGTGGCCGATGCCGCCCGCTTCGCGTGGCGGCGCTTTCCGTTCAACCATCCGCTCTTCATCATGTTTTCGTCGGGTACGACCGGCAAGCCGAAGTGCATCGTGCACGGCGCGGGCGGCGCGCTCGTCGAGCATCTGAAGGAGCACCGGCTGCACAGCGACCTGCGCGTCGGCGACAAGCTGTATTTCCACACGTCGTGCGCGTGGATGATGTGGAACTGGCAGCTGTCCGCGCTCGCGTCCGGCGTCGAGATCGTCACGTACGACGGCCCGCTGACGGGCGTCGACACGCTGTGGAAGCTCGTCGCCGACGAGCGCGTGAGCGTGTTCGGCACGAGCCCCGCGTACCTGAAAATGGGCAGCGAAGCGGGCCTCGTGCCGCGCGAGCGGTTCGATCTCACGGCGCTGCGCGCGATGATGTCGACCGGCGCGGTGCTGTTCGACGCGCAGTTCCGCTGGATCGCGGAGAACGTCAAACCGCTGCGGGTTCAGTCGATTTCCGGCGGCACCGACATACTCGGCTGCTTCGTGCTGGGGAATCCGAACCTTCCGGTGTACACGGGCGAAGCGCAGTGCAAAAGCCTCGGGCTCGCGGTCGACGCGTGGAACGACGGCGCGCCGGCCAAAGGCATCGGCGAGCTGGTGTGCACGAATCCGTTTCCGTCGCGGCCGCTCGGCTTTTTCGGCGACGCGGACGGCTCGCGCTTTCACGCCGCGTATTTCGCGGCGAACGCCGGCGTCTGGACGCACGGCGACCGCATCGAATTCTCCGCGCAGGGCAGTGCGCGTCTGCACGGCCGCTCGGACGGCGTGCTGAACGTGCGCGGCATCAACGTCGGTCCGGGCGAGGTGTATCGCGTGCTGAGCGACATCGCCGGGATTCGCGAAGCGATGGTCGTCGAGCAGCGCATCCCCGACGCGGCGCAAAAGAACGCCTACGAGCGGCGCGTCGTGCTGCTGGTCGTGCTCGAACGCGGCGTCGAATTGACCGGCGCGCTGACCGCGCGCGTGCGTCGCGAACTGGCGCGCCGCGCGTCGCGCGCGCACGTGCCCGACGTCGTGCTCGCCGTCGATGCGCTGCCGCTCACGCATAGCGGCAAGCTGTCCGACTCCGCGGTGCGCAACGCGGTGAACGGCCTGCCGGTCGGCAACACGGCCGCGCTGCGCAATCCCGAGTGCCTCGACGCGATCCGCGCGCATCCTGGACTCGACGTTGCCGCGATGCGCGCCGGGCACGCGCCGTTGCCGCCGCCCGGCGACAGCGTCGAAGCACTCGAAGCGTGGCTCACGTTGCTGTGGGAGCGCCTGTTCGGCTTCGGCCCGATCGCGCGGGACGACAACTTCCTCGATCTCGGCGGCGATTCGCTGCTCGGCGCCGCGCTCGTCAGCGAGGTCGAGGAAGCGACGAAGAGCGGCGTGACGCTTGCGACGCTGATGCTCGCGCCGACCATCGCGCGCCTCGCTGCCGCGATCCGCGGCGGCGTCGCGCAGACCGGCTCGCGGATCATCGTGCCGCTGCGTGCGGGCGACGGCGCGCCCGTGTTCTGGATACACAGCCTCGCCGGCACGGTGATGGAGTGCCTCGGCGTGCTCGGCGCGATGAACAGCCGGCGGCCGTTCTACGGCGTGCATGCGAAAGGGCTCGACGGCGACGAGGCGCCGCTCGCGAACGTCGCGCAGATGGCGGCGCTGTACATCGACGAAATCCGGCGCGTGCAGCCGCACGGGCCGTACACGCTGGTCGGCTATTCGTTCGGCGGGCTCGTGGCGTTCGAGGTGGCGCGCGAGTTGCATCGGAGGGGTGAGCGTATCGAGCGCCTGTGTCTGCTCGATACGTACGTGCATGCGCACTGTCTGCCGTGGCTCGACTGGGTCGGTTACGAGGCGCAGTTCATCGCGCGCCACTGGCGGATGCTGCGCGCGGTGAAGGCGG
The DNA here is from genome assembly GCA_035492135.1 of Paraburkholderia sp. Classification (GTDB taxonomy): domain Bacteria; phylum Pseudomonadota; class Gammaproteobacteria; order Burkholderiales; family Burkholderiaceae; genus Paraburkholderia. The sequence continues at coordinate 123,950 of DATJJN010000099.1, read as the reverse complement.
CGGAACGCAGACGCTATCTCGCCGCGAAGGTGGTCGGCGCGTTCGACAAGATCCGTCTGCGGGCTGGGCGGCTTGCATTGCGTCCGGTGCAGGACATCGCGCATCTGCCGTCCGCGCATCAGCGCATGCGCGAGGCGATGCGCGTCGCGATGACGACGTACCGGCCCGGGCGCTACGACGCCGGCCCGATTCACTACGTGCGCGCCGCGCTGCCGCTCGGCGATCTGTGCAATCCGATGCCGGTATGGCGGCGCGTCGCGCGGCGCGGTCTCGACGTGACGCCCGCGCGCGGCAGTCACATCGACATGATTCTCGAACAGCATGCGGCGTCGCTCGCGGCGACGCTCGACCGGCTGCTCGCCGGCGAGTCTTCGTCGACGGAGCGGCGCGGCGACAGGGACGCCGTACCGGGAAGCGAGGGGATATGGGTGAACATCTGAGCGCGCCGGCGCTCGCCGAATGCGTGGCGCTCGCCGAGCGTGTCGCGGCGCACCGTGTGGGTCGCTTGCGGCTCGCGCGTTATAACGTGCTCGAATATTCGAAGGCGAATCTGCATCGCGTCGCGAAGCAGCATCAACTGTCGGCGGTGCGGATATCGCCCGGCCTGCAGCAGGCGCGTCACGTGCTGATCGCGACGATCCACAACGAGGCGCACCGGATCGGCTATTTCCTCGACTATTACCGCGCGCTCGGCATCGGGCAGTTCATCGTCATCGACAACGGTTCGACCGACGGCCTGCGCGACCTGCTCGAAAACGAGTCCGGCGTGTCGGTGTTCTCGGCCAGCGGCTCGTATCGCGACGCGCGTTTCGGCAATGACTGGATCAACCGCGTGCTGTCGAAGTACTGCGTGGACAAGTGGATTCTTTACGTCGATGCCGACGAATTCCTCGTGTATCCGCACTGCGACAGGAAAAACATCGTCGCGCTGACCGAGCACCTCGCGCGCACCGGACGCTCGTCGATGAACACGCTGATGGTCGACATGTACAGCGACCGCCCGATCGACGACAACCGCTGTCCGCCCGGGTGCGACCCGGCCGCCGTGTGCTCGCTGTACGACCGCAACGGCTATCAGACACGCTTCGATCCGCTGTCGAAGACCACGTGGATCAAGGGCGGCGTGCGCGGTCGGCTGTTCTTCGACGACGTGTGGAAAGGGCCCGCGCTGAACAAGACGCCGCTCGTGTACTGGCAGCGGCATTTCGCGTTTCTGAAGTCGTCGCACGAGCTGTGGCCGCCGCGACTGAACCGGCCCGCGCAGGGCATGAGCGGCGCGCTGCTCCATTTCAAGTTCCTCGCGGACATGAAAGACAAGCTCGGCGCCGAAACGGTGCGTCAACAACATACGGTCGAGTACGCGGCGTACACGGAAGCGCTCGGCCAACCCGGCAGCGGGAACCGGTCGTTCGTCGGCGCGCCGACCGCGCGCTACGAAGGCTGGCCGTCGCTCGCGAACGACGGCCTGATTTCGGCCGACGTCGCGTTTCTCTAGCGTGGGCTTGCACGCGCGCGCGGGCTCACCAGTGTGGGGCTTCGAACGGAAAGGGAGTTGTCACTTTGCTTCAATGCAGCAACGGCAGTTACCTGAGCCGGACTGTTTCGGAGACCGGAATGAACGATCGAGTGTTGCCTGTTGCGCTGGATGCGCGCGCAAAGGGCGCCGCGCTGTCGCTGCACGTGCAGCCCGTGATTCTGGCGGGCGGATCCGGCACGCGGCTGTGGCCGCTGTCGCGCGAACACTGCCCGAAGCAGCTGATCGATCTGCTCGACGACGAGTCGCTGCTCGAAGCAACGCTGCATCGGCTCGACGACGTCTGTGCGTCGCACGACGACGGCGCGCCGCAGGCGGTCCACAAAGCCGCGACGCTGGTCGTGTGCAGCGAGGAACTGAGGCATCAAACGGTCGAGCGTCTCGCCCGCTGCGCGACGCCGACGCAACTGATTCTCGAACCGGTCGCGCGCAATACCGCGCCCGCGCTGACGATCGCCGCGCTGGCGGCGCAGGCGGCGGCGCCGCAAGGCGTCGATCCGGTGCTGATCGCGACGCCGGCCGACCATCTGTTTGCGGACACCGCCGCGTTCGCGCGCGCGGTGGAAATCGCGGTCGCGCATGCGGCACAGGGCGCGATCGTCACGCTCGGCGTGCCGCCGACGCGCGCCGAGACCGGCTACGGCTACATCCGGATCGGCGATGCGCTCGACGCGCAGGGCACGCGCAACATCGAACGTTTCGTCGAAAAGCCGGACCGCGAGTTGGCCGAGCATTACGTGAGCTCGAACGAGTACTGGTGGAACAGCGGCATTTTCGTTGTGCGCGCATCGGTGTGGCTCGACGCGATCGTGCGCTGCCGTCCGGCGATCGCCGAAGCGTGCGCGGCGGCGTTCGAGCGCGCGTCGACGGACGGCGACGGCGCGCTGCATGTCGCGCGCGATGCGCTCGCAGGCTGTCCGTCCGATTCGATCGACTATGCAGTGATGGAGCGCATCGGCGTCGGCGAGCCGTTCAGCGGTGTCGTCGTGCCGCTGGTCGCGGGCTGGTCCGACGTCGGCGCGTGGGACGCGGTGTGGCAACTGTCGAAGAAGGACGCGAACGGCAACGTGGCGCGCGGCCGCGTGCTGCTCGAAGGCTCGGCCGACACGTTCGCGCATTCGGACGGCCGGCTCGTCGCGTGTGTCGGCGTGACGGGCGTCGTCGTCGTCGAGACCGCGGACGCGGTGCTGGTCGCCGCGAAGGATCGCGTGCAGGAAGTGAAGGCCGTGGTGGGGCGGCTCAAGGAGATGCGCCGCACCGAGGCGAACGATCATCGCAAGGTGCAGCGGCCGTGGGGCTTCTACGACTCGGTCGACAGCGGCGAGCGTTTTCAGGTCAAGCGCATCGTCGTGAAGCCGGGCGCGCGGCTCTCGCTGCAGATGCACCACCATCGCGCGGAACACTGGGTCGTGGTGCGCGGCACGGCGCTCGTCACGCGCGGCGAAGAACGCTTTCTGCTGACCGAGAACCAGTCGACGTACATTCCGCTCGGCGTGACGCACCGGCTGGAAAACCCCGGAAAAACGCCGCTGGAGATCATCGAGGTGCAGTCCGGCAGCTACCTCGGCGAGGACGATATCGTACGTTTCGACGATCAGTACGGTCGCGTCGCACATTGACGTTCGACTGCGAAAAGCAGGCTTCATACGTTTCATCGATGAAACGTTTTTGGAGAGGGATAACCCTGTCAGGACGTATCCTGGCTGGCACACGTGTGACGGGCACCGCAACGTAGCGGATGGACGCACGGGCGCTCGACGGCACGTGAGAAGCCCGGAGGCGGACGACAGGGATAGGGCAACCGTATCGGTGAGGGGTGCGATGGATCAACACGAGAATAAAGACCGTTCGCTGGTTGCCAAGGTCATGGATGGCCTCGTGACTGGCATTGTGGAAAACCGCTACGGTGCGATTCTGCCGCCGCAGGACGTGCTGTCGAGAGAATTCGACGTGAGCCGCACGGTGATGCGCGAGGCGCTGTCGATGCTGCTCGCGCGGCACATGCTCGACGTGCGGCCGAAAATCGGCACGCGCATCCGGCCGATGCGCGACTGGCGAATGATCGACGAGGACGTCGTGTCGTGGCGCTTTCGCGCGACGCCGGACAAGACGTTCCTGCGCGACGTGCTCGAGTTTCGCGCGCTGATCGAACCCTCGGCGTGCGCGCAGGCCGCGGTGCGCGCGAGCGTCACGGACATCGCCGGCATTCGCGACGCGTTCGACGCGCTGCGCGGAGCGCAGCCAGGCGAGGCCGGCTATCAGGCCGCAGACGAGCTGCTGCACGCGCGCATTCTCGCCGCGAGCAACAATCAGTTTTTCCAGCAGATGGCCGCGATCATTCGCGGCGCGCTGACGGTCGTGAACCCGATCCTGAACCGGCGCGAATCCGGCTGGCAGGACATCGTGCAGGCGCAAGGGCGCATCGTCGATGCGATCGAGCGGCGTCAGCCGAAGGAGGCCGAGGCGGCTTCCCTCGTGATGATCGAATACACCGCCGATGAATTGCGCCGCGCGTTCGCGCCGGAACCGGCGCCGGTGCCGGCCGAAACACGCTGATTGCCGGCGTGCGGCACGCGGCGCCGAGCCTTCGTGCTCAGTGCCGCGTCGGCAGCGCGAGCCGGCGCTCGAACCAGTGCTGCACCCATTCGAGCACCTGGCACAACACCCAGTAAATGGCGGCCGCGGTCAGATAGAGCGGCAGCGGCTGATAGGTCGCCGCGATGATCTCCTGCGAACTGCGCAGCAGTTCCGTCACCGTGATCACCGACACGAGCGACGTGTCCTTCACGAGACTGATCAGGCTGTTCGACAGGCTCGGCACCGCGATGCGCAGTGCCTGCGGGCCGATCACGTAACGCAGCGTCTGCTGCCGCGACAGCCCGAGGCTGTATGCGGCGAGCCACTGGCCGCGCGCGATGCCGACGATCGCGCCGCGCATGCTCTCGGACAGATACGCGGCGACGTTCGCCGACAGCGCGATCACGCCGGCCGGCGTCGGGTCGAGCGAGATGCCGATGCTCGGGAGCCCATAGTAAATGACGAAGATCTGCACGAGCAGCGGCGTGCCGCGCATCACGCTCACGTAGACGCGCGCAATGCGCGGCAGCACGCGGTTCGTGCTGATGCCCATCAACGCGAGCACGGTGCCGAACACGAGGCCGAAGATCATCGACAGCACGGCGAACTTCACGGTCAGCAGCGCGCCTTGCGCGAGCACCGGCAGCGACTGCAGGATGAGCGTAGTGATGGGCATGGGCGGGATCGGTTAAGGAAGCGGCGAACAGAGTGAACGCGTGGGAGGCGGGGCGGCCGGTGAAAGAGGCGGCGTCGAACGACGCCGCCCGTGCGCTCACGCGCGGCGCGCCGTCATCGCGTGGCCGGCTTCGTCACGTCGATGCCGAACCAGTGGTCCGAGATCTTCGCGAACGTGCCGTCCGCTTCGAGTTGCGTCATGGCTTCCGCGATCGCCTGCGCGAACTTCGGATTGCCCTTGCGGAACGGAATCGCGGACGGCGTGCTGTCGCCGACGATCGCGCCGGTGCGCAGCGGCAGCGGCGAGGTCTTCAGCAGATACGCGAGCATCAGCCGGTCGTTGAGCGCCGCGTCGAGCCGCCCGGCGGCGAGGTCGCGCAGATACTCGGGCGCGCCCGGATAGGTACGCACGTCGATGCCGCCGACCGCCTTCGCCATGTCCATGTAGTTGGTGCCGAGGCCGACGCCGAGCTTCTTGCCGCGCAGTTCTTCGAGCGACTTGAATTCGCGCGTGTCGTTCTTGCGCTGGATGAGCTGTGCGGCCGAGTACGTGTACGCGGGCGAGAAGTCGAACGACTGCTTGCGCTGATCGGTGACGGCGACCTGGTTCACGATCACATCGAACTTGCCGGCCTGCAGCCCGGCGATGATCCCGCTCCATTCGGTCGTCACGAACTCGGGCTTCACGCCGAGCTTCGCGGCCACCGCCTTCGCGATGTCGACGTCGAAGCCGACGAGCTGGCCGTCGGGCGCTTTCGAATTGAACGGCGGGAACGTGCCTTCGAGGCCGATGCGCAGCGTGCCGCGCTGATGGATCTGGTCGAGCAGGTCTTCGGCATGCGCGCTCGCAGCGATCAGCGACGTGCCGATCAGTGCGAACGTAAGGAGCTTTTTCAGCAGCGCAACTTTCATCGTGAGTCCTCTTCTTTTACGTCGGATTGTTCGTGATGCCGGCGCCAGCGCGGCATTATCCGGCCCCCGCCGGCTGGCTGTGGGCCAACTATAGCGTCAGCGCCCGGGCTCGGCCAGTGCCCGCACGCATTCGCCGACGAGCGCCGGGCCGCGGTAGATGAAGCCCGTGTACAGCTGCACGAGCGATGCGCCCGCCGCGATTTTCGCGCGCGCGTCGTCGCCGGACAGAATCCCGCCGACGCCGATGATCGGCACGTCGTTGCCGAGTTCGGCATGCAGCTTGCGGATCACTTCATTCGACTTGTCGAACACCGGACGGCCCGACAGCCCGCCGGCTTCCTCCGCATGCGGCATCCCCTGCACCGCGTCGCGCGACAGCGTCGTATTCGTCGCGATCACGCCTTCGAAGCGGTGGCGCAGCACCGTATCGGCGATCGCCTTCACCTGCTCGTCGTCGAGATCGGGCGCGATCTTCAGCGCGAGCGGCACGAGCCGGCCGTGCAGGTCGGACAGACGCTGCTGCTTGTCCTTCAGCGCACTGAGCAGCGCGTCGAGTTCGTCGGCGCCTTGCAGCTGGCGCAGGTTCTTCGTGTTCGGCGACGAGATGTTGATCGTCACGTAGCTCGCGAACGGATACACGCGTTCGAGGCAGTACAGGTAGTCGTCGGCCGCGCGTTCGATCGGCGTGTCCGCGTTCTTGCCGATGTTCAGGCCGAGCGTGCCCTTGTAGCGGGCGGCCTGCACGTTCTTCACGAACTGCTCGACGCCGTGATTGTTGAAGCCCATCCGGTTGATGATGCCCTCGGCCTGCGGCAGCCGGAAAATGCGCGGACGCGGATTGCCCGGCTGCGGACGCGGCGTGACCGTGCCGACCTCGATGAAGCCGAAGCCGAGCGCGGCGAGCCCGTCGATGCACGCCCCGTCCTTGTCGAGTCCGGCTGCGAGGCCGACCGGATTGCGGAACGTGAGGCCCATCACCGTGCGCGGCGAATCGGGAACATGCGGGGCGATAAGACCTGCTACGCCGACGCGGCCGGCCGCGCCGATCGCGCGCAGGGTCAGATGGTGGGCGTCTTCGGCGTCCATGCGAAAGAGCTGCGCGCGCACGAGCGGATAGAGGGAACTGAACACGAGGATAGGCGGCGTCGCGGCCGGAAAATGGGAACCCGATATTTTAACGGGATTCCGGGCGGCGGCCGGGGGCGGGCGCGGCGACGGTCGGTGCCGTATACGATGCGACTGCGCGGAGCGTGCGAGGAGTGCGAGGCGCGACTATTCGTGCTCGATCGGCGACGCGCCCACGAAGTCGGCGAGCGCCGGATCGAGGGTGGCCCAGGTTCCGTCGACAAGGCCTTCCAGCGGACGGAAACGCGCCTTGTACGCCATCTTCGCGCTTTCGCGGATCCAGTAGCCGAGATACACGTAGGGCAACTGCAGGCTGCGCGCCTGCTCGATCTGCCACAGGATGTTGTAGGTGCCGTAGCTCGTGTGCGGCAGGTCCGGCTCGAAGAACGTGTAGACCGACGACAGCCCGTCGCCGAGGATGTCGATCATGCTGACCATGCGCAGCGTGCCGCGCGCGTCCGGATCTTCCGGGCGCGCCGCGCCGGCCGCGAGCGGCTCGCGGAATTCGACGAGCCGCGAATTGATCCGGCTTTGCAGCAGGAACTGCTCGTACTGGTCGCGGCTGTCGCGATCCATCCCGCCGCCCGCGTGGCGCGCGGACTGATAGCGCATGTACAGCGCGTAGTGCTCTTCGTCGTAGTGCAGCGGCGCGACCGTCGCGACGAGATCGCCGTGATGCTTCCACACGCGCCGCTGCGTGCGGTTCGGCGCAAAGCGGGCGACCGGCACGCGTACCGGCACGCATGCCCGGCAGCCGTCGCAGTACGGCCGGTACGTGAAGACGCCCGAGCGCCGGAACCCGGCTTTTACGAGGTCGGTGTAGACGTCGGAGTTGATCAGATGGCTCGGCGTCGCGACTTGCGAGCGCGCGATGCGGCCCTCCAGGTAGCTGCAGGGATAGGGCGCCGTTGCATAGAATTGCAGCGCGGAAAGCGGTGAAAGCGGCAGCTCGTTCGGATGCGTCACGTTGGCAGCTCTCGTTGCGGTTCGGGTCGCTGAGGGGAGACGTCGCGGGGCTGACGTGAGTGTCTGTCGCTGCCGGCCGGTTCGCGTGCGCTCAGTTCGCACCCAATTCGAGTTGTATCACGCAGAACGGGCGACCAGATCGGCCAGCACGGTCTTGTCGAAGCGCCAGGCGACAGGCTCGGCGCCGACCGTTGCGCGCACGTGCGCGACGAAGGCGCTACGTGCGATCTCGCGGCCGCCGAGCGACGCCAGATGCGACGTGTTCTGCTGGCAGTCTATCATTTCCACTTTGTTTCGTCGCAAGTGGGCCACGAGCGCGGCGAGCGCGATCTTCGAAGCATCGGTCACCGAAGCGAACATCGATTCGCCGAAGAACATCCGCCCGAGCGACACGCCATACAACCCGCCGACACGCTTGCCGTCGAACCACGTCTCGACGCTGTGCGCGTCACCCACGCGATGCAGCGACGAGTACGCGTCGATCACGTCCGCCGTGATCCACGTGCCGCGCTGGCCGTGTCGGGGCGTCTGTGCACACGCACGCATCACCGCCGCGAAATCCGCGTCGACGCGAACTTCCCACGCGTCTTCGCGCAGCACGCGCTTGAGCGTCTTGCGCAGCGACGGCGACACCTTGAACTCATCGGGCCGCAGGATCATCCGCGGATCGGGACTCCACCACAGCACCGGCTGACCGTCCGAATACCACGGGAAAATGCCGCGCCGGTACGCGTCGAGAAGGCGCGATGGCAGGAGGTCGGCGCTGGCGGCAAGGAGGCCCGGCGCGCCGCTCGCCGCGCCGAGCGCGCGCTCGATCGACGGGAACGGGTCGTCGTGCGCGAGCCAGGGGACCATTGGAGCCGCGCTCAGCCTTCGCGCATCGGGCGCAGCACGTCGCCGGTGTGCAGGCCGTAACTGCCCGACAGGCGGTCGGCGAAGAAGAACCGCAGCGTCTGGCCGACGGTCGGAAACGCGATGTCGTCCCACGGGATCTCGCGCTCGTCGAAGAGCCGCACTTCGAGGCTTTCGTCGCCGGCGAGGATGTCGGTGTCGAGCAGTCGCGCAAGATAGAACAGATGCACCTGGTCGACGCGCGGCACGTTCAGGAGCGAAAACAGGTTCTGCACTTCGACGCGCGCGCCGGCCTCTTCGAGCGTCTCGCGCGCGGCGGCCTCGGCGGTGGTTTCGCCGATCTCCATGAAGCCGGCCGGAAGCGTCCAGTAGCCGTAGCGCGGCTCGATCGCGCGGCGGCACAGCAGCACCTTGTCTTCCCAGACAGGAACCGTGCCGACGACGTTGCGGGGATTCTGGTAGTGGATGGTCCCGCAATGCGCGCAGACGTAGCGCTCACGGTTATCGCCGGGCGGCACGAGCAGGCTGACTGACTGGCCGCAAGTCGAGCAGTATTTCATGGGAAAGGCGCGGTGGAAGGTGTTGCGAGTTTATCACCGCGCGATCGGGCAAAGCGGGTGGGGTCTTTGCCAGGAGGACGGGCGGGCAAAGCCGCCGCTGGAATGGATGCCTTCCTTTTTATCGACGGGTGACTGCGCCGCAGCCATGACCGTGCCCGCGAAAATGAATGTAAATCCCGGTGATGCAGAAAGACTCGGATTATTCCGATTAATGGCTGCGGTGATGGATTTGTCGTCGATCAGGATTTTAATGATTAAAGATATCCGATGGGTCTTTTAACAATATTTAAAACCGCTATTATCTTTCTCCGGCCAAAATTCGGGGCACACTGAAAAAATCCCATTCGCCGCAAGCCGTCTGTCGTTTCCTGTCTGGAGTTAACCCTTGAATCCACGCAATCCGCTGGTGCGCCCGGGTATTGACGTTCACCAGTACTACACCCTCGACGTGCCGTTGACGGAAAGCGCTGCGCTCGCCGATATCTATTCGTTCACGGGCACCCGGGGCATGGGCGAGCCGACGAAGTACGTCATTCAGTTTACGCACCCGCAGCGCGACTTGCCGCGAAGCGGCTATATCAACAGGGAAGCGTCTTTCGTGGTTCAGCCGCCGCTTGCGAGCGAGTGGAGCGAGCCGGAAGCGCCGCGCCGCATCTACGGCATGATTACGGGCTTTGCCCAGATCGCCAGCAATCACGACGAGACCATGTATGAAGTCATATTGGAGTCAAGGCTGGCATTATTGCGAAACACTCCGCGCACCCGTTTTTTCTTCGATCTGAGCGAACCCGAGATAATCGAGAAGATTCTCGCGGAGCATCGCTTCGACAAGATTATTTCGGAATATAAATTCGAGCTTTTTCAGGCCTATCGCAAGCGGCCGGTCATCACGCAATGCAGTGAGGACGATCTCGCGTTCATTACCCGCCTTTGCAGGCGGGTCGGTATCTGGTTTGTCTGCGAAGCCGGCAAGGATCACGAAATAGTGCGTTTCGGCGACGATGTCGCGCACTACGCGCGTGACCCGAATCGTTTCACCGCGCCGTATCGGGAACCGTGCGGTTTGCATACGACCGGCGGCGAATCCGTGCTGTCGCTCGCGATGCGCAGCAAGGTGATACCCGCGAAGTTCTCCGTCCGAAGCTACAGCCCGGAAGAGCGCAATAACGACTGGATCGACGGCGACCGGTCGATCAACGAGGACAGTACGGTCTGCGGCGAAGCCTGCACCTGGGGACTCGATCTGGACGACGTCGAGGACGCGGCGCGCGAAGCGACACTCCGGCAAGAAGTGGCACTGGCCGAACAGGTCGTCTATACCGGCGCGTGCGACATGCTGGACATGGCGCCGTCCTGCGTGCTCAAGCTCTCGAACCGGAAACTGCCCGAGGTCAGGGGCGGGCTGCTGATCGTGAACGCGACGTGCAGCGCGTCGCGCAAGAAGGGCTATACGGTCGCGTTCACCGCCATCCCCGACGACAGGCAATTCCGCATGCCGCTGATGGAAGCGACGTGGCCCCGGGTTCACGGCGTCATGACCGGCAAGGTGAAGTGGATCGGGCGGTACCGGGCGTGGGGGGCCACGACGAAGGTGGCGCGCGCGACGCCCGACCCGATGGAGGTGGCTAACGCGATCCGGTTCCAGGGGCAGTATCATGACGCGGAGACGGGGCTGCATTACAACCGGCATCGGTACTATGCTCCGGACACTGGCAGGTTTATAAGTAAGGATCCGGTTGGGCTGGCGGGGGGGATCAATGCGTATGTGTACGCGCCGAATCCCACTGGCTGGGTTGATCCGCTGGGCTTGGCAGGGGACGACGTATATCGAGCGATGAAAACCGGGAGCGATGGTTTTCCAATTGCCGAACCTACGGCGCGTGGACTTGGGGCGCGTCCTAATGTCGATATCCCGGTTGGCTTTGATGGGATGGTCCACCCAGGCACGGGGGGAATTTCGGTTGCGCCGGGATCAGCGGCTAACCTTTCGCCTCATAGGCGTCCGGCAAGTATGGGCGGCACTGGAAAGGATTGCGCATGCATGTTGAACACGGCGAATCTTCCGAAGACCCTCCGATACGTGCAGGATAGTGCCAACCACGGGACGATCCAGCCGAGTACAAGCATGTCTCTGCCTGACTATCAGGCGGCCCTTGCTTCAACTCGTGGCAAATGGGTGAAGCAATGAATGTCGAACTGGATAGCGTGCTTGATAGAGAGTTGCGTGATGCTTTGGCGAGGAATTACGACTTCAATTTGCTACGAGCTATTCTTGTGAAATACCGGGAGAAAAATTTTAGTTCGGAATCCGTGTATAGCCTTCTTGAGGCCATAAGGATCGACGTAACGGAAGACATTGAAGACAGGGTTCTGGAATTGATGGATATTGTCTCTGGATTCTGTTCTCCCGATATGCGGGTGTGGTAACGACGAAGGGCCGCGATTGCGGCCCTTCGTTCATTTGGAGGTGATAGTCAGCCGCCCGTGTTCAACGCTGATCTTCACGCGCTGCCCGGCTTGGAAGCCTGCGTGCTCGATCCACCGCCCGGCGAGTTTCATCCACGGGTAAAGCGGCGGTGGTTTGCGATAGAGGCGAGATGTGCTCCAGTTGCGCTCAAAGCGTCGCGACTGCTGGATGGTCACGAAGCGTTCCGTGACCGGTGAACGTGGCTTAAGATTGGCGTCAGCCATGATCAACTCCTGGTGTGAGTTGGTGGTGGTCAGCGGGCCGGATGGGTTGCCGCCCATGCGGCCCGCGCTCTTTACAGCCCAGCTACCTCGCCATGAGCTTCGTCATCTGCGAGCGTTTGACGAGGCTGTCCATCAGAACGATCAGCGCCTGCTGGTCTTCGTCCGAAAGCAGATCCATCTGTTCATAAAGCGCATGCAACTGCCGGTTGTGGATGCGCGGCTCGGTGGGCGGTTCGAGCCCGACGAGCGAATCCACGCTGGTTTGCAGCACCTGCGCGATACGGACCACCGCATCGAGTTGCGGCAGTGAGGCACCACGCTCCCACCGGTTGTAGACACGCCTGTCCACGTCCAGCAGTTCGGCCAGGCGTGCCTGTGTCATCTGCCGCGCTTCACGTGCGGCGCGCAGGCGCACAGCAAACTCTTCCATGTTGATCTCACCAAACCAGAGCTGAAGGGATGCGGCCATTGTAAGAGAACCCCCATGGAAACGGAATGCCTATTAGCTATATTGTAGTTAACTGTATGTGCTACTACAATGTCTATTTACAGGGTTTAGCCGAAAGGACGGTTTTATGGCGCGCATCGCGGAAGTCGAACTTGAGCGGCTGAAGGCCGAGGTGTCGGTGGAGCAGCTGGTGCGCGCGCAGTAAACGGTAGTCTGCTTGGCAATCCCAATGTAAATGATCCGAACTACATCGTTAGCCTGTTTAGGGGAGCGCAAACTTACGCCAAATCGCAGGGTAATGGCGAGCTGTTTATTGGTGCTGTGCCGACAATGTTCTACGCCGATCGTGCGGGAGGAAGGGAGTTCGGAATCTTGCTAATCAAGTTTGATTTTGCGAAATTCGTCAACGTCGTCGTGTCTACGCAACCCAGGTAACGTACTCGTCTAGACATGCATACACTGTCTGCTGTATGGGATTGGCCCAGCATCAGCGTTCGAGTGAGGTCACGGGGAGGCGAAGTAGGGGGCGTGACCTTGCTACCGCATATGCGAGCCACTTACGGGACGACGATTGAGCGCGTGAACCGCTCGATTGATCGCATGACCGCGCCGTACAAGAACCTCGCGGAAAGCGCACGCGCACTGTCGGATGCAACCGGACTCACGAAGGTATCGAAAAGCCTGTCGGATGTTGCGAACCGCGCGGGCACTGCCGCGCGCAGCATTACCCGCATTGCTGCGCCGCTGCTCGCGATCGTCGGCGGCGGCACGGTCGCGGGCCTCGCGCAGATGGTGACGCAGTGGGAACGGTTCGGCGCTGAAGCCGACCGCACCGCGCGGTTGCTTGGCATCACGGCTAACGAGCTGGCGCGCATGCGTGGTGCGGCAAGCCTCGCGGGCGTATCCGCGCAGACGATGACGGCGGGTTTCCAGTCGCTCCAGGACACATTGCAGGATGCGCGATGGGGCCGAAACCAGGCTGCGTTCGCCACGCTCCAGACGCTCGGCATCACGCTACGGACGACGCAGACAGGTGCGATCGATACGCAGGCGGCAATGTATGACCTGGCCGACCGTATCCAGCGAATCCAGAAACGCGACCCGGCCGCTGCGCGCAACCTCGCGCGATCCCTGGGCATTGAACAGCTATTGCCGGTGCTCGCGCAGGGCCGACGCGGTATGCAGCTATACGAAGCCGAAGCGCAACGGCTACGCGGCGGATTTACCCCCGACATGGCACAGCGCGCGCAGTTATTCACGCTGTCGGTTTCACGCATGGGCCAGGCAGTCGAAGGACTGAAGACGTCGATTGTCGACCGGCTCGCGCCCGTGCTCGGGCCGATGATTGAACGTATCGCGAACTGGATTACGCGCAATCGCCAGCTGGTTACGTAGCGTGTCGCGGCTGTCGTTAAACGCATCGCGACCGCATTTGAAAGCCTTTTCGAAAACGTCGATTGGGATTCGTTCCTCGATGATGTTGCTGCGGTCGCAGAATCGATTACGCGTCTGGTAGCGTGGCTGCTAAAAGGCATCCAGCACCTGGGCGGGTTTAAAGCGGTCGCAATGGCCGCAGGTCTGTACATGGCGGGCGGCTTTGTCGTGTCGATCGCCTCGGCGGTTGCGAGTATCGCGGGCCTTGTCCTGCGCCTTGGTGGACTCGCGACTGCATTGCTCGGCGCGGGCGGCGCTGCGGCGACCGCTCCAGGAGCCGCGACGGCCGCAGGCGCGGTCGGTGCTGCTGGCGCTGCCGGTACGGTTGGTGCCGGTGCGGCTGCGGCAGCCGGTGCAGCGGGTGCGGCGGCCGGTCGTGGTCTGTTCGCGCGGCTCGCCGGTGGCCTGTTGCGCTTTGTGAACCCGGCGACGGTCGGCGCATACCTGGGATTGCATAGCGCAGAACTCGGCCAGGGCGAATCCGAATACCTCGCGCGCATCCGCGCGGCGGAACAGGCGACGGGCGGCGTCTATCCCGGCTCGCCGGGTTTCCCGGCAACCGGTGCGCCGCCGGCTAGTGGCAATGCGGGCGCGCCGTCGACCGTACAATGGGCCGAACGGCTCGATTTTGCCGGGCTCGAAAAGCGACATGGATTGCCGCCCGGATTGCTAGCCGCCGTCGCGCAGATTGAGTCACGCGGCAACCTGAACGCAGTCAGTCCGCGCGGCGCAAAGGGACTGTTTCAGTTCATGCCCGCGACGGCTCGCGAGTACGGCATAAATCCCTTCGATCCCGCGCAGTCGGCCGACGCCGCAGCGAAAAAACTGTCGGGACTGCTCAAACGCTATCAGGGTAATCTACCGGCTGCACTCGCTGCCTATAACTGGGGCGAAGGGAACCTGGAGCGCAAAGGTATCGCTAATGCGCCCGCTGAAACGCGTGCCTATGCACCGCAGGTGCTCGCCGCGATGAATTCGGGCCGGCCCGTGCCGCCGCTGAATGTAGCGCCGCCGCCGCTCGTGCAGACCGCGCCGCCCGTCGTGAACGTCAATACGCAGGTCCACGTCGAACGCGACGGGCGCACCAGCGTTCGGACCGAAACGCCTGCAGGGCTGCACGTCGCGTATCCGGTTTCGCCGGACATGGCGTGACGGTTCAAGCAAACCATATCTGTATGCCGGGAAACATGAGGATTCCGTGCAGCGGCAGGGCGACATACGCGCGCCAACGCGACAGGCCGGAAGCGCGGAGCGATGCACCTAGTTGTGCAATCGTCCAGACTAATCCGCTCGCGGATGCGACGAAACAGATAAAAATTGCTGCGGCCCAGTAAGTCAGTCCATCCCAGCCATGCATGTAGTTTTCGCCGATCCAATACAGGGCGCCGCCCACGACGATTTCGCCGCAAGCCGCCCAGAGTGGGCCACGCCCAACGATGCCATTTTCGAAACTGATGCTCATTGCGGTCAGTCCGGGAATTGAAAGCGGCCATTGTTGCACCTGAAAGCTATCCTGAATTAATCGAAGGCAATGGGCGTGATCGACCGGCCGCTTTTCTCTGCCTTGCAGACGGCATCCTGGCGCGGCGTGCCGTTCGCGCTGCGCGGCGGCACGCTCAAGCTCGGTCGCCGCGTCGCGCTGCACGAATACCCGTATCGGGATGATGTATGGGTCGAAGACCTCGGCCGCGCCGGACACCGAATCTCCGTATCCGGTTTTCTGTTGCAGGACGCAGCCTATGGCGGCGGCGACGTACTCGCGCAGCGCGCGGCGTTGATCGCGGCATGCGAGACAGAGGACCAGGGCGACGGCGAGCTGGTGCATCCGTCGCTCGGTCGCGTGAATGTTTCATTGCTCGAATTCGAGTGCGAAGAATCAACCGCGCACGGCCGATCGTTCGAACTCCGGTTCACCTTCATTGATGCCGGGACGCCGAGATTTCCGGCGCTGTCGATCACGACTCCGGTGCAGACCCGCCTGTCTGCCGCTGCCGCTGCCGCGTTCGCTGCTGCCGCGCAGGATTTCGTCAATGATCTATCGTCGCTGCTGACAACGCCGCCGCTGATCGGCGAACTACGGCGCACGGCGCAGGCGTTCGTCACAGACGCGCAGAGCGTCACGCAACGCGCGACAACGCTGGTGGCGATGGTCGCGACGCTCAAGGGAGAATACGGGCGATTCGTCGGCCAGTTCACGGCAGGAATTCGTAATACGTCAACGACGATCGCACAACTCGCTGGCGCGGGCGCACGGGCGCGCGAAAGCGTAGCGCAGAGCGGAAAAACATTGACCGCTGCGGCGGCGCACGCTGACGCTGCGGGGATGGCATCGGCGGCGCGCACGCTGGTAACGGCCGTCCAGACCGCGAACGCGGACCCGCACCAGGCGGTGCAGTCGCTGGCCGCGCTGCATATGGGTGCGCCCGCGCAGGAACGCGCAAATGCCGCGCTCACGGCCGCTAATGCGGGCGTTACCGCGCTGTTGCGCCGTTCGGCCGTGATTGCACTGGCGGATAGCACAACTGGCTATGCGCTTACGTCGTATGACGACGCGCGGCAGCTCCGCGCGACCGTGCGCGACGCGCTCGACCATGAAATCGTGATTGCCGCCGATGCGGGCGACGATGCCACATTTACCGCGCTCGGCGCGCTCGAAACTGCGGTTGTGCATGACCTTGCGACGCGCGGCGAAACACTCGCGACAATGCGCGAAATCGCGATGGGGGCACCGTTGCCCGTCATCGTGATTGCGCATTAACTCTACCAGGACGTCTCGCGCTATGGCGCGCTGATCGGACAGATTAGCCCCATTAATCCCTGTTTCGCGCCGGTCGCGTTCCGCGCGCCGGTCGCATGACCGAACGCGGTGCGTAGCCTATATTTGCAAACCTGGTACACGTCCATTTACCAGCGCCGCGCCGTATTTCGCAGCTTCCTCGCATGCTTCGCGCTGCGTTGGCCGATAGTCGTTAAGCGTAAAAAGCTGCTCTTTGAAGTTTCCACTTCTGATTCTGCTAATCGTCACAATAATCTGATACGAACCGTCGGCCATCGGCATTGGACCCGGACTAATCCGATAGTCGCCTATATTGATCGAATCGCAAGGATCGCGCGTCATATTCGCCTCGTTGGGGGCGCGGCAGATGCCGCCCGAAGATGATACGCACTAGTTGTCATGGCCGACGACGTAACGCTAACGGTCGGCGGGCAAACTATTGCCGGGTGGACGACGATCCGCGTTACGCGGGGCATGGAACGCATACCCGCCGATTTCGATATTGGACTGACCGAGCGTTACCCGAATACTGCCGATGTGATTAAGGCGGTGGTGGTCTGCAATAGCGGCGAGATGTGCTTCAGTTGCGCTCCATGCGCCGAGGAAACCCTGCGCGGCGCCACGCAGGACGGCTAGGACACCCGCAAAAACCACAACGAAAAGGAGCGCCAAATGTCTTCAATGGCCTGCGTGGGCGACAGCACGGCCCACGGCGGTTTCATCATCACCGGCTCCGAGACGATGGAGGTCATCGGACGAAAGGTTGCGCGCCAGGGCGACATGGTGTCGTGCCCGATCCCGGGTCATGGCGTCAATCCGATCGTCGAAGGCTCGGACATGATTCTGGACAACGGCGTGCGGGTTGCCCTGCACGGACATCTCCGCGCGTGCGGTTGCAAGCTCATCGCATTGAGCGCCGACGCGATCGTTGAACAGCGGGACCTTTCGCGTCCGCGAAAAGAGAAGACGCATTCGTGTTTCGGCGCAAGGGCAGGCGGCGCCATCAGTGCGCTTGATGACAGGAAGACGGCGACGAGGCCGCGAAAGCGGTGCGTTGAAGAACGACTCGTCGACGGTCAGGTCAACCTGACTTCCTGACGAAATGGACGCAGGGGACGTTCGACACGGCACCGCGCGCCGACGTTGAGCCTCAACCGATACGCACGTCACCGTCGAAGGCTCTCTCGCCGGCCTCCACTGAAGCCGCAAAACAAAAAGGGTTACACGCAATGCGTTGTAACCCTTTAAATTGTCTGGTTGCGGGGGCAGGATTTGAACCTGCGACCTTCGGGTTATGAGCCCGACGAGCTGCCAGACTGCTCCACCCCGCGTCCGTCAAAAAAAAAATTATAGCCGAAAGATGGCGAAAAGGTCAACTGTGAATGACGAATCGCTTTCTGTTCGTCTGCGCGCGCAATGCTGCCGCCGCGCCGGAAGCGGCGCGCTAGAATCGGGGCTCGTTCTCGCGCGCGTTGCCGCCATGCCGCGTTGCACGCTGCGCCCGCAGACCCGCTCTTCGTCGTTCACTTCAAATCACGGTCCTCTCATGGATATCGCCCACGATCTGCAATCGATAGCCGCGCAGGAGCATGCGCTGGTATTTCCCCGTTTCGACGCCGGTCACGCGTGGCAGCTCGGCTCGTATCTGCGCGAACTGGCACTTGCACGTTCGCTTGCGGTCGCAATCGACGTACGCACGTTCGGCCATCAACTGTTCTTCCACGCGCTCGACGGCGCGACCCCCGACAACGCCGACTGGGTCCGCCGCAAGGCGCGCGTCGTCGAGCACTTCCGCCGCAGCTCGTATTCGATCGGGCTGCGCATGAAGCAGGCCGGCACCACGCTCGCCGACAAACATGGCCTGCCCGCGTCCGAATTCGCGTCGCACGGCGGATCGTTTCCGCTGACCGTCGAAGGGGCAGGCGTGATCGGCTCGGTCACCGTATCCGGGTTGCCGCAGCGCGACGATCACGAACTCGTCGTCGAGGCGCTGTGCGCGGTGATCGGCGCGAACTACAGCGCGCTGGCGCTCGCGAGGATCTGACGCGGTTTTCCGCGCGCCGCTTGTCGCGAACATTGCGAACGGCGATTGCTCCACCTGCGAGCGCAACGACTAGTATCGAAGGGCAGCGTGGGCGTGGCGTCCCGCGCATCGTTCTCCGCATCCGTTCGACGCATTCTTCACGAGGGCCGGCATGAAAATCCACTTTCCTGCGGACGCGCCGCTCTATCGCGACGCGAACCTGACGGTCGTGTTCGCCGCGCTCGTCGACGGCGAGCGCGTCCCGTGCGCGATTTCCGTCGAGGCGCTCGAAGACCACTTCGGCGCGCACGCGGCGAGCCGCGACGCTTGGATCGACGCGTTCGACGCAGGCCGCTCCCGTATCGAGGCCGTCGCACGCGCGCATCTGGAATTGAGCAACGGATCGCCGGTGCTGCTCAAAAGCGGGCACTTTCCGCCCGGCACGCTGAACTGAGCCGGAGCCGACGCGGCGGCACGCGCGCTCACCTCGCCGCGACAGCCACAGCGTCGATGCACTGAACGCCGTTCACTTCATCTGGATCGTCTGGATCGCGAGAACGGAAGCCGCCACCCTTCACGTCCGAATCCACGCGCCGCGCAATGAGCCAGACACGCAGCCACATCCGAAGCGACATCAGGAGCCACGAGAAGAAGGTGCTGCGCGAACGCATTCTCGGCGCGGCGCGCCGCATTGTGATCCGCGACGGCTTCGGCGCGCTGTCGATGCGCAAGATCGCCGACGCGATCGAATACTCGCCGGCGACGCTGTATCTGCACTTCCGAAGTCGCGATGACATCGCACGTGCGCTGTGCGAGGAGGGCTACGCGCACTTGCTCGCGAGTTTCGCGCCGGCGGCGCGCGTCGCCGATCCGCGCGAGCGGCTTCTCGCGCTCGCGCATGCGTACGTCGCGTTCGGCCACGAACACCGCGAGACGTACCGGCTGATTTTCATGGAAGACCCGAGCTACACCGGCGCGGCGCTCGCGGGCACGCACCACGAAGGGGAGGCGGGCGATTCGGGCGGCGAGGCGTTCCGGATGCTGACCGACGCGCTCGACGCGCTGAAGGCGCAAGGCGGCATCGCGCAGGATGCCGACACGACGATCTGGGGCGAGGCGCTCTGGGCGACGCTGCACGGCATCGTCGCGCTGTCGCTCACGTGCCCGCGCTTTCCGCATGTGCCGCTCGAAACGATCGTCGATACCGCATTCGAAGCGTGGTTCGGCGCGCCCCGCGCCGCGCCGCGCGGCGGCCGGCCGGTGGACGCGGTGCCCGCCACCGGCTCGGCTCGAACCGCCGTGCGGCCTCCGAAGCGGAAAGCGCCGCCATCGTGATAGTCTCTGACGTTGCTGCGCGTCGCCACGCGAGCTTTGCGCGACCGTCACGTCCTGGTCACCGATCCGTTATCCGCCATGTCCCAGCCAGCCCTTGCCGATACCCTCGACCCGCACGTCGTCACGCGCGTCGCGAATGGAATCGGCTACATCGAACTCGATCGCCCGCAAGCGCTGAACGCGCTCACGACGGGCATGGTCCGCGCGATGCACGCCGCGCTCGACGCGTGGCGCGAAAACCCGGACGTGCTCGCGGTGATCGTCCGCTCGACGAGCCCGCGCGCGTTCTGCGCGGGCGGCGACGTGCGCACGCTATACGACGCGTATCGCCGCGGCGATCAACACGCGCTCGATACGTTCTTCATCGACGAATACCGGCTCGACCACGCGATCTTCACGTACCCGAAGCCGTATATCGCGTTCATGAACGGCATCGTGATGGGCGGCGGGATGGGCATCTCGCAGGGCGCGCACCGCACGGGCGGCCTGCGCGTGGTCAGCGGCACGACGCGCGTCGCGATGCCGGAGACGCGCATCGGTCTCTTTCCCGATGTCGGCATGGGCTGGTTTCTCGCGCGCACGCGCGGCGCGACCGGCCGCTACATGGCGGTGACCGGCGAGACGATCGACGCCGCCGACGCGCTGTATGCCGGGCTCGCCGACGTCCTGCTGAACGACGCCGCGTGGCCCGCGCTCTTCGATGCGCTGGAGAGCGAATCGTTCGCGACCGGCGAGGACGTGGTCGCGCGCGTCCGTCGCGAGGCGCAGACCCATGCGCAGCAGCACGGCGCGAGCGCGCACGAGACCGAGCCGTCCGCGCTCGCGGGCGTGCGCGCGTGGATCGACCGGCATTTCTCGCAGCCGGACGTGCCGCATATCCTCGCGTCGCTCGAAGCGGCCGCGCACGGCGGCCGCGAAGACGATGCGGCCGACTGGGCCGAGCGCACGATCCGCGTGTTGCGCGAGCGCTCGCCGCTGTCGATGGCGGTGTCGCTCGAAGTGGTGTCGCGCTCGGACGGCTCGATGGCGGATTGCCTGCGCCGCGATCTCGATCTCACGCGTTCGAGCTTCGCGTGCGGCGACGTGGTGGAAGGCATTCGCGCGCGCCTGATCGACAAGGACGATCGCCCGCAGTGGCGCATCGCGCGCATCGAAGACGTCGCAGCGGAAGACGTCGCGCGGATGTTCGACAGCCCGTGGAGCGCCGCGCAGCATCCGCTCGCCGATCTGACGGGCTGATCAACCGGCGCGCGCGCTTTAGCGGTCTTCGCGCGCTTCGCTCATGAACGCGCGCATGAACACGAGCGCGCCCCAGCCCCACATTGCATTCGACGCGAAGCCCTGCGCGAGGCGCGGCAGCATGTTGCCGGCCGGCCAGATGCCGCGCAGCGGATCGACGACGAACACCATCGCCGCCGTCAGCACGACGCCGCCGAACACGAACGCCTGAACCCACGGCGCCGGGCGTTGCGGCGACACGCGCAGCAGCCACGCCATCAGGATCGCCCACAGCGCACTCCAGACTGCATTCGCAAGAAATTCCGGGATGCCGAGCGGCGCGAACGGCGCCGTCGAAAAGCCGGCCCGGTCGATGACGTCGGCGGCATGCAATAGCGCGAGCGTCGCTTCGCGAAAGAACAGCGATGCCAGAAAGCCGGCGACGAACGGCAGAATCAGTTTTTGCATGTGAGAAGCAGGTAAGACGGGGGAGACGCGGACGGGTCCGACCGTGACGGTCAACGCGTGCGCCATTATATCGACGCGCGGCCGTCGAACGGTGCTGCGCCGTATGTTAAAGCGTCGGGCTAATCACGAAAGTGGAAAACCTAAGCTAAAAAAAATCGTTCAAAACGGTTTCCCCGATCCCTAGACTGGGTCCCCATATCGACGGCGCCGCCGTCATCGAATCGCTGTGCGCAACGCCGCCGTTGCGCCGCGCGGGCCGTGGTCCGCGCTTCCCCGATCCCGCGTTTTCATTCCGAATCAAGAAGCAGGAGCAAGCATGAATGTGTTCTGGTTCATCCCGACTCACGGGGATAGCCGCTATCTGGGAACCACCGAGGGCGCGCGCGTCGCTGACCTCGCGTATTTCCAGCAGATCGCCGCCGCCGCCGATACGCTCGGCTACGAAGGCGTGTTGCTGCCGACCGGCCGCTCGTGCGAGGACGCATGGGTCGTCGCATCGAGCCTGATCGCCGCGACCAAGCGCCTGAAGTTTCTCGTCGCGATCCGCCCGGGGCTGTCGTCGCCCGGGTTGTCCGCGCGGATGGCCGCGACGTTCGACCGGCTGTCGAACGGCCGGCTGCTGATCAACGTCGTGACCGGCGGCGACAAGGTCGAACTCGAAGGCGACGGACTCTTCACCGACCACGACACGCGCTACGAGATCACCGACGAGTTCCTGCACATCTGGCGCAAGCTGCTCGCCGCGTCGCACGCGCGCGAGGCGATCGACTTCGACGGCAAGCATCTGCAATCGAAGGGCGGCAAGGTGCTGTATCCGCCGATCCAGCAGCCGCATCCGCCGCTGTGGTTCGGCGGTTCGTCGCCGGCCGCGCATGCGATGGCCGGCCAGCACATCGACACCTATCTGACGTGGGGCGAGCCGCCCGAAGCCGTGGCGAAGAAGATCGCGGACATCCGCGCGCGCGCGGCCGAGCATGGCCGCACGATCCGCTTCGGCATCCGTCTGCACGTGATCGTGCGCGAGACGGAACAAGAGGCATGGGACGCCGCCGATCGTCTGATCAGTCGGCTCGACGACGAGACCGTCGCCCGCGCGCAGGCCTCGTTCAACAAGATGGACTCCGAAGGGCAGCGCCGGATGGCCGCGCTGCATGGCGGCAAGCGCGGCGGCCGCAAGGAGCTGGAGGTCTACCCGAACCTGTGGGCGGGCGTCGGGCTCGTGCGCAGCGGCGCGGGGACCGCGCTCGTCGGCAACCCTGAACAGGTGGCGGCGCGGATGAAGGAATACGCGGAACTCGGCATCGAGACGTTCATTCTGTCCGGCTACCCGCACCTCGAAGAGTCGTATCGCTTCGCGGAACTGGTGTTCCCGCTGTTGCCGGGGCGCGCGGGCAAGCGCTCGACGGGGCCGCTGCCGGGGCCGTTTGGCGAAATCGTCGGCAATCACTATGCGCCGAAGGTGGCGCAAAGCTGAACGGGCCATGAAAAAGGAATGATTCGATGACTCGATCCGCTGTGACTGCGAACGGCGCGTCAGGCGAGCGCCGCGCGGCCAATGAAGCCAATGAAGCCAATGAAGCCGCGCGCCGCTCGCTCGCGCCGTGGCTGCGCGCGGCGTTCGCGCGCGTCGCGCCGTGGCTCGTGCCGCTCGCGATCTTGGCCGTATGGGAGGGCGCCGCGCGCAGCGGCGTGTTGTCGACGCGCGTGTTGCCCGAGCCGCTCGCGGTCGTGAAGGCCGCCTGGTCGCTGATCGAATCCGGCGAAATGTGGCAGGACGTGCGCGTGAGCACGTGGCGCGCGGTGTCGGGCTTCGCGCTCGGCGGCGGCATCGGTCTCCTGCTCGGGCTCGCGACCGGCCTCTTCAAGCCCGTCGAGACCGCGCTCGATTCGACCGTGCAGATGATCCGCAATATCCCGGCGCTCGCGATGATCCCGCTCGTGATCCTGTGGTTCGGCATCGAGGAGGAAGCGAAGGTGTTCCTCGTCGCGCTCGGCGTGTTCTTCCCGATGTATGTGAACACCTTTCACGGGATTCGTTCGGTCGATCCGAATCTCGTCGAAATGGCGCGCAGCTACGGGCTGAAAGGCTTCGCGCTGTACCGCGAAGTGATTCTGCCGGGGGCGTTGCCGTCGATTCTCGTCGGCGTGCGCTTCGCGCTCGGCCTGATGTGGGTGACGCTGATCGTTGCGGAAACGATCTCCGCGCAATCGGGCATCGGCTACATGACGATGAACGCGCGCGAATTCCTGCAGACCGACGTAGTGGTGGTCGGCATCCTGCTGTACGCGGCGCTCGGCAAGATCGCCGACGTGCTCGCGAAGTATCTGGAACGCGTCGCGTTGCGCTGGCATCCCGCGTATCAACGAGGAGGGCAGTGATGAGCGCGACGATTCTTTCCGCCGAGTATCGAAGCCGCGCCGGCGACGCGAACGCGCCGCACGATCCGCGGCGTCACGACGCGAACGCGTTCATGCGCGACGCCGCGCAAGCGGGCGCGGACGTCGCGGTGGAACTGCGCGGCGTCGGCAAGCGCTACGGCGAGCGCACGGTGCTCGACGACTTCAACCTGTCGATCGAGCGCGGCAGTTTCGTCGCGATCGTCGGGCGCAGCGGCTGCGGGAAGTCGACGCTCTTGCGCCTGATCGCGGGCCTCGAACACGCGAGCACCGGCGCCGTGGTGAAGCGCGACGCGAAGGGCCAGCAGCTCGACACGCGGATCATGTTTCAGGACGCGCGTCTGTTGCCGTGGAAGACCGTGCTGCAGAACGTGATGCTGGGCCTCGGCCGCGGCGCGCGCGACGACGCGCGCGCGGTGCTGAACGAAGTCGGTCTGCTCGAGCGCGCCGACGAATGGCCGTCGCGGCTGTCCGGCGGCCAGCGTCAGCGGGTGGCGCTCGCGCGGGCGCTCGTGCATCGGCCGAGCCTGCTGCTGCTCGACGAGCCGCTCGGCGCACTCGACGCGCTCACGCGCATCGAAATGCACGCGCTGATCGAGCGGCTGTGGCGCGAGCATCGCTTCACGGCGCTGCTGGTCACGCACGACGTGCACGAAGCGGTGGCGCTCGGCGACCGCATCCTGCTCGTCGAAGCGGGGCGCATCGCGCTCGATCAGCCGGTGCGGCTCGACCGACCGCGTTCGCGCGCCGACGCGCGTTTCGCCGAACTCGAAGAAGAGGTGCTGAGGCGCGTGCTGAACACCGACGCGCCGGTGCTCGCCGATTCGTCTCATCATCGCGGGCCGCGCGATTTTCCGCCCGTGAGCCCGACCGACGTCCGCTGGGCGCTCTGACCTTCTTTTCGCTTTTCCCGCGTTTTTAACGCCTGATCGTTGAACCTTTGGAGTCGACTAAATGAGCATTTCCGCCATCAACGTGCGTAACCAGTTTCGCGGCAAGATCAAGGAAATCATTCGCGGGCCGGTCGTATCGGAAGTCGACGTCGATACGTCGTTCGGCATCGTGACGTCGGTGATCACGACCCGCTCGATCGACGAGCTGGACCTGAAGGTCGGCTCGGAGGTCGTCGCGCTCGTGAAGTCGACGGAAGTGTCGATCGCGCGGCTGTAAGCGCCGTCACGGCTGCGTCGCCGCGGTGCTACGATGAACCGGCTATCCACGATGGAGACGATCATGGAGCCGAAGGGCATCGACATGGGCGACTATCAGGAGGGCTATCGCGACTTCATGATCGAAGTCGCGGTCGAGCAGGTGCTCACGGGTGTCAAGGCGCACTTTCGCGTGTTGAAGGACGACGCGGTCGTGACCGACTGGCGTCTCGTGCACATCGACCGTTTGTGGTCGACCGAGCATGCGGCCGCCGAAGCGGGATTCGCGGCCGCGCGCGAATGGATCGATCAGAACCGCGCGAACTAGCGCGGCGCGGGCATCAGGGAGCGGCGCGTTCGGCGTGGCTCGCCGCGGCCGACAGCGCGTCGTCGAGCCGGTCGTTGCCCCAGTACAGGTCATCGCCGACGAAGAACGTCGGCGCGCCGAATACGCCGCGCTCGCGCGCGGTCTCCGTCGCCGCGCGCAACCGTTGGCGGTTCTCTTCGCCGAGCGCGGCGTCGAGAATCTGCGCGGCGGGCAGCCCGAGTTGTTCGAGCACGGCCGTTGCGACTTCCGGCGTATCCACGTCGCGATCCTCGCCGTAGTTGAGCCGCATGATCTCGCGGCACCATGCCGGCTGCCACGGCGCGTTGTCCGCGAGCACCGCGATGCGCGTGGCGAGCAGCGTGCGGCGTGGAAACACCGTCGGCTGTCGCCACGGCAGTCCGTACTTGCGGCACTGCCGCTGCATGTCCTGCCACACGTATGCGCCTTTTTCCTTCTGCACGACGAACGGCGCCGCTTCCCAGCCGAGCGCCTTGAAAATCGGGCCGAGCAGGAACGGCCGCCAGAGCACGTCGACGCCCGCTTGCCGCGCGGCGTCCTCGATGCGCATCACGCTCAGATAGCTGTAATTGCTGCTGAGATCGAACCAGAATTCGATCGACGGCCGTCGCGGCGATGACATGATGGCGTCTCCTGATGGTGAGAGATCGATGATACCGCCGGCGGTGTCGCCGCCGCGTGCGTCGCGCGATTCGGCTCAAACGCCGCTCAGTCGCGGTTCGATTGCGCGGTGCGCGCGGCGGCGGCGGCGTTATCCGACGTCGGCGGATTGCCCATCGCCTGAAACAGCGCCGCCGTATCGGTGAGCCGCGCGCCGCGATAGCGGATCTCGTCGAGCCGCGCATTGCGCCATTGCTGCTCGGTCGAACGCACCGCATAAAACGACACCGCGCCGAGGCGATAACGCGCGGTCGTCTCGTCGAACACGCGCTCGGCGAGCGTCGCCGAGCGGTTCGCGGCATCGAGCGCCTGTGCGTCGTGATCGAGCGCGGCCAGGTCGTCGGCGACGTTCTGGAACGCGGCGAGCACGGTCTGCCGATACGACTCGTTCGCCGCGTCGTACGACGCGAGCGCCGCGCGCCGCTGCGCGACCAGCTGGCCGCCGTGGAAGATCGGCTGCGACAGCGACGCGCCGATCACCCACAGCGCGCCCGCGCCCGACGCCGCCACCGGCCACGAGAGCCCCGCCTGACCGAGCGACGCGGTGAGCGAGATGCTCGGAAACATCTGCGCGGTCGCCGCGCCGACGCCGGCTGCCGCCGCCTTCAGCGCGGCGTCGGCCGCTTCGATGTCGGGCCGCGCCTTCAACAGATCCGACGGCACGCTGACGGGCACGTCGGCGGGCAGCGTGAGCGCGGCGAGATCGAGATCGTCGGGCGCGCTATCGGGCGTGCGCCCGAGCAGCACCGCGAGCGCATGCCGCGTCGTGACCCACTGCTGGCGCAGCGACGGCAGGCTCGCGGCCAGCGCAGCGGCGTTTTGCTGCGCGTTCAGCCAGTCCGCGTGAGCAATCGCGCCGAGCGCATAGCGCTTCGCCTGTTCGTCGGCCTGCTCGTTCGCGAGCGCGATCAGGCGCTCGGTCGTGTCGATCTGCGCATGCAGCGTCGCCGCGCCGATCGCGGCCGTCACGATGTTCGCGGCGAGCGCGCGGCGGGTCGCGTCGAACTGATAGCGGTCGATGTCGAAACGCGAGATCAGCGACGCGTTGTTCAGGCGCGTCGCGCCGAACAGGTCGAACGTGTAGCGCGCCTGCACGAGGCCCGCGAACAGGTCGGCGTCGAGCTTGTCGATGCCGAGCTGCGGAATGGCCGGCCCCCGCTGACGCACGGCGAAACCGAGCGCATCGACGCTCGGCAGCATCGAGCTGCCGACCTGCCCGCGCAGCTGCTCGCGCGCGGCCCTCAGGTCGTGGCTGGCGGCCGCGAGGCTGGGGCTGTTGTGCAGCCCTTCGTCGACGAGCGCGTTCAGCGCGTGGGAGCGGTACAGCGTCCACCATTGCGGCACCGCCGGCGCGCCGACGACGAACCGCTGCGCGACCCCCTGCGCGACGACGGTCTCTTGCGGCTGCGGCTCGACGCCGTAGTGAGCGGGCTGCGGCATGGCGGGCGCGGTGCCGTCCGGCCCGAACGCACACGCGCCGAGCGACGCGGCCGCGCAGACGGCGGCGAGCGCGCGTCCCACCGAAAATTCACGCTGGCTCATGATTGCGTTCCCTCCGGATCCTGCGGCGCGCCGCGTTCGTGCTCGCGCACGCGGAACGCCGTCGCGTAGAGCGCGGGCAGGAAAAACAGCGTGAGCACGGTCGCCGTCGTGATGCCGCCCATCAGCGCGGTCGCCATCGGCCCGAAGAAGTTCGAGCTCAACAGCGGAATCAGCGCGAGCACGGCCGCCGCGGCGGTCAGCGTGATCGGCCGGAAGCGCCGCACGGTCGCGCCGACGATCGCGTCGAAGCGAGCGTGTCCGCTGCGAATGTCCTGCTCGATCTGATCGACGAGAATCACCGAGTTGCGCATGATGATGCCGAACATCGCGATCACGCCGAGCATCGCGACGAAGCCGAACGGCTGGCGGAACAAGAGCAGCGCGAGCACGACGCCGATCAGGCCGAGCGGCGCGGTCAGCACGACCATCATCACGCGCGCGAAGCTCTGCAGCTGGATCATCAGCAGCGTGAGCACCGCGACCACGAGCACCGGCAACTGCACGATGATCGACGCCTGTCCCTTCTCGCTCTCTTCGACCGAGCCGCCGACGTGGATCCGGTAACCCGCGGGCAGCGACGCGCGCACCGGCTGCAATTGCCGCTCGACGTTGCGCGTCACGTC
Organism: Paraburkholderia sp.; assembly: GCA_035492135.1. Lineage (GTDB taxonomy): Bacteria > Pseudomonadota > Gammaproteobacteria > Burkholderiales > Burkholderiaceae > Paraburkholderia. The sequence goes on along the minus strand of DATJJN010000099.1, from coordinate 95,640 downwards.
GATGCCCTGCGCGCCGCCGAGCACGTCCGACTGCACGGTGATCGTCGGCTGGCGGTCGCGCTCCCAGATCACCCCGTATTCGAGACCGTTCACGAGATGGCCGAGCGAGCCGAGCGGCACCGGGCCGCGCGGCGTCGGCATCGCGAGCGTCAGCACGCCGGCCGGATCGACGCGCTCGTTCGACGGCGCGCGCAGATCGACCGCGATCAGCTTGTCGCGTTCGCGAAACTGCGTGACGGTGTAGCCGGACATCGTCATCTGCAGGAAGTTCGCGACGTCGAGCGACGACACGCCGAGCTGGCGCGCGCGCACCTGGTCGATTTCGAAGTGCAGCGAACGCTCGGCGGGCTCGTCCCAGTCGAAGTTCACGTTGTCGGTGCCGGGCGTCGCGCGCATCACCGCGGCGACGCGCGTCGCGATCTCGCGCACGGTCGCGATGTCGTCGCCGCTCACGCGAAACTGCACCGGATAGCCGACCGGCGGCCCGTTTTCGAGCCGCGACAGCCGCGTGCGCACGGCCGGAAACTCGTCGCGCAGCTTCTTCGTGAGCCACGTCGCGAGCTTCTCGCGATCGTCGACCGACTTCGCGGTGATCACGAACTGCGCGAAATTCGGCAGCTGCAACTGCTGATCGAGCGGCAGATAAAAGCGCGGCGCGCCGGTGCCGACGAAGCTCACGAAATGGTCGATTTCCGGGCGGCCGTTCAGCACGGCTTCGAGACGCTTCGCCTGACGCAGCGTCGCGTCGAACGACGCGCCTTCGGGCAGCCGCACGTCGGCGAGCAGCTCGGGCCGGTCCGACGACGGAAAGAACTGCTGCGGCACCAGCGTGAAGCCAAAGAGCGCGATCACGAAGAGCGCGATCGTGACCGCGAGCACGATCAGGTGACGGCGGATGCACCAGCCGACCCAGCCGCGCAGCCGCCGGTAAAAACGCGTGTCGTAAATGTCGTGGTCGTGCGCCGGTCCGCCTTCGGTGCCGGTGGGGGCCTCGCGCTTGCGCTCGGGCAGCAGCCGGTAGCCGAGCAGCGGAATCAGCACCACCGCCGCGAACCACGACGCGATCAGCGCGATCGCGGACACCTGAAAAATCGAGCGCGTGTATTCGCCGGTGCTCGACTTCGCGAGCACGATCGGCAGGAAGCCCGATACGGTGACGAGCGTGCCCGTCAGCATCGGAAACGCGGTGCTCGTGTACGCGAACGCGGCGGCGCGCGTGCGGTCCCAGCCCTGTTCGAGCTTCACGGCCATCATCTCGACCGCGATGATCGCGTCGTCGACGAGCAGGCCGAGCGCGAGCACCAGCGTGCCGAGCGACACCTTGTGCAGCCCGATATCGAACAGATACATCATCAGCGACGTGACCGCGAGCACGATCGGAATCGAGATCACGACGACCATGCCGGTACGCACGCCGAGCGACACGAGGCTCACGAGCAGCACGATCACGACGGCCTCGGCGACCGCGCGCACGAAGTCGTCGACCGAACGCGACACCGCTTGCGGCATGCTCGACACCTCGACGAGTTTCAGGCCGGCCGGCAGCTGCGCGCGCAGTTGCGCGACGCGCGCATCGAGCACGTGGCCGAGCCGCACGACGTCGCCGCCTTGCTGCATCGTCACGCCGATGCCGAGCACCGCATGCCCCTGGAAGCGCATCTGCGTCGCCGGTGGGTCTTCGTAGCCGCGCCGGATCGTCGCGATGTCGCCTAAGCGCACGGTGCGGCCGTTCACGTCGAGCAGCGTGTCGGCGAGCGCGCGCAGATCGGTGAACTGACCGCTCGGGCGCACGAACACGCGATCGTCGGCGGTCGTCAGCGTGCCGGCCGCCGCGACGCTGTTCTGCGCGTTCAGCGCGTCGCCGATCTGCGTGGGCGTGATGCCGAGCCGCGTGAGCTGCGTATTCGGAATCTCGATGAACACACGCTGGCCCGGGTCGCCGAAATAGTCGACCTTGCCGACCTCCGGCACGCGCAGCAGCTCGCTGCGCAACGTGTCCGCGTAGTCGTGCAGCTGCGCGGGCGAGAAGCCGTCGCCTTCGAGCGTGTAGATGTTCGTGTAGACGTCGCCGAATTCGTCGTTGAAGAACGGTCCCTGCACGCCGGGCGGCAGCGTCGGCGCGATGTCGCCGACTTTCTTGCGCACCTGATACCACGTCTCGCGCACGTCGCTGACCGGCGCCGAATCCTTCATCGTGAAGAACACGAGCGACTCGCCGGGCCGCGAATAGCTGCGCAGGAAGTCGATGTGCGGCGTCTCCTGCAGCTTGCGGCCGATGCGGTCGGTCACGAGATCCTGCACCTGGCGCGCGGTCGCGCCGGGCCAGAGCGTGTCGATCACCATCACGCGGAACGTGAACGGCGGATCTTCGGACTGCGACAGCCGCGTATACGCGAGTGCGCCGAACAGCGTCGCGAGCACGACGACGAACACGACGAGTGCCTGGTGGCGCAGCGCCCAGGCGGACAGGTTGAAGCGCCCCGCGTCTTGCGGGCCGCTCATGACGCGAAGTCCTCGGCGTGCAGCGGCGGCACCGGGCGCACTTTCTCGCCGGCGCTGACCGTGTGCACGCCTTGCAGCACGATGCGCTCGCCGTTCGCGAGCCCCGCCGACACCGTGATCGTGCGCGCGTCGTAGCGCGCGACGGCGATGCGGCGCAATTCGAGCACGTCGTCGCTGTGCACGATCCACAGCGCGGGCGCGTCGCCGTCGTGGAAGAGGGCGGTGGCGGGCACCGTGAACGTCGTCGCGCCCGATGGTTCCGCCGCGCCCGGCAGCGTCACGTTCGCGGTCATCCCGAGGCGCACGGCCGTATCGGCGTGATCGAGCGTCAGCCTCGCGCGCCACGTGCGGCTTTGCGGATCGGCCGCGGCCGCGAGTTCGCGCAGGTGCGCGGTATAGCGCTGGCCCGGCAGCGCGGGCAGCGTCACTTGCGCGGGCGCGCCGGTGCGCAGGCCGGCGAGTGCGTTTTCGGGCAGATCGAACACGACGTCGATGTCGCCGGACCACGCGAGGTTATACACGGCCTGGCCCGACTGCACGTTCTGGCCGGTGTCCGCGTTCTCGGCGGTGATCACGCCCGCATGCGTCGCGACGAGTTCGGTGTAGCTGCGCTGGTTCTGCGCGAGCGCGACCTGCTGCTCGGCCTGCGCGCGCCCGGCGTCGGCGGACGCGTACGCGTCCTGGGTCTGTTCGAGCTGCGCGCGGGCGATCAGGTTCGCGTCGGCCTGCGCGGTGTCGCGGTCGAGCTGCTGCTTCGCGAACAGATAGCGGTGCTGCGCGGCGTCGAGCTGCGCCCGCGCGCTCGCGAGGTTCTTGTCGTAGTCGGACGGATCGAGCCGCGCGAGCACCTGGCCCGCCTTCACCGTGTCGCCGAGCCGCACGCTGCGCTCGACGATCTTGCCCGCGACGCGAAACGACAGCGGCGTCGAATAGCGCGGCTCGACTTCGCCGGGGAAGGTCGCGCTCGCCGCGAGCGAGTCGGGGCGCACGACGGCGGAGACGACCGGCCGCGGCTCCGGCGCGCTCGGCGCGCGCTGGCCGCACGCGGCGAGCATCAGCGCGCTGCACACGACGAGCGCCGGCAGCGCGCGTTGCACGAGAGGCGGGTTCGTGCCGGCTTCCCGGCTCGATGTCCGGCTGGACGCGCCGGCTGCGCGACGACCACAACGATTCACAGGGACCTCTGCAGGCTGGTAGACGCGGAAGGCGAACCGATTCGCGTGGCTGCGGCGAACCTCGTCGCGCGAAGGCCGATGGGGCGCATGCGCTCAGGCAAGCGACATCATCGGCTGGGGCACAACGTGGGCGATTCTAGTACACCTCTGTATCTGAATGTGAAGTCGTATCGAAATTCGTCTCCGGATGTTAGACTGCGCCGCATGAAACACATACGACTCACGCGCGAGCAAAGCCGCGAGCAGACGCGCGAACGCCTGCTCGACGCGGCGGCAGCGATGTTCATCAGGAAGGGATTCATCGGCGCGAGCGTCGAGGACATCGCGTTGGCCGCCGGTTACACGCGCGGCGCGTTCTATTCGAATTTCGACGACAAGGCCGAGCTGTTCGTCGAGCTGCTGCGGCGCGACCACGAGGTGATGCAGGCGGACCTGCGCGCGATTTTCGACACGCCGGCGCCGCGCGACCAGATGGAAGCGAGCGTGCTCGCGTATTACAGCCGGATGCTGCAGGCAAACGAAGCGTTCGTGCTGTGGGCGGAGGCCAAGCTGCTCGCGATGCGCGACGCGGATTTCCGCACCCGCTTCAACGCGTTCATGAAGGAAAAACGTGACGAACTGAAGGCGTACATCGAGGAATTTTCGGCGCGCGTCGGCACGCCGTTGCCGATGGACGCGGAAATCCTCACGCTCGGCCTGTGCGCGCTGTGCGACGGCGCGCAACTGCTCGCGATGGAGGACCCGGAGCGGATTACGCCGCCCGTCGTCGAGCAGATGCTGGCGGGATTCTTTTCGCGCGTGGTGTTCGGGCGCGATCCGTGAGCGGGCGACGGCGCGTGGTGCGCCGCACGCCGTCCGGTCACACGCTGACGCCAGGACCGTAGTTACTGCCGATCAGTTGCGTGACCGAGCGCACGTTCGGGTAGTCCTGTTCGGGAAGCCCGTCGAGGATCGCCAGCACTTCGTTGCTCGCGCCGGCCGTGCGCGCGGCGTCGACCAGATCGTCCTTGTTCGCGGGCCAATGCACGTCGTGCAGCACGTCGGCGAGTTGCAGGTCGATCGGCTCTTCGGGAACGCGGGAAGCGGCCATGCTCGCTGTCTCCTCTACGGTTAAGGACGGTGTTGCGAGCTTACACGATCCGGATCGCGATCCGTACAGGCAACGGCATCAGGTCTGCTCGTGCAATTCCGGGATGAACGAGCGGTCGAGATGGTGCGATTTGGGCAGCGTCAGGTGCTGCCAGTGGTCCGGTCCCGGGTCGATCGTGGCCGGCACGTCGGGCGCGGGCGGCGCGACGGGAACGTCACGCAGATCCGAGCGCAGCGCGGCAGTCGGGATCGGGCCCGTCCGCACGGACGGGTCTTCTGACGCAGTGTGGCTTGGTGTGGCAAAGCACGAGGCCGACAGCAGCGCGGCGGTCATCAGCGTCGAGGTCTTCATCGCTCGACCCTCCTTTCACAAGCAGCCCGCGCAATACCGCAAGCATTGTGCCGTCGGGAACGGCGGCCGCATGCACTCGTCGGCGGGAGCGCCGACGAGCGCGCCGCGGCAGGCACTGCATCATCTCAGTATACGAGGACGCGCGTGCCGGACAGATATTCTTTTTATTCGAGCGTCCGATTTGGGCGGCCCTGCGGCCGATTTCAGCGCAGTCCCTCGAAGCGCGTCCACGGCCACGAAGGGCGGTCGCGCATATAGCCGTTCAGCCAGTTCCACTGCGGGTGGCGCTTCATGAACGCCTGCGCGTCGAACGGCCGGCCGCACGGATGGCCCCAGCGCGCCCAGAACGCGAGATCGCGCGCCATTTCGCTGTCGACCACCTTGCCGTCGTTCGCGCCCCACGGATTGAACGGCCCGTGGTCGGAGCCGCCGAAGCGCGCATCGTCGAGTTCGAGGTGTCCGCAAATGGTCCGCGAACACGGATTGTCGTTGCGCTCCAGGTACACGTCGTGATGGTCCGCAATCATTTCCTTCGCAAGTTCCACGTCGATCTTTCCACGGTGCTGTTCGGCGAGCTGCATGAAACGGAGGCGCCGTGCACCATTGCGGCGCACGTCGGTGTAGTCGTCGCCTTCGCCGACGCATTCCTGGTTGCGGATCTTCAGGTCGCTCGCGGCGTTGAAGCCGCTGAAAAAGCCGTCTTTCGTGCTCTCGAACCCCGAGTGCTGAACCCCGAGTTCGTAGCGCGCGATCTCGCCGGTCTTGGTGTCGCCGAGCAGCCAGCTATTCGCATAGCCGCCGTTGTTCGCGACCGAAAACATTTCGCACCACTCGCCGATGTTGTTTGCGTACTGCGTCGCGTGGCGCGAGCGGAAGAACTCGGGCGCGCCGCTTGCGCGGTAGCCGACGAAGTTCGATATGGTCGTTTCGGTGACCATCAGGCCGGCCGACGTGAGCCAGAAATCGGTGAGACTGGAGATGCAGCCCGGCAGCCCCTGCATCAGGATCCGGTGGCCGGTGTCCGGCACGATGTCGAACACGACGTTGAACGCGTCGCCGGCCGCGTAGCGGTCCCACGAGTTGTGCGCCATCACGATGCGGCCGTCGCGCGTCGCGCTGCCGGTCGCGATGAACGCGCTGCAGTGATGGCCGCGCCGGCCTTGCCACGGCCGCGCCGCCCGCTGCGGTTGCCGCTCGGCGACGTGCGTCGGCCACCAGCCTTGCAGCAGATCCATGTAGCCGTTCCATGCGAGCACCTCGGCGAAATGCAGCTTCGCGCCGTCGGCGATGCCCTGGATTTCGTCGGCGAATTCCGTGTCGAGCCGCGGCGCGAATTGCGACACCGCCGCCTGCACGAACGTGTCGAAGTCCTCGCCGGTGTCCCATTTCGCGAGATAGCGCGCGGTGCGGATCGCGTTGCGGATTTCGTTCCCGAGCAACTGGCCGTGCTGCTCGCCGCGGTCGTACGCTTCGCCTTCGAGATGCACGAAGATCCAGCCCGCGTGGTCGCGGCGCACGGCATCGATCGACGGTTCGCTCATCTTCGCTCCGGAATGTGCGCGGGGAGGAAAAGCGTCGGGCGTAGCGCGCGAACCGACTAAGCGACGTTCGGCGCCCGGCTGATTTTCATTCTAGAAAATCCGCTGGACTTTGGGCCTTCTCGCGTTCAGCGCGCGGGATTCATCCGGTGGTATGCGTCGAGCAGCGACGTCTTGTAGACGACGCCCGCGAGCCGCGGCTCGCGCTCGCTTTCGACGACCGGCAGCCGCTCGCCCTGAAACGCCATGAAGTGCTGCAGACCGACCGCGAGCGGCATGTCCGGCGTCAGCACGTCGAAATGCGGCTGCAGATAGTCGGCGGCGGTGCGCCGCGCGGTGTCGCGTCCTTCGAGCAGGTCGGACGTGATGTCCTTCAGCGCGACCGCGCCGGCGAAGCGCCCGGCCTCGTCGACCACGTACAGGTACTTGACCGGGTATTCGAGGAACACGCGCGTCATCTCGCGCACGGTCGCGTCGGTGCGCACGACGGTGTCGGCGGGGCGGATCAGCTCGCGCATCTGCGTCGAGCGCAGCCGCAGCCGCTCCGCCGCCTCGCGGTTGCGATGCAGCGTGATTTCGTACATCGACGCCTTGCCGGTGGAGCGCGCGACGAAGTATGCGACCACGCACGCGAGCATCAGCGGCAGCATCACCTGGTACGACAGCGTCATCTCGAAGATCATCAGGATCGCCATCAGCGGCGCCTGGGTCGCGCCCGCGAGGAACGCGCCCATGCCGACCATCGCGTACGCATACGGCGCCGACGTGCCGTGCGGCCACAGCGCGTGCATCCCCTGGCCGAAGAGCGAGCCGAGCACCGCGCCCATGAAGAGCGTCGGCGTGAACACGCCGCCGACCGCGCCGGAGCCGACCGTGGCCGCCGTCGCGATCAGCTTGAACACGAGCACCGCGGCGAGCGCGGTCCACGTCCACGGCGAATGCAGGATCGAGTTCACGACGCTGTAGCCGTTGCCCCAGACCTCCGGCACCCACACGGAGATCACGCCGACGACGAGACCGCCGAGCGCGAGCGTGACCGGCAGCGGCGTCGGCAGCCGCGCGAAGCCGGCCTTGGCGGTGTCGAGCAGTCTCAGGAACTGCGGCGCGAGCGCGCCGCACAAAAGTCCTAGCGCGACGAACAACAGCACTTCGACGCCCGTGACGGGCGGGAACACCGGCATCTCGTACGGCGGGCTGTAGCGGGTGAGTTCGCGCATCGCGATGTTCGCGACGACGGACGCGACGACGATCGGTCCGAAGCTTTCCATCGCGATCGAGCCGACCACGATTTCGGTGACGAAAAACGCGCCGGCGATCGGCGCGTTGTACGCGGACGTGATGCCGGCCGCCGCGCCGCACGCCACGAGCAGACGCAGCCGCGGCGGATCGAAGTGGACCTGGCGGCCGATCAGCGACGCGGCGAGCGCCGCGAGCTGCACCATCGGGCCTTCGCGGCCGATCGAGCCGCCGGTCGCGATCGTGAACAGCGACGACACGCTGCGCCAGATGCTGCGGCCGACCGGGATCGCGCCGTCGCCGATCGCGACCGCCTCCACGTAGTCGATGTGCATCGGCCCGTTGCCGCCGAGGTTCATGCGCCGCGCGACCAGCAGCAGCACGCCGGCGACGAAGCCGCCGGCCGCGGGCAGCCAGATGCGCACGGTCCACGGCAGATGCTGCGCCATCTCGACGAGCCCGCCGTGCGTGCCCGAGATCGCAAACTGCAATAGCGCGATGCCTTCGCGGAACAGGATGGTCGCGAACGCGCCGGCCATGCCGACGATCACCGACCAGATCAGCATCGTATGCGCGTCGGACAGGCGGAACAGGTCGCGCGCGCGGGTGCGCAGTTTCAGCAGAAAGGACAGCACGGCGGCAGAAGGGCAGAGTTAGGGGGACGGTGCCGGGCGCAAGAATAGCATCGCGAGCGCGCCGTGCGTAATCGTCCGGATGGGTGCGGCGCGTGCGGCGCCCGGGCCGTGCCGGCCGCTAGCGCGCGGTCTTGTCGAGCTCCGGGTAGTGCCGGAAGATCCCGCTCTCGTTGAACGGGATGCGCCGCTCCGACGCGACGTAAGCGGCGATGTTCGGCCGCTTCGCGACGGCGTCGCGCAGCGCGACCACGTGCGGCCAGCGCTCCGCGAAATGCTTCGTCGCTTTCGGAAACGCGTAGCGCAGCCCCTCGACGACCTGGAACATCGACAGATCGACATACGTGAGCGTGTCGCCGACCATGTGGCGCTTTTTGCCGTCCGGATTCTGCAGCAACACGCGCTCGAAGTAGTTCATGAACTTCGGGATCCGGTGGTCGATGAAATCCGACGCGCGCGCCTTCGCTTCGTCCTTCTGGTCTTCGTAGTACAGGCCGCTCGCAATCGGATGATGGGTGTCGTGCACTTCGGTCACGAGGTCGGCGATCGTCAGCTGCAGGCCGTTCGCGACGTAGCGCAGGCGCTCGTCCTGCGGCGCGAGCCCGAGCTTCGGGCCGAGATAGAACAGGATGTTCGCCGTCTGCGGGACGATCAGGTCGCCGTCCTTCAGAAACGGCGGCGCGTACGGCGGATGCGGCTCGCTGCGGCTGTCGAGCAGCGCCATCATCGCGCCGGTGCCCTGGCCGTCTTTCTCCGAGCCGCGCGCGACGTCGACGTAGTCGGCACGCGCTTCCTCCAGCGCGAGCCGCACGAATTCGCCGCGGCCCTGCAGGCCGTCCCAGTAATACAGTTCGTATGCCATCGATGCTCCTTCGGTGAAGGCGCCTGCGAGAGGCCGGACCGCACAGTATCGCGCGCAATCGGCGCAGGCGGTGCGAGCGCTGCAAGCGTCTCGCGCCTGAAGGCCCGGAGCGCGTGACCCGCGGCGGGCAAAGCGGGCCGCGCGAGACGCGTACGCGTGAAGCCCCGGAGCGCCCAGTACGCGGCAGGCGCCGCCCGCAACGACGCAAGCCCCGCACCTGGCGGGGCTCGACGGGGTTGCCTGACGGCGCCCGCACGCTCATCCGAAGAGACGCTGCACGCCCCACGTAATGCCGAGCCCGCCGCCGAGCAGCCACACGTACAGGATGAATCCGGTGGTCAGCGCACGCGGGCCCGCCTCGCGGATCTGTGAGAAGCGCGTCTCGATGCCGAGCGCGGTCATCGCCATCGTCAGCGCGAACGTGTCGAGCGTGTTGACAGTGTTCGTCGCGATTTCGGGCAGCACGTGCATCGAGTTCACGATCACGAGCACGAGGAAGCCGAGCGCGAACCACGGCACCGCGAGCTTGCGGCTGGCCTGCGGGTGCGAGCCGTGCGCCTTCTGGCCGCGCGCCGAGCGGTTCAGCCAGACGCCGAGCACGAGCAGCACCGGCACGAGCAGCATCACGCGGGTCATCTTGACGATCGTCGCGATGTGCGTCGCCTCGGGGCTCACGTTGCTCGCCGCGCCGACGACCTGCGCGACCTCGTGGATCGTGCCGCCGAAAAAAAGACCCGCGCCGACCGTATCGAGATGCAGCCAGCCGGCGCGATAGAGCAGCGGGTACAGGAACATCGACAGCGTGCCGAACAGCACGACGCTGCCCACCGCCATCGCGCTCTTGTGCGGCTTCGACTGCAGCGTCGATTCGAACGCGAGCACGGCGGCCGCGCCGCAGATCGCGCTGCCGGCGGCGGTCAGCAGCGCGGTGTCACGATCGAGCTTCATGATCTTCATGCCGACCCACGTGCCGAGCGCGAGCGTGCCGACGACGATCAGCACCGATTCGGCGAGGCCGGGCAGTCCGACTTGCGCGATCTCCTGCAGGCTCACGCGCAGCCCGAAGAACCCGACCGCGATGCGCAGCAGCTTGCGCGCCGAGAAGTTGATGCCGGCCGCCCAGCTTTCCGGCATCCCGTCGCGCAGCGCGTTGCCGTAAACCGTGCCGGCGACGATGCCGACGATCAACGGGCTGATGCCGAGGCCGGCGATCGCCGGCAGCGATGCGATGCGCGTGACCGCGGCGGCGAACAGCGCGACGAACAGCACGCCGTTCAATTGGCCGCGCGTGGACGGCGGCGAACGGTGCGGCAAGGCGGCGGTGGTGGGCGTAGACATGACGGGATGAGCACAGGGTTTGGGAATGGGTCTAATCCTAATCTGGGTATATCGATATGAAAAATTGTGATTTGTGACGTAACATATCGGCTGGACTGATAGTTAGACGCCATGACCCCGGATCAACTGATAACTTTCGCCGCCGTCGCCGAGCACCGCAACATCAGCCGGGCGGCGCTCGCGCTGCATCTGTCGCAGCCGGCGGTGTCCGGGCAGTTGCGGCTGTTGCAGGAGGAGTTCGGCGAGCCGTTGTATCTGCGCGACGGCCGCGGCATTCGTCTGACGCCGACGGGCGAGCAGCTGGCCGTCTACGCCACGCGGATGCGCGACCTGTGGCGCGACGCGCACGCGTATCGCGACGCGCTGCGCGGGCTGGAGCGCGGCACGCTGCGGGTCGGCGCGAGCACGACGCCGGCCAGCTATCTGCTGCCTTATCTGATCGCCGCGTTTCACCGGCAGTACGCGGAAGTCCGCGTCGAAACGGCGAGCGGCAACACGGCCGAGATTGTCGCGATGCTCGGCTCGCTCGATGTCGCGATGATCGAGGGGCCGGTCGGCTCGTCGTTGCCGCCTGATACGGCGATCCATCCGTGGCGCGACGACGAGATCGTCGCGATCGTGCCGCGCGGGCATCCGCTGGCGGGCGAGGCGGCGGACGAAACCGCCATCGATGTTCAGCCGGTTGCGAGCGATGCGGGCACCTCGACGCTCGAAGCGCTCGGCACGTGGCCGCTAGTGCTGCGCGAAGCGGGCTCGGGCGTGCGCCAGGTCGTCGAGCGCGCGTTTGCGCGTGCGGGCGTGCCGATGCGCGTCGCGCTCGAAATCGCCGGTGTCGAGGGCGTGAAGGAGGCCGTGCGCGCGGGGATGGGCATCGGCTTCGTTTCCGCGATGACGATGCGCCACGAAGACGCCGCGCTGTGCCGGTTGCGCATCGCGCCCGAGCCGCTCGCCCGGCGCTTTTCGATTCTCGTGCCGCATGCGGGCGCGGCGTCGCGCGTCGCGCAGCGGTTTCTGGAGCTGTGCATGCAGCCGGCCGCGCCGCTTTGAGCGGCGCATCTCGCGCCTCTTTTGGCTGTTTAGAAAAACAAAGTTGTTTAGTAGCAGAAATGGTGCAGTACTGCACTGAGTTACTTTCATTTGAAAAATAGACAAACGGGGGCTGCAACGCCCTCGCGATGATAGATCGGGTTCTTATCTACCCGAGGTTCTATTCAGGTAATGAGTTCGGCACCAGACCCATAGCTTCATAATTGTTATATAGGCAAGCGCTGCCACGATCAATTCAATCGCCACCCACACCACGAAATATAAATCCTCCGGGTCACGGATATTTATCGCTCGGGACGTGTACAGCCATGCACGCATCTGTGTTTCCGTCCACTCATAGGGATAGGGATGAACATAGCGTGCCGAAAGAAGACACAATCCGATGAATAACATGAACTTGAACAGCCTACGGGCAACTGTTGCCATACGTGATGACCTCAATGGTTCCGCAGGCGTTAAGCCCCGAATTGCTTGCGGGAATTGTTGTGGTGCAGTAGTGCGTTACGGATTCTCGGAAATCGACGCGGCTCGGTAAGGTAATGCAGCCGAGCGAGATGCCATGCCCACCTGCTGGATGCAATCGGAACTGCCCACGCTCGACGCCATTTACCCACGTTACGTCGTCAATCTTCCCGTCATCCCGATAGAGTGCAAATCATTCGCGGTGATCCGACGGATGGCCAAAAAGGGTATTCCATTCGTCTTTGAGTCGTGAGAGGGCTATGGAACCTATGCCGCCGGTTGGTCGATCAATGATCCGGTATTTACCAGCTGGAATGGGACCGCTCTCGGGGATTGCCGGGCAGCCGCCCCGATTGAGATACTGATTGTTTCCCGAATTCGCGTTGAACGTACCGACGCCAAAAATCGTGAGCGGCGCCAACGGTGCATTATTTACCAGAAATTTACCCTGATAAGCCATTGCCATTCTGTCATTTATCCGCGTTCATTCCACGAGTCAGTGAACCTGATATTGCCGTCGAGGTAATGCCACGTGATGCGGTCGTACATCATCGATACGGACTCAACGTGATCTAATGTGGGAAAAAATCGTCTGATTGCCTCCTTCCAGGGCAGTGGCCGCCGGCGCCGCGATGTACGCGCCGTACGGCTCGTTCTTCGCGATCGTGCCGAAGCTGCGGCCAAAGAACGTCGCCGGCGCCGCGATGGCGCCGATCAACAGAAGGGGCGCGCTCCGCTCGGTCGTCGGCTCGTCTGCCGTCGGTGGCCTGAATGGCACGATCGGCTCGCCTGCGGCATCCTATGCGTTCATGAGCGCCGCGTTCGTCGCGGCGGTCGGCTTGACGCTCGCGGTCAAGCCGCACGCCGACGGCGCTCCCGCAGTCTTTCTCTCCCTGCACGGAAAACTCAGCACATGAAATACCGAATCGTTGCATACAAGACCCTGCCCGCCGATGTGATGGCGATGCTGCGCGAGCGCGCGGACGTCGTCGAAGTGGACGCGAGCGAGCCGCTCGCGCTGGCCGCCGCGCTGCGCGACGCCGACGGCGCGATCGGCGCGGGCGTGAAGATCACGCCCGCGATGCTCGACGGCTCGCGCGTGAAGGCGCTGTCGACGATCTCGGTCGGCTTCGACGCGTTCGACGTCGCGGACCTCACCGCGCGCCGCATCGTGCTCGCGCACACGCCGGACGTGCTGACCGAATCGACCGCCGACACCGTGTTCTCGCTGATTCTCGCGAGCGCGAGACGCGTCGTCGAGCTGGCCGAATGGGTCAAGGCCGGGCACTGGACGACGGGCGTCGGTCCGGCCGAATACGGCGTGGACGTGCAGGGCAAGACGCTCGGCATCGTCGGGCTCGGGCGGATCGGCGGCGCGGTCGCGCGGCGCGCGGCGCTCGGCTTCAACATGCGCGTGCTGTACACGAACCGCAGCCCGAATCCGGCCGCCGAGGCGCAGTACGGCGCGCGCCGCGTCGCGCTCGACGAACTGCTCGCGAGCGCCGATTTCGTGTGCCTGCAGGTGCCGCTGACCGACGCGACGCGTCATCTGATCGGCGCGGCCGAGCTGCGCAAGATGAAGTCGAGCGCGATCCTGATCAACGCGTCGCGCGGCGCGACCGTCGACGAAGCCGCGCTGATCGACGCGCTGCGCGACGGCACGATCCACGGCGCCGGACTCGACGTGTTCGAGACGGAGCCGCTGCCGGCCGACTCGCCGCTGCTCGCGCTGCCGAACGTCGTCGCGCTGCCGCACATCGGCTCCGCGACGCACGAGACGCGTCACGCGATGGCGCTCGATGCCGCCGAAAACCTGCTGGCCGCGCTCGACGGCACGCTCACGCGCAACCTCGTGAACCCCGAAGCGCTCGCGCGATAACAGGCGGCGTCGCTTCCCGGCGCGCGACGATCAGCGACGTCGCCCGCGAGGCGGGTGCCGGGAAGACCCGCATCTCGCGCTATCTGAACGGCGCGTTGAGCGCGCTGTCGCGCAGACCTGCGCGCGCACATCGACCGGCATATCGACCGGCATATCGACCGGCACATGATGCCCGGTGTCGCTGCGCCGATCGAGGTCCGGCATGCGATCGGCGCCCGATATCTGCGATGATTCGGGCTGCGGCGCGCATCGCGCGCGCCGATCGACGCAAGGAACGTTATGCCGGTAGCCCCGATCACGCTGATTTGCCTTTCCGTTGCGACACTCATCGTCGCGCTCGCCCCTGTCGTGCTGTATCGGCGTTTGCGCAAGCCGTTCATGCTGGACTGGCGCGACACGGTCGCCGGCATCGCGGTGTTCGCGCTGTTCGCGACGGTGATCGAGCGCGCGTTGAACAACTTCATGCTGGGCGAGGGCGGCGCGTCCGCAACGCTGCTTTCGCACCCGGCGGCGTTCGTCGCGTATGGCGCGCTCGTGGCGGGCGTCTGCGAGGAAGTCGGGCGTTACATCGCGATGCGGCTGATCGCGCGCCGCGCCGGCCGACGCAGCGACGCACCCGCCGACAGCACCGGCCTCGGCTACGGAATCGGCCACGGCGGCGCCGAAGTGTGGCTGGTCGGCGTGCTCGTGCAGTTGCAGTGGATCGTGTTCTCGGTGCTCGCGAATCGCGGCGAACTCGATTCGCACCTGACGAACCTGCCGATGGATGCGGTGATCCGCGTGCACATGATTCTCGCGACGCTGTCGCCCGCGTTTGCCGGTGTGTTCCTGCTGGAGCGCGCGGCGGCGCTGGTGTTCCAGCTCGGCCTGTCGGTGCTGATGTGGCGCGGCGTGCGCGCGGGCTCGCGCACGATCCTGCCCGTCGCGATCGTCGCGCATGCGTTGATCGACGTGCCGGCCGCGATGTATCAGGCGCGGGTCGCTACGTTGCCGGTCGTCGACGGCGTGTACGGGGTCGCGGCGATCGTCGTGGCGGCCGCGCTGTGGCGGCACTGCCGCGCGAATCCGCGCACCGTGTCCGCATCGGCATGAGCGCGACCCGAACGCGGCCCGAACGAATTCATTGAGAAACAGGCATTGATGGAAGCTTATCTGTACGAATGCGCGAGCCCCGACTTCGAGGAACTGGCGCGTGTGATCGCCGATCTTTTCCCCGAACAGACGCGCTTCGCCGAGCAGGCCGCCGACGACGGCACGCCGCAACTGACGGTTCATTGGGTCGCGATGCGCTTCGGCACGGCCGCGCGCCGGATGACGATGACGATAGCGATCGCGCCCGCGGCACTCGCGCGCTATCGCGCATTGCCGCCGCGGCTGCGCGGGCGCAGCTTTGCGGTGCTGCGCGCGTATGTCGAGGCGACGCTAGGCTCGCTCGAAGAACAGCACGCGAAAGGGGAGAGTGTGTCGCGCGAGGTCGAAGTCGCGCTCGACGACGAGTTCGCCTGAGGTCTTCCGGAGCTTCCGCTGAACGCGCTTCAGTCCGCGACGCGATACACCTTCGCGAAGCGCGCGGCCTGCACGACGCCATAGTCGCCGGGCGCGTACTGCATCACCCAGTCGCCGGCCGCGCCGGTCAGGCGGTCGCCGCCGGCCGCCGAGCGCACGATCGTGAACGGCTCGTCCATCCGCTTCGCGAGCACGATCGCGGGACGGTTGCGATAGCGGCCCGGCTCGCCGTGCCCGAGTCCTTCCTCGGCGGGCACGTATTTCGGATCGAAGCGCGCGCGCGAAACGACCCAGCGCTCGCCGGTCGACCCGGTGATCAGCGCGTCGCCGCGTGCGTAGCGGTTCGGGCCTTCGAGGCTCATCAGCTCGCCTCTTTCGGCGGCGAATTCGACCGTGACGGTCTCGTCCTTGACGACACGTTGCGCGGCAGGGTCGCTGCGCAGGTCGAGTTGGGTCAGTTCGATCATGATGCGGTGTGCGGGCGAGGCACGCGAAAAAACGCCGTGCGATGAATGCGGACGCCGGACTTTTTCGCCTGAATCACGCAATGGTCACGGATCGAGCGGCCCGGCGCTCGCGCGGCCCGCAAGGGTACCGCGAAACCGCCCGGCGCGCGAGCGCCGGCGAGGCGGATCGAACGCGGGCGGGCCCGATACGATGTGCAGCGCCGCGAGCCGTGTGATCCATAAGAGCCCGCGGTGCGCTGCCGATCGCGCGAACCTCGCGCCGCGTCGCCGCGCCGTTACTGGCCGCCGCTCTCGGCAGCCGGCGTCTGCGGCTTCCCGCTGCGATGCTTGCGCCCGGTGCGGCCGCCGTGATGTTCGTGGTCGCGGAACGCCTTGTCGGCCAGCGTCTTCTGCTCCGGCGACAGGCTGCTGTACACCGGCTCGAACGCGGCGACGAGCTTTTGCATCCCGTCGGCATGCGCCTGCGAGATCTGCGCGTACTGCTTCATGTCATCGAGCGCCGAACGCTGCGCGCCGCTCGCCTCGCGCTGCTGGACCAGTTGCATCATCGTCTGGCTGTTCGAGCGCATCACATCAGCGAACGTATTCCACTGCGACTCCTGTGCCGGCGTGATCTTCAGCGCCGAGTGCAGCTGTGCGATGCGTTGCTCGACGCGCTGCTCGCGGTGCGCGCCGGCTGCTGCGGGCGACGCCGCCGTGGCAGGCGCGGCGGGTGCGCTGGCGGTCTGCGCGAATGCACTGCTGATCGACAGCGTGGCGGCAAGGACGACGAAAGCTTTCTTCATTATTGCTCCTTGGATCGTTGCGTAGCGAAGGGAGCGATAGCGCTGCCATCGCAACCGCTATTAGTACCATGCTCTCGCTACCCGAGCGGCGGCGTTGCGACAACTGCTTACAAACGAAACGCCTCGTAAGGAGTCGCAGGGGCGTCGCGGTCCACGCGATAATGACCACATCCACGACTTCCGATGAGCGCCGCCGCGATGCGACCACCGCGCCTCGATCAGCTCGACGCACTCGACCGCAGCCTCGTCGCGCTGCTGCAGGAAAACGCTCGCGAGAGCGTCGCCGGTCTCGCGCGCCGGCTCGGCGTCGCGCGCACGACGGTGCTCGCGCGCATCGAGCGGCTCGAACGCGCGCAGGTGATCGCGGGCTACGGCGTGCGGCTCGGTCAGGATGTGCTCGACGCGAGCATCCAGGCGTGGGTGGGCCTCATCATCGCGCCGAAGCATGGGCCGGACGTCGAGCGGCGTCTCGCGAAGATGCCGGAAGTGCAACTGCTGTGCGCGGTCAGCGGCGAATACGACTATGTCGCGTGGCTGCGCGCGGACTCGCCGGAGCGCCTGAACGATCTGCTCGATGCGATCGGCGCGTTGACGGGCGTCGAGCGCACGACGACGTCGATCGTGCTCGCGCGCAAGGTCGATCGCGGCGCGGTGACGGGCTGAGCTTTCTTTCCGACGCGCGCGTTCTCGCATCCGCCGCGGCGGGTTTTCGGCGTTTTGTCGTCCGGTTTCGTCGAAACGTCGGCATTCGCGGGCAACACGCAGCAAGTTGCGCATCGCAACCGGTTCGCAGCGTTCGTAGACTGGATGGGCCATCACGAGAACAACGGAGCGCGCCATGAAAGTCGCGATCGCAGGAGCAGGGCTCATCGGCCACACCATCGCGCATCTGCTGCGCGAAACCGGCGACTACGACGTAAGCGCGTTCGATCGCGACGCGCACGCGCTCGATGCGCTCGCGGCCGCCGGCATCCCGACGCGCCGCGTCGATTCGGCGGACGCGGCGGCGCTGCGCACGGCGCTCGACGGTTTCGACGTGCTCGTGAACGCGCTGCCGTACTACCTCGCGGTGAACGTCGCGGCGGCGGCGAAGTCGGCGGGCGTGCATTACTTCGACCTGACCGAGGACGTGCGCGCGACGCACGCGATCCGCAGTCTCGCCGATCGCGCCGATCGGGTGTTCATGCCGCAGTGCGGGCTCGCGCCGGGCTTCGTCGGCATCGCCGCGTGGGAGATGGCGAACCGGTTCGCCGAGGTGCGCGAAGTGAAGATGCGCGTCGGCGCGCTGCCGCAGTTTCCGACCAACGCGCTCAAATACAACCTGACGTGGAGCGTCGACGGGCTCATCAACGAGTATTGCCAGCCGTGCGAAGCGATCCGCGACGGCCGGCAGCAGTGGCTGCAGCCGCTCGAAGGACTCGAGCATTTCTCGCTCGACGGCGTCGAGTACGAGGCGTTCAACACGTCGGGCGGGCTCGGCACGCTGTGCGCGACGTTGTCGGGCCGGGTCGGCGCGCTCGACTACAAGTCGGTCCGCTATCCGGGGCATCGCGACCTGATGCAGTTCCTGCTCGAAGAGCTGCGCCTTTCGAGCGACCGCGACACGCTCAAGTCGATGCTGCGCCGCGCGGTGCCGGCCACTGGGCAGGACGTCGTGCTGATCTTCATCACCGTGACCGGAATGCGCGACGGCCAGCTCGTGCAGCAGACGTTCACGCGCAAGGTGTTCGCGGGCACCGTCTGCGGAATGCCGCTGAGCGCGATCCAGATCACGACGGCCGGCGCGATGTGCGCGGTGCTCGATCTGTTTCGCGACGGGCAATTGCCGCAGGCGGGATTCGTTCGGCAGGAGGACGTGCCGTTGCGCGCGTTTCTCGCGAACCGGTTCGGCCGGCTGTACGACGGCGCCACGCTCGATGCCCACACCGATGCGCACGCAAGGGCGGGCGTTCCGGCCTGTGTGCGCGACGCGAGCGTCGTGCCGCCCGCGTTGTCGTCGTAAGTCCGGCCGGCGTTTAGCGCCCCGCGTTCGCCAGATCGCGGACCAGCGCGTCGAACTCCGCGTCGGTCGGCGCGGTGTTGTCGAACATTCGGAGTCCGTCGCACTGCGCGCCGGTCGGCACGAAGCGGCGCTGACGGTATTCGTCCCAGTGCGCGAGCTTGTATGCATCGTTCGGATGGCCGCGCTGCGCGATGCGTTCGTGCGCGATTGCCTCGGACGTGATCACCCACACGACGCTGACCGCCACGTGTGCGCCGACCCGCAGCCACGCGCGATCGAACAGCTTGCGCTCGCGCACTTCGCGCGACAGCGGCCCGACGACGATCGCGCCGACGCCGAGTTCGAGGTTTTCGCGCGCGGTGTCGAGCAGCCCCTGATATTCGGGTCCGCGCAGATGGTCGAGGAAGAGCGGGCTGTCGCGGTCGTTCGGATCGCCGGTGAGCACGCCCATCACGGCCGAGCTGTAGCCGCCGTACAGCGTGTCCTTGTCGAGCAGGCAGAAGGTGTCGCCGGTCGCGTGCACGAGCGGCGCGGCGAGGCGTTTCGCGAGCGTCGTCTTGCCGGTGCCGGCGTGGCCGCAGACGAAGACCAGTCGCGTCACGAACGCGCGTCCGTGCGTTCGGCGGCGCCCGGCGCGTCGCTGTGGCCGTCGCGGAACTTGCCGTTGATCTCGAGCCACATCACGTTGATGATGCCGAAGCCGAGCGCCACGCCGATGCCGAGAATCCACGAGAAGTACCACATGGTGCCGTCTCCCTGACGCGTCCCGGGCGCGGGTCGCGACGTGGATGTAAGGAAAAAGCAGGATGCGGACAAGGATATACCATCGCGTCCCCGTTGGCGTCCGCCAGCGCCGGCGGGCGGCAGCGAAGCGGGCCGCAGCCGGCCGTCTGTCCGTCCGGCGGCGCCGGCCCTCGCGGGGTCGCCACGGTTATCATGGGCGCGGGCCGCGCCCGCCGCGACCACGACAATCGCCAAGGAGCCCGCTCATGCATCCTCGCACGCTCGTCGCCGCGCTGGCCGTCGCCGCCGTCGCCGCCGCGTCCGTTGCCGGGCTGTCCGGCTGCGGGGAAACGCCCGCGCCGCCCGTCCCGTTGCGCGCGGTGCCGGCCGGGCGGATCGTCGAGCCTGCGCACACGCAGCCCGGCGAGGGGCTCGTCGCGGTGAACGTGCGCCGCGAGCGCGCGTCGGACCTGATCGTGCGTTTTCGCAGCGCGCAGCTTTACGTCGACGGCGAGCGCGTCGCGGACCTGATGAACGGCGAATACCTCGATCTGTACCTGAGCGCGGGCGTGCACCGGATCGGCGTGTCGACGCAGTTCGATCCGGTCGTCGAGTTGCCGTTCGCCGTCGATCCGCGCGTGACGAACCGCGCAAGCGTCGCGTTCGACGCGGACCACCGGATCACGCTGCGCCGCGTCGCGCGTTGAGCGCCGGGCGTCCTGCGGCGCGTGGCACGAAGCGCTTAAACTGTCGACCCACATTCATCCATCGCGCGCGCAACGCGCGCGACAGGCAGGACACGACGACATGCTGATCAATTGCGCAGCGTACCAGGCCGGAAAAAAGCTCGCCGACATGCCGGTCGCCGAAATCAGCGACTATCTGGCGAAGCCGGAATGCTTCGTCTGGGTCGCGCTGCGGGACCCGGACGCGGGCGAGATGGCCTCGATGAAGGAGGAGTTCGGGCTGCACGAACTCGCGATCGAGGACGTGATGAACGGCAACCAGCGCCCGAAGATCGACGAGTACGGCGAGACGCTGTTCGCGGTGATGCACACGATCGAACTGGACGACGACGGCGAGCTGATCACCGGCCAGGTGAACGTGTTCGCGGGGCCGAACTTCGTGCTGTCGGTGAGGCACCGCGCACAGCAAGGCTTCAAGGACGTGCGCGCGCGCTGCGAGCGCGAGCCCGAACTGCTCAAGGAGGGCGCGGGCTTCGTGCTGTATGCGCTGATCGACAGCGTCGTGGACCGCTACATGCCGGTGATCGAAGCGCTCGGCAACGAAATCGACGAGCTGGAAGACCGTATCTTTCAGAAACATTCGCTGTCGGCCGCGCGCGGCATCATCGAGGATCTGTATTCGATCAAGCGCCGGCTCGTGATCCTTCAGCATCATGTCGCGCCGCTCGTCGACGCGGTCGGCAAGCTGGTCGGCGGGCGCATTCCGCAGATCTGCGTCGGGATGCAGGCGTATTACCGCGATGTCTACGACCATCTGGTGCGCGTGACGAACATGGTCGACGGGCGCCGCGACATGGTCGTCACCGCGGTCCAGGTGAACCTCGGGATGATCTCGCTCGCCGAAAGCGAGGTGACCAAGCGGCTCGGCTCGTTCGCCGCGCTGTTCGCGGTGCCGACGATGATCGCCGGCATCTACGGGATGAACTTCCAGTACATCCCGGAACTGCATTTCCGCTTCGGTTATCCATTGTGCATAGCAATGATGATCGTGATCGACGTGGTGCTGTTCATCATGTTTCGCCGCAACAATTGGCTGTAGCTTTCGGCCGCCAGCCAGCCTTTTCATGGTTTCTTAAGTCGGCGCTCAAGAAATTCGCCGCGCCGCCGTTATACCCGTTGTAACGACCGTGCGGGTGGGTCAGCGTCAGATCCGTGGGCGCGATTCCATGCGGCCAGGCGCCCGCGAATGCGCCGTCAGCGCGTCGCGCGGGCATGGGGCAGCAGCAAGCGAGGCAGGAGCACCAGAGGGCAATGGCCACAATCAAGGATGTAGCCGCCGTCGCCGGCGTGTCGTTTACGACGGTATCGCATGTCGTGAACAACTCCCGGCCGGTATCGGCGAGCGTGCGCGCGAAAGTCGAAGAGGCGATCCGCGACCTCAACTATGTGCCGTCCGCAGTCGCGCGCTCGCTGAAGGCGCGCTCGACGGCGACCGTCGGGCTGTTGGTGCCGAACGGCACCAATCCGTACTTCGCCGAGCTGGCGCGCGGCGTCGAGGACGCGTGCGCGGCGCACGGCTACTGCGTATTTTTCTGTAACTCGGACGACGATCCCGCGAAGCAGCAGGGGTATCTGCGCGTGCTGCGCGAAAAGCGCATCGACGGGCTGATCGTCGCGTCGGCCGGCGACGACGCGGTGCTCGCGAGTTCGCTGTCGAACGCGAACGAGCCGATCGTCGTCGTCGATCGCAACATCGAGGGGCTCAATGCCGACCTCGTGCAGATCGACCACGAGCGCGGCGCGTGGCTTGCGACGCGGCATCTGCTGTCGCTCGGGCACGTGCGGATCGCGTGCATCAGCGGGCCGGTGTCGGCGCCGGTCAGCGCGATGCGCGTGCACGGCTTTCTGCGCGCGCTCGCACACCATGGCGTCGAGGTCGTCGGCGAGGCGATCGTCGAGAGCGACGCGTCCGGCACCGGCGGCTACCATGCCGCGCAGCAGCTGTTCGACACGGTGCGGCCGACCGCGATCTTCGCGGCCAACGACATGATGGGCATCGGCGCGCTGCGTGCCGCGGCGGAGCGCGGGATTTCGGTCCCGGACGACTGCTCGATCATCGGTTTTGACGACATCGAACTTTCGCGGTACACGTATCCTTCGCTGTCGACGGTCGGCAACTCGGTGCGCACGCTCGGCGAAATGGCCGCGCAAACGCTGATCGAGCGCATCGCCGGCCGCGCGAAGAGCAGCGAACCGATGCGGCGTCGCGTCGTGGCGCCGCAACTGATCGAACGCGAATCGACCGGACCCTGGGCCGGCTCGGGCGAGACGGCGTCGCTCGCCGCATAGCGGTCCGGCGGGCCCGTCGAGGCCCGCGCAAGTGTCCGCCCGGAAGCCGGCGCGATCCCGCACGTCACGCGAGCGCGGCCTCGCGGCGGAGGAACGGACCTTGGCGACGGCAGACGACGAAGCAATCCCCGACATCGTGACGGCCCGCGAGCACCCGCGGCCGCAGCATCTGCGCACCGGCCGCGTGGCGGTCGTCGGCAGCCTGAACATGGATCTCGTCGCGCGGGCGTCGCGCCTGCCGCGTCCCGGCGAAACGCTCGCCGGCCACGCGTTCGCGCAGGTCGCGGGCGGCAAGGGCGGCAACCAGGCGGTCGCCGCCGCGCGGCTCGGCGCGCAGGTCGCGATGATCGGCTGCGTCGGCGCGGATCCGAACGGCCAGTTGCTGCGCGCGGGCCTCGTCGCCGAGGGCATCGACTGCGCGGCGCTCGAAACCGCCGCGCGCGCGCCGACCGGCGTCGCGCTGATCGTCGTCGATGACGCCAGTCAGAACGCGATCGTGATCGTTGCGGGCAGCAACGCCGAACTCACCCCCGACATGCTTTCGCGCCACGAGGCCGTGCTCGGGCACGCCGACGTGGTCGTCTGCCAGCTGGAGACGCCGGCCGACGCCGTGCTGGCCGCATTGACCGCCGCCCGGCGCCTTCGCAAGACCACGATCCTGAATCCCGCCCCCGCGACCGGGCCGCTGCCGGACAACTGGCTGCCGCTCGTCGACTGGCTGATCCCGAACGAACTGGAGGCGGCCGCGCTGACGGGGCTCGCCGTCACGTCGCCCGGCGAGGCGTCGCTCGCGGCCGACGCGCTGCGCGCGGCAGGCGCGAACAACGTGGTCGTGACGCTCGGCGCGCAGGGCGTCTGCGTGCTGGCCGGCGACGAGCCGGCCGCGCACTGGCCCGCCGAGCGGGTCACCGCCGTCGACACGACCGCGGCCGGCGACACGTTCATCGGCGCGCTTGCCGCCCGGCTCGCCGGCGGCGTCGATCCGCCCGACGCGATCCGCTTCGCGCAGCGCGCGGCGGCGCTGTCGGTCACGCGCGCGGGCGCGCAGCCGTCGATCCCGACGCTCGCCGAACTGCGCCGCTGACAAGCCGCACGCCCGCACCCGCCAGGCGGCCGGTTTGCGTCGCCTGGTCCTTCCCCTTACTGGCTTTCCCTGGACGGCTCCGTCGTTCAGGCAGATGACGCCATGCCGTAAACACGTTGAGGAGGCCGGACTGAACGAGGCCCGGCGCCCGCGGCGAACCGGCCCATCCGCCGCTCAACGACATCGACACGGCGCAGCGAGGGGACAAGGATGAAAAGGGGAATCAGCATCAAGGCACGGATCGGGCTGACGATCGCGTTTCTGGCCGCGCTGGTCATCGCGATCAGCCTGCTCGGCGTGGTCGGCCTCACCCGGTCGAACGATGCACACCGCGAAACCTTCAGCGTGCAGATGGCCGGCGCGATCGCGGTCGCGCAGGCGGAACTCTTCGCGTCGCGCGAGCGGCTCGTGCTCGACCGCGCCGCGTTCCTGATCGGCTCGCCGGAAGTCGGCCCGACGGTCGACCGCGCCCGCATGATGCGCGGCATCTCCGACGACTGGTGGAAGAAGTTCCTCGCGCTGCCGCGCAGCGCCGAAGGGGACCGGCTCGCGCAGATCGTGTCCGCGCGCCGCGAAGCGCTGCATCATGCCGCCGACGTGTTCTCGGGCACCGTCAAGACCGGCGACGAGGCGCAGGTCGTGCCCGGCGCGAAGGCGCTGAAGGAGGCCTACGACGGGCTGTCGAAAGCCGACGAGGCGCTCACCGACCATCAGACCGCCGAAGCGCGCGCGAGCTTCGAAGCGTCGCAGCGCACGTTCGAGCGACTGCGCATTGCCTGTTACGCCGCGATGGCGGGCGGGATGCTCGCAGCGTGCATCTCGTTCGTCACGTTGCGGCGCGCGATCGCGAGGCCGCTCGCCGACGCGCTCGCGCACCTGGACGCGGTCGCGGCGGGCGACCTGCGCCAGCCGGCCGTCGCGCGCTCGCGCGACGAGATGGGCGAACTGCTCAACGGCATCGCGAACATGCAGCGCCGTCTCGCGGACACGGTCAGCGCGGTGCGCTCCGGCAGCGAGTCGATTGCGACCGCGACGCGCGAAATCTCGGCGGGCAACGTCGATCTGTCGTCGCGCACCGAACAGCAGGCGGCCGCCCTGCAGACCACCGCGTCGAGCATGGAGCAGCTGACCGGCACGGTGAAGCAGAACGCCGACAACGCCCGTCAGGCGAGCGGCCTTGCCGCGAACGCGTCGGCGATCGCGAACCGCGGCAACGCGGTGGTCGGGCAGGTCGTCGGCACGATGGGCGAAATCAATTCCAGTTCCGCGAAGATCGCGGAGATCATCTCGATCATCGAGGGCATCGCGTTCCAGACCAACATTCTCGCGTTGAACGCGGCCGTCGAGGCGGCGCGCGCGGGCGAGGAAGGGCGCGGCTTCGCGGTCGTCGCGGGCGAGGTGCGCTCGCTCGCGCAGCGCTCGTCGGGGGCCGCGAAGGAGATCAAGGCGCTGATCGACGCGTCGGTCGAGCGCGTGCAGGCCGGCTCGGCGCTCGTCGACGAGGCGGGGCGCACGATGGGCGAGGTGATCGCCGCGGTGCAGCGCGTGACGGACATCATGGGCGAGATCGCGGCGGCGTCGAGCGAACAGGCGCGCGGGATCGACGAGGTCGCGCGCTCGGTCGCGCAGATGGACGACGTCACGCAGCAGAACGCGGCGCTCGTCGAACAGGCGGCCGCGGCCGCGCAATCGCTCGAAGACCAGGCGGTGCGGCTGCGCTCGACGGTTGCCGTGTTCCGCGTCGAGGAAGGCGCGACGGGCGGGGCCGGGGCGACGGGTACGGCTATGGCGGGCGCGTCTGTAGCGGCGGCTTCCGGGTCCGCGGCTGCCGCGCGGACGGCTGCCCCGTCGGCCCATTCGTCGCCGGCGGCGGCCACGCGAAACGCTGCCGGGTCGGGGGCGGCCGCCGCGAAACCGGCCGCGCAGGTTTTGTCGAGCGCCACGAGCGGCACCAGCGGCACCAGCGGCACCAGCGCCAACAGCGCCAACAGCGCCAACAGCGCCAACAGCGCCAACAGCGCCACCAGCGCCACCAGCGCCACCAGCGCCACCAGCGCCACCAGCGCCACGCGGCGCACGGCATCCTCCGCCGCCAGCCAACGCGCGGCCACCGCACGCACGGCCACCGCGCCGGCGCCGATCCGCGCTGCGCAAGTTCCTGCCGCTTCGCCCGCCACTGCCGCCGCCGACCACGACTGGGAAACCTTCTGAGTCCACCCGGGGCTGACCGCGTCCACGTTCCGCCCGCTGACCGAGCCCGCCGCCGCCGCGACGCAGCGGCGTTTTTTTTGCTCGCTTCGGTGATCGGCCGCACGCCGCGACACGGCGCTTCCGGTACATTGGCGGGCGCGGCGCGGCAAGGCAGTGACGGGCAGTGACGCCCGTCGGCGCGCGACGCGCGCGCGGTACACTGCGCGTTGACCGGCTGCCGTGAGCCGCGACCGAACAACAAAGGACTCAGACATGACGCCTGACGATCTCGCGCAGCGCCTCGTGAGCGCGCGCAGACGACATCAATTGATCGAATCCGTTGCGCCCGAGCACCTGCCGCCCGACGCGGCCACCGCTTACGCGATCCAGCAGGCGGTGATCGCCGGCCTCGGCACGTCGACCGGCGGCTGGAAGATCGGCGCGCGCTCGCCGGGCGGCGCGGCGTCGGGTGCGCCGATTCCCGCATCGAAGGTGTTCGCGTCGCCCGCGCGCATCGAGCGGCGCGCGTTCTTCAGGGTGCTCGTGGAACTCGAGATCGCATTCCGGTTCGCTGAGCCCGTCGCGCCGCGCGCTGCCGCGTACGCGCGCGACGAGGTGCTCGCGAAGGTCGGCCGGATCCTGCCCGCGATCGAAGTCGTCGACAGCCGTTTCGCCGAGTGGCCGAACATCGCGCCGCTCGCGCAACTGGCCGACGCGCAGAACAACGGCGCGCTGATCACCGGCCACGCGCAACCGTACCTGCCGCTCGCCCGCTCGCTCGACTTCGTCGCGCCCGAGCTGGAACTGTCGTTCGACGGCGAATCGCTCGTCCCCGAGGTGACCGGCAACCCGGCCGGCGATCCGCGCGAGCTGCTCGTCTGGTTCGTCAATCATTGCGCGGCGGCCGGCATCACGATCGAGCCTGACTGGACTGTCACGACCGGTTCGTACGTCGGCGCACACCGCATCGAAGGCCCAGGTCTTCTGCACGGCCACATCGACGGACTCGGCGAAGTCGAAGTCGAGTTCCTGTAGTCGTAGCGGTAGCGCCAGTGTCGCTACGCTCTGCGCACATTCCCGCGCTGTCGCACACTACGCAGCACATTCATTCGTTCTCCACTGAAATCGCGCCCAGTTCGCCCGCGCGACTGCGGCGCGTTCTTTTTTGTCCGCGCGCGTTGCAATAGTGCGCGGTCGCCACGTGAGCGCGCACGGGCACCAGCACAGCGCAAGACCCTGCGTGCGTCAGGTCCGTTACACGCTGTCCCAACGCGTAAGAAAGAAAAAATGTTGGTGCGCGACGACACTTCTGTGCGCTGCGCGAGTCGTGCGGTGCGGTGTGCCGCATTAGCGTTGATCCCTCCTCTGCAAAGACGCAGCGCATGCCGTAACGTCGAAATACGCCGTGATCTGAGCGAGCCGGTCTGAAAATTGCACACGCTGGTGCGAAGCGCGAGCAGTGCCGCGCCGCACGTGCTTCAGAAAGGATTCTTCGGGGTCTCGAGTCCGGCGCGATTTGCCGTGAAAAAAAATTTGAAAAGGTTTAGGATGAATTCGAGCGATGTCGTTCCGATTAAGCGCGCCGCGCACGACATCGATCGCAGACTTAGGCGAGGAGGTAGCATGGATATCTACAGCAGCTTCGCGACCCGCTTCGAAAAAACGAGAGAGGAAGAATTCTCGCTTGAGGAGTATCTCGCGCTCTGCAAGGAAGATCCCAGTGCGTATGCCACCGCAGGCGAACGCATGCTGACGGCAATCGGCGAACCCGAACAGATCGACACGAGAAACGATCCACGCCTGTCGCGCATCTTTGCGAACAAGGTCATCAAGGTGTACCCCGCATTCCGCGAGTTCTACGGCATGGAGGACGTGATCGAGCAGGTGGTCTCGTACTTCAGGCACGCGGCGCAAGGACTCGAGGAAAAGAAACAGATTCTCTATCTGCTCGGCCCGGTGGGCGGCGGCAAGTCGTCGATCGCCGAGCGCCTGAAGCAGTTGATGGAGCGCGTGCCGTTCTATTCGATCAAGGGCTCGCCGGTGAACGAATCGCCGCTCGGGCTCTTCGACTACGACGAAGACGGCCCGATTCTCGAAGAGCAATACGGGATTCCGCGCCGCTATCTGAAGAGCATCCTGAGCCCGTGGGCCGTGAAGCGGCTGCACGAATACAACGGCGATATCCGCCGGTTCCGGGTCGTGCGCCGCTATCCGTCGATTCTCCGGCAGGTAGGCATCGCGAAGACGGAGCCGGGCGACGAGAACAATCAGGACATCTCGTCGCTCGTCGGCAAGGTCGACATCCGCAAGCTCGAACAGTACGCGCAGGACGATGCGGATGCATACAGCTATTCGGGCGGCCTGTGTCTCGCGAATCAGGGCCTGCTCGAATTCGTCGAAATGTTCAAGGCGCCGATCAAGGTGCTGCATCCGCTGCTCACCGCGACGCAGGAAGGAAACTTCAAGGGTACTGAAGGTTTCGGCGCGATTCCGTTCTCGGGGATCATCCTCGCGCACTCGAACGAGTCCGAATGGAAGGCGTTCCGCAACAACCGCAACAACGAGGCGCTGCTCGACCGGATTTTCGTCGTCAAGGTGCCGTACTGCCTGCGCTACTCGGAAGAAATGAAGATCTACGAGAAGCTGCTGCGCAATTCGTCGCTGGCCGACGCGGTCTGCGCGCCGGGCACGCTGAAGATGATGGCGCAGTTCTCGGTGCTCACGCGCCTGCAGGAGCCGGAGAATTCCAGCCTGTTCTCGAAGATGCAGGTGTACGACGGCGAGAACCTGAAGGACACCGATCCGAAGGCGAAGTCGTATCAGGAGTATCGCGACTTCGCGGGCGTCGACGAGGGCATGACCGGCGTGTCGACGCGGTTCGCGTTCAAGATCCTGTCGCGCGTGTTCAACTTCGACTCGACCGAGGTCGCGGCCAACCCGGTGCACCTGATGTACGTGCTCGAACAGCAGATCGAACGCGAGCAGTTCCCGCCGGAAACCGAGCAGAAGTACCTGTCGTTCGTGAAGGACGTGCTCGCGTCGCGGTATGCGGAGTTCATCGGCAAGGAGATCCAGACCGCTTATCTGGAGTCGTACTCCGAGTATGGCCAGAACATCTTCGACCGTTACGTGACGTACGCGGATTTCTGGATCCAGGATCAGGAGTTCCGCGACCACGACACCGGCGAGAGCTTCGACCGCGCGGCGTTGAACGCCGAACTGGAGAAGATCGAAAAGCCGGCGGGCATCAGCAACCCGAAGGACTTCCGCAACGAGATCGTGAACTTCGTGCTGCGCGCGCGCGCGGCGAACGCCGGCAAGAACCCGGCGTGGATCAGCTACGAGAAGCTGCGCGTGGTGATCGAGAAGAAGATGTTCTCGAATACGGAAGAACTTTTGCCCGTCATCTCGTTCAATGCGAAAGGATCGGCGGAAGAGCAGCGCAAGCACGAAGACTTCGTCAACCGGATGGTGGCGAAGGGCTATACGCCGAAGCAGGTCCGGTTGCTGTGCGACTGGTATCTGCGCGTTCGCAAGTCGTCATGAACGGCGAAGCCAACGCTGCCGATGTGGCGTTATCGGCCACGCACGCCGCCGCCGCGGGCGCGCGGCGTGCGTGGACATCCGGCGGGGCGCGGGCTGCATGGCCTTAACAGCGTTGCTTAGGGCATGCACACCGGCGGCCCGCCCATTGGAAACTGGAGCGGGAGACTGGATGTGCTTCATCAAATCATCGACCGCAGGCTGGCAGGCAAGAACAAGAGCATTGCAAACCGCGAACGCTTTCTGCGTCGCGTGAAAAACTACATTCGTCACGCCGTTTCGGAAGCGGTGCGTGACCGCAGCATCAAGGACATACAGAACAACCAGAGCATCACGATTCCGCGCAAGGACATCGCGGAGCCGTCGTTCCGGCACGGACCGGGCGGCCGGCGCGAAATGGTTCATCCGGGCAACGAGGATTACATCCGCGGCGACCGCATTCCGCGTCCGCAAGGCGGCGCGGGCGGCGGCGGCAGTCAGGCGAGCAACGAAGGCGAAGGTGAGGATGACTTCGTATTCGAGCTGTCGCGCGACGAATTCATGCAGTATTTCTTCGACGACCTCGAACTGCCGCGTCTCGTGAAGACGCACCTGCTCGCGGTGCCGACATGGAAGAGCATCCGCGCGGGCTGGGCCGCGGAAGGCACGCCGAACAACATCGACGTCGTGCGTTCGCTGCGCAGCGCGCTCGGCCGGCGCATCGCGCTCGGCGCGCCGCTCGTGAACCAGCTTCACGAACTCGAACAGCAACTCGAAGCGCTGAAGGCGGACAACGCCGACCGGCGCGACGAAATCCGGCTGCTCGAAGAGGAAATCCACCATCTGCGCGGGCGCATCTGGCGCATTCCGTTCATCGATCCGTTCGACCTTCGCTACATCAACCGGGTCAAGCAGCCACAACCGTCGAGTCAGGCGGTGATGTTCTGCCTGATGGACGTGTCCGGCTCGATGGACGAACAGCGCAAGGACCTGTCGAAGCGTTTCTTCATCCTGCTTTATCTGTTCCTGAAGCGCAATTACGAACGCATCGAGGTGGTGTTCATCCGGCACCATACGCGCGCCGAGGAGGTCGACGAAGACACGTTCTTCCACTCGACCGAAAGCGGCGGCACGGTCGTGTCGAGCGCGCTGGAACTGATGAAACAGGTGATCGAGGACCGTTACTCGCCGACCGACTGGAACATCTACGGCGCGCAGGCGTCGGACGGCGACAACTGGACCGACGATTCGCCGAAATGCCGGAAAATCCTCGCGGATGACATCCTCCCGAAGGTGCGCTATTTCGCGTATATTCAGGTGACGCCGGAAGAACAGAACCTGTGGCTCGAATACGCGCAGCTCGCGCTCTCCGAGCCGCATCTGGCGATGAAAAAGGTCGATACCGCGGCCGACATCTATCCGGTGTTTCGCGAACTCTTCGAAAAGCAGGCGGCCACCTCATGACGACACGCCATCTGCACAACGAGGCGCGCGGCTACCAGCCGGAGCGCAGCAAGCACGAAGGGACAAAGCAGGCTCAGAGCGGGGACGCAGCGCAACGAACCGGTACGAGGGGACGGGAACCGGTGGCGGAGCCTGCGCCGCCGACGGAGTCCGGGTTGCCCGGACAAAGGGATGTCCGCATGAACGTAGCCGACAGACGACCGTTGCCGTGCCCGTCCGACTGGACGTTCGAGCTGATCGAGGAATACGACACCCATATCTCGCATGTTGCGGAGCAATACGAGCTGGACGTCTATCCGATCCAGCTCGAACTGATCAGCGCCGAGCAGATGATGGACGCGTATGCGTCCGTCGGGATGCCGGTCAATTACCGCCACTGGTCGTTCGGCAAGCACTTTCTCTCGACCGAGAAGAGCTACCGGCGCGGGCAAATGGGGCTCGCGTACGAAATCGTCATCAATTCGAATCCTTGCATCGCCTATCTGATGGAAGAGAACACGATGACGATGCAGGCGCTCGTCATCGCGCACGCCGCGTACGGCCACAATTCGTTCTTCAAGGGTAATTACCTGTTCCGGCTGTGGACCGACGCGCACGCGATCATCGATTACCTCGTGTACGCGAAGAACTACATCGCCGAGTGCGAGGAACGGTATGGGCTCGATCGCGTCGAGGAACTGCTCGATTCGTGCCACGCGCTGATGAATTACGGCGTCGACCGTTACAAGCGGCCGCAGAAGCTGTCGCTCGAGCGCGAGGCCGCGATGCGGCGCGAGCGCGAGGCGTATCTGCAGTCGCAGGTGAACGAGCTGTGGCGCACGCTGCCCGCGAAGCACACGCCGCTCGCCGAGGAAGTCGAGGAGCGTTTTCCGCCCGAGCCGCAGGAGAACCTGCTGTATTTCGCGGAGAAAAACGCGCCGCTGCTGGAGCCGTGGGAGCGCGAGGTGATCCGCATCGTGCGCAAGATCGGCCAGTACTTCTATCCGCAGCGGCAGACGCAGGTGATGAACGAAGGCTGGGCGACGTTCTGGCACTACACGCTGCTCAATACGCTGTACAACCAGGGCAAGCTCGAAGACGGCTTCATGATGGAGTTCCTGCACTCGCACAGCAACGTGATCTACCAGCCGCCGGTCACGAAGCCGTACTACAGCGGGATCAATCCGTATGCGCTCGGCTTTTCGATGATGAGCGACATCCGCCGCATCTGCGAGCAGCCGACCGACGAGGACCGCCGCTGGTTTCCGGATCTCGCCGGCAGCCCGTGGCTGAAGGCGCTGCACTACGCGATGCGCAACTTCAAGGACGAGAGCTTCATCGCGCAGTATCTGTCGCCCCATCTGATCCGCGAAATGCGGCTCTTCTCGGTGCTCGACGACGACATGCGCGACGCGCTCGAAGTGTCGGCGATCCACGACGACAGCGGCTACCAGTACGTGCGGCAGGCGTTGTCGCGGCAGTACGACATGCACCATCGGGAGCCGAACATCCAGGTATGGTCGGTGAACATGCGCGGCGACCGCAGCCTGACGCTGCGCCACTTCATGACCGACAACCGGCACCTGCACGGCGACACCGACGAAGTGCTGCGTCACATGGCGCGGCTATGGCAGTTCGATGTGTTCCTCGAAAGCGTCGACGAGAACGGCTCGGTCAGAAAGCGCTACGAGTGCCGTTATTCGCCGCCGCCGGTGAGGGTCTAGTTCTTCAACGCGTTCCTTTCAGCCGTATCTGTCGACCAGCCTTCGGGCTGGTTTTTTTATTCCTGGCGAAAACGGCCGCGTGCATCGGTGCACTGCAAGAGGGCGATAACATCCAGGGATTGCCCGAATGCGGGGCGATATTCCCTCATTCGGTGCGCCGATATATCATGCCGCGATACATTGACGCGGCGTGCATCTTTAAACGGATTCGCGGAGCGGCCCCTTCCCGGCAACAAGAACTCACAAGCTATCGTGCACGAACCGATTCTCGACTGGCTGTCCCGTTTTCGGCCCTCGCAGGGCACCGTGCGGTGGTCCGAGCGCCTGCGCGCGAGCATGGGCGCGTTCGTCGGCATCGGGCTGACCGGCCTCGCGATGCTCGCGTCGCCCGGCGGCCATGCCGCGCTGCCGTTCCTGATCGCGCCGATGGGGGCGTCGGCGGTGCTGCTGTTCGCGGTGCCCGCGAGCCCGCTCGCGCAGCCGTGGTCGATCGTCGGCGGCAACCTGGTGTCGGCGCTGGTCGGCGTCACGTGCGCGATGCTGATCTCGCAGCCGGCCGGCGCCGCCGCGTGCGCGATCGCATTCGCGATCGCCGGCATGCTCGCGCTGCGCTGCGTGCATCCGCCTTCGGGCGCCGTCGCGCTGACCGCGGTGCTCGGCGGCCCGGCGATTCATTCGCTCGGCTACGGTTTCGTGATCGCGCCGGTCGGCGCACAAACGTTCGTGCTGCTCGGCTCGGCGCTCGCGTATCACGCGTTCACGGGGCACCGCTATCCGCACGCGCTCGCGGCGACGAAGCCGGCCGTCGCGCCGTCCGCGCGGCCGGAAGCGGCGGCGTTCACGCGGGCCGACCTCGAAGCGGCGTTGCGCGATCGCGACGAGCTGATCGACATCGCGCCGGAAGACCTGGAAACGCTGCTGCGCGATCTGCAGCGCCGCGCGTATGCGCGCGCGTCGCACCAGGTGACGGTCGCCGAGATCATGAAGCCGGCGCCGGCGACCGTCCCGGCGAAGGCGACGCCCGCGCACGCGTGGCGGCTGTTGCATCGGCACGACGCCGATGCGCTGCCGGTCACCGATTCGGCGAGCCGTCTCGCCGGCATCATCACGCGCGACCGTCTGCACGACGCGGGCTTCGCGCACGGCGCGGCGCGCCCGCGCGGACTCGCGATGCGCTGGCCGCTGCGCGACCGCGACCGCGACCGCGACCGGCGCGCGGCGAGCACGACGGTCGACACGCTGCTCGACGGCGCGCATCCGACGGTTCATCACGCGCATCCGCTCGTCGATCTGATCGCGCTGTTCGCGAACGGCACGCACGAACAGGTGCCGGTGCTCGACGACGAAGGGCGGCTCGCCGGCGTCGTCACGCACGCGGACGTGATCTCGGGCCTGCACCGGCAGACCCGGCGCAATGCGCCCCCGGCCGCCTGAGCGGCCATTCCGCGGGTTTCTCACGCTGTGTCGAAGCGCCGAAAGTCCGGCTCTTTATATCAAGAAGTGATATATTCGCCGTTCTTGAATATCGCCCGTCGACTGGATGAGCACACGTCAAAACCGCCTCGCGAAGGCCGATTACGAGCAACTGTCCGAATTCCGCTACCAGATGCGCCGCTTCGAGCGCTTCTCCGAGCAGGCCGCGCAAGGCGAGGGCATCACGCCGCTGCAGTATCTGCTGCTGTTGCACATCAAGGGCTATCCGGAGCGCGAATGGGCGAGCGTCGGCGAACTGGCCGAGCGGCTGCAGGCGCAGCATCACGGCGTCGTCGCGCTGGTGACGCGCTGCGAGGCGCTCGGGCTCGTCGAGCGGCGGCAGAGCGCCGTCGACCGGCGGCAGGTCGAAGTGCACCTGCTCGAAGCCGGCGACGCGCTGCTCGCGAAGCTCGCGCAGATGCACCGCGCGGAACTGAAGTCGCTCGCCGGCTCGTTTCGCATTCCGCAGATCGATCTCTAGCCCGAAGGCCCGGCCGACCCATGCATGCCTCTCCTCACAAGCGCGATTTTTCCGTCAACCAACGACTTCCCGGCATCTGTGCGCTCGCGGTCGGCATCGGCGCGCTGAGCACGGTTGCAGCGTACGTGCTGCTCAAGCTCATCCGGATGTTCACCAATCTGTTCTTCTTCGGCACGCTGTCGTTCGCGGACCGCTCGCCCGCCGGCCACCATCTCGGCCTGTGGGTCGTGCTGGTGCCGGTCGCGGGCGGGCTGATCGTCGGGCTGATCGCGCGCTTCGGCTCGGACCGCATCCGCGGCCACGGGATCCCCGAAGCGATCGAGGCGATCCTGTTCGGCCGCAGCCGGATGTCGCCGAAAGTCGCGATCCTGAAGCCGCTCGCGTCGGGCATCGCGATCGGCAGCGGCGGGCCGTTCGGCGCGGAAGGGCCGATCATCATGACGGGCGGCGCGCTCGGCTCGCTCGTCGCGCAATGCGTGCGGCTGTCGTCGGCCGAGCGCAAGACGCTGCTCGTTGCGGGCGCAACGGCCGGGATGACCGCGGTGTTCGGCACGCCGGTCGCGGCCGTGCTGCTGGCCGTCGAACTGCTGCTGTTCGAATGGCGTCCGCGCAGCCTGATTCCGGTCGCGCTCGCGTGCGCGGTGGCGGGCTTCGCGCGCCCGGTCGTGTTCGGCACCGGCGTGTTGTTTCCGATTTCGACCGCGCCGGTCGAGCCGCTCTCGCTGTTGTCGTGCGTCGTCGCGGGCCTGCTGTGCGGCGCGCTCGCGGCGGGGCTGTCGAATGCGCTGTACCAGGTCGAGGACCTGTTCGGGCGCCTGCCGGTGCACTGGATGTGGTGGCCGGCGATCGGCGGTCTCGCGGTCGGCATCGGCGGCGCGATCGAGCCGCGCGCGCTCGGCGTCGGCTACGACGTGATCGGCGATCTGTTGCATCTGCATCTCGGCTGGCAGACGGCCGCGGCGATTCTCGCGGTCAAGGCCGCGATCTGGGTGATCGCGCTCGCGTCCGGCACGTCGGGCGGCGTGCTCGCGCCGCTGTTGATGCTCGGCGCGGGCCTCGGCGTGCTGCTCGGCCACCTGCTGCCGGGCGGCGAACTGCTGCTGTGGCCGCTCGTGTGCATGGCGGCGACGCTCGGCTCGACGCTCGGCGCGCCGCTGACCGCGATCGTCTTCGCGTTCGAACTCACGCACGACGCGAACGCGCTGCTGCCGCTGCTGACGGCGACGCTCGTCGCGCACGCGTTCTCGACGATCGCGATGCGCCGCTCGATCATGACCGAGAAGATCGCGCGTCGCGGCCGGCACATCTATCGCGAGTACGGCGTCGATCCGCTCGAACGCCATTACGTCGACGAAGTGATGACGCGCGACGTGATCGCGATCGACGCCGCGCTCACCGCGAACGACGCGCTCGCGACGTACTTCGGCGCGCAGCAGGCGCATCGCGCGTATCCGGTCGTCGAGGCGGGCGCGGTGATCGGCGTCGTCGATCGCGCGTCGCTCGCGGCGCTCGCCGCCGACGACACGCTGCGCGCGACGCCGCTCGCGACCGCGCTGCACGGCCGCACGCCGGCGACCGCGCTCGCGAGCGAGACCTGCCGCCTCGTCGCGACGCGTCTCGCGGTGCACGGGCTCGAACGGCTGACGGTGGTGACCGACCGCCAGTCGATGCAGCTCGTCGGCATCGTGTCGCGCAGCGACCTCGTGAAGCTTTCGCTCGCGCACTTCGAAGACGAGCACCGCCGCGAGCGGTTCCGTCGCGTGCTGCCGCCGGTCGTCGTCAGGCGGCGCGGCAGGCGCGTGCGCGGCGAGCCGGCGGCGCGCTGACCGAAAAGCGCACGCCGCGCGCTACCATACCCCGTTAATCGACAACGACAGGGGCGTGCGGATGCGGGAGGGGACGGCCGATGGCCATTGAACTGCTAAAGGGCCTGCGGCCGCTCACGCGCGCGTCGGCGCTGCGCGACGCGCTCGCCGGCGTGTCGCTCGCGTCGATGAACGTGCCGCAATTGCTCGGCTATGCGCGCATCGCGGGGATGCCGGCCGTCACCGGCCTCTATACCGGCTTTCTGCCGCTGATCACGTTCGCGCTGTTCGGTGCGTCGCGCCACCTCGTCGTCGCGGCCGACTCGGCCACCGCGACGATTCTCGCGGGCCGGCTGTCGTCGATGGCGGCGCCGTCGAGCGCCGAATACATCGCGCTCGCGGGCACGACCGCGCTGTTGACCGCCGGCCTGCTGCTGCTTGCCCGCCTCTTCCGTCTCGGCTTTCTCGCGGACTTTCTGTCCCGCACGGTGCTGGTCGGCTTTCTCGCGGGCGTCGGCCTGCAGGTCGGCATCGCGATGCTCGACGACATGACCGGCATCGCGGTCACGTCTTCGCGCACCACCGAGCAGATCCGGCAACTCGCCGCGCAACTGCCGACGATCCATTGGCCGACCTTCGCGATATCGATGCTGGTCGTCGTGTCGATCCTGATCTTTCGCCGCGTGCGGCCGCACTGGCCGGTGCCGCTCGTCGCGGTCGTGGCCGGCATCGCGGCGAGCGACACGCTGCACTTCGCGGCGCACGGCATTCCGGTGATCGGGCCGGTCGCGGGCGGTCTGCCGACGCTGCGCGTGCCGCTCGTGAACTGGACGCAGGTGCTCGACCTGCTGCCGGTCGCGGTGTCGTGCTTCGCGATCATCGTCGCGCAGAGCGCCGCCACGAGCCGGGCGTTCGCGCAGCGTTACCGCGAGCGCGTCGACAACGACGCGAACCTGCTCGGCCTCGCGGCGGCGAACGCGGCGGCGTCGCTGTCCGGCGCGTTCGTCGTGAACGGCAGCCTCACGCAGACCGCGATGGCCGACCGCGCCGGCGCGCGCAGCCAGTTCGCGCAGCTGACGTTCGCGCTCGTCGTGCTGGTCGTGCTGGTGTCGTTGACCCGCTGGCTGCAATACCTGCCGCATTGCGTGCTCGCGAGCATCGTGTTCACGATCGCGGCGGGGCTCGTGAACGTGCGCGCGCTCGTCGACATGCGGCGCGAAAGCCCCGGCGAATTCATGCTCGCGCTGGCGACGGCGGTGTCGGTCGTGACGATCGGCGTCGAGAACGGCATCGTGCTCGCGATCGCGCTGTCGCTGCTGCGCCACGTGCGCCATTCGTACCGGCCGCACACGATGATCCTCGCGCCGAACCGGGCTGACCGCTGGGTGGCGGTGCCCGCCGAGCCGGGCCTCGAAACGGCGCCGGGGCTGATCGTCTACCGGTTCGGCGCGGATCTGTTCTATGCGAACGACCATCTGTTCGTCGGCGAGGTGCGCCGGCTGATCGACGGCGCGCCGACGCCGGTGCAATGGTTCGTCGTCGATGCGGCGGCGATCACCGACATCGACTTTTCCGCCGGGCGCTCGCTCAGCGATCTGTGCGAGGAACTCGCGCGACGCCACGTGCGCGTGATTTTCGGGCGCGTGAATCCGTATCTGCGCGCGGACATGGATCGGCACCGGATCACGCCGGTCGTCGGCGAGCACAACCTCTTTGCGACGCTGCACGAGGCGCTCGCGTCGGTGCGGCCGGATCTCGGCCTGCATGGAGAGAACTGACGGCGCGCCTGCGCGCGCGCCCCATGCGACGATGCGCGCGCGGCCGGAGCCCTCCGTGGCCACGCGCGCATCGGCAAGAAGAAGAGGAGGCCGGCATCGCGATGCCGGCCGTCACCGCGTCAGGGCGCCTTCGCAACCGAAGGCTGCCCGTTGCCCGTCAGCGTTTTCAGGAACGCGACGATCGCATCGACGTCCGCGTCCGACAGTTGCCGGCCGACCTGGTACTTCGCCATGTCGCGCACCGCGTCGCGCAAATCGGCACGGCTGCCGTCGTGATAGTAAGGCGCGGTCAGTTCGATGTTGCGCAGCGTCGGCGTCTTGAAGCGCTGGCTGTCGAGCGGATTCTTCGTGACGCCGGCCCGTCCGGTGTCGGCGTCGGTCAGCTCGCCGCCGCGATCGGCGAAGTAGTTCGCCGCGCGGCCCATCCGCTCGAACGACTGCCCGCCGAGGTTCTGGCCGACGTGGCACGCCGCGCAATGATTCGCCTTGAAGAGCGCATAGCCGTGCACTTCCTCGGCGTTCAGGGCCGCCTTGTCGCCGCGCAGGTACGCGTCGAAGCGGCTCGGCGTGAGCAGCGTCTTTTCGAACTCGGCGATCGCGTCGGTGATGTTCGCGCCGCTCCAGCCGCCCGGATACACCTTCGCGAACTGCGCGGTGAGCGCGGCGTCCTTCTTCAGCTTCGCCGCGATCTGATCCCACGACGTCGAGGCCATTTCGACCGGATTCAACGGCGGCCCGCCGGCCTGTTCCTGCAGCGTGCCCGCGCGGCCGTCCCAGAACTGCAGGTGGTTCAGCGCCGCGTTGAAGACCGTCGGCGCGTTGATGCCGCCCTTCTGGCCGTTGACCCCGGTCGACACCTTCTGCCCGTCGACGCCGCCCGTCGCGAGCGAGTGGCAGCTCGCGCACGACACCGTGTTGTCCGCCGACAGCCGCGGATCGTGAAACAGCTGCAGGCCGAGCGCGACCTTGCGCGCGTCGGTCGGCAGCGACTTCGGCAGCGGCTGCACCGGCTCGTTCGCGAATTCGGGCGCGACGCCGGGCGTCGCGTACGTGATCTTGCGCTGCGACGCGATCCAGTCGAGCAGCGTGCGCTGGTCGTCGGCGGTGAGGCCGGTCGCCCAGTGAACGGAGCGGAAGAGCTTCGGCGGCATCGTGTCTTCGTTCGTGACGATTTCGAGCTTCGCGAGGTCCGCCTCGGGCACGGGCGTGCCGTTGTCGAGCGCCGCATACAGCGCGTCCATGCGGTAGTAGGTGAGCCCGGTCTGCACGTCGCGTTCCGACAACTGCCGGATGCCCGGCAGGGACGCGTAGCCCGGCAGCACGGCAGTCGTCGAGTGGCAGTAGTAGCAGGCGTTGCGGTTGAGCACGTCGCGCACGCGAGCCGCTTCAGTGGAAGAGGCCGGATGTTGCATTGCACTTTCCGCATAGTTCGTGTCGTGCACGTAGGCGACGCCCGATACGCCCAGGTAGCCGGCTACCCCAACGGTAGCCACCGCGATCAGAAGTTTTTTCACTGGTTTTCCTATCTTGTTATTCAATCCGGATTCCTTACTGGATGATCCGGGCTGAAATCCGAAAGGAAGGCGGTGCTGCCGGCCGGATCAAGCCCGCGATGCTACTGAATGCGACGATTGGAATCATTGCGGGACATCAAGTCGCAACGGCAGAGCAGCGTCGTGCCGTGAAGAATGCGACGGAGGCGGCTTCGAATCGGCGTGCGGTATGGCGCTTGCATGCGGCAGACCGATCATTTTGAGGAAATGCCGATGGACGAAAACCGCATGCCGTGCTTTGTCGTTTCACCGCATCTGGACGATGCCGTGTTCAGCTGCGGGATGCTGCTCGCGACGCATCCGGGCTCGGTCGTGTGCACGGTGTTCGCCGGCGAGCCGCCGACCCCGCAGGTGACGCCATGGGACAGCGCGGCCGGTTTCGCGGATTCGCACGAGGCGATGCACACGCGCTGGCGCGAGGACCATCGGGCGCTCGCGCTCTGCGGCGCGCATGCCGTCCATCTGGGCTTTCTCGATTCGCAATATGCGTCGTTGCCGGACCCGGCCGATCTCGTCGACGGCATCGCGGATGCGTGGCGACAGAGCGGCATTCCCCTGCTCGTCGTGCCGCTCGGGCTGTATCACTCCGATCATCTGGCGACGGCCGAAGCGTGTCGTCTGTTGCTGCATCGGCGCTTGCGCGCGCGCGGGCAGGCCGCGTGCATCGCGTACGAGGACGCGCTTTATCGCACGCGCCGGGGAATCGTCGCGGCGAAGCGCGAGTCGCTCGCGCATGCGCGTGTGCATACGCACCGGCTGGAGGACGGTGCGCTCGGCCCCTGCAGTTCGGGCGCGGCCGCGGCCACGAAGCGGCGCGCGGTGCGCGCGTATCGCACGCAGTTGCGCGCGCTTCAGGATCCCTATCCGTACGATCTCGCGGAGCCGGAGCGATTCTGGTGGATGGCGGCGGTGTAGCGCGCGTCGTGCACGAGGCGCCGCATGTCGATCACGCGGGCGCCGACCACGCGCCGCCGTCGCGCGGCCCAGCCGATGCCGCGCAGCAGCGCGAGTCCGTCGGCGAGCGGATGTCCTTCGCGCGCGGCCGCGAACGTGGCGTTCAGCGTCGCGCGCATCACGTCGCGCCACGGCAGGCGCAGCCACGCGACGAGCGCCGCATTGCGCGCGAGCAGCCTGCGTCTGAACCCGCTGTCACGCTGCTCGGACGGCCGGTGCAGCACGGTCATCTGATCGCAGTACACGATCGCGCGACCGCTTTCGAGCACGTCGAGCGCGACCAGCTCCTCCTCGCCGCCGATGAAGAGTCGCGGCTCATAACCGCCGACCGCGCGAAACACCGCCGTGCGAAAGACGCACGCGCCCGCCATGTAGCCGACGAGCGCCGGCCCCGGCAAGTCGTGGCGGTCGAGCGGGCTCGAACGCATCGGGTCGCACGCGGCGTCGGGCACGCGCGCGTCGCCGACGACCACGTTCGCGCTCAGCACCGCCACGCGCGGCCAGCGGTCGAGCAGCGCGACCGCGTAAGCGAGCGAGCCCGGCTGCCATTCGGTGTCGTCGTCGCTGAACGCGACGTAGTCGGTCGTCGCGAGCGCCGCCGCGTGATTGCGGCCGGCCGCGCCGAGATTCGCCGCGAGGCGCACGACGCGCACGTGCGCAAAGCACGCGACGAGCGCATCGGCGGTGCCGTCGGTGGAGCCGTTGTCGGCGACGATCACGTCGGGGCGCTCCGGTAGCCGCAACAGTTGCGCAACGGTGCGCAGGACTTCCTGCCGGCGATTGAACGTGAGGACGACGACGGTCATGCGGGTATTCATCAACGGGCTCCATCGGGACGCCCCGCGACGCGGGGACTTGCGCGGCCCAGCAAGCCGCGTTCCCGCATCGGCCGCGCTCGCGGCACACCGCTTGCGAAAAAGGCTCGTGCGTGGCGCGCGGCGTCTTCCAACGCGTGGCGGCGCGCCGTGTTTCGCAAACCAGTTCGAATCCAAGGAGATCGACATGACCAGATCGACGAAGAAGCTGATTGCCTGTGCAGTGACGATGGGCGCAATGGCTGTTTCCGGCGCGGTGTTCGCGCAGGCGGGCGGCGGCGGCGCTGGCGGTGCGGGCGGCGGCGCGGGTGGCGGAGCGGGCACCGGCATGGGCGGCGGTGCGGGCGTGGGCGCGGGCGGCGGCACGACCGGCGGCGCCGGCGGTGTGACGGGCGGCGCGAACACGGGCGGCTACGGCTCGCCGGGCGTGACCGGCACGGGCGGCGGCGTCGGGACCGGCACCGGTGCGGCGCCGAACTCGCCGTCCACCGGCACCGGCCAGTCGATGCAGGGCACGCCGCGCACGATGCCGCGCAGCACCACGCCGTACAACAGCAACGGCCAGTAAGCCGTGGTTCGCGCGGCGGGGCACGGTGCGCCGCCGCGCGCTTCCGCAGCGTTCTTGCAGGCGATGTTTTGCCAGTAGTACCAGGCATCGGGTTTGCTCGACCGTAATCTGAAGCGCTCGCGCAGGACGCCTGCGTTTCTCCCCGATCTCATTCGTGAATCGCAACAGGAGGTGAAGTAATGGCTGCCAAGCTCGACAATTGCAAGGTCGCAATTCTGGCGATGGACGGCTTCGAAGAAGCGGAGTTGCTGGAGCCGTATCGCGCGCTGACCGAGGCCGGCGCGCAGGTGGACGTGATCTCGCAGAAGAGCGGCGAGATCCAGGGTTTCCGTCACGTGGACAAGGGCAGCAAGGTCAAGGTGGATCGCACGTTCAGCGACGCCAGCGCCGACGACTATGACGCCGTTGTGCTGCCGGGCGGCGTCGTCAATGGGGACGCGATCCGTCTCGTTCCCGAGGCGCAGCAGTTCGTGAAGTCGGCGAATGCGGCGCACAAGCCGCTCGCGGTGATCTGCCACGGCGGCTGGCTGCCGGTGTCCGCAGGCATCGTCAAGGGCCACACGATGACGAGCTGGCCGACGCTGCAGGACGACATCCGCAACGCGGGCGGCAAGTGGGTCGATCAGCGCGTGGTGCGCGACGGCAACTTCATCACGAGCCGCAAGCCCGACGATCTGCCGGCGTTCAACGCCGAGCTGATCTCGTGTCTGTCGTCGGCTGGCGGTGGCGCGCACGGCGCCGCCCACGGTGCCGCATGAGCGCCGCTTCTTCGTCCGGTTCGTCGTCCGGTTCGTCGTCCGCCGGACGCGGCGGCGCTTCCCGGGACCCCCAGGACCAGCGCGTCCAGGTGGCGTTTCCCGACGAGTCGCCGGTGTTCGACGGCGCGAACATGCTGATGCGCTTCGTCGTCGAACTGGACGGCGAGCCGGTGGTCTGCGCGATCACCGTCGAGGCGCTCGAAGACCACTTCGGCGCGGAATCGGCGCTCGAAGCGGCGCTGCGCGATGCGTTCGAGCGCGGGCGCGAGCGCATCTGCGCGTCGTGCACCGAGGCGATCCGCGAAACCGGCGGCAGCGTCGTGCTGCACAGCGGACGCTTCCGCGTGGAGAGCGGCTGACGAGCCCCGCGCGAGCCCGCGCGGATCGACGAAACAGGGAGGTTCCATGTCACTGATCGTTGCAGGCCGGTTCACGACGTTCGACGACGCGCAAGCGGCGATCGGCGCGCTGCGCTCCGACGGCTTCGTGGACGAGGACATTTCATTGTTCTACGTGAATCCGGGCGGCCAGCACGCGCGCTATCCGGTCGGCGGCGACCGCTATGCGGACCCGCAGGCGAAGAGCGCGTCGCTCGGCGCAGGCGCGGGCGTCGCGGTGGGGGCGTTCGCGGGCGTGATCGTCGCGATCGGGCTGTCGCTCGTGTTCTTCCACACGATCCTCGTGCTCGCGATCGCGGCCGGCGTCGGCGCGTACGTGGGTTCGCTCGCGGGCGCGATGT
The DNA here is from genome assembly GCA_035492135.1 of Paraburkholderia sp. GTDB lineage: Bacteria > Pseudomonadota > Gammaproteobacteria > Burkholderiales > Burkholderiaceae > Paraburkholderia. The sequence continues at coordinate 52,123 of DATJJN010000099.1, read as the reverse complement.
GGCAGACGCGCGGCGGCGGGCGCGCGCCGCAGCCCGATCCGGCTCACGAGCCGGACGGCACGCCGAAAACGCGGGAGTCCGGTGTGCTGCTCGCGGTACACGTGAACCCGCAGACGCAGCCGCAGGCGGCGCAGGTGCTGCGCACCTCGGGCGCCATGGAGATCGAGCGCGCGTCGGGACGGTGGCAGGACGGCCGCTGGGCCGACTTCGACCCGACCCGCACGCTCGAACCGGTTGGCCGCTGAACGGCCAATGCGATGGCGGCGGTATTGCCATCCCAACAACCCGAAAGACGGAGGGAAGTCATGCTTCAATACGCAGCCATCTTTTTTGTGATCGCGATCATCGCGGCAGTGTTCGGGTTCGGCGGCATTGCGGCCGGCGCGGCGAGCATCGCGAAGATCCTGTTCTTCATCTTCCTCGTGATCTTTCTCGTCACGTTGCTGCTCGGCGTCGTGCGGCGGGGGTAGGCTCGCGTCGCGCACTACATGAGGCGACGCGTGCGGGGCGGCGCTCGCGCGTTCGCTCTGCCGCGTCGTCCTGTTCGCATCGTCACTACGGGAGCCAGCGTCATGCCGCGAGCGATCTGGAAAGGCGCGATCAGCTTCGGGCTCGTGTACGTGCCCGTCGAGGTGTATCCCGCGACGCGCTCCGCGCACACGTCGTTCAATCTGCTCGACCGCCGCTCGATGGACCCGGTCGGCTATCGGCAGATCAACAAGCGTTCGGGCAAGGAAGTGTCGCGCAAGGACATCGTGCGCGGCTACGAGTACGAGAAGGGCCGGTACGTCGTCGTGACGGACGAGGAAATCGCGGCGGCGAGCCCCGAGTCGACGCAGACGGTGGATATCGTCGCGTTCGTCGACGCGCCGTCGGTGTCGTTCCTGTATCTCGACACGCCTTACTACCTGAGCCCGGACCGCCGCGGCGACAAGGCCTATGCGCTGCTGCGCGACGCGCTGGCCGCGAGCGGGCGCATCGGCATCGCGCAGGTGGTGCTGCACAGCAAGCAGCATCTGGCGGCGCTCGTGCCGGCCGGCCCCGTGCTCGCGATGAACACGCTGCGCTGGGCGGACGAAGTGCGCTCGCTCGACGATCTCGGCAAGCTGCCCGGCGACGCGAAGTCGGTCGGCATCAGCCCGCGCGAGATGGAGATGGCGCGCAAGCTGATCGACGACATGAGCGATACGTGGGACCCGGCCGAGTATCACGACACGTTCCATGACGAGATTCTCGCGTTGATCGACCGGAAGATCCGCGCAGGCAAGACGAGCGAAGTCGAGCCGGTGGAGGCACCCGCGCCGCAGCGGCGCACGGCCGATATCGTCGACCTGTCGGAGCTGCTCAAGCGCAGTCTCGGGCAGCGGCGCGGCGGCGACGCGGCGAACGACGGCGCGCGCGAATCCGCCGACGAAAACGCTGCGGATGACGAAACGTCGTCGAACGGGCGCGGCACGCGTCGCAAGACGCGAGCGACGGCACGCGACGCGGACCCCGAATCCGGCACCACCGCTCGCGGCCGCTCGGGCACGACGAAGCGCGGACGCCGCGCGGCGTAAGCGCGGCGTCCCGAGCGCGAAGCAAGGGACGCGAAGCAAGGGACCCCGACGATGAACAGCAAGCCCGACACCGACCGTTCGATGCGCGGCTTCGACAAGACGCCGGAGCCGCCCGGCGCCCGCGCGAAACGCGGCGCACAGAAGGACGCACAGAAGGACGCACAGAAGGAAGACGGCGCGAGCCGCCGTACGGACGCGAGCGCCGATGCGACACCGACATCGGCCGCGCGCGCACGCCAGCCGCGCCGCTTGCCGCGCGACGACCACACCGCGCAAGCGGACACCGTCTGCGGCGTACGCATTTCGCACCCGGATCGGGTGATCGACGAGCAAAGCGGCACGCGCAAGATCGATCTCGTTCGTTACTTCGAGTGGGTCGCGCCGTGGCTGCTGCCGCATCTGCAAAAGCGGCCCGTCGCGCTCGTGCGCGCGCCTGAGGGCGTCGGCGGCGAACTGTTCTTCCAGAAGCACGCGACGCGTCTCGAACTGCCGAACGTCACGCAGCATCCCGGCCTCGATCCGGGCCACGAGCCGCTCGTGACGATCGACAGCGCGGCCGCGCTGATCGGCGCCGCGCAGATGGGCGCGATCGAGCTGCACACCTGGAACGGCGTGGTGACGAACCTGGAGAAGCCCGATCGCATCGTGTTCGATCTCGACCCGGACCCGGTGCTCGGCTGGGACCGGATGATCGAGGCGGCGACGGTAACGCGCGATCTGCTCGGCGAACTCGGCCTCCAGTCGTGGTGCAAGACGAGCGGGGGCAAGGGGTTGCACGTGGTCGTGCCGCTCGCACGGCACGCGGGCTGGGACGACGTGAAGGCGTTCGCGCGCGGCGTCGCCGAGCGCCTTGCCGACACGCACCCCGAGCGCTTCAGCGCGAAGATGGGCGCGCGCAATCGCGAAGGACGGATCTTCGTCGACTATCTGCGCAACAACCGCGGCGCGAGCACGATCGCCGCATATGCGCCGCGTGCGCGGCCGGGGCTCGGCGTATCGGTGCCGCTCGCCTGGGACGAAGTCGGGCGGACAACCGGCGGCGCGCAATGGACGATCGCGAATCTGCACGAACGGCTCGACGCGTTGCGAGCGGATCCGTGGGAAGGCTATGCGCAGGCGAAGCAACGGATCAGCGCGGCGCTGATGCGGCGGCTGCCGCGCGCGTAGAGCGACATCGCAGAACGACACCCCATCCGGAGAACGCACGATGAGCGACAAACCACGACAGCAGCCCGACCCGCCGGCGAGCGAACGCACGGGAAAGCGCCCGCGTCACGAAGGCGACGAGCCGATCGCGCAGCGCGACGAACAGACGCCGCGCTCGGTCGGCAAGCAGGCTCACCGCGATCTGGAACGCGGGCTCGAAGACACCGCTTTGCGCGGCGGCGGCGACTATCAGGAACGCACGCAGAACGATCAGCACGCGAACCGCAATTCGGAGCGGGAGCGGGGAAACGACGGGAAGGAAGACTGACGGCATCGCCGTCGCCCAGGCGCCCGCGACGCGGCGCGCAGCGGGCGCGAGCCGGTGTCGGAGAATCGCGCGTTGAACTGCGCCGTCCGCGCGCTCCCGCCCGCCCACGAAAAAACCGCTTCGGCCCAGCAAGAACCGAAGCGGCCCAGCGATCGAACGGCCTTCGCGGCCGCACGGCCCGGCGGCTTCTCGTCGCCGGGCAACTCGCCGTGAAGTTATAGCTTTACGCCGCCGACTTCGGGCGGCTCGTAGCGCTGCGTACCTTCCGCCCCCGGCAGCGCGGCATCGGTGTCCCAGTACGGTTCACGGCCATAGTACTGGTGCACGGTACTGGCCCACGTGCGATCGGCCATCGACGGCCAGTGGTCCTTGTCGAACCCCGGCGCGTTCTTCACGCGCTCCGACGGCATCGCGAGCAAAAAGCACTTGCGGTTCGTATCGAGCGTGAGCGCGCGCCACGGAATGGCCATCAGCTTGTCGCCGATCCCGAGGAAGCCGCCGCTCGACATCACCGCATACGCGATGCGGCCGCCTTGCACGTCCAGCATGATGTCCTTGATCTTGCCGACTTCTTCGCCGTCGGAACTCAACACGCGGTCGCTGTCGAGCGTACTGGCGGCCATCACGTCCGGGCCTGGACCCGCCGCCGTTTCGCGGCCCTTGCCGACGATGCGAGCACCGTCACCATCACCCGTCGTGCGGGAAGAAGAAGGAATGTTCGCCATGATCTGCTCCTTTCGTGAATGAACGGAGGGGCACGCGTGCGCTCCCCGTACCGTCATTCGAGCAATGCGCGTTCCGGGGACGAACGCGGGGCAGCGCAACGCGCTGACGCGCGGCGCGTCCGTCCGTGAACGCGTCGTTGAAAAAACTGCCGTGGCGACAGGCGCGCGGCATCAGCGCTTGCCGTCGGTGCGGCCGCCGCCGTCGAGGCCGGCGCCGGTGCGCCACACGTCCTTGCCGCGCTCCGACAACTCGCCGCAGCTATGCTGCGCGTCCGGCCCGGTGCCGTGCACGGCCATGTCGCCGCCCGGCGGCTCCTGCGCGCGCTGCTTTTCGCGCTTGCGTTGCGCGACGCGCTCGTCGTGCGAGCGGCCTGCATAGTCGTTCATGATCGTCCTCCGATTGTGCGGGAGCGTTTCATGGGAAAGCGCCGTCCCGCTCGCGGCGCCGGCGCGGTTCATTCGTGGCCTTGTCGATGGCCCATTCGCGCGCGCCATCTGAATGTGCCGCATCGCGCGTGCCGCGTTCGCCCCGCACCGGGCACGCGGCGGGCGTGTCGATTGCTCGCGTCCGAGGTATTCAACGGCGGATGGGAGAACACAGATGGCCACCACGGTAAGCGACTTCATCGTCGAACGGCTTCATCAATGGGGCGTGCGGCGCATGTTCGGCTACCCCGGCGACGGCATCAACGGGATGTTCGGCGCGCTGCAGCGCGCCGGCGGCAAGATCGATTTCGTGCAGGCGCGCCACGAGGAAATGGCCGCGTTCATGGCGAGCGCATATGCGAAGTTCACCGGCGAGCTGGGCGTGTGCATCGCGACGTCCGGCCCCGGCGCATCGCATCTGATCACGGGGCTCTACGACGCGCGGCTCGATCACATGCCGGTGCTCGCGATCGTCGGCCAGCAGGCGCGCGCCGCGCTCGGCGCGCACTACCAGCAGGAACTGGATCTCGTGTCGATGTTCAAGGACGTTGCGGGCGCGTACGTGCAGCAGGCGAGCGTGCCCGCGCAGGTGCGGCATCTGGTGGACCGCGCGGTGCGCATCGCGCTCGCGAGCCGCACCGTCACCGCGATCGTGCTGCCGAACGACCTGCAGGAGATGCCGTTCGAGCCGCCCCCGCGCAAGCACGGCACCGCGCACTCGGGTGTCGGCTACGTGCGGCCCGAGGTCGTGCCGCGCCGCGAGGAACTGGAGCGCGCCGCCGAAGTGCTGAACGCGGGACGCCGCGTCGCGATGCTCGTCGGCGCGGGCGCGCTGAACGCGACGGACGAGGTGATCGCCGTCGCCGACCGGCTCGGCGCGGGCGTCGCGAAAGCGCTGCTCGGCAAGGCCGCGGTGCCGGATGATCTGCCGTGGGTGACCGGATCGATCGGCCTGCTCGGCACGAAGCCCACCGACGAGATGATGACGTCGTGCGACACGTTGCTGATGGTCGGCTCCGGCTTTCCGTATTCGGAGTTCCTGCCGAAAGAGGGCGAAGCGCGCGGCGTGCAGATCGACATCGACGCCGGCATGCTGAGCCTGCGCTATCCGATGGAGGTGAGCCTCGTCGGCGACAGCGCCGCGACGCTGCGCGCGCTGCTGCCGCTGCTCGAGCAGAAGGACAGCGAATCATGGCGCGAGCGGATCGGCCGCTGGAACGAGCGCTGGCATCGCACGCTGCACGAGCGCGCGCACGCGGCGACGGGCGGCGCGGTGAATCCGCAGCGGATCGTGACCGAGTTGTCGCCGCGTCTGCCGGACGACGCGATCGTCACCAGCGATTCGGGATCCTGCGCAAACTGGTATGCACGCGATCTGCAGATCCGTCGCGGGATGATGTGTTCGCTGTCGGGCGGACTCGCATCGATGGGCGCGGCGGTGCCGTATGCGATCGCCGCGAAGTTCGCGCATCCGTCGCGGCCGGTGATCGCGATCGTCGGCGACGGCGCAATGCAGATGAACAACATGGCCGAGCTGATCACCGTCGCGAAGTACTGGAAGGAATGGGCGAATCACCGCTGGATCTGCGTGGTGCTGAACAACGAGGACCTGAACCAGGTGACGTGGGAGCAGCGCGTGATGGAGGGCGACCCGAAGTTCCTCGCGTCGCAGCGGATTCCGAACGTGCCGTATCACCGTTTCGCGGAGCTGATCGGGCTCGCGGGCCTCTATGTGGACGACGCGGAACAGCTCGGCGCGGCGTGGGACGAAGCGTTGTCGGCGGCGCGGCCGGTCGTGATCGAGGTGAAGACGGACCCGGAAGTGCCGCCGCTGCCGCCGCACATCACGCTCGATCAGGCGCGCCACTTCGCGCATACGCTGATGGAAGGCGACCCCGAAGAGCGCGGCGTGATCGCGAACACCGCGCGGCAGGTGCTGTCGACCGTGCTGCCGGGGAAGAAGGACTGAGCGTCACCGCGGCGGATGCGACGTGTCCGACGAAGTCTGTTCGGCGTCGCTCCAGCCGCCGCCGAGCGCCTTGTACAGCGCGACGAGATCCGTGCACACCTGCAGTTCGGCCTGCTGCGCGTCGCGCCGCGCGCTGCTCAGCTGACGCTCGGCGTCGAGCACGTCGATGAACGTGACCATCCCGTGACGGTAGCTGTCGCGCGCGAGTTCGTACGCGCGCTGCTGCGACGCCGCCGATGCGTCGAGCGACTCGCGCCGCTGCTGGTCGGACCGCGAGCGCGTTCTCGACGTCGCGCAGCGCGACGAGCACCGTCCTGCGATAGTCGATCGCGGCCTCGACTTCGCGCAGCTTCGTGAGCCGCAGGTTCGACACGAGCGCGCCGCCCTGGAAGATCGGCAGCGACACGCTCGGCCCCCACGACCAGAACAGATTCGACCAGTGCGCAAGGTCGCCCGGCGTGGTCGCGCGCAGGCCGGCTTGCGCGGTCAGCGAAATATCCGGGTAGAACTACGCGACCGCGACGCCGACGCCGGCCGTCGCCGCGTGCAATTCCGCCTCCGCGCGACGGATGTCCGGACGTCGCCGCGCGAGCGTCGACGGCAGCCCGACCGGCACGACCGGCGGCGTCTGCGGCAGCGCGGCCGGCGCGTCGAGTTGCGCGTCGAGCGCGCCCGGCGCGTCGCCGACGAGCACGGCAAGCCCGTTCAACGCCTGCACGACCTGCTGGTCGTATTGCGGCAGCAGCGCTTCGGTTTGCGTGCGCAGCGCGTCGGCGCGCTCGACGTTCAACTGCGTGTCGAGCCCGTGCCGCGCGCTGTCGCGTTCGAGGTCGGCGACTTCGCGCTGCTCGTCGATCAGCGCCTGCGCGATCGACCGCAGCGCCTGCGCGCCGCGTAGCTGCAGATAGGTTTGCGCGACTTCCGCTTCGAGCGACACCTGCGCGTCGTGCTGCGATTCGATCGCGACGCCGGTCTGCGCGTTCGCGGCCTCGACCGAGCGGCGCACGCGTCCGAACAGGTCCAGTTCCCACGACGCGTCGAAGCCCGCCTGCCACAGGTTCAACGGTTCGGTCAGCTGATTGAGCGTGTTCGTCGCGCCGCGTTGCGCGATTGCGCCCGCGCCGGGTGCGAAGCGGTTCAGCGGCGAATCCGGCGCGCCGAGGCGGTCCACCTGGTCGTACACGCCCTGCGACTGGAAAAAGCCCTTCAATCCCAGTTGCTCGCGCTTGTAACTCGCGCTCGCGCGCACGTTCGGCAAGCCCTGCGACGCGCTTTGCTGTACCTGCTCGCGCGCCTGTGCGATCCGCACGACCGCTTCGTGCAGGTCCGGATTGTCCGCGAGCGCGCGGTCGATCAGCGCGTCGAGCGTCGGGTCGCCGAAGCTGTGCCACCAGTGCGGATCGGGATCGGATTCGACGGCCGGCGTCGAGACGGGCGCGCGCTGGCCGGCCGCATTCGCGTTCGCCTTTCCGCCGCGCTGCATGTCGTGCCAGCCGGCCGGCACGTCGGCCTGCGGCGGCCTGAAGTTCGGGCCGACCGTGCATGCTGCGAGCATCGCGAGCGCGAACGCGCCGGCAGCGGTGTGCAACCGCACACGCATGTCAGTGTCCCCCCGATCCGCCGGCGGCCTTCGCCGGCGAGAAAAAGAACGCGAACGGCACGAACACCGCGCAGAACACCGCGAGCAGCCCGAACACGTCGATATACGCAAGGATCGTCGCCTGCGACACGAAGGTTTCGTATAACTGGCCGTTCGCGGTCTGCATCGCCTGCGAAAGCGGCTCGCCGGTGAGGTTCGCGATGGTTTGCGCGCTCGTTTGCAGCGTGTCCTGATAGTTCTGCGACAGCGGCGAAAGATGCGCGGACAGGTGCGCCATGTTCGCCTGCGCGCGCTCGCGGATCAACGCGGTCGACAGCGAGATGCCGATCGATCCGGCCACGTTGCGGAACATCGTGAACAACGCGGACGCGTCGTTGTTCAGCGCGCGCGGCACCGTCAGGTACGCGAGCGTCGTGATCGGCACGAACAGGAAGCCGATCGCGATCGACTGCGCGCTGCGCAGCTTCACGAGCGTCGTGTAGTCGACGTTCGGCACCAGCTGGCGCGCGTAGATCAGCGCGAGCGTCAACAGCAGGAAGCCGGTCATCACGAAGAGACGCGTCTGGATGTGCGGCATCAGCCGGCTGATGACCGGAATCTCCATCGTGATCAACAGCGCGCCGGGCGACAGCACGAGGCCCGCGAGCGTCGCCGTGTAGCCGAGCTGCTGTTGCGCGAGCTGCGGCACGATCACCGCGCTGCCGTACAGCACGGCCGCGAACGCGGCGATCGTCACGCAGCCGAGCGCGAAATTGCGGTCGCGCAGGCACGCGAGATCGACGACCGGATGCTTCGCGTACAACAGCCGCAACGTCGCGCCGACGAGCCCCGCGACCGCCAGCACCGCGAACGTGACGATGAACGGCGATGAGAACCAGTCGTCGTCCTCGCCGCGATCGAGCATCACCTGCAGGCAGCCGAGCCCGATCGCGATCAGCGCGATGCCCGGGAAGTCGACGTCGCGCCAGTTCATCCGCCTGGCCGTCGCGGCTTTCACCCACGGCGGATCTTCGACGAGCTGCATCACCGCGAGCGTCGTCAGCACGCCGACGGGCACGTTCAGCAGGAACACCCAGCGCCACGTGAAGTTGTCGGTGATCCAGCCGCCGAGCGTCGGCCCGAGCACCGGCGCGACGACGATCGCGACCGCCGAGATCGAGAACGCGCGTCCGCGCTGCGACGGCTCGAACGTGTCGAGGATGATCGACTGCTGGTTCGGCTGCAGGCCGCCGCCGAAAAAGCCCTGCAGCACGCGGAATATCACGAGTTGCCCGAGGCTGGTCGAGATCCCGCACAGAAACGAGCACACGGTGAACGCGACGATGCACAGCAGAAAATAGCGCTTGCGGCCGAGCACGCGGCCGAAGAACGCGGAGATCGGCAACACGATGCCGTTGGCGACCAGATACGACGTCAGCGCCCACGTGGCCTCGTCGTAGCTCGCGGACATCGTGCCGGCGATATGCGGCAGCGCGACGTTGACGATCGTCGTGTCGAGCACCTCCATGAACGCGGCGAGCGTGACCGACACCGCGATCAGCCACGGGTTCGCGGCCGGGCGCCACCCGGTGCGGGCGCCTTGCTGGGCGTCGCTCATCGCGCGTTGCGCGGCGCGCGAACGAAGTCGGGGCTGAAGGACATCGGCATGCGTGCTCCCACTAGGGTTTCAGATAGATGGTCGGTTCGACCGACAGCCCGAGCGGCAACGGATGATCGTTCGGCATCCCGTCGTCGATCACGATCTTTACCGGTACGCGCTGCACGATCTTCACGAAGTTGCCCGTCGCGTTTTCCGCGGGAAACGCGGAGAAGCGCGAGCCGCTGCCGAGCTGCACGCTGTCGACGTGACCGCGCAGCTTCAGGTCCGGATACGCGTCGACGCTGATCTTCACGCTGTCGCCGGGACGCATCCGGTCGAGTTGCGACTCCTTGAAATTCGCGGTGATCCACATCTGCGGCGTGACGATCGAGAACAGCGACGTGCCGGCCTGCAGAAAGCTGCCGTACTGCACGTTGCGGCGCGTGACCCAGCCGTCCGACGGCGCGCGCACGTCGCACCACGCAAGATTCAGTTGCGCGGCGTCGAGCTGCGCTTGCGCCGCGTTCACCTGCTGCCGGCGCTGCTCGACGGTCGCGACCACCGAGCGGATTTCCTGCGGCACGAGGCTCGCGGTTTTCAGCTGCGCCTGCGCGTTCATCACGTTTGCGTGCGCGCTGCGCGCCTGTGCATCGGCGCTGTCGATGTTTTCCTGCGACGTCGCGCGCACGTCCACCGCATGCTGTCGCTGATATTCGGACTGCGCGCGCGCGAACTGCGCATCCGCGGTCTCGATCTGCGCGCGCGCCTCCTGGTATTGCGCCGGATATTGCACGCGCGCGATGTCGAGCTGCGCCTGCGCGGCGTTCAGCTGCGCGAGCGCGAGCCCCAGTTGCGCGCGCGCCTGATCGACCTGCGCGCGGTAGTCGCGCGGATCGATCTGCACCATCAACTGGCCCTTATGCACGTACACGTTGTCGTCGATGTCGAGCTTCGTCACGTAGCCGGACACCTTCGGCGCGATCGTGATCGCGTTGCCGTCGGTGTACGCGTCGTCGGTGCTCTCTTCGTTGCGCGTCATGAACCACCAGACGAGCGCGACCACCGCGAGCAGCACGACGACGGCGGCGAGGACGATCAGCGGCTTTTTGCCGGGGCGGCGGCGATTCTTCTGGTCGCCGTCCTGGTTTTCGTCCTTCTGTGCGTTGTTGTCTTCCTGGTCGCCGTGCGGTGCGCGCGCGCGGCGCGCGTCGTCGCGATGCCGGCGAGCCCAGGCGCCGATCGACGGATCGGCGCGCTCACGCATGATCGCCACCGCCGCGCGGCACCGTCGCGCTGTCGCTTCGTTCGCGCGACGCGCGGGCGGAGGCGTATGCGTCGGGCGACAGAACGCTCGATGCGCAAAGTGGGACAGGTGAACGACGGCGCCACAAAGGCGCGCGACGACGCGATGCAGGAGAGGTTGAGTGCCGCTGCACGGGACGCTCCTCGATCGGACGAACAGGGTGACGGGGCACGCGCAAGACCGCAAAGCGGCACGCACGGCCGAAGCGCCAGCCGGTCAGCAAGCCGCATGCCGAACGCGTGCGGCGCGAGCGCGTCGAGGGAACGGCATCTGCTGCAACGGCAGATCGGCGCCATCTCGACGCGAAGGAGGAGAACCATGAGCACACTCGATCCCGACAACGACCTGCCGCAGCCGGACGTGCCCGGCCGCGATACCGGCGCGCTCGGTCCCGGCGATTCGTCCGATTCCGGCAGCGACGTCGCGGGCGCGAAGCGTCACGACTTCGACCGCGACACCGAACTCGACAATCACGCGCTGGAAACGGGCGAGACGGAAGAAATCAGCGACACCGATCGCACCGGCACCGGCGAGCGCGCGGCCGCCGACGGCGACGAAACGCTGACGCCGGACGCGGACGTGCTGCCGGACCGCGTCGAGTCGTACCCGTCGGCGGACGAACTGAGCGACGAAGAAGACGCGGACGAACTTCGCAGAAAGGGTCTGTGACGGTAAGGCCGGTCGGCTTCGAAACCCGGCGACATCCGGCGCATCGTACGCGGCGTACACAACTTTTTTTACTTGCGTTCCAGGGTGTCTTCAGCGCGGACGACGCGTACCGGCCGCGCTTTCGCACGTGGCCCGCGGCACGCGGAATGCTTCCTTGTTTCCCTCGGGGCAGGGTTGCCGACCGGTTTTTTTTTCGCCTACGTTCAACGAAGCGACATCTACGGCAGCCATGCTGAACGCCCGACCTTGGACCGGACCGCGCGACGCCGCGGACCGGATCGTGACTGCATTATCAGGAGAAACGGATGCTCAGCCCGTATGAATTCGCGACGCTGATGCTGGTGCGCAGCAAGCCCGATCAGGTGGACATGGACCGCGCCGAACTGGACACGCTGCTGGAACAGCAACTGATATCGCTCGAACAACTCACCCAGGGACATCGGCGGCTCGCGCTCACGCACAGCGGCCGGTCGTTGCTGGAGACCGTCGCTCGCGGCGACGAAGCGCGCGCATTGCGCGCCGATGCGCTGTCGAATGGCGAGGAGGTGGGGTGACGCAAAGGGCGGGATGCGTCACGCCCGCGCGTTCCGGCGGCGCCTCGGAAGGCGGATCGCCTTGCGGCGGCGGCGGCGGCTCGTCGGACGGCACCGGCGGCGGCGACTTGTGCGGGTCGTCCGGGTTCTGCGGGTCCTCGGTCGGCAAGTGCGCGATACGCGCGAACCGGCGCGCGCGTCGCCACTCGTTCGCGATGCTGATCATCGAGGTCATCACGTACTCCCTGAGTTACTGGGTCGACGGCTCGATCGACCACGACGCCGCCGCACCCGATTGCGCGACGAACCGCGACAACTCGCACTCCACCGCGATGTCGCCGGGCTTCGCGCTCCAGCGCACCTCGTAGTGCGTCTCGACGCGCGTGTCCTCTTCGCGCCGATTGAGTCCGCGCGGCAGAATCCGGCACCGATGCGGCGCAAGCGTGCCGGCGAGCGAGTCGACGAGCGCGTCGCACGCCTGTCCACCGCTTTCGTTGGCACCGTGCACGATCGTCAGCGTCGCCTGGTGACGGCGCGGCAGCCAGCGTTCGACGCGCGAGAACGTTTTCAGCACGACGAGCCCGAGCACGGTGCCCGCGACGGCCAGCGCATACTGCCCGCCGCCCGCGCACAGCCCGACCACGGTGACGAACCACATCGTCGCGGCGGTCGTCACGCCTTGCACGAGGCCGTCGCGATGCAGGATCGACCCCGCGCCGATGAAGCCGACACCGGACAGTATCCCGAGCGGCAGCCGCATCAGGTCGAGCTGGATGAACGAGTCGGATGGCTTGTCGTGCTGCGTGAGCAGCACGTTCACCTGCAGCATCGCGATGCACGCCGCGAGACAGACGAGCAGCGTCGTGCGCAGTCCCGCCGCGTTGCCGGACTCGCCGCGGTTCAACCCGATCAGCGTGCCCGCGACGGTCGCCACGACGAGCCGCAGCACGAAGTCCGGCCACGTGAGCGAAAGCGGCATCGGGCTCATGACGACGGCTCCTCGCACCTCGCCGCGCGCTTACAGGAACGGCTGGCCGCCCGTCACCGCGAGCGTCGCGCCCGACGTGTAGCTCGATTCGTCGGAGGCCAAAAGCACGTACGCGGCCGCGAGTTCCGCAGGCTGGCCGGGACGTTTCATCGGCACGGCCTTGCCGAATTCGCGCACGTCGTCGGGCGGCATCGTCGACGGGATCAGCGGCGTCCAGATCGGCCCCGGCGCCACGCAGTTCGCGCGTATCCCGCGTTCGGCCAGCAACTGCGCGAGCCCCGCGGTGAAGTTCTGGATCGCGCCCTTCGTCGCCGCGTACGCGAGCAACGTCGGGCGCGGCTTGTCCGCGTTCACCGACGCGGTGTTCACGATCGCCGCGCCCGGCTTCATGTGCGGCACCGCCGCGCGCGTGATCCGGAACATCGCGCCGATGTTCGTATCGAACGTGCGGTCCCATTCGTCGTCGGTGATGTCCTCGATCGTGTCGTGGGTCATCTGGTACGCGGCGTTGTTCACGAGCACGTCGAGGCGGCCGAATTCGGCGACGGTCGTCTCGACGATCGCGCGGCAGTGCGCGCGATCGCGGATGTCGCCCGGGATCAGCAGCGCGCGGCGCCCGGCTGCTTCGACAAGACGCGCGGTTTCGCGCGCGTCGTCGTGCTCGTCGAAGTAAGCGATTGCGACATCCGCGCCTTCGCGCGCGAACGCAATGCACACCGCGCGGCCGATGCCGCTGTCGCCGCCGGTCACGATCGCGGCCTTGCCGGCGAGCCGGCCCGATCCGCGATAAGTGTCCTCGCCGTGATCGGGCTGCGGATCGAGCGGCGCGGTGTGTCCGGGCCGTCGATGCTGCTGTTGTTCGGGCAGCGGTGGAGTGGGGCGGTCGCTGGCCATCCGGGGCCTCCTTGTCGGCGTGCTGGCAGATGCCCGACATGGTGCAATCGGCGTGCCGCCTCGCGCGAATCGGCGCTAGCCCGCGCCCGCGAGTTTTGCGGCGAGCTTCAACGCCGCGACGAGATCCGCGCGGGCGCGCGAGCGCGCGTCGGGGTCCGGCGCGCGCAGCACGTACGACGGATGCCAGGTCGCGACGAGCTGCCGGCCGCGCGCGTCGCTCGCGCGGCCGAAATAGTCCTGCAGCCGCGCGGCCGGATCGTCGCGCACCGCGCGCAACGCGGTCGCGCCGAGCGCGACGACCACCGTCGCGTGGACGTTCTTCAACTCGCGATCGAGCCAGTACGAACACGCTTCGATCTCGCGCTGCGCGGGCGTGCGATGCAGCCGCCGCTTGCCGCGCGCGGTCCATTTGAAGTGCTTGACCGCATTCGTCACGTAGACGTCCGCGCGGCGGATGCCCGCTTCGTCGAGCGCCGCATCGAGCAGCGCGCCCGCCGGGCCGACGAACGGCTTGCCTTCGATGTCCTCGCGATCGCCGGGCTGCTCGCCGACCAGCATGATCGTCGCGTGCGAGGTGCCGACGCCCGGGACCGGCTGCGTCGCGTCGCGCCACAGCGCACAGCGGCGGCACGCGTCGAGCGTGCGCGGCTGCTGGTCCGGGTCGACGTCCGCGTCCTGCTGCGCGGCACGCGGCTTGTCGGCGGCGGGCTTGCGACCGGTTCGCGAAGCATGTTCGTTATCCATGGCGACACTCCTGAGAAAGCGCGTGCATCAATCCTCGCGGGCGCGCAGCCGCTGATACCAGCCCATCAGCGGCGCGGCCGACACGCCATGCACGACCACCGACGCGACGATCACGCCGAGCGCCGGCGCGGCAAGCGGCGCGACCTGGCTGACCGGCCCCTGCTCGAACGCATACGCGAGGTAGTACACGGACCCGATCCCGCGGATGCCGAACCAGCCGATCAGCCTGCGCTGCGTGCGCGACGCCGGCGAGCCGGCGAGCGTCAGCACGACGGCGAGCGGCCGGATCGCGAGAAAGAGCAGCGCGGCGAGCACGAGGTTCGGCCACGCGAACACCTGCAGGCCGATGCCGGCGACCACGTTGCCGGCGACGGTCATCACCGCGGCTTCGGCGATCCGCTCCAGTTCGATTGTGAAGCCGAGCACCGACTGCGTCATGTACGCGTGCGCCTTTCCCGGGTGCGACGCCGTTGCGGTCACATCGGTCGTGTCGATCTTGCCGACGACCTCGTCGGGCCGCCGCGAACCGCTCGCGCGGTGTTCGACGCGGCGCATCGTGACGCCCGCCGCGAACACCGCGATGAAGCCATACGCGTCGACGAACTGCGCACAGCCGAACGACAGCGCGATCAGCCCGAGCGCGAAAAACCCCTCTAAACCCAGCGCCTTTTCGTAATGCGTGCGCAGGAACGCGACGGTGTGCGTCATCAGCCACGCGAGCAGCGCGCCGATCAGCAGCGCGCCGACGATGCCCCACAGCGCATGCAGCACGAAGAGGCCGAGCACGCCCGCATCGCGAAGCGGCTCGTGATGCGCGCTCAGCGCGAGCGCGAACAGCGCGAACGGCATCGCGATCCCGTCGTTCACGCCGCCCTCGGCGGACAGCGCGAAGCGCACGAAGTCGAGGTCGCCGGGATCGCGCACCTGCACGTCGTGCGCGAGCACCGGGTCGGTCGGCGCGAGGATCGCCGCGAGCAGCAGCGCGGGGCCCCACGTCAGCGCAAAGAGCCCGATCGCCGCGAGCGCGAGCAGCGGCACGGTGATCGCCATCGCGACGATCCCGAGCCGCACCGGCAGCCGCCACAGCCGGCTGCCGAGATCGACGCGCAGCCGCAGCCCGATCGCGAACAGCGACACGAGCAACGCGATTTCGGTCACGACGCGCAGCGCGTGCGCGTCGCGCATCAGGTCGAACTGCACGAAGTTCGCGACCGGCGCGCCGAGCGCAAAACCGATCACGAGATAGAACATCGACGCGCTGCACGGCAACTGCTTGAGCGTCGACGCCGCGAGCGCCATTACGACGAGTACCCCGCCGACGAGGATGAACCACAGCGCCTCATACATCGGCGAAGCGGCGCGCAGGGGACGCCGGCGACGACACCCGCCTGCATCGGTGACTGTTTATATGCATTGCTGAGGCTCCATGGCTCGCGCCCCCGAGTCGTTCGCGAATCGTTCGCGAATCGTTCGCGAAGTGTTCCGAGTTCCGGTCGAAACAGGCGAGCAACGTCCGTGCCCCGAATTCGCGCGGACCGGCTGCAGGCGGCCCGCGACGGTGCACCTATTGCAACGGCATGGCATTTCTTGCCGATGCAACGCGTCGCGCGCCGCGAGTCTGTCGTACGCCCGCCTGCGGCCCGCTCGGGGAACGGGGGTTGCTGAAACAGAGGCGGGCGGCGCGCATGACCTGCGTGGCCGCGCGCCGCTCGCCTTCCCACTAAAAGGAGATTGACCGATGAAGACACGTACCACGCTGGTCACCGCATCGATGACTGTCCTTCTCGCTGCCACCGGCTCCGCGTTCGCGGCCGGCACGGGTGGCGGCAGCGCCAGCGGCAACGGCGCGACGGGCGGCGGCGCGGCGGCCAATGGCGTCTATCCGGCGCCGACCCAGGGAGTCGAACAGGGCGTGCCGGCCACCGGCAACACGGCAGGCGCGCAAACCACCCACCATACGAAGCACACGCGGCATCACGCGAAAAAGCCGATGAACGACACCACCAACATGCCCGGCGCGGATGCGAGCAGCGACACGAAGGGGCAATGATGAGACCCGACGCCGCCGCCCGCACTGCGGGCCATGCCGCGCGGCCGTCGGCGTCCGGTGCGCGTGACGCCGGCGACCTCGGCGACGCGAACGCGACCGGGTCCGCCGGCCGCCGTCGCGACGGCGATGCCGACGTGCGCGCGTCTTCGGGCGCGGGCGTCGAGTATCAGCTGCTGCGGCTGCCGCCGAACGGCTGGGTGCCGAACAACCGCATGCTGCCGGTGATCGTCTACCGGCGCGCGCTGTTGCCGGACGCCGCCGACCCGGCGTCGCTCGCGCAGGCATTCGACGCGCGCTTTGCCGCGCACGGCTGGCCGCCGCAATGGCGCGACAGCGTGTTCGACTATCACCACTTCCATTCGACCGCGCATGAAGTGCTGGCCGTGTTCGCGGGCCGCGCGGAACTGATACTCGGCGGCCCGCACGGCCACCGGATGCGCGTGTCGGCGGGCGACGTGCTGCTGCTGCCCGCCGGCACCGGACACTGCCTCGCGTCGCGCGCGGACGGCTTCCAGGTCAGCGCCGGCTATCCGGCCGGCCAGCAATGGGACATTCGCCGCGACGCGCTGACGCCGCAGGAAGCGGCCGTGATGGAAGCGCTGCCGTTTCCGCGCAGCGATCCGCTGTGCGGCGACCATGGACCGCTGATCGATCACTGGATCGGCGACGGGCGCAACGACAGCCGCAACGACGGCACTACGCAACGGAGCGACCTGTGACGAACGATATCGACGAAACGATGGAAGCGTGGCGCATCGAGCGCTTCGGCGGACCGGACGCGCTGCGGCGCGTGACGCTGCCGGCGCCGCGTCCGGCGCGCGGCGAAGTGCTGGTCGAGATGCGTTCGGCCGGCGTCAATCCGGTGGACGTGAAGACTCGCGAAGGCCGCTACCCGATGGTCCGCGAAGACGCGCTGCCGTTCACCCTCGGCCGCGACGTGGCCGGCGTGGTCGCGCGCTGCGGCGAAGGGGTCGAGCGCTGGCAGCCGGGGCAGCGGGCGTATGCGTTCGTCGGCCAGGGGCAGGGTGCGTTCGCGCAATACGTGAGCGTGGACGCGCACGCGCTCGCGGCCCCGCCGTCGACGCTCGCGCTCGAAGACGCCGGCGCGGTGCCGCTCGCCGCGCTGACCGCGTGGCAGGGCCTGTTCGACCACGGCAAGCTGGAGCGCGGCGAGCGCGTGCTGATCCACGGTGCCAGCGGCGGCGTCGGCCAGTTCGCGGTGCAGTTCGCGCGCGAAGCCGGCGCGCATGTGATCGCGACCGGGTCCGGCGAATCGCTGGAATTATTGAAGAAGCTCGGCGCGAACGAAACGATCGACTACAGGACGCAGCGTTTCGAAGAGGTCGCGCGCGACATCGACCTCGTGTACGACCTGATCGGCGGCGACACGCAGCAGCGTTCCTGGGCGGTGATCCGCCAGGGCGGCGCGCTCGTGTCGACGCTCAGCGAGCCGTCGCAGGCGGAGGCGTCGAAGCACGGCGCGCGTGCGACGCGCTATACCGCGCGGCCCGACGGCGAGCAGCTCGCGCGCATTACCCGACTGTTCGAAAGCGGCGCGGTGCGCGTCGAGATCGTCGAGCGCTATCCGTTCGAGCGCGTGCCGGATGCGTTCGCGCGCATCGAACAGGGCCATCTGCGCGGCAAGGTCGTGGTCACGCGCGGTGGATCGACGTAAAGCGGCAGCCGTGAATACGGGGGGCAGGGCGTATCTGCCCCTGGAATGGCAACAGGTATGTCGAACGATCGTCACTCCGTTTCACCGTCTTTTCGAAGCGGGTGAAAGTAGCGCGCCCGAAATCCATCACCGACGTTTTCGAACACCAGACGTCCTCCGGTTCGGCGAGCGATTTCCGCGACGATAGAGAGGCCCAGACCGCTGCCGGTCGACGGAGAATGATCCAGCCGATAGAACGGCTCCAGTACGCGCTCAAGTTCGGCGGCGGGAATGCCCTCGCCGGAATCCAGCACCTCGAACATCACTTCGGCGCCACGTTTGGCGACGGAGATGTCGACTTTGCCGTTGACGGGGACGTAGCGCACCGCGTTGTCGACCAGGTTTCGAAGGACGACGGAGACAGCGCCTTCGTCGAGCACGACGATCGCGTCGTCGAATCGCTCGAAGCCGACGTCGACGTTCTTTTCACGTGCCATCCCGAGGACGCTGTTCACCGCGTCCGTCGCGAGCGTGCGCAACGACACGGCGTGACCGGGGCGGGGTGCGCCCTGTTCCGAGCGCGCGAGTGCGAGCAGTTGTTCGACCAGTCGATGGGTACGTCGCAAACCGGCCTGAAAGGCCTTTAACCTGGCGCTTCCGTCCGCTGTCGAGACGGCGCTTTCGAGGTTTTCGGCCTGCAAGGACAGCGCGGCCAGCGGCGACCGAAGTTCGTGCGCGGCGCTCGCCACGAAGCGACGTTGATAGGTAATCGCATTCCGCAGGCGTCCGATCAGCCGGTTGATCGATCGCACGAAAGGCAGCACTTCGAGTGCGATGCCTTCCTCGGGGAGCGCGTCGAGCGATTCTTCGGTCTGGCGATCGACGGTAGCGGACAGCCTCGTCAACGGCGCCATTTTTGTCCGCACGATCAGTACGATGACGACGAACAACGTCGGCAGCAGCAATAGCACCGGGACCAGCGTCCGCATGGACCCGTCGCGGGCGATTTCGTCGCGGAGCGCCGATGGTTCGGCAACGGCGATGCGTTCTCCGTTGCGCAGCGTCCGGACGTTGACGCGCCACCGCTGGCCCTCGCCGGTCATGTCGTGGAAGCCGTCGGGCACCGTCGTGGAAATATCGAGTCCGGTCGCGCGCAGCATCCCCGTGGCGCCGGCTCCCAGCCGGTCGATCACGACCCGGACATCGGTCCCTGCCGAACTCACCACCGCGCTGGACGAATCCGGCAGCGTGATCGCATGCCGGTCAATCAGCGTGGCGATTTGCTGAAGCTGACCGTCCTGAAGTTCGCTCGCCTCCTGGTTGGCGAAGACAAACGAGAACCCGCAGGCGATGATGCCCGTCACGACAATGACACTGCCGATCCAGACCAGCAGCTGGAAAGTCAGCGAATGCGGACGCGTCACTTTTCCACCAGCCATCCCACCCCCCGTACATTGCGGATGACCGACGTCCCCAGCTTCCTGCGAATACCGTGGATGAGCACCTCGATCGCATTGCTTTCGACGTGCTTCTCCCACGCGTACAGCTTCTGTTCGAGCTGCTCGCGCGAAAGGACGGCGCCCGGTCGCATCAGCAGCGCGCAGAGCAACGCGAACTCGCGGCTCGTCAGGCGCACCTCTTTTCCGTCATACGTCGCCATGTGCGTCGCCGAGTCGACCGTCAACCCGCCGCTCGTCATCTTCGAATCCCGATGCTCTCCCTGCCGCCGCGTCACGGCTCTTATGCGCGCCATCAGCTCGCCGATCTCGAACGGTTTGACGAGATAGTCGTCCGCGCCCGCATCGAGTCCGACGATCCGGTCGTCCAGATTGTCCCTCGCGGTCAGGACGATGACGGGCACCCGGCTGTGCGCGGCCCTCAACATGCGCAGGACCTCGACGCCGTCGCGCCCCGGCAGATTGAGATCGAGCAGCACCACGTCGTGCTCGCGGCCCAGCAGCGCGCCGGTCGCTGCGTCGCCGTCGCGGACCCAGTCCGGCGCATAGGCCGCGTCCTCCAGCGCCTCTACGACCGCCGCGCCAATCATCTCGTCGTCTTCAATCAGAAGCACTCGCATACGTGTCGGCGGGGTCACCGCTTCCTAAGTCAAAAATAAGTCTCGCGACATACCATCCGCAGCGTGTTTGTTCTGCCGGACGTCCATCGTGAGCCACGGTTCATACGATAGCAAAATCGAATCGCCGGACCGTGCGGTCGTTTCGCTGAGATCGCGAGCCCGATGGCGGGCTCCCTTCCTGTGCGGGGCTCTCGTGCTGCTGACCGGCGGATGCGCGGAATATGTTCCGCGGCCGCTGCCCGACGCTCCACGGTGGGCAGCGGCGATGACCGCGCGCCCAGGTCCGCTGACCGTCGACCAGGTCGTAAGCCGCGCCCTCGAATTCAGTCCCGACGTGCGTCGCGCGCAGCAGGAGGTCGGTGTCGCCGAGGCGCAGCGCTACGCCGACGGCCTGCTGCCCGATCCGACACTCGGTTTCAGCACCGACCATCCGGGCGCTGCCGGGTATGTCCCGGCCTTCATGGCCGGGCTCGGATACGAGGTGTCCGCGCTCGTCGGGCGGCCCGCAAGAAAGAAGGCCGCCGACGCTCGCCTCCGCGCGAAGCACCTTTCCGTTGAATGGACGCGCTGGCAGGTGGCGAACGAGGCCTACGCGCTCTACGTGCAGAACGTGAGCCTCGCGCGGCAGGAGGATGAAACCTCCAGAATGGCGGCCCATCTGAAAGAAACAGCGGACCGGATGGACGCGGCGCTCGCGCGCTCGGACGTGACGCGCGACGCCGCCGTGCTGGCTGAAACGCGATACCGCGACAGTGCACAAGCTTCCAGTACGTTGCAGCAGGAACATCTGAAGGTGCTGCAGCAACTCGATACGCTGCTCGGCGTGCCTCCCGGCACCCGGCTCGAACTGGCGATGCCGCCCGAGCCATCCGACATTCCCGAAAGCGTGGTCATGCAGGCGCTTGCCGACCTGGAAAATCGTCGTCCGGACCTGCTGGTACTGCGCGCCGGCTACGACGAACAGGACGAGCGGTACAGGGCGGCACTGCTCAGCAATTCCCGAAACTCGATGTCGGCCTGACGCGCGGCCGCGACACTTCGGCCATCTATACGTCCGGGCTCAGCATCTCGGTGACGTTGCCGCTCTTCAACGGCAACCGGGGCAACATCGCCATCGAAAAGGCAACGCGCGAAAGCCTCTACGAAGACTACGTCCAGCGGCTCGACGATGCGTACGCCGCCGTCCAGGGCATCACGTCGAACTTGCAGCTTCTGCAGCGGCAACTGCGCACCGCGCGCTCGTCCGAGCTTGCGCTCAAGACTTCGCTCGACAACGCGCGGCAAGCCTCGCGGCTACGGAACCTCGCGCTCCCCGCGCTCGCCGGCATCGAATCGCAATACCTCACGCAACGCATCGCGACGGAAAACCTGGCGAGCGCGCTGCTTCAGCAGCATGTCGCGCTCTGCACCCTCATCGGGGTGAGCGCCATCGACCATCAGCCACTTCAACGCGCAAATCCATGAACCGAACCGTCACGTTCGCCGCCGTCATCGCCGCCGTCATCGCTCTGGCTACCGGCCGGATCGCGTGCGCGCAGGATGTCGTCGCGATGCCCGCGGTCCGCAAGCACGTCACCCAGACCCTGTCTGCGCCGGCGCATGTTCAGGCCGCCTCCGGCATCGTGCTCGCGGCATCGACGGCGGGCACGGTATCGGGCCTGCGCGTGCTGCCCGGCGACCCGGTGCGCCAGGGACAGCTGATTGCCCGCCTGACCGGGGAAACCGTGCTCGCGGAAACCACGCGGCTGACGGCGGAGCAGCAATCGGCGCAGGCGCGGGCGGCTTCCACGCTGCAGGCGGCCGCGATCGAACAGCAGAAGCTCGATGAACAGCTCAGCACGCGTGACGCCGTTCTGCGTGCGCAGGCAGACGGCGAGACGGCAAGACAGCAACTCGCCGTCGCGCGGGCTGCACGGACGAGTTACGAAAGTCTGCTCGCGATCACGGCGCCGCAGTCCGGCATCGTAACGGCCGTCAACGCGGCCGACGGACAGGTCGCGAGCGCGGGGCAGCCGCTCGTGACCATCGCACCGCTGGACGGACTGTACGTCGTCGCGAGTTTCTACGGGGACAATGCAACGCGCGCTGCGGCCGGCATGGAAGGCACGTTCCGGCCGGAGGGCCGCGCGCCGATTCGCGTGACCGTTCGACGTACATCGCCCGACGCGACGACGCCCGGGCAGCAAGACGTGTGGCTGAAAGCCGCCGACGGTCGTGCGCTTCCCGTCGGCGCGATCGGCACGCTGTCGCTGACGGTCACGACCGAAGGGCTGGCGGTACCCGCCAGTGCGCTCGTGCTCGATAACGGCCAATGGTGGGTGCTGGTGCACGACCGGAGCGGAGAGCATCGCAGGCTCGTCGTTCCGGGGCCGTGCGGCGACGGGTGGGCGACGATCCGGCAGGGACTCGCGCCAAACGAGCGGGTCGTGACCCAGGATGCTTATCTGCTGTTCCATCGCGACTTCGCGAAGCGTTACCAGCAGGCCGACTGATGGACTTCCGAAACCTGCAGAGCGACATCGTCAGACGACCACTGCTATGGGTCATGCTCTACGCGGGCCTGATCGCCTGTGGCCTCTACGCGCTCGTCAACATTCACGCCGAGGTTCTTCCGCAATTCAACCTGCCGCAGGTGAGCATCGTCGCCCGGTTGCCTGGGGCGACGACGCTCGACCTCGAAGGACTCGTTGCGCGACCGGTCGAGACCGAACTGATGTCGCTGTCGTCGCTGAGCGACGTGCGGACCCTGATCGGGCAGGGCTCCGTGCAGATCGAAGCCCGCTTTACGGAAGGCACGAACGCGGCCGGCGCGCTGCAGGCCGTGAACGGCGTCATCGGCCGCATCAACGGCGCGTTACCCAAAGACACCAGCCTGACGACCGAAATTTCGGGCAACGCCATCAACGAGGTCGCGGACTACGCCGTGCAGATTCCGGCTGGCGTCGATGCGCCCGGCGTGCAGCGCATGATCGAAACCGACATTGCGCCGCGTATCCGTGCGATCGCGGGCGTCCAGCGGGTCTCCGTCGCGGGCCCTGGTGCGGACGCAATATGGGTACGTCCTGATCCGGTGAGGATGCAGCAATTCAACGTTTCGGTGTCGGCGCTTGCCTCCTCGCTGGAGGCGGCGACCGCGATGGCGCCGGGCGGCTACGTGGAACTCGGACATCAGGATGTCTTCGCGGAAGGCCGGAGTCTGCCGTTGACGCCCGCGCAGTATGCGGACGTTCCGGTACAGGCGTCCGGCGGCGTGATTCCGCTGGGGACCGTGGCCGATGTCGCGCGGGCCGCGCCGCCCGCGCATCATGCCGTGACGCTCGACGGCCGGCGGACCATCGCGCTGGTCGTCTTCAAGCAGCCCGGCGCTTCCACCGTGCCGGTCGTCGAGGACATCGACAGGACACTCCGTGAACTTGAGCCGCAGATGCCCGGCGGCGCGCGTTTCGTCCGGATCTACAGCCAGGGCCATATCGTCGGTGTCGTGTCGGCGGACTTGACGCGCAATCTTGCGATAGGAGCCGCGCTGGCCCTTGCCGTGTTGTTCTGGATGCTCGGTGCGAGTCGAGGCATCTGGGCGCTGGCGGTGAGTATTCCGTTGTCGCTGCTGCTCGGCATCGCCGGGCTATATCTGAGCGGCCAGAGCCTGAACCTGCTGACCTTCGGCGCGCTGTCCGTCGCGGTCGGACTCCTTGCCGACGACGCGATCATCGTGCTCGAAAGCATCTATCACCGATGGGAGGCCGGAGACGGCCGGTGGGACGGCGTCGCGCGCGGGCTTCGCGACATCGCCGGCCCGGACATATCGGGCACGCTGACGACCGTCGCCGTGTTCTTGCCGCTCGCATTCGTCGGCGGGCTGGCGGGACTGTTCTTCGTCCCGTTTTCGCTCGCGATGACGTTCAGCCTGATGGCTTCCCTCGCGATTTCCCTAAGCCTCATCCCGCTCGTGCTCGGGTTCGCGGGCCCCCGCGTCCCGACGCGGCCGACGTCGGGTTCGCGCGCCGTCGCGTGGCTCAAGCGCCATAACGCGCGGCTTTTCGATCTTGTGCTGCGTCGCCCGCGACAGTCGCTCTGGGGCTGCGTCGTCATCCTGGCCGTCTCGGTAGCCGGTCTGGTGCTCGTGCCCGTCGATTTCCTGCCGCTGCCGAACGAGGCCGTGTTGCTGGAAAGCTTTACGTTGCCGCCCGGAACGTCGCTGCACGACGCGCGAGATGCGGCCGACCGCCTCTCGTTCCGGCTGCGCAGCCTTCCGTTCGTGGCGCACGTATTCGCGCGGGTGGGGTCCGCGTCCGGAACGTCGTACACGGAACCTGCTTACGCCGGTGAAATCCAGGTTGCACTGAAGCCGGACGTGAACGCGGGAAGTCTCGACGAAATCGGCGCGCAGATCACCGAGGCATCCAGACTCCCGGGCATACAGACGTCGATAGGCACGCCCACGCTGGAGCGACTGGGCGAAAGCCTGTCGGGACTGCCTCAGCCTTTCGTGATCGACGTCTACGGCAATTCAGTTGCCACCCTGCAATCCGTGTCGAATGAGGTAACGCGACGTCTGTCGTCGGTGCCGGATCTCGCCGACGTGTTCAACAACGACGGTTACGCCGTGACGGAGCTGCAGATCACGCCGAAAGCCGGGGCGCTCGCGCTTCACGGCATCACCGCCGCGCAACTCTTTTCCCAACTGCACCTGATGCTGGCCGGACAGACCGTCGCAACGGTGCCCGAGGGAAATGGTCATCTCGACGTGTACATCCGCCTCGGCGACCCGACGCATTTCTCCGTCGAACAGTTGAAACAGATTCCCGTCATGGCGAACGGATGGACGGCACTCGGCGACTTGACGGACATTGCCATGAAGACAGGTCCCAACGTCCTCCGGCATCTGAACGGTCTGCGCGCCATCGAAATACTCGCGACACCGACTGCTCCTCTCGGGAAGGTCATCTCCGACGCCAAAAAGGCGCTGGCGACGATGAAATTGCCGCCCGGCTACGACGTGAAATTCGGCGGGCTTTATCCGCTGCTCGAACGCGCCTTGTTGAATGTGGCGGTCGCCGCGGCGATCGCGCTCGCGCTCATGCTCGGCATTCTTGCGCTGCAGTTCGACGGCTTCCTGGTGCCGGGTCTGCTGCTCCTGCAAATACCGCTCGCGTTTTCGGGCGGAGCGATTGCGCTGTTGCTGAGCGGCGTCGGCCTCAATGCGGTCGGCCTGATCGCGTTCCTCACGCTGGTCGGCGTGAGTCTGAATCACGGCATTGTTCTGCTGCAGAGGGTGAAACGCAACGAAGCCGAAGGAGAAAGCGTCGTCGACGCGGTCAGGCATGCCGTCGAGGTGAGATTCCGGCCCATACTGCTGACAGTCTTGACGGCATCGCTCGGCTTGCTGCCGACCGCGCTGGGCTTCGGAAAGGGAGCCGCACCGGAACAGGGACTGGCGATCGTGACGCTGGGCGGCCTCGTCTGGAGCGGGTTGCTCAGCACGAATCTGCTTCCCGCGCTGTACGTCTACAGGTCGAGACAAAGGCGTCTTTAGCGATCCGCCAGAGCGGGGATCAGCGACCCGGCGCGACGCCGGTCCTCAACGCATCGCCGCGCTCGGCCGCCGCCACCGCGCGCCTGAAATACTCGATCGTGTTGCGCAACCCGTCGTCGAGCGGCGTATGCGGCTGCCACCCGAGCAGCCGCGTCGCGCGCTCGATCGACGGCTTCCGGTGCCACGGGTCGTCGACCGGCAGCGGCAGGAACCGGACCTCGGACGCCGACCCGCTCAACTGCGCGATGCGCCGCGCGATGTCGAGCATCGAAATTTCCTCTGGATTCCCAAGATTCACCGGCCCGCCCGGATCGTCGGCCGCGTTCATCAGGCGGATCAGCCCGTCGATCAGATCGTCCACGTAGCAGAACGAGCGCGTCTGCGAGCCGTCCCCATAGACAGTCAGCGGCTCGCCCGCCAGCGCCTGCATCACGAAGTTCGACACCACGCGGCCGTCGCGCGGATGCATGCGCGGCCCATATGTGTTGAAGATCCGCGCGATCCGCACGTCGAGCCCGTGTTGACGGCGATAGTCGGTGCACAGCGTCTCCGCGCAGCGCTTGCCTTCGTCGTAGCACGAGCGCGGGCCGATCGGGTTCACGTGGCCCCAGTAGTCCTCCGTCTGCGGATGCACGCGCGCGTCGCCGTACACTTCGCTCGTCGACGCCTGCAGCAGCTTCGCCTTCACGCGCTTTGCGAGGCCGAGCATGTTGATCGCGCCGTGCACGCTCGTCTTCGTCGTCTGCACCGGATCGAACTGGTAGTGGATCGGCGACGCGGGGCACGCGAGGTTGTAGATCTCGTCGACTTCGACGTACAGCGGAAACGTCACGTCGTGGCGCATCAATTCGAAGTTCGCGTTGTCGAGCAGATGCGCGACATTGCGCTTCGTGCCGGTATAGAAGTTGTCGACGCACAGCACGTCGTGGCCGTCGGCGACGAGCCGCTCGCAGAGATGCGAGCCGAGAAAGCCGGCGCCGCCGGTCACGAGAATGCGCTTCGCGGTCAGTTCCTTCATGGTGTCGTTCCTCGTCGATGGCTCATGCGGCGTTCAGCGGGCCTTCACGCGCACACCGCGCGCAGCGCGTCGTTCCAGTCGTACACGAAGCGGTCGATGGCGAAGCGTTCGAGCGCGGTGCGGCGCGCCGCGTCGCCGAGACGGCGCGCTTCGTGCGGATCCTCGATCAGTTCGCGCATCGCGTCGACGAGCCGGTCGAGCCGCGTATCGACGATCCCGTTCTCGCCGTCGCGGATCACGCTCGCGAGTTCCGTGGTCGCGAGGCCGACGATCGGCATCCCGATCGTCATCGCCTCGACGATCGCAAGGCCGAGGCTCGTCCAGCGGATCGGATTGAAAAAGAAGCGATAGCGCGAGCAGAACGCCGCCAGGTCGAGATTCGGAATCTCGCCGATGCCGCCGAGGCTTTGCGCATCCATCCCGACGAGATCGAGCGGCACCTGCGTGCGCGCGTTCTGGAACACGTCGGCGCCGAGCCGCCGTCCGCGCTCGCGCAGATGATTGACGACGACGATCCCGCACGGCTTCTCGCCGGTGTAGCGCACGCCGTCCGGCACGACGACGCCGTGTTCGATCACGCGCGTCGGCGTGTCGCCGCTGTCCCACATCAGCTGGTTGAACGGCGTCACGTGCACGAGCAGCGTGCCGGGATCGGCGACCCAGTGGCGCTGCGCGAACGGCGCCTCCTGCGGCGGATCGTGCTCGACGTACACGCGCGGCAGACGCCGCTGCGCATCGGACAGCAGGCGATGACGGTCGTCGTCCCAGTGGCTGCGGTGCTGGTAGACGATCACGTCGAACTCGCGCGACGCGACTTCCGACGCGTCGACTTCGTGCACGTTCGGCCCCCACGGCAGCACGCCCGCGCGGCCCGCATAGCCGGGCGGGCGGCCGTGCTTCGTCACGACGTGGAATTCGTGCGGCGCCTGGGTCAGGTAGTACAGATAGTTGCCGTGCACGTGCCATGTCAGCACGCGCAGCGGACCGGAACGGTGCATCAGCATCGCGGACCTCCGTGGTGCGGTCGGGGTTCGGCATACGCCCGCGAAAGCGGCGGGGAGGTGTCGTTGAAGGCGGAGGCGTCTGCCGCGTGCCGCAGTTGCGCGCGTGCATGCGCCGCGACCGACTCGATGCCGATGTTCAGCGCGCACGGGTGCCCGTACGGGCAGTCGCGGAACATGCAAGGGCGGCACGCGGGCCAGTCCGCGAGCACGTGATGGCGGTCGTGATCGAGCGGCGCCCAGCGCCGCGTGTCGCTGCCGGACGCGACGACGACGCTGCGCGTGCGCATCGCGGCGGCGACGTGCGACAGTCCGGTGTCGTTGCACACGACGAGCCGCGCGTGCGCGACGAGCGCGGCGAGCGAACCGAGCGACGTCTCGCCGGCGAGATGTTGCGCAGGCCGCACCATCGCGCCGACCACTTGCGCGGTCAGCTCGACCTCCGCGGCCGTGCCGGTCACGGCGATCTGCCAGCCGTCGGCGGCGAGGTCGTCGGCGACGGCGGCGAAGCGGTCGGCGGGCCAGCGCCGCGACGGTAGCTGCGCGCCCGGATGCACGAGCACGAGCCGCTCCGGATGCAGGCCGTGGCGCGCGGCGAGCGCGTCGTAGTCGTCGACGTCCTCGGGTGTCAGCGGGAACGACAGCGCGGCGCTCGCCGCGTCGACGCCCATCGCGCGCATCAGCACGTTGTAGCGCTCGGGCTCGGGCAGCGTATCGGGCCATGGAACGAACAAGCCGCGCGGCGGCGTCTCGCCCGGCTGCGAAAAACCGGCGAGCGCGCGCGCGCCGAAGCGGGCAACGAGCGCATTCGCGATGCCGCCGCTGCCGTGAAGCTGGATCGCGAGATCGAAGCGCCGTGCGCGCATCGCGTCGACGAACGCGCTCAGGTGCGCTTCGTCTTCCGCTTGCTCGGGAAAGCCGCGTGCGCCGGGAAACGCGTCGAACGCGTCGATCAGCTCCGCGTAGCGGGCGGCGAACGCGCGTGCCCACGGCAACCCGATCAGCGTGATGTGCGCATCAGGCAGCGCGGCGCGCAACGCGCGCAATGCGGGGACGCTGCACAGCAGATCGCCGAGCTGCAGCGCGCGGAACACCGCGATGCGTCGGGGAGCCACGGCGTCGATGAAGGTCGTCATCGGTCGAACCTCGCTGCAATAGCGTCGAAAAACGTCATAGAAACCACACGCGATAACGGACCGCCCCGTTGAGCCGCCAGTAGATCGACAGAAACGGGATCCACACGGACGTCCACGCCATCTCGGCGATATGCGCCGCCGAAAGCCGCGTGCCGCGCAGCCGGACCACGCAGAACCCGCCGGTCAACACGAGCCACACCGCGAATGCGGCGATAGCGACGTCCGCGCGTTCGAACAGAAACGCGACGAGCACCCACAGCGCCGCGCACAGGATCGAGTAGTAGAGGAGCGGCGGCCCGGATGCGATCCGCTGCCGGTACAGGTCCGGGTGCTTGCGATAGAGCAGCGCGTCGTAGCGGCTCTTCTTCTGCTGCGCAAGACTCACACCCCAACGCGCGGGCCGCACCGGATGCACGACGAGCGCGTCGTCCGCGCGCACGACCTGCGCGCCCGCGCGCAGCAGCGTGAACTGCAGGTCGGAGTCCTCGCGCCACGCCGCGGTGAAGCGCTCGTCGAAGCCGCCCGTCTGCGCGAGCCGCGTGCGCCGCACGAACGCATTCGCGGTCGCGAATTCCGCGCGCGCGAGGCCGCTCGCGTCGCGTTCGTAGTCGGTCGGGGTGTCGCGCAGCGGCACGACGATGCGGCCCGCGGCGGCATCCGCGCGCTCCAGCGCGGCGACGCCCGCGCGCAGCCAGCAGGCGGCCGGTTGCGTGTCGTCGTCGGTGAACGCGATCAGCGGCGCGCGCGCCGCGCGCCAGCCGGCGTTGCGCGCGCCGGCCGGCCCTTGCGTCGCGGTGACCGCGACATAGCGGATCGCGAGGGCGCGCGGCCGATGTTCGGCCGCGAACGCTTCGACGGCCCGACGCGTCGCGTCATCGGGCCCGTCGTCGCACACGATAATTTCGTAGCGCGCCGGATCGTAGTCCTGCCGCACGAGCGCATCGAGACAGGTGCGCAGCAGGTCGGGGCGACGCCACGTCGGCACGACCACCGACACGTCCAGATGCGCGAGCAGCGCGCCCGGATAGCCGTCGTTCACCGGTTCGTCCGCGCCGATCGTGCGCGGCTCGCGGGCTTCGACGTCGGCGGGTTTCACGCGTCGATTCATCGTCGCTCCTTATGCCGACGCGCGCGCCTTGCGCACGAGGAACGGACCGATTACGAGCGCGTCGAGCGGCGACGTCCAGAACGATTCGAGCGCGTCGCGCGGCGAGTTCACCATCGGCTCGCCGCGCGTGTTGAACGACGTGTTCACGAGCACCGGCACGCCGGTGCGCGCAAAGAACGCGGCAATCAGGTCGTAATAGAGCGGATGCTGCGCGCGATTCACCGTCTGCACGCGCGCGGTGCCGTCGACGTGCCGCACGGCCGGAATCCGCTCGGCCTTCTCGGGGCGCACGTCGAACACGAACAGCATGAACGGCGCGCGGCCCGCGCCGACGAACCATTCGGACGCCTGCTCTTCGAGCACGACCGGCGCGACCGGCCGGAAGTCCTCGCGGTCCTTGATCTCGTTGAGCTTCGCCTGCATCCCCGGATCGACCGGCGATGCGAGTATCGAGCGCGCGCCGAGCGCACGCGGGCCGAACTCGGTGCGCCCCTGATACCAGCCGATCACGTTGCCGTCCGCGAGCAGTTGCGCCGCTTCGTTCGCGACGTCGGTGAGGCGCGTGTACGGCGTCTTCGACCACTTCAGGAACGCCTCGATTTCCTCGTCGCCGTACTCGGGGCCGAGATACGCGTGATCCATCGTCCAGTGGCGCACCGGCTTGCCGTCGGGCGCCGCGTCCGCGCGCAGCCGGTAGTCGGTCCATAGCGCGGCGCCGAGCGCGGTGCCCGCGTCGCCCGCGGCGGGCTGCACCCACACTTCGTCGAACGGGCCGTGGTCGCGCACGAACGAATTCATCACGCAGTTGAGCGCGACGCCGCCCGCCATGCACAGCTTGTCGAGCCCGGTGCGCGCGTGCAGCCAGCGTGCGAGTTCGAGCACTGTCTCTTCGAGCACGCGCTGCAGCGAGCACGCGATGTCGAAGTGGCGCTGCTCGAGCGGGCCGCCGCGTTCGCGCGGCGGGCCGAAGCGCTTCACCAGTTCCGGCTCGGCCACGGTGTAGTGCCCGTTGCCGCGATAGCGGACGATCTCGCGAAACGCGTCCGCGTGCACGGGCTTGCCGTACGACGCGAGCGCCATCACCTTGTACTCGTCGGACGAGTGCAGAAAGCCGAGCCACCCGGTCACCTGTTCGTACAGCAGGCCGAGCGAATGCGGCAGCTCGACCTGCGTGAGCCGCCTGTACGCGCCGCTTCTGAATTCGCCGAGGCTGGTCGTCACGCCTTCGCCGCGGCCGTCCATCGTCAGCACGGCGGCATCGGCGAACGGGCTCGCGAGAAACGCGCTCGCCTCGTGCGCGAGATGGTGTTCGACGAAGTGCCATTCGAACCCGTGTTCGCGATCGACGCCCGCAAAGCGCCGCCGCAGATGATGCGGCGCGCCGTCCAGCAGTTGCGCCTTCGCGTTCACGATGTACGCGAGAAAGAGCGGGTCCCACGGCGAGCCGTTCGCCTGCGCCTTCGCGCGCGACGGATCGAACGGCAGCGCGACCGTCGCGGGCGGCTTGCCGGAGGGCATGCCGGGGAAGAGGGCCGGGTCGTACGAGTACGCGACGTGATCGACGTCCGCAAGCGTGATGCCGGCCGCCTTCAGGCAGTAGTCGATCGCGTCGAACGGCAGTTGCCACGTCGAGAACGGCACCGGCCGCTTCGCGTGCTTCACGTGCGTGAAGCGTTCGTCTTCGGCGGCCGCGAGCACGACGCCGTCGCGCATCAGCGCGGCCGCGCTGTCGTGATAGACCGCATTGATTCCGAGGGTGTACATAGGCGTTTCCCTGTCGTCCACGTGGGTTGAGCGGTTCGCTACGCGAGGCGCGCGTCGTCGGCCGCCGTCTGCGCGGCGATGCGGCGCTGCCGCGTGTCGCGCAGCAGGTCGAGCGCGGCGTTCGCGACTTCGTCGGCCTCGACGCCTTGCAGGCACGCGTGATGCCCGACCGGACACTCGCCGCGATAGCACCAGCGGCACGCGACGTCGCGATACAGCAGACGATGCGGCGTGCGCCACGGCGTGTGCTGCGGGTTCGTCAGCGCATACAGGTCGACGACCGGCGTGCCGAGCGCCGCCGCGATATGCACGGGCCCGCTGTTGTTCGCGATCAGCAGGTCCACCGAATCGAGCAGCGCGATGAATTCGCCGAGCGCGAACGCGCCCGCGAAATCGACGAGCCGCGCGCGCGTCGCCGGTTGCGCGGCGTCGGCGATCGCGCGCGTGAGCGGCGCTTCGTCAGCGGTGCCGGTGAGCAGCACGCGGCAGTCGTCGGCGCGCGTCAGTTCATCGAGTGCGCGCGCGTACTTGTCGCTCGCGTAGCGTCGCGACGCGGCCGTTGCGCCCGGATGCACGACGACGAGCGGCTCGTCGCCCGCGATGCCGTGCGCGGCGAGCCGGGCACGCAGCGCGTCGCGATCTTCGTCGCGCACGACGATGCGCATGCGCGGGTCCGACGTGCGCGCGCCGACCGCCTCGACGAGCGCCAGTTGCCGCTCGACTTCGTGACGCACGCTCGCATGCGGCTCGGGCTCGACGATCCAGTCGGTCAACAGCGAGTACGGGTTCTCGCGGCAATGCGCGAGCCGCCGCGCGATGCCCGCCTGGAAGCACACGGTCGCCGCCGGCAGCGGATTCTGGCTGTACACGGTGAAGATGACCGCCGCATCGAAGCCGCCGTCGCGCAAACGCTCGATCATCGCCGCGTGGTCGTGCGGCGAGCCTTGCGGCGCCGGGCTCGCCCACGGCGCGTCGTACACGATCAGATCGTCGATGTCGGCGAGATACGGCGCGATCGCCGCGCCGGCCGGCGACGCGAAGAGCGTCAGATGCCGGCCCGGCGCCGACTCGCGCAGCGCGCGCAGCGCGGGCGTCGTCATCAGCACGTCGCCGAGATGGTCGAGCCGTACGCACAGGATCCGCTTCACGTCGTCGCCCCACGGCACCGGCGGCGTGTCGATCCGGCGCGGCCCCGCGTGCGGCGTGCGCGGCGCAATCGCGAACGGCGTCGTGTTCATTGCCATGCGGCCTCCGCGGGCGCGCGCGGGTAGCGCGGCCGATGTCGTTCGTGTTCGAACGTGTCGACGATCATCTGCGCGGCGTCGCGCAGGTTCGTCACGAACGCATAGGGCACGCGCGCGGGCGTGGCCTGCCACTCGGTCTCGTTGCCGCAATCCGCGAGGATCGCGCGGCAGCCCGCGCGGTTGCCGGCTTCGATGTCGTCGAGGATGTCGCCGACCATCCAGCTCGACGCGAGATCGACGCCGTGCTCGCGCGCGGCGCGCTCGATGAGGCCGGGCGCCGGCTTGCGGCAGTCGCAGCGGCGCGCGTACGGCGGCACGCAGCCCCGCGGATGATGCGGGCAGAAGTAGACACCGGACAGCGTCGCGCCGCACGACGCGAACATCGCGTGCAAGTGCGCTCTCACGCCGTCGAGCGCCGCAGGCGGAAAGCGGCCGAGCGCGACGCCGGCCTGATTGCTGACGACGAAGAGGCGCAGCGGATGGCGCGCGAGGATCGCGAGCGCGTCGGCCGCGCCGGGCGCGAAGCGCATGCGCGCGGGGTCGACGTTGTACGGCACGTCGTCGAGCAGCGTGCCGTCCTTGTCGAGGAACACGGCGGGGCTGGGCGGCATGGCCGCGGCGTGGGCAGTCGGCATGAGCGGCCCCGTCTAGCCGAACGCACGCAGCGCGGCGCCGCCCGCGGCCGCGACACGGGCTTCGCGCGGCGCCTCGGCGCGAGGGGGCGCGACCTGCAGATACACGTCTTCGAGTTCGCGCGCGATGCCGCGCCACGTGAACTGCGCGTTCGCGCGCGCGCGGCCCGCTTCGCCCATTGCGCGGGCGCGCTCCGGGTCGGCGCGCAGTGCGTCGAGGCGCGCGGCGAGAGCGTCCGGATCGCGCGACGGCACCAGAAAACCGGTCTCGCCGTCGCGCACCGTATGGCGGATGCCGCCGACGTTCGCGCCGATCACCGGCGTCGCGCACGCCATCGCCTCGACCGGCGTGATGCCGAACGGTTCGTACCACGGCGTCGTGACGAACACGTCCGCCGCGCTGTAGTAGTAGCGCAAGAGCGAGCGGTCGCGGCGCCCGACGAACGTCACCTGGTCGTCGATCCCGCAGCGGTGCGCGATGCCGCGCAGCCGCGCGATTTCCGGCGTCGCGATTTCGTTCGGGGTCTCCGAATCGCCGCCGACCACGTACAGGTGCGCGCGCGCGCCATGCAGCCGGCGCAGCGCGGCGACGCCGGCCACCACGTTGTCGATGCCCTTGCGCGGCACGAGGCGGCCGAGCTGCAGCACCGTGAACGCGTCGCGCGGCCAGCCGAGCGCGTCGCGCGCTTCGTTGCGATCGACCGGATGGAATTCGCCCGGATCGAAGCCGCACGCGACGATCGAGATCCGGCTCGCATCCGCACCGTACAGCTCGACCAGATCGGCTTCGTCGGCCGGACATTCGGCGATCACGCGGTCCGAGCGGCGCACGAGTTCGTCCTCGATCGCGAAGCGCTCGTCCGGAAAGCCGTCGCTCGCGCCCTGATGTTTGCGACGCACGCGGCCGAGCGCATGGAACGTCGTGACGAGCGGCAGGTTCAGCGCGTCCTTCACCTTCAGCGCGGCGAGCCCCGACATGAAGAAGTTCGCATGCATCACGTCGTACGGGCGGCGCTCCTTGCGGCAGAAACCGGTCAGGAAGTCCGCGAACGCGCCCATGTACGGCAGCAGACGCTCCTTCGGCAACTGCATCGGCGGCCCCGCGGGCACGTGGATCACGCGCACGCCGTCCATGTCCGACGCGAGCGGCAACAGCGCGCGATCGCGCCGCGTGAACACGTCCACCTGATGCCCGGCGCGATGGAGCTGGCGCGCGACGTGGGCGACATAGACGTTCTGTCCGCCGGTATCGACGCCGCCCGCGACGGCGAGCGGCGAAGCGTGTTCACTGACGAGGGCGATTTTCATGGACGGTTCCTTCGCGAGAATGTCTGGGTGTGTCTGAGTGGGCGCGCCGCGCATCGACGCCGCGTCCCCACCGTCCAGCAGACGCTGTGCCAGGCGCGCAAAGCCGCGCGCGGCGGGCTTTTGCGCGCCGCTCGATGCTTGCCTCGCGCGTGTCCAGACCGCTTCGATGCGGATTGGAACCCGCCCGGAACCGGCTCGTGTGCCGGGAAGCGCTGTGGCATTCCCTGTTTTTACATGGCGCTTGTAAATACGCGGCTCGCCGGCCGTGGCGCGCAGCGGCAAATTTGCGGGCCGTCGGGCGCGCGCCTTGCCTGCGATGCGGCTTTGAGGCCGTCGAGCCTGGAGGCCCTGTCGATGAGCGCCGCATTCGACCGACACACGCAGCGCGCGGTGAAACGCCAGATCGCGAGCGATTTCGTGCACGCGCTGTGGCAGTACCGCGGCGCGACGTTCGCCGCGGCCGCGCTGATGGTGGTCGGCCGGCTGTGCGCGGTGGCGGTGCCGATTGCGCTCAAGCATCTGGTCGACGGGCTCGCGCACGTGCCGGTGCTGGTCGTCGTGCCGGTGTTCCTCGTGCTCGCGTATGCGCTGCTGCGGTTTCTCGGCGATGCGCTGTCCGAGGCGCGCGACGTCGCGTTCAGCATCGTCACGCAGCGCGCGGTCGCGTCGTTTCGAGAACGCACGTTCGCGCACCTGCACCGGCTCGGCGCGCGCTTTCATGCGGGCCGCGAGACGGGCGGGATCGTTCGCGACGTGCAAAAGGGCTCGGACGGCATCGGCTTTCTGCTCGGCACCGCGCTGTTCGCGGTGCTGCCGACGGCGCTCGAAATCGGCGTGGTGATCGCGATCGTCGCGAACCGCTATTCGGCGATGTTCGTGCTCGTGATCGGCGCGACGTTCGCCTGCTATGCGGTGCACACGTCGATCTTCGCGCGGCGGCGGCTCGTGTTCCAGCGCGAGGTGAACCGGCTCGAAGCGACCGCGGACAGCCGGCTCGTCGACAGTCTGCTCAATCACGATACCGTCAAGTACTTTTCGAGCGAGCAGCACGAGGTCGACCGGCTGCGCGGCGTGCTCGACCACTGGGTCGACGCGCGGCTCGCGAACCAGCGCGCGCTGACCGCGCTGCACATCGGCCAGAGCCTCGTGATCGCGGCGGGCATCGCGGCGACGATGCTGCTCGCGGTCCAGCAGGTCGCGCTGCATCACATGACGGTCGGCGATCTGGTGCTCGTGAACGCGTACATCATCCAGGTGTGCGCGCCGCTGAACACGCTCGGCTTCGTGTTTCGCGAGGCGAACGACGCGCTCGTCGACATCGAGCGAATGTTCGGGATCCTGTCGGTTCGCGGCACGGCCGGCGAGGACGTCGACGCGCCGGCCGCGCACCCGCTCGTCGTGTCGCAGGGCGAGGTGCGCTTTACGCGCGTCGACTTCGGCTACGACCCGGCGCGGATCGTGTTGCGCGACATCGACTTCGTCGCGGCGCCGGGGCGCACGCTCGCGGTCGTCGGCGGCAGCGGGTCGGGCAAGTCCACGCTGATGAAGCTGCTGTTCCGCTTCTACGGACCGCTGCACGGCAGCGTGGAGATCGACGGGCAGGATCTGTCGACGGTCACGCAAAAGAGCCTGCGCGACGCGATCGGCATCGTGCCGCAGGACACCGTGCTGTTCAACGACACGATCGCTTACAACATCGCGTACGGACGCCCGAGCGCGACGCGCGCCGACGTCGTGCGCGCCGCGCGCGCCGCGCAGCTCGACGAGCTGATCGAGCGGCTGCCGGACCACTACGACACGCGCGTCGGCGAGCGCGGCGTGCGGCTGTCGGGCGGCGAGCGGCAGCGGATCGCGATTGCGCGCGCGATCCTGAAGGACCCGCGCATCATGGTGTTCGACGAGGCGACGTCGGCGCTCGACACGCGCTCGGAGCGCGCGATCCAGCGCGAACTGACGCGGCTCGCGCAGGGCCGCACGACGATCGTGATCGCGCACCGGCTCTCGACGGTCGTCGACGCCGACCAGATCCTCGTGATGGAGCACGGACGCATCGTCGAGCAGGGCGCGCACGCGGATCTGCTCGCGCGCGACGGCGTGTACGCGAAGATGTGGGCGATGCAGTGGCAGCAGGGCGATCTCGAACACGCGGAGCGGCGGCTCGCGTCGCGGCCGGTGCAGGCGGCCGCGCTCGCCGCGTGGGTCGCGGGCCAGTTGCGCGACGATGCGGCCGCGTCGGGCGTGCAGATCGGCGTGAGCGCGCCGGAAGATCTCGCGTTCGTCGCCGCCGACGCCGACGCATTGCGGCAGGCGCTGCTGCAACTTGTCGAAAACGAAATCGATCACGCGCCGCGCGGCACGCGGATCGAACTCGACGCGCGGCGCGACGCCAATCATGCGGTGATGCGCGTCGCGGGCGGCGCCGGCCGGCCCGCGCCGCTCGACGAGCGCGACGCCGAACGCATCGAGGCCGCGCTGCGCGATGCGGGCGCGACCTTTACGCTCGCGCCGGACCACGACGGCGCGCACATCGGCTATGCGGTCGTGCTGCCGGTGGTCGCGGTGGCGCCCGTGCCGGAGGGCGCGGAGGCGGCGCCGCGCGCGCTCGACGGGCTGTCGGTGATGGTGCTCGACGACCAGGAGGAAACGCGCGACGCGCTCGAAGCGCTGCTGGAAATGCAGGGCGCGACGGTCGGCGTGGCCGCGAGCGGCGCCGACGTGCTCGCGCGGCTGCGCGAAACGCCGCGCGCCGCGTGGCCGGACGTGCTGCTGTGCGACCTCGTGCTGAACGACGGCGAGGATGGCCGCGACGTCGTGGCCGCCGTGCGGGTGCTCGAATCGCAGCGCGAGCAGTCGCGTACGGACGGCCGTCATGCGCGGCTGCCTGCGATCGCGCTGACCGGGTACGCGGAAGACGCCCAGCCGGGCGGGCCGCGACCCGACATGGACGCGCAGTTCGCCGGCCATCTACGCAAGCCCGTGCCGCCCGACACGCTGATCGATGCGATCGTGCAGGCGGCGCGGCAAGGTTCCAGCGACAAAGTGAAAGGGCTATAGACCCGGGTCGATATGAAGCGCGAGCAGTACGCCCGCGACCAGCGCACATTCGAATGCCACGATGCCGGTGATCGACAGCGCGCTTTCGAGCGCGCGGTGACTTCCATGCAAGATATTCACGAGGTTCTCCGAAAACGGTGTTCGAGCCGGCAAAACAACGGCTCGCACCGTGGGTGCCGCATCGTGCGTGCCCCGTGCTTTGCTTACATCATCGCGCGGCACGCGTCGGCGCACGAACGGCACGCGTCGCTGCACGCCTTGCAGTGGTCCGCCGCGTGCCGCGAGCATTCGTCCGCGCACAGCCCGCACAGGCGGGCGCACAGTTCCGCGTAGTCGGTCGCGAATTCGCTGTCGCGCGCGAGCGCGTCCGACAGCAGCCGGCAGATCGCCGCGCAATCGAAGTCGAGCCGGATGCACTTTTCCATCTCGTCGACATGATGCTCGGCGATGCACGCCGACGCGCACTGCACGCACGCCGCCGCACAGCGGTCGGCGGCGTCGCGGCAGCGGCCTTGAAGATCGTTCAGCATGGCGTCGTCCTTGGCGTCGTGAAGAGGCGGGGCCGTCATGTGCCGTTACGACGGCACCAGCCGGTCGAGGATTTCGAGCAGTTGCGACACTGCGAACGGCTTGCGCAGGAAGCCGGCCGCATGCAGGTCCGGCGGCGGCGTGACCAGCGCGGACACGAGCACCACAGGCACGTTCGCGAGCGCGCGCTGATGCTGCATCGCGCGCGACAGGTCCATTCCGTCCATTTCCGGCATCATGCAGTCGGTCACGACCACGTCGGGCGGTTCGACCATCGCCGTGCGCAGCGCGAGCGCGCCGTTCGTCGCGGTGCGGACCCGATAACCTTCCTGGCCCACGAGTTCCTTCAGCGCGCACAACGCGTTGGTGTCGTCGTCGACGAGCAGTACGGTTGCCATCCAGTTGCTCCCCAAGGCCGTCTCTTGCGCGGCCGCGCCCGCGCGCCTGCGCGACTCGGGCGGTTGGGCGCGACCGCCTGCGTGGGCGCCGCGCCGTTGTTCCTGGTCCGCGCGCGGCGTTGCGTTGCGCGCGGACATTTCGATCTCTCTCGCAAGGCGCGTTCCCGGCCGCCGGCGTGGGCCGTCGCCGGCGGCGTCGTCGTGGTGCGCGTTCATGGCTTGCGTCCGAAGGCGACGCGAAGCTCGCGTTTGGCGCTTTGCAGCGTGTTGCGCCGCGCCTTGGGCAAGTTGCGGCCCGCGCGGTTGATATGGAAATTCAGCATCGACATCGCGGATTGAAACGGCGTGCCCTTGCGCCGGCGGCTCGCGGTGGACGAGCGCTTGAGCGAGGCGGCGATCTCGCGCGCGTTGCCTTGCTTGAAGATGTCGGGCTCGATGTCCATCGCATCGCTGCGTTCGTTCACCGCGCGCGACCAGCGTTTGGCCGGCGCGGCGCGGCTCGAGCTGCGGCGGCGTCGGTGACGGGCGGACGTGCCGCGATGACTGTGGGTGCCGGATGTGGTCATGATGTCGGCCTCCTGATCGACTCCATTTCCCGGGGGAACAAGGTGCGCCTGCCCGCGCGGGGACGGCGCGCCGGAACGTCGAAGCGGCGGCCGCCTTGCGGCGCGCCGCTTCGGGTCAGCGCAGCCGCGCGATGTCCTTCGACACGTCCGCAGGGCTCTCGTAGCGATGCGACGGCAGGCGGCCGAGCAGTTCGACGATCGCCTTGTCGGCGTGATGGTGCCGCGCGGTATCGACGAGGCTTTCGCGGCTCGCCGGGTAATCGACGCCGCCGAGCGCCTTCTGGATCTCGACCGGCGTCGGGGCTTGCGTCTGCGAGCTGGCGTGGGACTTCGAGTGCTGGGTCATGATGGTTCTCCGTTTGTTCGGTTCAGCGGCGCGGCATTTTTAGCGCGCGCTTCTTCCGACGATAAAAGCGGATGCTGCGTATTCGGAGAAGCACCAGCCATTCCGCGGACGCTTGCGTCCCGCCGGATGCGCGCCGTTGGGCGCGAATGCTCGGGAATGGGCGTTGCACCGCGGACGGTGTCACCGACCATAACGGGGAGCGACGCGATGAAACCGACGACGAGGCGCCATGCCGGTGTACTGATGATGATTGCGCTCGCGCTCACGGCCGCCGCGACCGGCGGCTGTGAGCGCGCAGAGGAGAGCGCCCCCAATACGGCCGGCGTGGCCGGGCCGGTGGGCGCGAGCGGCGCGGGTGGTGCGCTGACGGGACCGGCGGTCACGCCGGCGCCCGCGCCGCCGCGGGGGGCGAAGGATTAGCCGTTTTTGCGTGGCGAAAGCGGGTCTTGCACGATTTAGAGCGTTGCGCACCGCGTGACGCAGGAGAGGACAGCGATGACTGTGCGTTTCAGTTCAGGGCCGACGTCGCAGGGCGACGTGCCGAGCCGTTCGTCCCGGAGCTCTCGGGTTCATTACCAGGTGAACATCTGTGGCGGCGACTTCGAGCACGTGAAGGCGTGTTTCAGGCGCTGGAAGGAAGAACCGCTCGTGTACTGGAGCAGTCACCGCATGTTCGAGGGCAAGGAGGAAGTGCGTCCGGCCGGCAACCGCGTGGTCGACGACGGCGAACTCGCGCAGGCCATGCTGCGCGAGATGTGCGATCCGCACGCGCCGTACGCGCTCGCAACCGAAGTGCGCGCGGAAGGGCGCGACATGTGGCTCGTGATGGCGGCCTATGAGGCGTGAGGCCGTGGGCGCGGGCGTGCCGCGGCGCGCATCGCGTGCGCCGTCAGCGCGGCGTGCACGCGTCGAGCAGCGTCGCGAGCCTCCGTTCTTCGTCGCTGAGCCCCGCGCGCCGGATGCGGCAGCGTAGCGACGGCAGCGCGCCCGACGCAAACGCGTCGACGACCGCCGGATGAATGTAGCTGTTGCGACAGACTGCCGGCGTATTGCGCAGCAGCGCGGCCACTTCGCGCGTCGCCTCCATCACGGCGCGGCGCGCGGCGCGCTGGCTCGCCGGCGGCGCGGCCACGCGCAGCAACGCGAGCGCGACGGCGCTCGCGGCCCACGTCCGGTAATCCTTCGCGGTGAACGTGTCGCCGCCCGCCTCGTGCAGCCATGCATTGACGTCGGCGGCGGTGACCTTGCGCGTGCCGTCGCCGTCCACGTAGCGGAACAGCTCGCGTCCCGGCAGTTCCGCGCAGCGCCGGACGACGCGTGCGACGCGCGGGTCCGTCACCGCGATCTCGTGGCCGATCCCGTGCTTGCCGTTGAAGCACAGTTTCAGCGCGCTGCCGTCGGTGCGCAGATGGCGTTTGCGCAGCGTCGTCAGCCCGTACGATGCGTTGTCGCGCACGTACTCGTCGCTGCCGATGCGCACCAGCGTGCTGTCGAGGAGCCGCACGATCGCCGCGATCACCTTGTCGCGCGGCAGCCCGGCGAGACGCAGACCGGCCGCGACGCGCGCGCGGATGCGCGGCAGCGCGTCGGCGAACCCCGCGAGCTTCGCGAACTTGTCGCGGTCGCGCTGATCGCGCCAGCTCGGGTGATATCGATACTGCTTGCGTCCGCGCGCATCGCGGCCGGTCGCCTGCAGATGGCCGCATGCGTCGGCGCAGATCCATACGTCCGTGTACGCGGGCGGAATCGCGAGCGAGTCGATCCGCGCGATCGTGTCCGCGTCGCGGATGCGCGCGCCGTCGCTGTCGAAGTACGCGAAGCGCTTGCCGATCAGGCGGCGCGTGTAGCCGGGCGCCCGATCGCTGCTGCGCGTGAGCCGCGTGGCCGCGCGGCGTGCGTTCGTCGACGCATCGGCCGCGAGCAGGGCGGCGGGGACCGCGGCGCGGGTTTCCGCGAGCGGCCGCGAGCGCTTGCGCGCCGACGCCGGGCGCGACGGTGCGCGTCGGCGCCGTTGCGGACCGGTCGCGCCGGTTCGCGGGGCCGGCCCGGTGTTGGCGGCCGACGTGTCGGTATCGATGCGCATCGCCGTGACCTCGTGTGCCGGTTCAGCGGCATTCGTGATGCGCCGACGCGCCGGGCGGATGCCCCGGCGGCCGCGCGTGGCCGCCGCCTGGCGCGCGACGGCGTCCCGGCGTCTGCGGATCGCGCTCGACGGCGCGCAGATGCCACATGCCGCTCACGTTCGCGTGGCGCGTGAGCGAGAACCAGGTCGCGGTGCCGAGGATCGCCGTCAACTGCTCGCGCGCGTCGAGTTGAAAGCGGCCGAGCGTCAGCAGCGCGTCGGCTTGCCCGATCGCGTCGGTCAGGCGCGTCGCATCGCCGGTGTCGACGATCGCGCCTTCCGTCGGCAGCGCGATGCCGACGCACGCCTGCCGCGTCCATACGCGTTGCGCGGGGTCGAGCCACAGCAACGCGTAATCGTGGCACGCGGTGGGATCTGCGCTGTTCACGAGGATCGATACACGCATGTTGGCTCCACGCACGGGACAGGGCGAAAGAGGACGGGCTCGTCGCGCTATGGCTGCCTGCGCATGTCGGCCGGCGGCATCTTCATCAGCTGACGATATTTCGTGACGGTGCGACGCGCGACGACCACGCCCTGTTCGGCGAGCATCCGCGTGAGCACGACGTCGGACAGCGGCTCGCGCCGGTCCTCGGCCGCGATCATCTCGGTGATCAGCGCGCGCACGGCCGCCGCCGAACACGTGCCGCCGCTCTGCGTTTCCAGCTCGCGCGGGAAAAAGCGCTTGAATTCGAAGATGCCGCGCGGCGTCGCCATGTACTTGTTGCCGGTCGCGCGCGAGATCGTCGATTCGTGCAGCCCGAGTTCGTCGGCGACGTCGCGCAGTTGCAGCGGGCGCAGCGCGATTTCGCCGTACTGGAAGAACGCCTTCTGGCGCGCGACGATGCATTCGCCGACGCGCAGGATCGTTTGACAGCGCTTGTGCGCGTTGCGGATCAGCCAGCGCGCTTCCTGCAGTTGCTGCGCGAGCGGCGTGCGCGCGCCGTCGCCGGACTGCGCGTACAACTCCGCGTACAGCGAATGAATGCGCGCGCGCGGCATCACCGCGGGATTGATCGACACGACGAGCCGGTTGCGCACCTGCCGCACGATCACGTCCGGAATCACATAGCCGCCGTCCGCGCGGCCGTACTCGTTGCCCGGCCGCGGATCGAGCCGGCGCACGAGCGCCGTCGCGACGCGCAATGTCTCCGCATCGCAGCCGAGGTGGCGTTGCAGCTCGCCGTGCTCGCGGCGCGCGAGGCGTTCGAGATGATGCGTGACGATCTCGTGTGCGAGGTCGCGTCCCTCGGTCGACGCGGGCAGCGCTTCGAGTTGCAGCGCGAGGCATTCGCCGAGCGAGCGCGCGCCGATGCCGGGCCGGTCGAGCGACTGCACCGCGCGCAGCGCGACGCGCAGTTCGGCTTCGGTCAGCGGCGGCATCAGGTCGGCGACCTGCGTGAGGTCGGCGAGGTCCTGGCGCAGATAGCCGTCGTCGTCGAGCGCTTCGATGATGACGGTCGCGGCCACGCGGTCGCGGCCTTCCATTCGCGATAGACGCAGCGACGCGTGCAACTGCTCGTGCAGCGTCAGTTGCATGCTGGTCCAGTCCGACGGATCGGCGGCGAAGTCGTCGGCGTCGCGGGTGGCCGACGATCCCGACGACGAGCGCAGCGGCATGTCCGCCGGCTCGGGATAGCTGCCGTCGTCGGGCAGCGCGTCGGGCAACGCTTCGGGCGTTTCGCGGGCAATCGCGGTGTCGTCGGCCGGCGCGGCGGCGGCGCCGTCGATCGGCGGCTCGGCGCCGTCCGCGTTCGGCGTCGATGATTCGTCCTGCGAAGGAGGCGCGTATTCGAGGAACGGATTGGTTTCGAGCGCTTCGCGCAATTCCTGCTGGAATTCGAGCGCCGACAGTTGCAGCAGGCGCACCGCCTGTTGCAGACGCGGCGTCAGCGCGAGGTGCTGCCGGGTGTGCAATGCGAGAGTGGGGGGCGGCATGGCGTTCCTTGACTTGAGGTTCGCTGGGTTATTGAGTTCGCTTGAGTTCGCGGGTCGGACGAGCCGTTGTGCGCGAGATTCAAGCAACGACCGTTCCTGTCCGG
This sequence comes from Paraburkholderia sp., assembly GCA_035492135.1. Lineage (GTDB taxonomy): Bacteria > Pseudomonadota > Gammaproteobacteria > Burkholderiales > Burkholderiaceae > Paraburkholderia. Next base: position 8,079 of record DATJJN010000099.1, on the reverse strand, counting down.
ATACCTCGCATCGCCGCGCCATGCCCGAGGCGGCTTTCGCGCCCTGCGGGCACGCGCGATGCGCGCTTTCGCGCGCTACGACGCCGCGTCGTCTGCGCCCTTTACCGGTACGTCGAGAAAAATGGGAGGAAGGCGCGGGCGCTATCGATGGATCGCGTCGCGCAGCCGCGTGACTTCCGCGGTCGACACCGGCGTGGCGCCGTTGCCCCATGCGCCGCGCACGAAGCTCAGCACCTGCGCGATTTCGGCGTCGGTCAGCTTGCCGCGAAAGCCCGGCATCTTGCGCGGCGGGTCGCCCGGGCTCTCGCTGCCCTCGACGATGATGCGCAGCGCGCTCGTCGGATCGCGCGACAGCGCGAGCGCGCTGCCGGCGAGCGCGGACGCCTTGTCCGGCGTGCCCTGTCCGTCGGCGCCGTGGCAGTGCGCGCAGAACGCGAGATAGACGCCGGCCCCGGGCCGCTCCGGGAAGCCGGTCGCGAGCGACTGTCCGGTGGCCGCGCGCGCCGCGTCGGAGTCGGTGTACTGGCCCGACGCCCGATGCGGCGGCAGCGACTTCAGGTACGTCGCGATCGCGTCGAGATCGCTGTCCGACAGATAGCGCGTGCTTTCGCCGACCACCGGCGCCATCGCGCCGAACGCGAACGAACGCGCGTTGTGGCCGTGGCGCAGGAACGTCGCGATGTCGTCGGCGCTCCAGCGGCCGAGTCCGCTCGCCGGATCGCCCGACAGGTTCGGCGCGAACCAGTGATCGAGGATGCCGCCCGTCAGGTACGCGGGGCTGTGCTCGTCGTAGCCGAGTTCGTTGTACGCCGGACCGCGCGGCGTATGGCACGCGCCGCAATGGCCGAGCCCCTGCACGAGATACGCGCCGCGATTCCACAGCGGCGAGCGTTGCGCGTCCGGCGTGAAGCGTTCGTGCCGCGAGAACACGGTCCGCCACATCGCGAGCGTCCAGCGCTGGTTGAACGGAAACGGCAGATGCGTCGGCTGCACCGCGTTCGCGACCGGCTTCACGCGATATTCGAAGTACTGATAAAGCGCGGTCACATCGGCGTCGTTCAGCGACGCGAACGACGGGTACGGCATCGCCGGATAAAGATGCCCGCTTTTCGGCGACACGCCGCGACGCAGCGCATCGGCGAACTGCTTGAGCGTATAGCGGCCGATCCCGTGCACCGGGTCCGGCGTGACGTTGCTCGCGTAGATCGGCCCGAACGGCGAGTTCACCGCGAGGCCGCCCGCGTACGGCGCATGGTTCGCCGCGTCGTGACAGGCGGCGCAGTCGCCGGCTTTCGCGAGATATTCGCCGCGCGCGATTTCCGTGTCGTTGGGCGGCGGGCGCGTGCCGGCGAGCGTGTCCTGCTTGCCGCAGCCGCCGAGCGTCAGCACGAGGAAGGCGGCGAGCGGGACGGCGAGCGGGGCGGCGAGCGGGGCGGCGAGCGGGGCGCACCGCGCGCGCGACTTCTCTTGCGTCGCAAAACCGGAGGCGGTGCGCCTGGTCGGCGCGCGCAAGGACGAGACGGTGCGTTTCATCTGAACGGCGCGCACAGTTGCGACGGCGACGCGGCGACGATCACGCTCGCCGTAAACATCAGCGCGACCGTGAAGCCGGCCGACACCATCGCCCCCGACAACGCGAGAAAGCGGTGCTTGCCGTGATCGCCGGCTTCGCCGTTGCTGGAAGCCGCGTTGACGGGCGCGTATGCATGCGCCGCATCGGCGGCCGCGCGCCATGCGCGCCACGCGAGCAACGTGCACACGAGCGCGAGCGCGAACGCGAGCGCCGACAGCGTCCGCACCGCGGTCTCGACGACCGGCCACGACAGCGCGTTGCGCTGCACGACGCCGCCGGCGCACGCGGTCGTGATCAGCATCGCGGACGCGAGCAGATGCAGCGTCCAGACCGCCGGCACGCCGACGATCCCGGCCCACGTATAAAGACGCAGCGCGAGCGGCGGACGCGGCCGCGCGGAGGACGTTTCGGGCGTGTTCATCCGCTGCTCCTCAGCACATGCGGCGACAGGTAGAGCACGCTGAAAATGAACAGCCACACGACGTCGACGAAGTGCCAGTACAGGCCGCCGATCGTCAGCGCGGCATCGCGCCGGCCGTCGAAATAGCCGAGCGCGGTCCACAGCGCAAGGCACGCGAGCATCACGAGGCCGGCGATCACGTGCGCGATGTGAAAGCCGGTGATCGTGAAGTAAAGCGACCCGTACAGATTCGACGCGAGCCCGTACGGATGATCGCGCCATTCGCCGAACTGGATCACGACGAACGCGACGCCGAGCGCAATCGCCACGGCGAGCACCGCGAACGCGGCCCAGCGGCGCGCGCGCCGCACGAACAGGCTCGCGAGCCACACGAACACGCTGCTCGCGAGCAAGAGGCCCGTGTTCAGCCCGCTCATCCCGAGTTTCGGCAGCCCTTCGGGCGGCCAGCGCTGCGCGCTTTGCGACGCGAGATACAGGTACGCGAACAGCAGATAGCCGAACAGCGCCGCCTCGGTGACGACGAGCGCGAGCACGCCCCACCAGCCGCCCGCGTGTTCGCCCGCGCTGCCGACCGGCAGCGGGGACGGCGCGGCGGCAGCGGCGTCGGTGGCATGGCCGGCGTCGGCGGCATCGGCGCGCTGTGCCGGTTGCTGCGCGGATTCGACCTTCGCTTCGGCGGCCGTCGGCGGCTCGCGCTGCGCGAGCGTGCGTTCGGGCCACAGCCAGACGATCAGCGAGACGCCGCACAGCAGCGTGCTCGCCGCGACCGTCACCGGCGAATGCAGCAACAGGCCGACGAACACCAGCGCTGCGCCGACGCCGAGCGCGAACGGCGCATACGAATCGGACGGCATCTTCAGGATCACGTCCGGATCGCCGCCGAGCGGCGTCACGCCGAGCGTCTCGCGGCCCTGATGCAGCAGGAAGCCGGGCCGCGCGACGGCGGCGTCCGGCTGCCACAGCGGATCGCGCGAGTGCACGCTCGGCAGCACCGCGAAGTTGTACGGCGGCGGCGGCGACGAGGTGGACCATTCGAGGCCCGCGCCGCGCCACGGATTCGGCCCGGCGCGCTCGCCGCGCCGCATCGACACGATCGCGTTGACGACGAACATCGCGATGCCGATCGCGAACACGAACGAACCGATCGACGTGATCAGGTTCGTCGTGTCCCAGCCCATCCCTTCCGGGTAGGTGTATACGCGGCGCGGCATGCCGAGGAGCCCGGAGATGTGCATCGGAAAGAAGCCGACGTTGAAGCCCGTCAGCACGACCCAGAAGGTCCAGTTGCCGAAGCGCTCGTTCATCATCCGGCCGGTGAATTTCGGAAACCAGTACGTGAGCCCGCCCAGCACCGGAAACACGTTGATGCCGAGCAGCACGTAGTGCAGGTGCGCGACGACGAAGTACGTGTCGGTGAGCTGCCAGTCGAGCGGCACGGCGGCCGTCATCACGCCGGACACGCCGCCGATCACGAACATCAGCACGAACGCGACGAAGTACAGGAACGGCGTGCGCCACATCGGGCGGCCGGTCCAGATCGTCGCGATCCACGCGAACACCGCGACCGCGCTCGGCACGGAAATCAACATGCTCGCCGCGCCGAAAAACGCGAGCATCAGCGGCGGCAGGCCGGTCGCGAACATGTGATGCAGCCACACGCCGAAGCCGATCAACATCGTCGCCACGGTGGACAGCGCGACCGCCGCATAGGCGGCGATCGGTCGGCGGCAGAACGTTTGCAGCGCGTCCGACACGATCCCCATCGCCGGCAGCACGACCACGTACACCCACGGATGCGCGAACATCCAGAACAGGTGCTGCCACAGGAGCGGCCGTCCGTCGTTGCCGACGTCGAAGAAGTGCGTGCCGACCTGCCGGTCGAGCCACAGCAGGAAGAACGCGAGGCTCACGGCCGGCACCGCGACGAGGTTCGCAAACGACGCGGTCAGCGTGCCCCACACGAGAATCGGCAGCCGCGCGATCGACATGCCCGGCGCGCGCATCCGGAACAGCGTGACGACGAAGTTCGCGGCGCCGACCGTCGTCGACGCGCCGAGCAGCACCATCCCGAGCGCGTACACGTCGATGTTCGGTCCGGGGTCGTAGTCGCCCGACGCGAGCGGCACGTAGTTGAACCAGCCCGCGTTCGGCGCTTCGCCCGCCGGAAAACTCGCGTACAGAAAGAGGCCCGCGCCCAGAAACAGCCAGTACGACAGCGCGTTCAGCCGCGGAAACGCCATGTCGCGCGAGCCGAGCACGAGCGGCCACAGATAGTTCGAAAACCCGCTCAGCACCGGCAGCGCGTACAGGAAGATCATCGTCACGCCGTGCATCGTGAAGAGCTGGTTGTATTGCTCCGGCGTCAACAGCGTCTCGTTCGGACGCGCGAGCTGCGCCCGCATCACGAGCGCCTCCGCGCCGCCCGCGAGCAGGAACGCGAACGCCGTCACCAGGTAGCGCAGCCCGATCGTCTTGTGATCGACGGTGGACAGCCAGCCGCGCCAGCCCGGCTCCGTTTCCCACAGGTCGTGCAGGCGCTCGCGTGCCTGCTCGTCGAGCGGCGCGACGCCGGTGTCGGGCACGCGCGAGAAGCGCGCGCTGCGATGGCGCCGGCCCGGCAGCGACGGCAGCGAGCGCGGCGCCGGCGCGCCGGGGGTGGTGGAGGAGGGCGTCTGGTTCATTCGTGGTTCATTCGTTCATTGCAGCGTCGTGAGCCATGCGTCGAGGTCGTGTGCGTCCGCGGGCGCGAGATCGAAGTCCGGCATCAGCGTGCCGGGCTTGATCCGCTGCGCGTGCGCAATCCATGTGTCCAGGTTCGCGGGCGTGTTGGGAAATTCGCCCGCCGCGAGCAGGCGGCGCGAACCCAGATGCGTGAGATCGGGCGCCTGCGCGCCGCGCGCATCGGTGCCGCGGATCGTGTGACACGCGGCGCAGCGTTCGTCGAACAGATGCTGGCCGCGCTGCGCGGCCGGCGAGATCGGCGCGGCGGCCGGCCGGCGCTGCGCGTCGAGCCAGCGCGCGAATGCATCGGGCGGGTCCGCGACGACCTCGAACGCCATGTGCGCGTGCTGCGCGCCGCAGTACTGCGTGCACTGCCCGCGATAGACGCCCGGCCGGTCCGCCTCGATCCACTGATGATTCGTCTGGCCGGGGATCGTCTGCGTCTTGCCGGCGAGCGCCGGCACCCAGAACGCGTGGATCACGTCCGCGCTGTCGAGCTGGATCAGCACCGGCTCGCCGACCGGAATATGAAGCTCGTTCGCGGTGACGAACGCGGCGCCGTCCGTGCCCGCGTCCTGCGGGTAGCTCACTTTCCACCACCAGTCGTACGCGGTGACGCGCAGCGTCAGCGCCGGGTCGCGCGGCGGGTCGGCGACGGCGACCAGCACGCGCAGCATCCCGACGAGCGCGCCGAACAGCAGCACCGCCGACACCGCCGTGCCGATGCCGACAATATGATTCGCCGCGCGTTCGTCGTCGGCGCGGGGATGGCCATCGTCGCCGCCGGCGGGGCGCCGGCGTATCACCGCATAGACCAGCACCGCCGCGATCGCGACCACCACGAACGCGCACAGCGCGGCGAGCCCCCAGTCGAGCAGACGCACCGGATGCGACGCCGGCCCGCCGCTGTGCAGGAAGTACGCGAGCGGCGTGTCGGCGTGCGCCGCGCTTGACGCCGCGCTTGACGCCGCGCTTGACGCCGCGCCCGTTGCCAGCGCTGCCGCAGGGACACACGCGACGGATGCGAAGCGGCGCGTCATCGATGCGCAGCCGGTGTGGTCGCGTCAACCGACATCGTGTGGCCTCGCCGCGCTCACGACTCGTGCGCCGGTTCGGAATCGAGCGCCGCGGCGATTTCCTCGGCCATTCGCGCGGCGGTGTCGAGCGCGTCCGCCTCGCGAGGCACGCTTGTGCTCGCTTGCGTCGTCGACACGATGCGCTCGACCGCGCCGCGCTCGATCACGCTGACACAGGGGAGAAAACCGCCGTTGGCCGCTTCGATCGCGGTCGGCAGGATCAGGAAATGACCTTTCAGGATGCTCTGGGTTCTCATTTTGCGGCTCGATTTCGATTGCGTCGGCCGCGCCGGGCGAGTGAGCGCAGCGCGACCCGGCGCGGGGATGTCATCCATGGGCGGCGATCAGCGCGGACACCTCCGAGAAGCTGCCGAACGATTCGTCGGGCAGCGCGTCGAGCGCATCGACGACGTCGGCGGGCGCGTGGTGCTCGCGCGCGCTGTCGATCAGCGTGTCGCGTCGTGCCGGGTAGGTCACCGTCGCGAGCGCGTCGAGCACGCGGGCTTTCAGCGCGTCGAACTGCGCGTCCGTCGGCGGTTGGTCTTTCCAGTGCGTGCCGGTCGGCTCAGTCGGCGCGCGCGCCGCTTTGGCGCGCGTTTCCGACGGGCGGTGATGCGTGCGGGAGAGGGCCATCGGATTCACCTTCCAATCGTATGGCGGCGCAAGAACGGCGGCGCCGCGCCGTTGCGTGCAGCAGGCGGCATGCCCGCCGGCGACGGCACATCGATTGCGAAATGGAAGGCGCGACGCGTGTCGCCGTCGCTAGTGCCGTCCGTGCGCGGACGCCCAAAAAACGAACCGGAGGACCGATATGAAGCCGATTACTAAATTGACCGCCGCGTGCGCGTGCGCCTTTGCGCTGACCGCGCCGGCGCTTTACGCGCAGACCGCGGCCACGCAGGCCGCCTCGACGACGGCGGCGAACCCGCTGCCGTCCGTCGATCGCGATTTCGTGCAGGCGGCGACGATGTCGTCGTCGACGGAAATCGACGCGGCGAAGCTCGCCGGCGACAACACCGATAACAAGGATGTCAAATCGTTCGCCCATCACATGATGCTGGACCACACGAAGCTCACGATGGAACTGAAGATGGCTGCGCCGCACAACGTGCAGGTGCCGAAGGACAACTCGGACACGTCGATCCTCGACGCGCTGAAGCCGCTGCACGGACCGCAGTTCGATCAGGCATACGTCCAGAAGGTCGGGATCGAAGGGCACAAGCAGGCGATCGCCGCGTTCGAAAAGGAAATTGCGGAAGGGCAGAACGCCTCGCTGAAAAAGGCCGCGCAAAAGGCACTGCCGACGATCAAGGAGCACTACCAGATGGCGCAGCAACTGGCGCCGAAGGTAGGGGTGTCGGGGCAGTAAGGGCGGCGCGCGGGCGGGTTCGCATCCGGATCGGCGTCGGCGAAAAGCTGATATAGAAGGCGCAATGCCGACGCGATGGAGGGATCGATGCGAACCGCGCTTGGGCGTTGTCGTGTGCTCATGGCGATGACGGCGGCTGTCGCTGCCGTTGCTGTTTCGAAAACGGCGGACGGGTTTGTCTGGCCGGCGTCGCTGGCCGCATTCGGCGACGGATACCCGAGTGCGGGCGACGTATGCCGGCGCTTGGGCGAATCGCCCGCGACTTCGGCGTATCTGGACCATATGGCGACGCTGGTTGGCTGTCCGGGCGACCGCGGCAGCGACAGCGCGCGGGCAATCGAGCGGGACCTGCACGGACGCGTGGTCGGCGAAGCGCACGGCGTCACGCTGATTTCGGTTCCGGACGAAGCCGGCGTGGCGGCCGGCGAGTCGGGGACGCTGCGGTGCGCGCATCGCGTCGGCCAGCGGCTGCGGGCGTGCCGGTTCGAGATCACGCGTGGCGACGATCGCTCTGCGGTGCTGGTCGTTCATCTGCCGGGCGGCGGAACGCGAGCGATTTTCTTCGCGCCGGACGGAATGGTCGTGGGTGTCGCCAGCAAAGCCGGCGACCGGCCGACACGCGGGAAAGTATCGGAAGCGAAAAAGGCAGACGTGGACGTCATTTCCGTTGGGGCGGAACGGTACGAAGTGCCAGCGAGGGTGCTTGAGCGATGACGGGGTTGGTGGATGGGTTGGCGCGGATCGTATTTTACATAAGATAAATTATCGACCGAACGGGTGTAGGTCCCAGATAGAAATGTCGGGTTTCCGCTAAATAGAAATGTCGTGTTGTGTGTAGGTTGAGCGCCGGACATCCACAGGGAGCGCCGGCGATGAACGCGACTGGGACGATCACGATGACGATGCGCGAAGTCGACCG